>JANXWB010000035.1 GCA_025351345.1 Synechococcales cyanobacterium GL140_1_metabat_312
TAGCGTCAGGCATAAGATCCGTTAGAGCGATCGCAATGGCTCCGCTTCCAGTTCCTAAATCTACCCAATTACCCGTAGCTAATTCAGGTGATTTTGCAATTATTTCAGCGACTAGATCAATGATGCATTCTGTCTCTGGTCGGGGAATTAAGACCGCATCTGACACTATCAGATCAAACTGTCGCCATGGAGTACGACCGACTAAATATTGAACTGGAACATTGTTGTAAATGCGTTGGTGCCATTTCGCTTGTAGCGTTGCGATCGGCCATTCACATTGAATACACGATCGGGTTTTATAAGTCTCAAATTTCAAACTTAAACGGTCTAAATCAGTCACCCCTAAAAGCAACCAATCTAGTTCCGCTAAAGCAATTGAATGCACGATCGCAGCCTGTTTTGCTTGGGCTAACCAGAGAACAAATTCAGGCACTGCGATCGGACTCATGGGTGAATAAGCTAGACGATTATGCCTTTTTCAACCAGCTAAACATTGCCCGAAGGTCGCTACCAACGGATTCAATTTGGTGTTCTGCTTCACGGCGGCGCATTGCTGTAAACCCAGCCTTACCGGATTGGTTTTCCAATACAAACTCACGGGCAAACTGTCCAGATTGGATTTCAGAAAGGATTTTTTTCATTTCCTTCTTCGTTTCATCCGTCACAATTCGAGGCCCACGAGTCAAATCACCGTACTCAGCCGTGCTTGAAATACTGTCGCGCATGGTTGCTAAACCACCTTCGACAATTAGGTCCACAATCAACTTCACTTCATGGCAGCATTCAAAATAGGCCAATTCAGGCTGATAGCCCGCTTCCACCAAGGTCTCAAAACCCGCTTTAATCAACGCGCTCAAGCCGCCACAGAGGACCACTTGTTCGCCGAATAGGTCGGTTTCTGTTTCTTCACGGAATGTGGTTTCCAAAATTCCACCACGGGTGCCGCCGATGCCCTTTGCATAAGCCATGGCCCGATCGCGAGCTTGACCCGTTGCATCTTGATACACCGCAAACAACGCAGGAACACCCTCGCCTTGAGTGTAAGTCCGACGCACCATATGTCCGGGTCCTTTTGGCGCAATCATCACCACATCTATATCCTTCGGTGGCACAATTTGGCCGAAGTTGATGTTGAAACCGTGGGCAAAGGCTAGAGTCTTACCTGCGCTGAGGTTTGGAGCGATTTGCCGTTCGTAGATGTCGCGTTGGACTTCATCAGGCAAGAGAATCATGATGAAATCAGCAGCCTTGGTGGCATCTGCAACGTTTTTCACGTCCAAACCTGCGTCCTTCGCCTTCAGCGCGGATTTGCTGCCTTCATACAGTCCGACAATGACGTTGACACCGCTGTCACTTAAATTTTGAGCATGGGCATGGCCTTGAGAGCCAAAACCAATGATTGCAACGGTTTTGCCGTTGAGTAGGTCGAGATTTGCATCTGCGTCGTAGTACATCCGCGCCATAGTCTTAATTCTCCTTGAGGGCTTCGCTTTGCAAGCGTTGAAAAGCCTGTAAAAAATAGCAAGCCCATATCTTAGCAAGAAGCGGGACTTGAACAGCGGTGGAATGTTACATAACTCACAAACTCGAAAGTCATACAAGAAATAGAGAAGACCTACGATCGCAGGCTTTGGAATGGCAAAATCACCGTAAAGGTCGTTGCACCGCCCACACTCTCCAGCTTCACTTCGCCGCCAAGCCGCAATGTCAGCTTCTTTACTAGGGCGAGTCCTAATCCGGTTCCGCCCAGTTTACGAATGTCTAGGCGAGGAATTCTATAAAACCTCCCGAACACCTTCGATCGTTCTTCCAAGGGAATCTCAACGCCAGAATTAATCACCTGTAGATAAAGCTGGGTGGGCGAATTCGATCGGGTATTTTTTTTCTGGAAGACGTGAATCCAAATACTTTCTCCGCTGGGCGTATAACGATAGGCATTATTCAGCAGCTCAACCATAATGCGCGACAGACTATTTTGATCACAGACTAGGGCTGGAAGGTCGGGTTCAATATTAATACTGTAATTGATGTTATGTTCCTGGAAGCGTTTCGGGAAGGGATTGACGACGTAGGTTAACCATTGCGGTATGTCAATGGAGCTAACCAGCAACGAAACGGTCTCATTGTCTAGCTGTTGCAAGTCCAGCAAATCTTGAATCAGCTTGATTTCCCGATCGCATTCTTTTTGTAACACTTCCAAATAGCAACTCACCTTCGAGTAAGCCGGGGCTTCTAGGATAAACGGAGTCTGTGCATCAGCCAGTGCATTAACCTCGGCTGACCTGCGCAAAGCCAAGCCCAACATTTGACTTGACATTTTAATATTCGACAGGGGAATTCTTAGCTCGTAAGATACAGTACTGAGGAACGTATCTTGAAGTTGGTGGAGACGTTTTAGTTCGACGGATTGGGTTTGGCTGACTCGGAGAAAGCGCATTTGACGTAGGCCGATCGCACAATAAGTCCCAATTTCATCCAATAGGTCCAGTGTATCTGCATCAAAATTTTCATGTTCTTCACGATGAACTACAAGTTCACCCAGAACTTCCATTTGGCTAATTAAGGGATAGCGAAAGGTAAAGACCGGGGTTTCAGAGTAATCATGAGTTAGCTTAGCTTCAACGATCGGGCTTATATTCGGCGGATCGGTATCGGGGAAGCTGGTGTGGTGGATAAGGATCGAACCCACTTCATCGCGATCGCACACGTACTCATACAGCGCTGTTGTCAAGGTTGCTTCACTATTAAAAATTCGCAGTTGACAGCCACAAATATCAAGCGACTGTACTATTCCCTTCACCGAATGTTCGCAAATTGCATGACAATCAACCGACTCCTTCACCAATGTCTTAAGCCGTTTGAGAAGTCCTGTCTTGAAATTTTCGTTTAACGTTTTCTGTGTCAAAGCTTCCAAGGAAAGCTCTCCTAGGTCAGGATAAAGCGAGTTGAGATTAAATTCAGCGTTCCCTAGTTTCTCAGCACAGGTTTCCCAGAACAGGTTTCCCGGTACAAGTTTCCAGAACAGAGTGTCCAAGACATTCACAGAACGGCAAATCACCACAATAATAGCTGGTATACAAGTCTACAGGCATAGTCTCCGATGACATCGACATTTTTTCATGGCTTTTCCCTTCCCTCCAACTTGGTTTTAGATGTGTTGATTCAGCCCTGGCTTTTGGAGGATATTGGCCGGGGCGATCGAGTGACTCAAGCCTTGATGGTGAAGGGTTCGCAGAGAAATAGCGCCACTTGGATTGCGAAAGAAACTGGGATTGTTGCCGGATTGCCGATCGCAGCTCGGGTTTTCCAGCTTTTAGACTCAGACGTTGAATTTGAAGTCTGCGTAAAGGATGGCGATCGGGTTATGGCGGGCGAGATGGTTGCGAAGATTTCCGGGCCATTTGAGGCGTTGCTGACGGGCGAGCGAGTGGCCTTGAATTTGGCGATGCGGTTGAGTGGAATTGCGACGGCGACGGAACGATTTGTGGCTCAACTTGAAGGCTTGAATACCCGATTTGCAGACACTCGAAAAACTACGCCAGGACACCGGATTCTGGAAAAATATGCGTCTCAGGTGGGCGGTGCAGTCAATCACCGGATGGGTCTCGACGACTCCGCCATGATCAAAGACAATCATATTGCGGCGGCGGGCGGGATTGCCGAGGCGATCGCATTAGTCCGTGCCCAAATTCCCTATCCGTTGACGATTGAAGTGGAGACCGAAACGCTGAGCCAAGTTCAAGAAGCACTAGATCATGGGGCCGATATTATTATGTTGGACAATATGCCAATTTCAACCATGCGTGAAGCGGTGACACTAATTCGACACTATGGCGATCGGATTTTAATTGAGGCTTCGGGGAATGTGAGTCTTGATAGTATTCGGGCGATCGCGGAAACTGGGGTCAATATTATTTCTAGCAGTGTGCCCATGACTCGGAGTTCCTGGATGGACTTGAGTATGCGATTCTAGTACAGCTTTGATCAAAATCTAACCCTAAAATTCTATGAGTTATTCATCTGAAACCCCGATTGAAACACGCACTGAAACCGATAGTATGGGTGCGATCGAAGTCCGAAACGATCGGTATTGGGGCGCGCAGACTGAACGATCGTTGCGGTATTTTGCGATCGGGACGGATGTGATGCCGCCGGAGATGATCCGGGCCTTTGGGATATTGAAAAAGGCTGCGGCTATGGTGAATCGGGATCTGGGTAAATTGGATTGTGAAAAAGCGACGGTGTTAATTCAAGCGGCTGATGAGGTAGTTGCTGGAACACTAGATGATCATTTCCCGCTGAGCATTTGGCAAACGGGAAGCGGGACTCAGACGAATATGAATGCAAATGAGGTGATTTCAAACCGTGCGATCGCTCTTGTAAAGGGTAATCTCGGCAGCAAATCGCCTATTCATCCAAACGATCATGTCAATCTCTCTCAATCCTCGAATGATACATTCCCAACGGCGATGCACATTGCTGCTGTACAAGTAATTAACCAAAATCTGATTCCTGCATTACAAAAATTACGTAATTCGTTAGTGGTAAAAGAACAAGAATTCAATTCAATTATCAAGATTGGCCGGACCCATTTGATGGATGCTGTGCCGTTAACCCTAGGCCAGGAATTTTCGGGATATGTCGCACAAATCGATCGGGCGTTAGTTCAAATTCAATCTACATTACCAGGACTTTATGAACTTGCGATCGGGGGAACAGCCGTCGGGACTGGATTAAATACCCATCCTGAATTTGCCGATCGCGCTGCAAAGACTATTGCTGAATTAACGGGTTTACCATTCATTACCGCACCGAATAAGTTTGCAGCACTGGCCGCCCATGATGCGATCGTGATGACGAGTGGTGCATTGAAAGCGACTGCTTGCGCGTTGATGAAGATTGCCAATGATTTGCGCTGGATGGGTTCGGGTCCGCGTTGTGGATTGGGTGAACTGACACTTCCGGCGAATGAACCGGGTTCTTCAATTATGCCGGGGAAGGTGAATCCGACGCAGTGTGAGGCGATGACGATGGTTTGTGTGCAGGTGATGGGGAATGATGGTGCGATCGGATTTGCGGGGAGTCAGGGTAATTTTGAACTGAATGTGTTCAAGCCTGTGATGATTCACAATTTGCTCCATTCGATTCGGCTGTTAAGTGATGCATCCAATTCATTTACGGATCATATGGTGGTGGGAATTCAAGCGAATCCTGATAAAATTCAACATTTTTTGAATGATTCATTGATGTTGGTGACGGCATTAAATCCACATATTGGCTATGATAATGCGGCGAAGGTTGCGAAGCTGGCATTTGAGAATAATTCAACACTTAAGCAAGCTTGTGTAAGTCTGGGCTTATTGAGTTCTGAATCATTTGATGAGTTTGTTAAGCCAGAGAGAATGGTGGGTCCAGCTTAAGATAGTTTCAGTCATATTTGTTTGGATAGATGTTTTGGGGGCAATTATCTAAGTAGTGATCGAGCACCCAACGTTCCTCAATGTTTGACCCGATCGCCCGCTGCTATCATCAACTCCGGACGTTGCAGGGTCACCGCTAAAATCATCGTTCCTTGCAAAATTCCGATCGAATGAATGGCCAAGGGTTCTGCATCTGTGCGATCGCACAGATGGATGAATTAGATCAATTGTGTCTGTGTCTCTAAGTAATGACGCTTAGCCTTTCAGCAAAAGTGGCAATTTCTAAATTGTCTCAAAATTTCAGTTATAAAGTACCAGACTCCAGTTCTTCGAGATAAATAAATTCAGGAGATTTCACCCCTGCCTTAGCTCGAATTTCGACTAATTCTGGAGATTCAAAAAATAATCTTGCTGCTGCGATCGAAGTCCAGGCAGAAAAATGTACGATTTGGTTCGGACGATTTTCGTATTGGAGAAGTTGATAGGAGAGTTCCCCCGCTGTGCGTCTGAGTCCGAGGGCTTGGTCAAATATTACTTTCCAGGCCGCATAATTTTCGACTTCGTGGATAATTAGAACGTAAGGCATAGTGAGCTGAGACTTAGGAGTGACTGGGTTGAGAAGCGGTTTGATCTTAAATCTAAGAGCGCGATCAACGCAACTCCCAAACAGTACAAAATCAATAATTTTAGGGACTATTCGCGAGTCACAACAATCACATTTTCAGTGACTTGTTCAAAGGTATCATCGTGACTAATTACAAAAAGCTGGCGGAAGGTTTTGATATTTGAAATTGCTTCAGCCAGCTTAATTCTACGGGGACGATCCATGTTGGTAGTCGGCTCATCAAAGAAGGCTACATTCAAATCAGCCAAAACCTTCAACAATGCCAACCGTACCGCAAGCGCTGCACACATTTGTTCGCCGCCTGAAAGATTCACAAAACGCCGATCGTTCGCCCCTTCCCGTACCCGAATTTCATACTCTCGTGTCCAATCTAAAGCAACATTTGGGCGGTTTAGCAATTCGCGGAAGAGTTTATCGGCTTCATGAGCGATCGTCTGAACATAGCGTTCTGTAATACGGGGTCCAGCTTCTTTGAAGGCTTTGCGGGCAAACTTAATGAAGCGATCGGTTCGTTGGTGTTGTTTCAGTTTAGTTTGAGCAGCTTTGAGTTTAATTTGAATGGCTTCGAGTTTTTGAATTTGGCCGTCATATTCAATCAAAAACTGCTGCTTCATCGGCAATTGTGTACTGAGTGTTGTTTGTTGAGTTTGAGCTTCAAGCAATGATGACTGAAGCATTTCAATGGTTTGGGGATCGAGTTCAGTGGAGAACTTATCCTGTTGGACTTGGAGGGCTTCTAGCGTTTCAGTCTGGGTTTCAAGTTTGGTTTCAAGCTCATCGCGCTGCGGTTTAAGTTCCCGCTGTCGATTTGCTGTATTTCGATGCTTTAAATAGAGTTCATAGTCAGTTTGATTTAGCTCTTTCAATGTTTGATGAGTTATGATTTTTTCTGGCAAGTCTGAGAAATTTTCTAGATCCCGATCGATTTGTACAAGCGTTCTAGTTGTTATAGAAAGTGCAGAATGAATCCCTTGTTGTTGTTGGATTAGACGGCTACGATTTTGTAATTCTTGAAGTAACAATCGACTACGACCTCGCGGATCATTTAGTTCACGGAGTTCTATTGAAACTTCGGAAAGCTGTTGCTGAAGTGCAGGTTCTTCAGACAAATGCTGTTGAATTTCAGTAAGGTGGTTACGAACTTCAACGATTTCGGCATCAATTGTTTTACCTTCTTGAAGTTTAGCCTCGCGCGTCAGGTATTGCGCTTGTTGTTGTCGAACAGTACGAATTTGGGTTTGAATTTGATTGATTTGTTGTTGAAGCCGTTGGGCATCTACTTGTTGAGAAAGGTCCGTCAGAATGGCTTCGAGGGATGTGAGTAATTCAGTTTGAAGAGTTTTACCTTGAATAACGATCGCTTGGATTTGGACAAGAGCATTTTGCTGAACGGGATATGCAATAGCAAGTTGCGAGAGAAGTTCGGTGGCTATTTGAATTTGTTCGGTTTGAATTGATTTACGATCGATCGCAGTGGTAAAAATTAATCGTAAATCGGTTTCAAATTGCTTAGCGACAGTAACCCGACTAAGCTGTTGTTGATAGCGCTGCTGCTGGTCTTCGAGATCGGGAAGTGCCTGAACCGCTGCCGCTAGACTATTGAGCCGATCGAGTTCTTGATGAAGTTGGCTTTGACGGAGTTTGAGTTGTTGCAATCGTTTTTCATCGCGTGCGATCGCTTGTCGCCAAGTTTGACAGGTTTGAAGTTGTTCACGAAATTTACGATCGCGCTGTTCAATTTGTTCTTGATGCGCTATTTGGGGTTTGAGCTGTTCGAGAGCAATTTCAGATTGATTTAGGCGTTCTATTTGTTCAGTCAAGACCGCAAGTTGAGATTGTTGATGACTTGTATTTTGAATTAAAGTTTGTTTTTGATGAAAAAGCCGCTGTTGTTGCGATCGTTCTTTTTCCAATTCTTTCAATGATTCCTCGGCGGCCTGAAATGCACCATAAGCCTCTCGACGACTGACACAAATATCGTAGGATTCTTGGGCGATCGTAAGTTCATGATCAAGTTCAATAAGTCGAGATTTTTGGGCTTGAAGTTGAACTTGAGTCCGATCGATTTGGGTCTGAAGACTCCGCTGGGCTTGGATTTGCTGTCCAAGACGTTGTTGTTCTGTTTGAAGTGTGACAAGCTGGATTTTCCATTGTTGCAAACTAGTTTGCAAGGTTGCAATTTCTGCAATTAAATCCGATCGCTTTTGTGATAGTACCTCCCAATCCTTCAAAGTTTCTTCGTGTTGTTCTATTTCACGAGTAATACGATCGCTTTCTACTTTAGAGAACTTCTCTAGTGTGGCAAGTTCTTTCCAAGTTTTTTGGTATTCCTCAACTTTTAAAACCTTGTCGAATACTGCTTTACGTTTACTTGCTTCCAACAAAAAGTCTGCCGTAAACATCCCTTGGGGAACGCCTATGGTACTGCTAAATAAATCAGCTAAATCAGTTCCCGGCGACAGTCCTAGGTGTTGACGTAACCATGGCAGAACTTCGTCTTTAATTCGAGTGTAGGGAAGAGTTTCACCAATTTGAGGATCATAAATACTATAGCCACTACGTGTACAACGCTTGATTCGATAGGTTCGCTGGTCTCGGCTGGAAATCATTTGAACTTGAACTTGTGCGGAGGCCGATCCATTACGGATTAGTTCTTCAACTTTATAATCACCTTTATGATCAAACAAAACCCAGGCGATCGCTTCTAAGATACTAGTCTTCCCAGCCCCGTTTTCACCACAAATCGCATTTGTTCCGGGCTGAAATGTAAAGCAACGATCGGTATGGGCTTTAAAATTGGTGAGCGTAACCGACAAAATTTCCATGCAATCACTCCCAATGCTGATGCTCCCAAGACTGGGATTTATTGCTCTACAACCAGAACAATTGTACGCTTATTTATATCAAAACATACCGCACTAATCGCCGAATTTCTAATAGATCTCACTAAAAAACTACTCTGAATAACTTAAGCAAGGCCATAAAATTATCATTTTCTACAGAATTTGAGAGAGAAAAAGCTTCGATCGCGCCTCCTTGGGTTGGGTAAAAAACTCGGCAGGGGTTGTGTCTTCAATCACTTGTCCAGCGTCCATAAAGATGACCCGATCGGCAACTTCTCTCGCAAACCCAACTTCATGGGTCACAACCAGCATGGTCATACCCGATTTCGCCAGCGATCGCATCACGTCCAGCACTTCGCGAACCATTTCTGGGTCAAGTGATGAGGTCGGTTCGTCGAACAACATAATTTTAGGTTCCATGGCCAGGGCACGGGCAATCGCGACGCGCTGTTGTTGACCGCCAGACAGTTTGCCCGGATACTTTTGAGCCTGTTCTAAAATACCGACCCGATCGAGAAGTCGTAGTGCGATTTCATTGGCTTGAGTTTTAGTGAATTTTCGCACTTGAATAGGAGCGAGCGTTATGTTTTCCAACACTGTCAAATGTGGAAAAAGATTAAATTGTTGAAAAACCATCCCAACATTCTGACGAATTTGATCAATGTTTTGAATATCTTCAGTCAGTGGAATACCATCAATCGTGATACGTCCTTCCTGATAAGGCTCCAGCGCATTAAAGGTCCGAATAAATGTGGATTTACCAGAACCAGAGGGTCCCATAATCACGACCACTTCTCCAGCCTTCACCTGCAAATTTGCGTTGCGTAATACTTGAAATTTTCCAAACCATTTACTGACATCATTAGCAATCAGAATAGGCGTTTCAGTTTTAATAGTATTAATCATGACGATCGCACCTCTAACCGTTTACTAAATTGAGATAACCCAAAACAAAACATCCAATAAATTAACCCAATAAACAAATACACCTCTCCATTGCGCCCAAGGAACTGCGGCTGTGAAAGAATAGATCGGGCAATCCCGGTTAATTCAAACAACGCAAACAAGGCGAGAAGTGAGGTGTCTTTGAAAAGTGAAATGAACTGTCCCACGATCGCCGGAGTTACTAATCTTAATGCTTGAGGGAGTATGATAAATCTCAGGGTTTGAATTGAGTTTAACCCTAACGATCTCGCCGCTTCTGATTGTCCAGAAGGCAATGATTGAAGGCCCGATCGAATATTTTCAGCGAGATAGGCGGCATTGAAAAATGTTAACCCTAAGATTGCCCGCAGCAGCCGATCGAGCCGAAACGGAACGACCAATGGCAACATCACCTGTGCCATAAATAATATGCCAATTAATGGTAATCCCCGCACTAATTCAATATAGATTGTCGAAATTCCACGAATGACAGGTAATTCACTGCGTCGTCCCAATGCTAACAACAATCCCAAGGGGAAGGCTAATGCTGTACTAATGGCGGCAGCAAACAGCGTTAAAAATAATCCACCCCACAAACTCGATCGGATTAATGGCAATCCAAATCCACCATTTGCCAACCATGCGATCGTCCCCAATCCTACAGGGATTAATACAAAATTCCAGGCTTGCGATCGGCGGACGACCAATGTACTTGCGATCAAAATGGGGATAGTTACGATTGCTCCCATACGCCACAATTGAGTTTCAGGGAAACGTCCCACCAAAAACAATCGCAAATTTTCACTAATGACCGTCCATTCAGATTGACCCAGCCACGAGAAAAGAGACGATGAAATACTCCAGAGAATCCATACGCATAGAATAGTAAGAACTGCATTGTAGGGTGTATTGAATAGATTCTTTTGAACCCAACGCACAGGTTTTATAGTTGTTTTTGCATTCATCGTGAACTCCGCTGCATTCGACTATTGTAGGCATTGAGCAGCCCCGCTATGGTTAGACTCACGGCCAAATAGGTAATACTAATCAAAATCATCATTTCCACGGCTCGGCCTGTTTGGTTAAATGTGGTAGATGATATGGCATAGAGATCAGGATAACCAATGGCGATCGCTAGACTTGAGTTTTTCGCGAGATTTAAATATTGATTTGCTAAGGATGGAATCATAATTCGTAATGCTTGTGGAAAAATTACTCGACGCAATGTCACCCCAGACGATAAGCCTAATGCCCGCGCTGCTTCCGACTGACCCCGATCGACACCTTTAATGCTACCTCGAACGATTTCAGCAATGAAGGTTCCAGTATAAAATGTTAGTCCGGCAAACAATGACGAAAATTCTGGTGACAGTGCTAAACCCAATAGATTGATACCCGATCGGCTAATTTGAATAAATCCGAAGAAAATTGGATTGTCAGCTTTTGGTAAGGCTAAAAAGACAACAAAATACCAAAATAATAACTGCAATAATAACGGTAAATTTCGTAGAGCTTCTACATAGACCTTTGCCATTTGCCGCACTAACCAATTATCTGAAAGCCTCGCGATACCTGCGACTACACCAATAATTGTCGCAGCAATCAGACTACTAAAAATCACTTTCAGGGAATTCAGAAATCCGACCAAAAGTACTCGACTGTAAGGCTGACTTGGATCGTAGGAAATAACCGACTCCGCCACACTAAATCCAGCTTGAGAATCCAAAAATTTGAATCCTAGTCGAAGGCCCAAACGTTTTAAACTTTGATCCAAATTATGACCAAACAACACCAACAGACCTACCACGATCGCCAATACGATCGCCTGTCCTACCCATTCTAAGTTCTTTTTCCGTCGCCAGATTGCAGTCATGACTGACACTATTTAATATCAACTCGTAACCCATATCAGCTTAGTATGATTTAGGTCCTTTGATTCAGCGCTATGGAAGTTTCCCCCGATCGCCCTTCACTCACTCCTTCACTCAGTCTCTGCATGATCGTGCGCAATGAAGCTAAAAATCTTGCAGCTTGCCTTGATAGCGTTATTGATTTTGTAGATCAAACTGTAATTTTGGATACTGGATCAACGGATAATACTTGTAAAATTGCCCATCAATATGGCGCGCAGGTCGAACATTTTATATGGTGTGATGATTTTTCTATGGCTCGAAATGCAGCACTTAAGTTTGTTACGGGCGATTGGGTGTTGGTGTTAGATGCGGATGAACGACTCGAACCAGAAATTAAGCCGGAAATCTTAGCGGCCATTCAAGATCCCCATCGGCTAGTGATCAATCTTTTTCGTCAGGAAGTCGGGGCGACGCAATCTCCTTATTCATTAGTTTCTCGATTGTTTCGACGACATCCAAATATCAATTTTCAGCGGCCTTATCACGCGATGATTGACGATAGTGTAGAAGCATTATTGCAAATAGAACCTCATTGGCAGGTTGTTACTCTAGACCCGATCGCCCTTCTACATTATGGCTATCAGCCGGAGCTAATTAATTCACGAGATAAGTTCACCAAAGCCCGCACCACCATGGAAGGCTTTTTACATCAACATCCAAATGATCCCTATGTTTGTAGCAAATTAGGCGCACTATATTGTGATTTGGGATTGCATCATGAAGGAAGATTATTGCTAGAACGAGGGTTAGAAGCGACGACGATCGACTCGGCAACTCGTTATGAACTTCATTATCATTTAGCTTCTATCCATACTCAAGCTAATCAAATTGAAGCGGCAGACGAACATTTTCAACTTGCTATTGAACAATCAATTCCCGACAAGCTCAAACTCGGTGCTGTTGTCAATTGGGGCGCACTTCGGCAAATGAATGGTGATCTCGAAACGGCAGCTTGGATTTATGGTGAAGCGATCGCTATTGATTCAACTTGTGCAATCGCCCATTACAATCTTGGTATGACTCAGAAAGCAATGGGGAATTTTGAAGCCGCGATCGAGTCTTATAATCGTGCGATTGCCATTAATCCTGAAAATCCTGAACCCTATCAAAATTTGGGTGTCGTATTGATGAAATTAGGTCGAGTCTCCGAAAGTTTAAATTCATTCACAACTGCGATCGGATTATATAAAACAATGGATTCACCAGAAGGCGATCGGTTAAGGCAATCGTTATCTGAAATGGGATTTGAATTGTAGCTGAATCGCGATCGATGGAAATATTACAGCAATTTAAGCGGTAGATTCAGCCAATAGTGTATGCCATCTTTATCGATCTCAAAACTGATTTTACCCTAGTTATTCATCCTAGCTATGAAGCGAAGGCTATGGTAAACACGCTACCACTACCCAGTTCCGATCGAATACTAATACTTCCACCCATGCCATCTACTAAGGTTTTAACAATGGCCAATCCTAGACCATGCCCGCCTGTATCACGAGTTCGAGATTCATCAACCCGATAAAACCGTTCAAAAATTCGACCTTGATCTTTAAGTGGAATCCCCACTCCACGATCGCAAACTTGAATGTTAATTTTTTGATTACTTTGATCAATTTTCAATATAATGGGTTGGTCAGCAGCAGAATATTTAACAGCATTATCAATTAGATTAATGAGGACTTGTTTGAGTCGATCGCGATCGCAGATGGTAAAGAAAGTCTCTGACGCTTCGATTTGAATGATCCGATTACTGAACTGTTCGGCCATTTCTGCGACTTCAGTGACTAGTTCATTCAAGTTCACTCGATCGCGTCGATAAATCGTATAACCACTATCAGCACGAGCTAGATCAAGTAAATATTGTAGTAAATGCACAGTGCGATCGGCTTCGGATGCGGCAGTTTCGAGAGCTTCTTTTTGATAATCATTCAAGTTTGTACTGCGACGGAGGAGACTTTGGAGGTAGCCCAAAACAACGGTCAGCGGGGTGCGTAGTTCATGGGAAACATTACTCACAAATTGTCGCTGTTGCTCCCAAGAATCTGACAAACGTGACAACATCATATTAAAAGTCTGAGCTAATTCTTTGACCTCGCTAGGTGCATTGTTCAGGCGCAATTTAGCTTGACTCAAATCTTCTGCGGAAATGGCTCCAGCGATTTTATTCATTTCCTGTAAAGGTTGTAGCGATTGGCGAATCCTAAAGGCGATCGTAATAATCGTGGCGGTTGTGGCTAAAATACACACTACTGCTAAACTTTGAATCGCATTAATTAATTGGCGCTCCTCATCGGTCACATCTTTCGCCATATAGACTTTTCCCAACAGATTATTTTTTATCCAAATTTCACCTTGATACAACACTAAGAAACGATCGTGAAACTGATAGACCATTGGCTGAAGCGGCATTTCCGCCAGTTTCATCAATTCCTCATCAGCCATAAAGGAAGAATTTGCACCATTAGATTGGGCCAAAAGCTGTTTATTATCCCCACTCTTAACCCAAATCACTAAATTGGGAACTGACACATTATCAATTGTTTTTTGTAAACCCACATTAGGCGGAAGCATATCACTGTAAAGTTCAACATCACGGGGGAAACGAGTTGCGATATATTTTACATTTTGAGTATGGGTAGTGATGAGGATATCCTGCATTTTTCCGCTTGTCCAAGCTGCAACACTGCTCAAACTCAACACCGAAAGCATGGCAATTTCTAGAGTTAATCTAAACTGAAGTGAAAACCGATCGATCGGGTTTAATTTAATTATTTCTATGCCCCTTCTTATCATCTCCTTACTCCCGAACAACATAGCCAACACCTCGAATGGTATGTAATAAACGCTTTTCATTTTGGTCTTCAAGCTTCAGTCTTAAATAGCGAATATAGACTTCAATGATATTCGAGTCTCCCATAAAGTCATATCCCCAAACCTTCTCTAGAATTTGATCCCGTGTAAAAACTTGGCGTGGATTACTCAATAGATATTCAAGTAAATCAAACTCTTTTACGGTCAACTCGATCGATCGTGTCCCCCGAAATACCTGTCTAGTTAGCCGATCGAGTTTAAGATCTTGAAATCTCAAAACATTAGAGTCATCTGTTTGTATTTGTCGCAAATGGGCACGAATTCTGGCGAGCAGTTCTTCAATACTAAAGGGTTTAACCACATAATCATTGGCACCCGCATCCAGCCCCGCCACCCGATCGCTAATCTCATCACGGGCCGTAAGAAAGATAATTGGCACCTTATTTCCCGTACTACGCAACCGTCTACATATTTCTACACCACTCATTCCAGGCAACATCCAATCCAACAAAATCATATCAGGACTGGACTCACGCACCAACGTCAAGGCATTTAACCCATCATGCACCACCGTAATTTCATACCCTTCACTGCTCAATTCTAACTCGACAAATCGTGCAAGTTTGACTTCATCTTCAACAATTAGAATATGAGCAGCCATCATAAGAATCCTAGTTCAAGTTATAAATGAATCATCAGATAGATTCACAATAGTACTATTATCCAGCGATAAATTTCAAGGCAGCACCATTCATACAATAGCGCTGTCCGGTGGGTTGTGGACCATCATCAAAAACATGCCCCAAATGTCCACCACACCGACGGCAATGGACTTCTAAGCGGGATCCATCTCGTCGGGTAGCGATCGCATTCTCAATAGATGCATAAAAACTCGGCCAACCTGTACCACTCTCATACTTTGTTTTTGAATTAAATAGCGGTAAACTGCACCCTGCACAAGCAAAATTTCCAGCCCTATGTTCTTCTAAAAGCAGACTACTACCCGGTGCTTCTGTACCTTCTCGTCGCAGAATATCATATTGCTCGCGGGTTAGGATTTTGCGCCATTCGTCGTCGGTTTTATTAATTTCAAATTTAGCCCCTACCCGTGAATTCGCTTGGCTACGTTCTGGCAAATATTGCGATAACCAAATGCTACCGATCGCCGCACCACCTGCACTTAGTAAATATCGTCGTCTCATAGTCTTTTCTCCAATTTTGATTTTAGGACTTATTTTTAGGACTTGTAAAGTTCAGGAAATTGTTTGCGAAGTTGTTCTAGTTTTGGCAAATCAAACATCACAACATAGGGATAGTTAGGATTACGCGCTATGAAATTTTGATGTTCTGTTTCTGCTGGATAAAATGAATTCAACGGTGAGATTATCGTTGCGATCGGTTTAGGAAATGCCTTACTCTGAGTGAGCTTAGCGATATAAGCTTTTGCATCTTTCTGTTGCTCATCATTAGTGGTGAAAATAGCCGATCGGTATTGGGATCCAGTGTCTGGCCCTTGACGATTTACCTCCGTCGGGTCATGAGCGATGGTGAAGTAGACCTTGAGCAATTGATCATACGTAATTTTTTTCGGATCATAAGTGATTTGCACCGATTCAGCATGTCCCGTTTGGCCAGAGCTGACTTGAGCATAACTAGCAGTCGTCGCACCACCGCCAGAATACCCCGATACCACATCCGTCACACCTTTCACATGTTCAAACACCGCCTCTACTCCCCAAAAACATCCGCCTGCCAATATAGCGGTTTGTTGGCCGCTGGCAGTGGCTAGCGAAATATCAGCCGCAGGGGTTGGAACGCTACTAGTAGAGCCTACATTTCGATTGAGAGACAAGGTAAGAATGGCTAGAACTGGAAGGCTCAGTAAGGCATAGCGCAAGAATTTAAAACGATCGTTAAACATTGCCTTTATCTCCTGCATAGATTAATAATAGCTGAATTGTACAAGATTTCTAATTGCACTTTTGTGTTTAGAATTGTTGGATGTAGGGCTTTTATCCGTGTAACAGAATTTCCAAAGTACTACTGATCCAGTATAACCCTGAATAATGAAGATAATTTCATACTAGTAATTTCATTAAATAACTCCTAAAAGAATTGGGTGAACTGTATCTAAGTAGTATCTAAATAAAGTACTGTAACTCACTGATATCAGAATCGCAGGATAATCTGAATCTCTTCTGAGATAGTCCCTTAGATTTCCTGAAATTTCCCTGAAGATTTTTTTAGCCGAATCTCAGCAATTTCTCAGGAATAAAGGATAGGTTGAAATTAGAGAAACGAACTGAACTATTTACCAAATCTTAGAGAAGAATCATGAAATCTAATCGTAAATTCCTTAGCTTAGCGATCGGTTTTGCCCTCATGACCAACCTTGCCGCTTGCAGTACCCCCGCTTCTAATTCAGGTGATGCAATGAAGAAAGATGGCGATGCAATGAAAGGTGGTGATGCGATGAAAGATGGCGATGCAATGAAAGGCGGCGATGCGATGAAGAAAGATGGTGATGCAATGAAAAGTGGCGATGCAATGAAGAAAGATGGTGAGAAAAAGTAATTAACCTTTAGAGAGATATGAAAATGGATAGTAGTTCACTGAATCGACGGAGAATGATGACCTACTTGGGTTTAAGTATGGTGAGCTTGGGAGGGACGATCGCCTGTACTCCCCAAACGACCCAATCCAATAACTCAACACCAGACAAACCTATGGAATTATCGGGACAGGCACTAGCAGCTCAGCCTAGACGATCGCTTCCAGAATTCCAAGGCATTGAACAATGGATTAACTCATCACCGCTGTCCATTCATGATCTCAAAGGCAAAGCCACGCTTATTCACATTTGGACCTTTGGTTGTATCAATTGTCAACGAACATTACCCTATGTTATTCGTTGGCATGAACAATATGGAAAACAAGGTCTTAATGTAATCGGCATTCATACTCCCGAGTTTGGTTATGAGCGCGATATTGGCAATGTCAAACGAGCTATTCAGAAACGCGGCATCACCTATTCCAATGCGATCGACAATAAATTCACAATGTGGAAAGCATATAACAATGAATACTGGCCCCATCTGTTTCTCGCCGATCGTCAAGGCATCATTCGCTATGACCATGTTGGCGAAGGAGCCTACGACACCACTGAGAAAGCCATTCAAATGCTGCTGAGTTAAAAGGTTGAGTTAGCATGGCAACCCAAAATTTGAGTATTGGTTTAGCACTATTTGCAGGAATTCTCACGGTAGTTTCTCCTTGTATTCTTCCCGTATTACCCCTTATTGTGGGGCGATCGCTTTCGACTCACCGAGCTGGACCGCTATTATTGATCTCTGGATTAATCGCAGGGTTTGCCGTGGCCGGGAGTTTGATTGGGATTACGGCGCAGTGGTTGGGTGGGTTGATGGCGGTGCTGCGGAGTATTTCGATCGTACTGCTCCTCGGGTTAGGATTACTCATAGTGTTTCCAAGTTGGAGTTATCGACTATTTAGTGCTTTGCCCATTCAACAGTGGATTAAGGAACCGAAAGTCGTGGGACTTGGGGGTGAATTTCTTTTAGGGACCCAATTAGGATTGCTTTGGACACCTTGTGCAGGTCCGGTGTTGAGTAGCATTTTGTTACTTTCTGTCAACCAGAATGCAGCTCAATCCTTGGGATTATTGGTTGCCTATGGCATTGGTGCAGCTTTACCCATGTTGGCAATTGCTTATGGAGGACAAGCGATCGCAAAGCGATTTTTAAAATTACGCGAGATTAATTCACAATTGAGCCGCATTGGAGGTGGTTTAATTATCTTGACTGCGATCGCAATTTTGCTGGGTTGGGACGTGGAAATTCAATTATTACTTGCGCCTTTATTCCCACCACAAACACTCTAGTTTTAGTTTTATTTGAGAGGACGCACCCATGAAAGAAGTTAAGGAATCCATCAAAAAACCTAAAGCCCCTAAACAAGATTTGCTAGCTAAGGCATTTCATTGGATTAACATTGTGAGTCTACTAATCATGACGAGTAGTGGATTACGAATTTATAATGCAAATCCTGTTTTTGGTGGGCGAGAGGGAATGCATTTATCAGGCACTTTTTTGTTAGGCGATGGGCTGGCGGATGGGCGGGTTTGGCATTTTGCAGCGATGTGGATTTACGCCATCAATTTGCTAATCTACGGACTCTATATCTTTATAACAAAACGCTGGAAAAATCGCTTTGCGACGTCTAAGGATTTCAAAGCAGTCCAAGCTAGTGCTAATGAAAAACGGAAGATTTTCGCTGGACATAAGATTGTGTACACCGTGATCATTCCAATATTACTACTTGCGATCGTCTCTGGTGTAGTCATGTATAAACCAGCCCAATTGCATTGGCTCGCAAATCTTTTTGGTAGTTGGCAAGTATTACGAACGGTCCATTTCTTGACGATTCCGATCGTACTAGGATTTACATTTGTTCATTCACTTTTAGCCTTAAAATTTGGTGGAATACGATTGGTTAAATCAATGTTTGTATGAATTCTGTTTGCGTAAATTCTATTTGTACACGATCAAAGTGAGAATATTATGGGTCTGATATTACCAAAACAAACGCTATCTCGTCGTAAATTACTACAATGGTCTAGTTTTGTCGGCGGAAGCTTTTTGCTGAATGGCTGTAGCTCCTCTTGGGGGGGTTCTCAAATCAATCAATGGACTGAGCCATTGAACCAAACTATTCAGCAATTAATGGTTTCACAGCGATCTGTTCCTGAATTTGCAGCGAATCAAATTGAACCAAATTCATTATTAATAAACAGCTTTAATGGTGTACCAGATATTGATCTTAAAACATATCGACTCAGAATTTCAGGCGAAGTGAAAAATCCCTTGCAGCTTAATTTAGGCGAAATTCAAGCCTTACCGATGACCTCTATGATCATTCGGCATATTTGTGTAGAAGGATGGGCGGCGATCGTTCAATGGGGTGGCATTCGACTCAGTGATCTAATTAAATTAGCCCAACCCAATGAGGATGCAAAATATGTTTATTTCAAATCCGCAGACGGGTATTACGAAAGCTGGAATCTTGCGGCCTCACTACATCCGCAAACATTATTAGCCTATCAGAAAAATGGTGAACCACTTCCAATAGAGAATGGGGCACCACTTCGCCTTGCCTCGCCCATTAAACTTGGCTACAAACAGAGTAAATGGGTCACGGAGGTGATATTGACTAAACAATTAATGACAAAGCAAGGATATTGGGAAGATAGGGGCTACGAATGGTTTGCTGGACTCTAAATTAAACGTTCCACGGTTTCCCAGTCACTGCCTTGACGAATAATTTCAGGGCTATTTCCGGTCAAATCGACCATAGTAGACAAATGCCCTGACGGTTCGGTATCACTATCAATAATTATGTCCACCATTTTTTCATAGCAATCAAACAATTCAAAGCGTGAATCCGCAAAATGAGGCGATTCAAATTCTTCTTCCAGGGCCAAGGCATAGGCGCTCGTGGAAATAATTGGATTCCCCAAGGCCGTCATAATCGCTAAACAAATACCATGATCGGGAACCCGAATGCCCGTAGTTTTGCGTTTAGGATGCTGCACAAGTTTTGGAACCATTTTTGTGGCAGGCATAACAAACGTATAGGGACCGGGGACTAATTTTTTCATCAACCGATAGGCACTATCACTCACATCGGCATATTGAGCAATATCAGATAGTGAGTGACATAGAAAAGTTAGGGGTTTGTCATTCGACATTTTTTTGATTTGGCGGACGCGATCGACAGCGGTTTTTGAATTCAGGTCGCAGCCGATCGCATATACCGTATCAGTGGGATATAGCATCACCGAACCCGATCGTAGTGCCGACACAATGGTATCAATGGTTCTTTGTTGCGGGGTATCTGGATGGAGCTTGTAGGTTTGGGCCATGATAAATTAGAGTAGATGGGCAATACCTTCAGACAATAGCGCCAAACTTGTAACGATCGCGAGATTGTTAATTCAAATTTCGGTAATCTCAAATTTTGGTAAACTAAGAACAGATGCAATCAAACCTAGGACTTTAATAATGGCTGCCGACCCAATTACCCCTGCTATCAGCAATCGCATTTGCGCCCACATGAATGATGACCACGCAGAAGCCGTGCTACTTTATGCCAAAGTCTATGGGAACTCCACCCAGGCAACCTCTGCCACGATGGTCGCGATCGATCCCCTTGGGATGGACCTAACGGCTGAAGTCAATGGCACCCCTACGCCGTTACGGGTTTTATTTGATCATACCTTAGAGCATTCTGAAGATGCCCACACGACGCTAGTTCGTATGATTAAATCGGCTCGCAAGCCCGCCTAGTCGAAGCTTATGGCGATAGGAACACCTTGATTGTGGGCATGATGGCTTGGGTGGAGTTTAAGACCCGATCGGACTCGATAATTTTCCCAATTCCCCACTGCTCTTTTGCCCAACTTTTGTTAGCCCCAATCTTGCCATGTCCCGCATCGCCTTTGTTTTCCTAGAAATTTTATCCTGTGAAGGGGGGATTCAATCCTACGTTCGCGATATTTTAGGTGCATTACCTTCAGCACTAGACGAGACGATTGCAGATGTATTTTTATTGCGTGACAGTCAGCTGATCGACAACCCCTATGAGTCAGAACAGCTCAAGTTTCATTATTTCAAAACCACTTCACCAAACCGTTCTCGTCTTAAACTCATTGCGGCTCTACTGACCTACATAATTCGATCGCGCCCTACCCACATTTACTGCGGCCACATCAATCTTGCGCCAATCATCCATGCGATTTGTCAGCCGCTTGGGATTCCGTTTACTGTGTTGACCTACGGAAAAGAAGTCTGGGAGCCACTCGGGGCATCCTATCAAAAAGCATTACGAGCTAGTCATAAAATTTGGACCATTAGTCGTTATTCCCGAGATCGGCTTTGTGCCTCAAATCAAATTAAATCAAATAAGGTGGAATTCCTTTATTGTGCGGTAAATGGTCGCGCATTTCAGCCTCAATCAAAAAACGAGCTTTTGATCCATCATTATGGATTTGAACATAGCAAAGTACTCATGACAGTGGCGCGGTTGTGGTCGGGAGATCCCTACAAGGGCGTAGATGTGACCATTCGAGCATTACCAACGATCGCTCTAGAATTTCCTGAAATAAAGTATCTCGTTGTTGGGAGGGGCGACGATCAGCCTCGTTTGGCAAAGCTTGCGGAAGACTTAGGCGTCAGCGATCGGGTGGTCTTTGCTGGATTTGTTTCCGATGCTGATTTAGTCAACCATTACAATCTCGCCGATGCCTACGTTATGCCATCCCAGGAAGGATTTGGGATTGTATACCTGGAAGCGATGGCCTGTGGGGTTCCGGTGCTGTCTGGCGATGCTGATGGGTCGGCAGATCCACTGCAAGATGGGCGACTGGGCTGGCACGTTCCACACCGAGATCCGGATGCGGTGGCAGTGGCGACGATCGAAATGCTGAAGGGAGACGATCGACGATCGGATGGTGAGTATTTGCGATCGGAATGTTTGAGTATTTTTGACAAGAGTGCGATCGGAGTTCAACTTAAGAAATTGTTGAATTTGAATTCAGTTTAATTAGGATGATTTCGAGGGCTTATGAATAGTCTTTGACGATCGATCTATGAAACCCGATCCCCTAGTCCCTTGAAAAGGGGGAACTGGAAATGAAGCGTTATCGCAGTATCAGATTCATAGGCTTCGGATTCCGGCAAGTTCTATTTTATCAATCATAGCAGCAGGTAAAACCGATCGTTTCTCCTCCTAGCTCGACATCCGAAATAAACTGAATTCCGCTAAAAACAAAGCATAACCACTAATCGGCATTTGGAAGAAAATAGGCGAGGCTACTGATGAGGATGCAGCCTTATTTCATCACCAATTCAGGGTATACTTCGTAACCGTAAGCTAAACACTGCGCTTACATCTCAACATTAGATTTAGCGCTGGAGTACTCGCACCATGGCCATGGCCGTTGGAATGATTGAAACCGTCGGCTATCCCGCTGTCTTAGCCGCTGCTGATGCCATGCTGAAAGCTGGAAACGTCGCTCTCGTAAATTACGAAAGCTGTGCCAGTGGCCGATACATGGTCTCAATTCGTGGGCCTGTCGCAGAAGTCCGATCAGCGATGGAAGCAGGCATTGAAATGGTTGCCAAACTCCCCGGCGACGCGGAAGTCGTGAGCCATGTCATTATCCCCAATCCACCGGATAACCTAGAAGCCGTGTTACCCATTTGCTATGCCGCAACCGCCGAACCCTTTCGGATCTAACGATCGCAGATTGAGGTAAATTAAACGAAACCATTTTTTAGGAACGCACATGCCACAAGCAGTTGGATCACTCGAAACAAAAGGCTTTCCCCCCGTACTCGCGGCGGCAGATGCCATGGTCAAAGCGGCAAGGGTGACGCTTGTGAGTTATGTGAAAGCGGGAAGTGCGCGCTTTACTATCAATATTCGCGGTGACGTGTCCGAAGTGAAGCGGGCCATGGAGGCGGGCATCGAAGCGGCTGAGAATACCGCTGGCGGCGTAGTAGAGACGTGGGTAATCATTGCGCGTCCCCATGAGAACGTAGAAGCCGTAATGGATATTGAATACACGGAATCGGTAGAAATTTTCCGTTCAGCCGTGAATGGCTACAGCATGATTAATGGTCAGCGTCTCTAGATAGATTTTAGATAGGTATTTTAAAGGCATAGTTTAGGAGCGGCGGAATGACAAAGGCAGTTGGATCACTCGAAACTATAGGATTTCCGCCCGTATTGGCAGCATCGGATGCCATGGTTAAAGCGGCAAGGGTGACACTCGTTAGCTATGTACGAGCAGGGAGTGCGCGCTACACTATTAATATCCGTGGCGATGTTTCGGATGTAAATACGGCCATGCAAGCGGGGGTTGAGGCAGCTCAAAAGACAGCAGGTGGGCATTTAGTCACTTGGGTCGTTATTCCCCGTCCCCATGAGAATGTCGAGGCAGTGATGAGTATTCAATATAATGAAGCAGTCGAAGGGTTTCGGCGCAACATAGAAGGATTTAGCGTATTACCGATCGCCCCAGCCGAGTAATTACAGTTCAATCAAATTTTTCTTTATCCTATTTGGGCCTTATGTCCGAATAGGATTCTTTTTGGTCCGATCGTATGGGAAATTTGAATATTTGAATGATGTCTAGCGTTACACCAAACATTAGTATCTTTTGATTCAACAATATGATGCAAAAATACGACAACTTAAACGCTTAAACATTTCTAACATCAACATAATTTTTGAGAATGTATTCAAGGTTATTAGAAATAAATACTAGTATTGGCATTCTATAAGATTTGAAGTAGGAAAATTATTTTCACTCAAATTCCAAAACTTCAAATCTGAAGACATCCATCATTTAGAAAAATATTCACAAATCGTTATACATATTTCACCCGATCGGCCTCTAGGTAAATATACAATACTGATTATAGAGTCGCGGTGTGATGAATAAATACTTTTATTAGTAGCATTTAATACCAAGATCTAACTTTGTCATAGAGGCAACAGTTTTAACAGTCAAAGTACCTTATTTTGATTGGGGTAGTTAGCGATCGACGATTGTGCCATTCGCGGGTAAATGCACAACGCTATTCAACAAGTTCGGTTATCAGCAGTATATTATCTTTCTGAAATTTTAAAATAGTCGCGCCATACCTGAATAACTTATGGGAATCAGCCCAATGATTTTCATCTACACCATTACTTTCCAATTATTTGGAAATGTGAATAATTGATTCAGGCGAAAACCATCTCTCATCCATCTCATTCTTTTTGAAGAGGTCTGAACTGTGAATGTTTTGTCCATGCTGGCTAGGCTTCAAGCGACGCTCGATCGATCGGACTTAGTGAGCCAGATGTTGCTGATTCCCAGTCGCACCTTTGAACTCTCATCCTTAACTGCCATAAATCTAGTCGTAGGTTATTCGGGTTCCATTAACAGTCAGGCGGCATTAGACTTAACCCTATGGATTGCACATCAAACCAAAATTGCCACAAGTCAGCAAGTGACCGTGCAAATGGTTTATGTTTCAGAGGAATTAGCAACCGTGAGTCCCGTCCGAAGCTCGCGATCGTCAACAGGCCGAACATCTGTGTTAGCAATGCCTCAACAGCCCTCCATTCGTCAAGAAGCTTTAGAGAAGTCCCGCCAGTTTGAGCAGGCCGATCGGATTTTATGGCAGGCACGGTGTCTAGCTGAAGAATGGCGTGGTGCCTTAAAAACTCATCTACGATTTGGGAAAGTCGGAGAACAATTGATAGAGGTCGCTTGTCAAGAAGAAGCGAGTTTGTTGATTCTAGGCTGTGAATCTGCCCAGGTTCCGCTTGTTCGCCAACTGGCTAATCAAGGTAAAGCATTGCCCTTTTCAGTTTTAGGGATTCCTTCAATGGATGAGGTGTAATTGTCTTGTAATCATCCTTAAGTCTGAACTTTCCCTCTATAACGTTCGACATCAAACTTTCGGCATTACAACGGTTAGTAACTGGGGTGGCAGACTCGATAGGAGTTTGCTTTGAATATCTCGGCCCAACCGATCGTGGGCAATTCGTAAAACTTGGGCTAAACCGTTTATTGCAGGGGTGGCTTGATCCGTTTGATTCTGCCATCCTTGCCATGCAATGAGGTAATGAGTGAAGGCTTTCTGGAGTGCATTGTGATGGTCAGTGGTAACATACTTGACACTACAATTGAAGGCAGTTGCGAGGTTGTAATGGGTCGCAAAAGGATCAAAACTGAAGTTGACGGAACCCGATGCAATTAGGGCTTCGACCAAGGTTAACGATGCTTGGTAACTCACGATCGTCAATTGAATAATATCGCCGATTTCATCAGAATGGGTCAAGCGATCGGTCGCGAGATTCCAGTAGGCCGTACCTAGGTTATTTTGGGTGGCGGCATGACCGAGGGGTTGAGCTTCGGGAGTGCGGTAAAGCAATGCGACTTTATAGGCCGTAATGGCATGAATAAGTAAATCGTGGGAGTTTTCAAGACTGTAATGTCCCAAGGTTTCACATTGAGATAAATTCCAGAATGCGGTGCCCAGATTATTTTGAATCATGGCATGGGGCATGGAGTAGTTCTCAGCGTCATAAAACTCAAGCGCATTGCTGTAATGGGCGATCGCTTTTTGAAGGGAAGGAGCCTGATTTTTTTGATATTGGGCTAACGTCCAGTAAGCAGTGCCGAGATTATTTTCAGTATTGGCACGGCGCTGCCCCTCTTGAGAGGCCGTCTGAATATTCTGAACCTTAAGAGACGACTCATAGGCCGCGATCGAATGGGGTAAATGAGTCTCAGCGTCAACATTTTGGGCTAATTCTCCCCAAATTGCACCGAGATTACTTTGTAACATGATGTAACGCTGGGGGTTCTGGATTTCGTCCGTGTGAGCGACAGCTTTCTGGCAATGGTCAACGGCAGTTTCGAGGTCTTGACGTTGTTGATTTGCATCGGATTGCTGACGCGATCGCATCCAGTAGAGATTACCAAGATCATTAAGCAAATCGGCAACGATCGGGTTGTTAGTAGAGTGCGATCGTTGGGATTCTCGTTGGAGGGCTTCTTCGTAAGCACGAATACCAAGACTAAAAGTTACTTCGGTGGGGCTAGCTTGATCTCGGTAGTGATTACCCAAAGTCCGGTATACGATCGCGAGCGTCGCATCATCAGCGGATTCTTGATGAAGTAACGTGAGGTTATGGACCGTTTCCCTCAGGGCCAAATCTGAAGAGACACTGAGCGATTCAGGGAGCCATTCAGCCATAAAGACTTTAGTCAAGTCGTTAAATCGAACCGTTGCGGCTTGGGGTGCTAGGGGTACAGCGGGATATGAGGAGAGACAATCATCCTCTGAGCATTGTGGTTCGGAATGAGGCGCTTGGGCAGTGAAATCAAAGATTCCAGTATAGCAACGCCAAAATTCAGGAGCTGATTGACGAATGCTGTGTAACCAAGGCTTTGTCACCCATAAAACAAGATTCAAATCCCATTGAGCATAGTGGCGACCGAGGGCACGAAGAGAATTAATAAACTGCGTTTGAACTGTGGCACTTTGGCGAGTTAGGGAATCAATGCCCACAATTTGGAATGCAATTTGCGATCGATCGACTCGGCCCCGACGATGGGCTAACCATTCAGCAATTTGCTTTTGTAAATCCGGATGATCGGCATGGAGCGTTAACGTAACCAGCCGAATTCCAGGCGCTTGTGTTCGCGATTGAGTTTGATTGAATGCGAGTTCATTGGCGATCGTATCTATTTCAGGCAGTGGATCTCGGGATAAATCACTAACAAGCCATTGAGTAAGCTGACCTTTTAAAACCGAATCATCACAAACCGCCAAAAAAAACTGCCTACGCAAACCAATACCCAACGCCAGCCGCAGGCGAAGATAGGTCTGCCGAGTAGAACCTGAAAATGAAGATGGTGCGTTAGTCATCACGAAAGGGCGGGATTTGGCCGTGGATGCAGGTCCGCGTTCAGTCAATAGCATGAGGATAACCCAAGATTTAGACCGTCGCTTAGGTTAAAGCCATGACACGATCGTGATGTCTTTCTCTACAATCGTGGGGGTCAAGTTTCAGGAAGAACTATTTTTCTTATTCGAGACAAACTCAGCCTAAAACCTCATAAATGACGAATCTAAGCTACTAAATAAAAATCGATAATACTTAACTCAGAGAATTCTCTAAGATAAACCATTACCGACTTTTCGTCTGACTATAGGGTTTTGAAATAGATCAAACCAAGCAATTACATTTGGATGTTAGGAAATAACTGAAGCTAAAGCAATCAGACCCACCACTAAAAATGCACCGACGCTAGCAATAATTAAATAGTTACGCTTTTGATCTGCATCGATCGGCTCTGCCTGATACATTTTAGGTTCACGAGCGAAATTATTCAAACGCCCATCATCGTCTTTTGTATATTGCTGCATAAAAACACTCCCCAAACAACGGTAGGCATTGGTGTGAACGCGAGAACAACGGGATTTGGCAGCTCGCCTCACAACTTCACGTCACTGTAACAACGCCGATCCACCAATGATGTCAAATTGTTGCAAATCGCAATAAGAGCCTCACAAGTCGCAATAATTTGCAACATTCTAGATTAACCTATTATTCATCCGATCGTCCCTGTGGTTGGCGAGCTAGGAGAGGCGATCGCCCTAATGGGAATACGTCCCGCTTGATAGGCCAGTCGTCCGGCTTGGGCGGCGAGATTCATCGCTCTGGCCATCATCGCTGGATTTTGAGCTTGAGCAATAGCCGTATTAATCAACAGCGCATCTGCTCCGAGTTCCATGGCTTGGGCCGCTTCACTAGGGGTTCCGATTCCCGCATCAACCACAACCGGAACCTTAGAATTTTCAATAATGATTTGAATGTTTGATAAATTGCGAATGCCTTGACCAGAGCCAATTGGAGAACCGAGCGGCATAACCGTTGCACAACCCACTTCTTCCAGACGCTTTGCGAGTAATGGATCAGCATTGATGTAGGGCAAAACTACAAATCCTTCTTTGACCAGTTTTTCAGCAGCTTCTAGGGTTCCGATCGGATCAGGAAGTAAATATTTGCCCTCGGGAATCACTTCGAGTTTGACAAAATTATTATCTTCTTGACCGACAAGCTTTGCTAATTCACGCCCCAGACGCGCCACCCGAATCGCATCATCGGCGGTCTGACATCCAGCGGTATTGGGCAGCATCCAAACCTTGGTCCAATCGATCGCATCGGCTAACCCTTCATGACCGGGGGCATTGGTCTGGACCCGTCGGACTGCAACCGTAATGATATCGCACTCACTGGCCGCGATCGCCGATCGCATTTCTTCAAAATTCCGATATTTCCCACTTCCCGTCATCAGCCGCGATCGAAAGCTTCGCCCAGCAATAATGAGACGATCGTCAGCGAGATCACCTGTAAGGTCGGCCATCATTGTGTCCTGGGATTGCATCTGCATAAGTTCTAAAAGTATCTGGGTCGTTGAATCAATACTCAACGCAAGCACTCAACGCAAGCACTCAACGCAATCAATGGGATGAGTCAGCTAATCTTCTTCCCAGCTTTCAACCGCCAAGAGATAGCTAATAGGATCCTGCATCGAAAATTCAAAGGAAATTAATTCCTGTTTCCAGTAGGCCCAGTCGTCACCGTAAAGAAGCGCGATTTTCCAGAGACTATCGCTCGATTTAATCAATTTCTTTTCCACCAGCGATCGAACTTGTCGCTGTATCTTTTCCATCGGATGAGCAACGTGTTGCAGCATACCTTGAGGGGGATGAAGTGTAGTTTGAGACAAATTAGAATGGCTTCGTCAAAGCTTTGAATATCAATTTCAACTCGTAATCATAGCCTATTTGTTCAACTTTAGATGCAAAATCCTCAAATTTTGTGTCATGAATTGCAAAGATCCTACGTACAATAGATTCAGCAAAGCAAGTTTTTGTGTCTAAAACTCATTAATCTGAAATCAAATTCTATGAATATTTTTGGCAGAGTGTTTGGGGGATTCCTCGCATTGATTTCCCTAGGTTGGCTAGCAACGATCGCGGGCATCCGTCCCGGAAACAATAGTAATAACCAACTCAATAGCAGTCCCACAGCAAGCAATCTAGCTGCTCCAGCAACTAATGCAGCGGCTCCAGTAAAAGTGACCCCAGGAACGACTCCAGCTCCGACCAGCAAAGCTCAGACGTCTACGTTCAGTACGAATAATACTGGAGTGACAAAAACCACTACTACAAAAACCACTACTACAGTGGAACAAAATCCCAGAGACGCAAATCCTTCCGATCAATCTGGCACACCACCAGCTCCAGCCCCGGCTCCAGCCCCGGCTGCTGCTCCACCTATTTCAGCGGGTTGGTAAGTTTAGGGTGGGTGGTACGATCGCAAGCAGTTCTTGACTAAAGAGCTGCTTTTTTAGGCTTGTTGCTTCAGTTCTGGGGTTCGATGTGGTGATGGTATCGGAAGAGGTATTGATTGTAGGTGGCGGAGTGATGGGGCTGTCGATCGCCTTAGCACTCAAGCAAAAAGGCATGACAGCACGGGTATTGTGTCGCAATCTTCAGGAGGCCGCAAGCCTTGCTGCTGCTGGGATGTTAGCGCCCCAAGCCGAGGGATTGAGTGCGGGATCGATGCGGGATTTGTGTATCCAAAGCCGTGATTTATATCCAACTTGGATAAGAGACTTAGAATCGATCGGACAATGCAGCACTGGATATTGGGCCTCGGGGATTTTGGCTCCGGCGTTGAATGACCCTCACTCAAGCCCCTTTAACCACGATCGTAATCAGTGGGCCGATGTTTCAAAAATGCGAACTATTCAACCCACGCTCAGTGACGAAGTACAGGGCGGCTGGTGGTTTCCAGAGGATGCTCAAGTCGATAATCGTAAACTTTATCGAACCCTTCAAGCCGCCGCAAAGGTTCAGAATATTCCCATTCAAATCGCGACGGTGACGAAATTTATTCGCGCTGACGATCGGATTACTAGCCTGATGACCACGGACGGCGAACTGCAAGCCCAACACTATGTCTTAGCTACGGGTGCATGGTCCGAAGAATTGTTACCCACCTCAGTTAAGCCGCGTAAGGGACAAATGTTGGCAGTGACTATGCCGATGGAAGATGGTTTACCTGTGAAAACAGTGCTATTCGGCGAGGAGATTTATTTAGTACCGCGTCAGGATGGACGATTGGTAATTGGAGCGACGAGTGAAGATGTTGGCTTTTTAGTGGGAAATACACCCTTGGGAATTATGCAGCTTTTGCAAAGTGCGACGCGACTGGTTCCTGCGATCGCGGACTGGCCGATCGAAGAATTTTGGTATGGCTATCGTCCCGTCACCCCTGATGATTTACCGATTTTAGGCGAGAGTCAATATCGAAATCTGACCTATGCGACGGGTCATGGACGGAATGGGATTTTGCTCACTCCTATTACGGGAAAACTAATTGCGGATTGGATTACCACTCAAACGAGCAATCCGCTTCTGGCCGCGTTCCATTGGTCTCGGTTGATGCCGTAGTAGGCGCAGGAGCAGCCATAAAACGTATCTTGGCGATCGTACTGTAAACCCAATTTGTCTAAAATACGTAGAGATATTGTGTTTTCTGGTTTGACGGCAGCGATGATCCGATCGAGTTCTAACGTATCAAATCCATAGCTTAACCACGCAGTCGTACACTCAGTGCCATACCCCTGGTTCCAGCAATCTTGAGCAATGGTGTAGCCTAGTGCCGTTTCTTGGGTCTTGGGCAAATACGCCAAACCACATTGGCCAATCAATCTATTGTCAGCAACTCGAACAACACCCCACAGACTAAAGCCATGTTCGGCTTGATGATCCTGTTGACTACAGAGATAACTGGCTGTCATTGCCGGAGTTTTGGGTCGTCCGGTGGCGGTGTGCTGCATGACCAAGGGATCGCCCAAAATTGCACACAGATCGATTAAATCATCATCCATTAACGGACGCATCAAAAGACGCGGGGTTTTCAGAGTTGTCTGTAGAAAAATTGGTTCAATAGTTTCGACATTGAGGCAGCCATGGCGCGAACCTTTAACGGAGCTGATCAAGGTTGGGGCGAACTTTTGCTCGGATCGCGATCGCCGTGATATTGTCATGCCCATTCACCTCATTTGCCAAATCTACCAACTGCCGTACTCCTTGGTCCAGGCTCATTTGTGAACTCATCATCGGATCTAGATGGGTCTGCCAATGGGTTTCCAGCAAATCATTGTCCGTCAAGCCATCAGAGGCAAGTAATAATATTGTATCTTCAGCCAACTCCATGAACTGAACGTCAGGTTCCACATAGCTCTCATCCCGTGGCCCGAGCGCCTGGGTAAGCTGATAGGCATCCATGCGTGAATAAGCGACTTCTGGATCCACTCCGCGCTGAATTTCCCGTTGCCCCACTTCATGATCGATGGTGATTTGTTCTAAACCCCGTTTTCGGGTGTAACGATAGACTCGGCTATCCCCCACATGCGCCACCGCAACGGATATTCCACACAAAATTACGAGAACTAATGTTGTGCCCATCCGACCATTGCCCATGCGTGAATCGTCTTGATTACGATCGTAAATCGCTTGGTTTGCGAGTTGAATTCCCTTCCGGATGATGGTGCTGGGAGGCAGTTGGCTTGATAATGTGTTCCAACCTGGGCCGGATTGAGTAGCTTCCTGGGTAGTCCAATACTCTTGGAAAAAGCTCTGTAACGTATCAACCGCCAGTTGACTTGCCACCTCACCGCCCGCATGTCCGCCCATCCCATCACATAAGATATAGACTCCGCGACCTTGAACCACGCGCCCCGATGGCCGTTCTGCCTTAACTATTTGAGTAGAAAGACTAAAAAAATCTTCATTGTGTTCTCGCTGCTGTCCCACATCCGTCCGAGCAGATTCCTCTAGGCTGGAGAGCTGCATGGGTAGAACGATCGTTGGCATATCGTCATGCTGTGGACTGTCTCCCAAAACCCGCAGCGGCTGAGTGACTCTCTCATCCAATTCACCCATATCTAAACCACTCAGATCCGGGTCGATATTCTTAAAGTCGTCGGGGGGGAGAGTCATGATTTAGAAGGCTTCTTGAGTAAAAAGGATCAATTACAAAACCAAGATGGCGTTACTGGAACTGTGGCCCAGCTACGACAAACACTTTAAAAATTTCCTTACATCGTATTCCAGTATTTTGACTTACAGGTGTCTTAAATATGACAAAGAACGTTGGTTTTTTACGGATTCAGAAATTCTTCAGCTATAGTATCGCAACATCCGTGTTGCAACGCTAGTGTAATTATATTTGTAGTGATAACTACTCACACAATACTCACAGAATGAAGTTACGATCGGGAGGCTGCGACCCTGAAGCTACGATCGATAATCTACATTATTAGAGTTCTATCGTCTGATGTGCCCCACGCGTTACAATAACGAGCGTCAGACCCTCCAGAATAAAACAGCAAATTACTATGACGGCTGCGACTCCCGCTAGAACTGCCATTGCTAGTCAATATGAAGCCGTGATTGGTCTCGAAACCCACTGCCAGCTCAGCACTAACACCAAAATTTTCTCCGACAGTTCAACGGTCTTCGGAGCGCAGCCGAATACTCACATCGACCCCATTTGCATGGGTTTGCCTGGAGTGTTGCCAGTTCTTAACGAAAAAGTTCTTGAATATGCCGTTAAAGCGGGATTGGCCTTGAACTGTGCGATCGCGCCTTACAGTAAGTTCGATCGTAAACAATATTTTTATCCAGACTTACCTAAAAATTATCAAATTTCGCAATTTGACTTACCGATCGCTGAACACGGTTGGGTTGAGATTGAAATCTACGATAAAAAATCTGGCACATCTAGCCGCAAAAAGATTGGGGTTACCCGTCTCCACATGGAAGAAGACGCGGGTAAACTCGTCCATGGTGGTAGTGACCAGCTTGCAGGATCCACCTATTCCCTGGTGGACTATAACCGCGCTGGAGTTCCATTGATTGAGATTGTCTCTGAACCGGACATTCGTACAGGTCAAGAAGCCGCAGAATATGCTCAAGAAATTCGTCGGATCGTTCGTTATTTGGGCGTGTGCGACGGGAATATGCAAGAGGGTTCTTTGCGCTGTGATGTGAATATTTCAGTGCGAAAGGTTGGCACCGATCGATTCGGGACCAAAGTCGAAATCAAAAATATGAACTCGTTCAATGCGATTCAGCGGGCGATCGAGTACGAAATTGAACGGCAAATCACCGAAATTGAAGCGGGCGGAACAATAATTCAAGAAACGCGGCTGTGGGACGAGGGGGCGCAGTTGACCCGATCGATGCGGATTAAAGAAGGGGCTAGCGATTATCGTTATTTCCCAGAGCCAGATTTAGGACCGATCGAAGTTTCGGAGGCTCGTCGTGAAAGCTGGAAACGTGAATTACCCGAATTGCCTATTCTCAAACGTCATCGATATCAAGATGATTTAGGCTTATCGCCTTATGACACTAAAGTATTAACGGACGATCGGGCCATTGCCGAATATTTTGAAGCGACGATCGCCTCTGGTGCGCCCGCAAAACAATCGTCTAACTGGATTATGGGCGACATTAGTGCCTATTTAAATGCGAATAATGGCATGACGATCGTAGACTTAAAAATTAAACCCATAGAGCTAGCGGAACTCGTTAACCTAATTGAAAGCGGGACCATTAGTAATAAAATTGGCAAGGATTTGCTGCCGGAGCTGCTAGAAAATGGCGGATCTCCTAAGGCGATCGTAGCCAAAAAAGGGTTGCTACAAATTTCAGATCCAGCGGTGATTTCGGCTGCGATCGATGAAGTCATAGTGGCGTTCCCGAATGAACTGGAACAATATAAAAGCGGCAAAACCAAAATGCTCGGATTCTTTGTGGGACAAGTGCTGAAAAAAACAGGCGGGAAAGCAGATCCTAAATTAACCAATCAATTGGTTGCGGAAAAGCTGAATGCCTAACAGATTCACCACAATTGCCCTAGTCCCTCGGGCCGCCTAGTTCAACCGACCAATCCAACCCTAAGTTAAGACAAGAGAAAATCCTGTGGTAATGACTCCTGATGCTCCAACTCAACTGCGCCGCCGTGCAGTATTTCCCTTCACGGCCATCGTTGGTCAGGAGGAAATGAAACTTGCCCTCATCCTCAATATCATTGATCCCAAAATCGGTGGTGTGATGATTATGGGCGATCGGGGTACGGGCAAATCGACAACTATTCGTGCATTGGCCGACTTGCTGCCTGAAATTGATGTTGTAGCGGATGATCCGTTTAATAGCCATCCGACAGATCCTGAAATCATGGGTGATGAGGTACGGGCGTTCATTGAACAGGGAAATACGGTTACGATCGCCAAGAAGAAAGTTCAAATGGTGGACTTGCCCTTGGGTGCAACTGAAGATCGGGTGTGCGGCACGATCGACATTGAAAAAGCGCTTTCTGAAGGGATCAAAGCCTTTGAGCCTGGATTGTTGGCAAAAGCAAATCGCGGCATTTTGTATGTGGATGAAGTCAATCTTCTAGATGACCACCTAGTCGATGTGTTACTTGATTCTGCCGCATCGGGCTGGAACACCGTGGAGCGGGAAGGCATTTCCATCCGTCACCCGGCGCGGTTTGTCTTGGTTGGCTCGGGGAATCCAGAAGAAGGCGAACTGCGGCCCCAATTACTCGATCGGTTTGGAATGCACGCTGAAATTCGTACGGTGAAAGATCCAGAATTACGGGTCCAAATCGTTGAACAACGGACCGAATTTGATGCCAATTCTGCGACATTTCTGGTTGAATTCCAGTCTCAACAAGATGGTTTACAGGAAAAAATCGTTCAAGCTCAAGAGCGTCTGAAGGGGATTAAAATTGACCATGATTTGCGAGTCAAAATCTCTCAAGTCTGTTCTGAATTGGATGTAGACGGATTGCGCGGCGATATTGTGACCAACCGTGCAGCAAAGGCACTTGCGGCCTACGAGAATCGGACGGAGGTAACAGTGAGTGATATTCGTCGCATCGTTACCTTGTGTCTGCGTCATCGTTTGCGTAAAGACCCAATGTCTTCGATCGATAC
>JANXWB010000074.1 GCA_025351345.1 Synechococcales cyanobacterium GL140_1_metabat_312
ATTCCAGCAATTGCCCGTTGGATTGTTGAACGGTCGAATGCCTGGATGGAACGCTGTAATATATTAGTAAAGAACTATGAAAGAACATTGAGAAATGCGACGACAAAAATGAATCTCTGTTTCGTTAGGTTAATGATAAAGCGGCTTTCAGTCTCTGACTAAAATGTCAAATGGGTTCTATATCATTTTTGTATTTAATTATTTTCAATTTACTCGTTCGCAATAGGTCAATTCCTAAATGCTTTAATATATGTCAATTTTTTAGAAATAACGGTACGCTGGAGATCTGTCGTTGTAGAAGTCATACTATTCTCCTTCAGGGCAATTAACCCGAGCATCTTGCTATCGAAGAGCCAGTCCTTGGCTGATTTCCAGCTCTTGAATTAAAAACAACATAAGCAATTCCTCGGAAATATCCGTCTATCCAAAGGGAGCGATTCTGAAATTTATACTAAATCAAAATGCACAGTAGACCCGATCGTTCTCTAATCTCATCCCCCTTAAAAGGGTAGAGTGCATAGCATTAATCTCAACCCAACAAAATCGATCGCTGGATTTATTTTAATAGCATTTACGACTATGAAATAGTGAGCAAACTGAGAGTTAATACTGCTCATGATCAAAAGCCAAGATTATGAGGTTGTATAATTTACCAAAATTAACAGACAATCTACGGTAAACTGATCGGAATATCGATGATTCAATATGAGGTATACATCCATAGACCTTGGACAAAAGTTAAGTGCTTTTGTGAAAATATTTTGAATAAGTAAAATCTTTTGATTGAGGGGTGGTAACGCGTATGTGCCAATTATTGGGGATGAATTGCAATGTACCTACGGATATCTGCTTCTCTTTTGAGGGATTCTGTGCGCGGGGTGGCAAAACTGATGAACATAGAGATGGCTGGGGAATCGCTTTTTTTGAAGGGCTTGGCTGTCGCGTTTTTTTAGATGATCAACCGTCGATCGCCTCCCCAATCGCCCATATGGTGCAGCAATACCCGATTAAATCGATGAATGTGATCGCACATATTCGCAAAGCGACGATCGGGCCAGTCGGTTTGGAAAATTCGCATCCGTTCAAACGGGAATTGTGGGGGCGCTATTGGGTGATGGCACACAATGGCGATCTCAAAGACTTTGAATATAACAGTGCTGGCTACTATCGGCCTGTCGGGACAACGGATAGCGAACAAGCCTTTTGCTTAATTTTAGAAACCCTTTGTCAGGCATTTCCAGATCGACAGCCGCCTTTGAGTGAGCTATATCCGGTGCTGCAATCCATTACCGATCGAATCGCCAGCTATGGAATTTTTAACTATCTTCTATCCGACGGTAATCATTTATTTGTTCATTGTTCAACCAAACTGAACTATCTAATTCGTCAAGCCCCCTTTGCACCAGCACATTTAATTGATGAGGATATTACAGTAGACTTTCGGGAATTGACCCATTCTGAGGATCGGGTTGCCATTATTGCTACCCAGCCTTTAACTGACAATGAAGTTTGGACGGCGATCGATCCCGGTGAATTGTTGGTATTTCAACATGGAAATCTAAGCCAAATAACCTAATGACCCTTATTGCTGTCCAACCACCCAAACGATCGCAGCCAGTGTCCCCATCACATCCTCTTATCTCCTCTGGTCTGAAGAGAACGACGGAATTAGAAAACAATCTCGATTTCAATCTATTTTCCGACCACAATTTTTTTCAAAAACTTAAGCCGATCGTCTGTGTACGGTGCATAGCGCCAATCTAAGTCAAACAAAATCGATCGCTTTAAGAAACTACGATCGTGGGAAAATGTATCAAAGCTCGCTTTCCCGTGATAACTTCCAGTACCACTATCGCCAACGCCACCAAAGGGCAAATTCCCGACGCTTACCTGCAATACCGTATCGTTAATACAAACACCGCCTGATGAAATAGTATTCACAATAGTTGTTTGAACCGTATCTGATTTAGAAAATATATAGAGTGCTAAAGGCTTAGGTCGCTCATTCACCAATGCGATCGCATTATCTAAATTCTCATAGGCTAAAATTGGCAAAATCGGCCCAAAGATTTCCGATTCCATAACGCCATCATTCCAACTAACATTGTCCAATACCGTCGGCGCTAAATACCGATCGGCATCATTCACCTGGCCACCAATTACTATGGTTCCACTCCCGAGTAAACGCTTCAATCGATCGAGTTGTCGTTGATTCACAATCCGGGCATAGTCGGGACTAACGGCTGGATTATCGCCATATAGTTCTCCGATCGCTTTCCTCAATTGCACAATAAATTCATCTTTAACCGCCGCATCCACCAAGATATAGTCGGGGGCAATACAAGTCTGACCTGCATTGATAAACTTGCCCCAAGCAATCCGTTTTGCAGCATAGTCTAGACGCACAGAAGCATCCACAAAACAGGGACTCTTCCCGCCTAATTCCAATGTCACAGGTGTTAGATGCTTAGCCGCCGCCTGCATAACAATTCGACCAATTTCGGTGCCACCTGTGAAAAAGATATGGTCAAATTTCTGGGCTAGAAGTTCTTGACTAGTTTGGGCATCGCCTTCCACCACAGCAATGTAATCACTATTAAAGGTCGATCGAACTAATTCCGTCACCACCTTAGACATTTCAGGCGCATATTCCGATGGTTTGAGAATGGCACAATTTCCCGCTGCGATCGCACCTACCAACGGCGACATCATCAATTGAAACGGATAATTCCATGGGCCAATGATTAACGCAACGCCCAAGGGTTCAGGCTGCACCCAAGCAGAAGCGGGAAATACATCAAGGGAGGTCGCAACTCGGTGCGGTTTCATCCATTTTTTTAATTGTTTGAGGGCTAGTTTAATTTCTGACAAGGTTGCAATTTCAAAATAAGCTTCAAAGGCAGCGCGTCCGAGATCAGATTGAACCGCCGCAACAATTTTGTCCTGATTCGCCACGATCGCCCGTTCAAGAGCTTGTAATTGTTGAATTCGGAAGGCGCGATCGCGGGTTTTCCCAGTGGCGAAGAATTTACGTTGAGCTTGAAGTAATTCGGGAATAGAAATGTTCATCGCAATACTCATCAATTAAAATTATCAATATTCGCCATGAAACTATTCCCGATCGAATCTAGGGCACAAACTTCCTAAAGGCGAGGGTTACATTGTGACCACCAAATCCAAATGAATTGGACAACACCACATTCACCAATTGCTCACGGCTCTTGTGAGGAATGTAATCCAAATCGCAGCCCTCGTCGGGATTGTCTAGATTAATCGTTGGCGGCACCCGATCGTGATAAATTGCCATCGCCGAAGCAACGCCCTCAATGCCACCCGCGCCGCCGAGTAAGTGACCCGTCATAGATTTAGTCGAACTCACCGACACCTTG
>JANXWB010000037.1 GCA_025351345.1 Synechococcales cyanobacterium GL140_1_metabat_312
TCGGTCCAAAGATAAGATAAGCCCAGCAAACGGTTGACCACTAGAAAAGCCTCTTCCACCTTCCACCGACGACCATACAGATCAATCACAACATAAGGTGGCAATATCTTTGGGTCAAGAACGGAGGTGAGATATCGGTAATAGCCTTTTCTCTTTGACAATTCAATCAATCTCAAGGTCTGAGGCGGTTGGCCAGCCTTACGTAATTCAAGCAATCGGTCCGTCATCTTGTCTGTTGCACTAAAGACTTTGAGTACGGTAAAAGATAGATTTGACTTACCCGCACAAATAAAATCAACTTGGTTTTTAACCAGTTTTCGCCACCATTCAAAATCATAAAATCCTCGGTCTAAGATCAATAATGTTTTAGGCGGGACAAAGGATAGTAAATCACCTAAAAAGCAACAGTCGTAAGCCTTAGCATTCTCCATAAACCAAATCTTGACGAGTAACAGCGTGGTCAATTCAATCACGGTGCAGATTTTTCCCGCCAATGCGCCAGGTGGCAAATCTCTGAGACTCTCCAGTTTCAGAAACAATGTTTCTAAAACTGAGCCATCTGCTGCCAAAATTTGTTCAAAGTGCTTTAATCCATACTGAATACTGGGAGCAATCGGACGCTTACGCTCTTCATGGCGAGACTTTAATTGTGGTAATAGGGCTTCAAAGATTCGTTCAAACAATTCATAGGGACAGGTCAAAAAACGTTCACTCAAAGATTGTTGACGGACCTTAACTGCTTTTGCCCAGAGTAAATCTTCTCGTTCCAGCATCCGGGTTAATTCACGAACCGAGGGGACCTGCCACCACAATAAGGTGACGAGGGCCGCGACCATCAGGGGTAATGTCAGAATTCTATCTCTCATGCCTAGGCTACGATAATACGCCTGTTGGCTGTAGACCAGTGGCCTCAGAAGAGTCTGAAGGTGCTTATTGACGGCTTCGCTGCTTGGAGCGGGGACTTGGCGATTGCGGATGTGGTCTGGGTTACGGAGTAGCGATGACTCATAAGTGGCAACAATGAGCAGAATTATTTCTTCAATATCAGCCTTTTTTGCCCCTTGACAATCAGCCTAATTTTCTTAACCTGTCACCCATCGGCTAAGTCCTAACTGAATTACGATCGGATTCACCTGCTTGGTAAGCCCGAACTTTTTAATCATAGCTTTTGCATTCTTACGGCAGAACCGATCATAATTTTCACCCCCGTTTATAAGTTTAGGGATTGAGGGATAGCATTCAATAACGCGATGACTGGGACTGTAAGGTAATGAGAGTTAAAGGTCAAAATGCTGACTGACGCTGTGCCAAGCGGGAAATGTTGGGCTTCGACTACCGCTAAATCGATCCAGCGTGTCGCCAGAACGCTACCGAAGTGACCATGGGAAAAAAGGGCTATATTGCCATCCAGCTTGCCCAGACGAGTTAAAAGCCGATCGGCACGAGCACAAACTTGGGCGGGCATTTCACCCTGGGGACAGCCATCCCGAAAAATGGTCCAGTCTGGGCGTTCTTTATGAATATCTACAGAGCGCTTGCCTTCGTAGTCACCGTAGTCCCATTCGGTTAGATCCGGTTCAAGTTCCGGAGCTTGATTCAGTCCAACTAAGGCACAGGTTCGTTGGGCACGCTGGAGTGGGCTGGTTAACACATGGGCGAACGGAATATTCCGCAAATGTTCACCTAACGCACGGGCCTCGTTTTCACCGTTCTGGGTCAGCGGGATGTCCGTGAAACCTGTGTGCCGCCGATCGATCGACCACTCAGTTTCGCCGTGTCGAATTAGATAAAGGCATAAAGAGGGTGAGGATTTGCTATTCATGCTGTCCGCCCGTCCATCTCTGTCTTGTATTCACCCTGACGTGCTGCGACATTACACTTCGATCGATGCAGCAGCGCCTGTTGTGCCGCCAATGTATTCGATTCCTTACCGTGCCAAAGATCTAATGCGGGTTGATGGAGGGCACGGCCAAAGGAAAACGTTAAGGCCCAAGGCGATCGGAATCTCAAATTCATGACATTCAAATGCGCTGATGCTACTTCACCGGATTGACCGCCCGACAGGAATGCAATCCCCGGAACAGCAGCAGGAACCGATCGTAACAAGCATTGCACCGTAGCATCAGCGACCTGCTCCACCGATGCGGGCTGAGAACAAGTTAACCCCGGCAGCACCATGTTGGGCTTGAGGATTATCCCCTCTAACATCACCCGTTGGGTATAGAGCTGTTGGAAGACCGTTTGTAGGACTTCCGCCGTAACTTCGCCCGATTCCTCTAGGGAATTGTCGCCCTCCATCATCACTTCCGGCTCAACCATAGGAACTAGTCCCGCTTCCTGACACAACGCCGCATAACAAGCTAAATTCTGTGCATTTGCTTCAATGCAGCCTTGGCTAGGAATGTCCGTGCCGATCGTCAGCACCGCCCGCCACTTGGCAAAGCGCGCACCCATCTGAGCATATTCCTGAAGGCGATCGCGCAAGCCATCTAAACCTTCGGTAATGGTTTCGCCGGGATGACCTGCCAGCGCCTGGGTTCCCATATCCACCTTGATTCCAGGAATGATTCCCGCTTCAGTGATCACTTGTAAAAAGGGTGTGCCATCTTTTTTTTGCTGACGGATCGTCTCATCGTAGAGGATCGCGCCACTGATGAACTCGCCGAGACCGGGTGTCGTGATAAGTAACTCTCGATAAGCATGTCGATACTCCTCTGTTTGAGGAATACCCAATTTAGCAAAGCGTTTGTTGCAGGTGGGAATGCTCTCATCCATTGCCAGCAGACCCTTATCGTTAGCGACCAACATCCTTGCGGTGTCTACAAGTTTTTGCTCATTCATTTTGGGTTCCTCACAGAACGTTGTTATACCTTAACTACCATTTGGTTTATTTGGGACTCCTTTGGGTCTCTAATTTATTTTGTTTTACATCCGAAAGGATTTGGTTAACCTTTCTCCGTCATAGCAACGATCGCTGTTCTGATTGTTAAGGTGAACATCGACGGAAATAATAAATAATACGATCGCTGACTCGGTTCAGAGCGTCCTCCACGACATTTCTGGTCCGATCGATCAGGGCTTTTCTACCTTCAATGTTGTGGTCAGTTTTTGTTTAATAGACATTATCGGAAATTAGGATAATCAATAAAATTTAGTATACTCAGAATAATAGATGCTGTCGGAAATTAGTCTAATGAGCTAAATTCAGAATACTAAGGTCCTGGGTAAGGTTTGACATCATGAAAATGAGCTACAGG
>JANXWB010000038.1 GCA_025351345.1 Synechococcales cyanobacterium GL140_1_metabat_312
TCGGTCCAAAGATAAGATAAGCCCAGCAAACGGTTGACCACTAGAAAAGCCTCTTCCACCTTCCACCGACGACCATACAGATCAATCACAACATAAGGTGGCAATATCTTTGGGTCAAGAACGGAGGTGAGATATCGGTAACAGCCTTTTCTCTTTGACAATTCAATCAATCTCAAGGTCTGAGGCGGTTGGCCAGCCTTACGTAATTCAAGCAATCGGTCCGTCATCTTGTCTGTTGCACTAAAAAGAACAAGGAAAGTCAGGATTTATCCCAGCCATTGCACGTTGGGTAGTTGAACGGTCGAATGCATGGGTGGAACGCTGCAAGATATTGGTAAAGAATTATGAAAGAACATTAGGAAATGCGATGACCAAAATGAACCTCTGTTTTGTTAGGCTAATGATAAAGCGGCTTTCAGCCTCTGATTAGGATGTCAAATGGGTTCTATAAAAAGGCGATCGGGGGCGGGTTTCGGCTGCTGGACACTATTTCCATCCGCGATCGCATCAATATAAACGATTAGTCCAAGTTTATTATGCAGCATGAACCAAAACAGCAACTATTATCAATCTAACTAATAATTTAGGCAAGAAATTTCCCACTACTAATCAAAATTCTGATAAACAGACTAGAAAGTTCAGCATATTCCTCAATTCCCGATAGAATCTGAATCACTGAATTGTTAATTCTGGCTTAACCGAGTTTCCAAATCTGCCATAGGTGTAAAATCTAGTAGAGCGGTAGTTTTAAAGATGTAAGGATGTAAAAGAACTAAAGAGTCAAAATACAGCCATAGCCAATGCTAATTTGTCCTAGTTGTCAATCGATACAAATTATCAAAAATGGTCGTATCCATATCGGTAAACCAAATCATACCTGTCGTGCTTATCATCGCTAATTTGTCGAAAACTCTCAACAAAAACTAGATATTTAACAGATTAGGCAGGAATGAATTGTAGCGATCGGGCCATTGCAGTCTAGAATAAAAAACCAAAATCATTTTCCTGTTTTCCTCCATGTCCTAGAATCGCCACAGCCGCTGCCCGCATCATGTCCCGAATTTCTTGCACTATTGAATCGATTCTTTATCTCAAGGCTCAACCGTTGACCTTAACGGAGATTGCCGAATTTGCGCGGTGCGATCGTGATGAAGCAGAAGAAGGGCTGCTGGAATTGATGGCTGACTTTTCCCACCGAGACACGGCATTGGAAGTCGCAGAGCTAGATGAGGGCTATGTGTTGCAGTTGCGCACGGACTACCACGGGATGGTACAGCAGATTATTCCCGCAGATATTGGAGTGGGCGCGTTGCGAACGTTGGCGGTAATTGCCATGAGAGGACCACTTCTACAAACAGACTTAATCAATTTACGTGGCTCAACCGCCTATCATCAGGTACAGGAATTAGTGGAACAGGGTTTTGTACGGAAACGACGACGATCGGACGGGCGATCGTATTGGCTACAGGTCACAGAAAAGTTTCGGCAATATTTTCAACTTAATCAACTTCAAGCAGGCTTTGATCCATTTGCAAAGGCGAAAGCTGAAGCTGATTTTGAAGCTGATTTAGAAGTCGAGTCAGAAGAAACGGTAGTAGTGCCAGAAGATGGGGAAATTCCTGAGGTAATTGAAGGATTGCTTTCTGATGAACGGTTGTCGGATGAACTTGCCTTTGAAGCAGAGTTGGATCTTGAAGAGAACCGATCGATCTCTGAGCCAGATGGGGTGGTCGATCAAGAAGAGGGTGACGACTTTTAGATAGAAAAAATATAAATGAATAGAACAAATAGGTTTTAAATCATTTAATTCACAGATATATTGAATGTTAATTGAACATAGTTAATAGTTGAGCGATCGTATTCAAGTATCAATCGTATTAAATATTCAGATTTTATTTTCGATTCTCGATCGGAAGACTAATACTATCTAAAATCCACGATCGCCACACTTGTTCAATCGCCATAGGATAAGGCAACTCTAGTACAACTAATTTATAAATCGATCGAACCTGAGTTATGAATTTCATCTTTTCAACACGACTCAAAAAACTATGACGACTGAGAAGAACTTGGGCCGATCGAATCACTAACAGTTTAGAAGTATTCGACGGTTCAATCGTAGTTTCGATCGGTATTGAGCTTGGCCAACGCGTCAGAATCGATCGTAAATCCAAAGAATCCAAATCGATTTGTTCCGGTTGCATAGCCATTTTTTGAGCGATCGTTCCATAGAAAGTTGACCAATCATCCGGTTCAATCAAGAGCCGATCGAGTCCAGTCACTATCAATGCCTGTGAAGACACGATCGTTTTTAGTTTTGTCATAAGGCGCGTCATCTGAGTTTTTAATTTTGTCGGCAGCAATGTCTCGCCCAAGACAATAGGCCGAACAATGGATATAGTCACTACCCGATCAGAACATCCCTCAAATCTTCGCTCCAACACGCCTACATCACCAACTAAATCACTGAGCAAATCACTAACTAAATGTGGATTCAGCTTTAATGGCTGCTGAAGAAACGATTGTGCTGAAGAGGCTGAAGATTTCACAGGCAACAAAAAACCTTCCGTCACTAGTGCCCCTGTCAAAAGCTGCGATCGTCCTTGTCGCCAAGCCAAGTCATCTCGACAAAATAATCGCAATGTCAAATCCACCGTTGGCAATCCTGCACTTCCCGCCAAATAGCCACAGAGTTCACCATATCGCCGATGAATTTCTGGCGCGATCGCCAAGAGTATCGTTTGTCGTTCAAATAAAGATAGATGATACCGATCGCAAAGCCTCGGCAACATCAGCTCAATTCCGGCAGCTTGGGACTGCTTGATTCGGCTATCAAGTTGTTGTTGATAGGACTGATCTGAATTTACACGGCGGGCAGGCGGCGGCGAATCGTAGCCCACCTTCTCAAAACTAACTATGCCTTCCCACCAATCCCGAGTAGCCCGATCGGCGTTGGTTTTGGCATGACGGTTGAGTTTCGCTTCTTGGATTCGAGCTTTTGCCACGGCATTCAACAAAATTCGTTCTAACCAACTCATCTCAACTTTAAGATATGACCAATTGTCCCGAAAAAGCTCCACCCGATCGACCTGCTAAAAAAATAAACCACACTCAAATTCAGCCCAACTTCCGTCTGGATTTCTTCTGAATTTCCATTGTAGGACGATCGCACAGCTTGTAACGTTTTTATAATGGTCAGCTATCCCTGGCAATATCCGATGAGAAACTAAGAAGAACGCAGTCACCGATCAAAAGCTTGAGCATAGGTATTCTGAAATGACGAGTCAATCCCTCATCAAAAGCACATCCACCACCGATTTCACCGTCAATCCACCTCCGGTCATGAGTCCTCGAAAACTCTGGTGGGCTGCCATCAAACCACCCATGTACAGTGTGGCCGTCATGCCCATTTGGGTGGGAAGTGCGATCGCCTATGCTCAAACTGGACAATTCAAGATTGGCGTATTTGCACTGTTCTTGCTATCAGCAATTTTGATTTTGGCTTGGGAAAATCTCAGCAATGATGTCTTTGATTCAGAAACGGGCGTAGATGTAAATAAATTCAATTCCGTCGTCAATATTACGGGAAAGAAATCACTGATTTTTTGGATTAGTAATGCTTGTTTAGGTCTGGGATTACTGGGCATTGGCACGATCGCATTGGCCCAAAAAGATTGGACGGTCATTCAATTAGTATTAGCCTGTTGCATAATTGGTTACATTTACCAAGGCCCACCGTTTCGCTTGAGCTATAAAGGATTAGGCGAAATTTTATGTTTCTTTGCCTTTGGACCCTTGGCAATGTCGGCTAGTTATTACAGCCAAACGCAAACCTATTCACAAACAAATCTATTGGCCTCCGTAATTGTCGGAGTAATTACAAGTTTAATTTTGTTTTGCTCTCATTTCAATCAAGTTAAAGATGATGCCGCGATCGGAAAACGTTCTCCCGTTGTGCAATTGGGCAGTGAACGATCGGCAAAGCTATTACCTTGGATTTGTGGGAGTGTCTATGCGGCTGTGGGCCTTGGGGTCCTAATGCAGGTATTTCCGCCCTTGGTACTACTGAGTTATGGCAGTATTCCAGTAGCCAACCGTCTTTGTAAACTCGTATTAAATAACTACGATCAACCACAGAAACTAACCTTCTGTCGATTGGTGGCCGTCGAAGTGCATTTTTGGTGTGGATTGTTGTTTGGACTGGGGTTCTTGTTGCGATAATTAGCGATAAGAATAAAAATATTTCGATCGCCGTGACTCAATTTCGATCGGAATGGCTATTCTAGACGGTGAAGCATTATTTATTGCACTATGTAAAACCTCTATCCGATCGCCCCTGTGGGATCGCCCTGCACTATGACAACCTCCATCTCAACTTCCACACCAACCGATTATGTCCTGTTTGTTCATGGCGTAAAATCCCGTTCTGAAGACGATTTTCATAAGAATACCCAGTCAATCTTTGGTCCCATTAAGGCCAAAATCAAAAGCTCTGAGCGGAATCTGGTTTCAGTGCCTTGTTTTTGGGGCAAATGTGGGGAACCAGCGCTCAATCAGTTGCAGGACGGATTGCGACGATCGAAGGTTTGGAATGATTTGTGGTTTCGAGATTTTCGGGAACAGGAGATTTTAAACTTTGTTGGGGATGGAGCGCTGTACTTAAGCCGATCCATTGGGGCGGAAGTTGTGGACTGTATTTATAAAAATGCATTGACATTGCTAAAGAATATACATCCAGGCGATCGCTTGCATTTAGTGACCCACAGTTGGGGCACGGTAATTTTATTGGATATTTTGTTTGCAAAACGGTGGACAAATCAGGACTTTAAAGCGGTAGATCCAAATACTTGGGAGAATGTGCAGCAAATTCGGGATGCATTGTTTGGGTTGGGCAAAAGTCCAGGCATAGGACTCAAACTCGGCAGCATTCACACGATGGGATCTCCCATTGCGCTGTTCAATCTGATGAATACGGGAGAATTGAATAGTCATGACATCGCGCCGAACTTACGATCGTTCCTTCAAACCTTGCGATTAGGCACTGGAAAAGCCTTGCCTTGGAATAATTATCTTCATCCAGCCGACCCGATCGCCTATCCCCTTGAAGGCATTACGGCCCAATTTTTTAATAGTGCCCCTGAAACTGGAGAGCAAAGCGTTAACGTTCGCGATATATTAGTTAAAAGCAATGCTTGGAGCGAAAAACTAATGGCCCTGAGCCGATCTACCATTGTCTCAGTTTTGTATGGTGGAACAGCTCACAACAGCTATTGGCAACTCCCCGAAATTCCGATCGCCATCATTGATACCATTGAAAGATAGCTCTTGGGCAAGTTAGGGTTCACATTACTCAGGAGAGTGACGGGTTTCAAGAATTCGGAAAAGATTGCTACACTATCTCCATAGTTCGATTGTCGTAATATAAGGGACTCCTATATAAGTCCGCTTAATTGACTTGGAAACCTCACTCAATTCTATGGGAAGTCTAATCAGCCTTACTTCTGACTCATGGCCTGATATTTCTGGATATATCATCACTGAGAGACTCTATATGGGGACTCGAACAGCGGTCTATCGAGCAGTACAGACTGATTTTCAGCGCCCGGTAGTGATTAAGGTGTTGCGGCAGGCACATCCTAGTTTTGGTGAATTGGTACAATTTCGTAATCAGTATACGATTATGCGATGTATCACTAACGAGAACTCCAAAAATCTCCCCATTCCTGGCATTATCCAACCGTTGACATTGGAACCACTCGGGAGTGGCTATGCGCTGGTGATGGAAGATTGGGATGGGGTTTCCCTAAACAACTATACTCAACAAAAGGCATTAGACCTAGTAGATGTATTGACGATCGCCCTACAACTGGCTGATATTCTCCATGGTCTTTGTCAACATCAGGTGGTGCATAAAGATATAAAACCAGACAATATTCTGATTTCACCTGAGACAAAACAAGTCAAACTGATCGACTTTAATATTGCGTCCTTGTTATCTAAGGAGACACAGGAAATTCAAAGCCCAAATATTCTGGAAGGGACTTTGGCCTATCTGGCTCCAGAACAAACCGGACGAATGAATCGAGGCATTGACTATCGGGCTGATTTCTATGCTTTAGGCGTGACTCTCTATCAATTACTCAGTGGGAGCTTACCATTTATATCGGAGGATCCATTAGAACTAGTCCATTGCCATATTGCCAAAACCCCTGTTCCTCTGAATCAGGTGAATTCTGCCATTCCTGAAATGGTGGCGGCGATCGTAGCCAAATTAATGGCAAAAAATGCCGAAGATCGCTATCAAAGCGCGATCGGATTGAAATATGATTTACAGCAATGTTTGACTCAATGGCAAGAAACGGGCGAAGTTTTAGCGTTTGAATTGGGACAACGGGATGTGAGCGATCGGTTCCTGATTCCTGAAAAGCTCTATGGCCGCGAGAATGAAGTAAAAACGTTATTGAATGCATTTGACAGAGTGGCTCAAGGTGATTCAGAACTGATGCTGATAGCCGGATTTTCTGGCATTGGCAAAACTGCGAT
>JANXWB010000084.1 GCA_025351345.1 Synechococcales cyanobacterium GL140_1_metabat_312
ATATAGCAATCCTAATTGATTAATGAAAATCTACCAAGGCGATGCAGTTTAGAAAAATCAAAGATTTGATAATGTGTTGCTAACTCAAATAGAATCTTGACAGCATCAAACGTTTTACCCTGATGCCAACAGCTTCAGAGCCAGGTTTTAGCCGCTAGCCAGACATCCTCAATCGGATTTTGAGTCGGGTTATTAGGCGCAAATTGAATGAAGTAGCGTGATCTTCCAATCCGCTTCTGCTAATCCGTCGTTCACAGAACCAAGAAATGCTTTGACCTCCTAATGATGATAGGACTCTCCATCCCAAATCAACGCAAAACGCTGCGTTGGGCATTGACTCATCAGGTATTGGAGATACTCCACTGTCTGTTCGCCGTTTCCTCTTGGATAGCGTTGGACTAAGCAATGCCCTGCGGCCAGCTCCAAGGCCCCAAAGTAGGTTTGAGGTTCTCGTTCATTTTTCATGGGAATTTCAAGCCGCTTATCCCTCGGTCCGCAGGCATACCCGCAGGCATCACCTCAAAGCAAGTGACATTCATCTTGGAAAAATACCCTCAATCGCCCTGATTCAATCTCTGGACGCCTGGTTTCCAAGCAATCCGTTAGGTCTTCTGTTTTTTTAACTTGTTCTAGGTCAGTCTTAGGATTAACTTTCTGACTCTTAACTTAATCCCGCATCAGAGAACAAATCGTAATAGCTTTGCTTGGATTGGAAGACGACCGTATACTGGTCTTCGAGATAGGCTTGGAGGTCTGGAAGGTGCCAGTGGTTTTGCGCTTTAATCCAACTGAGGGTTTCGGCTTTTTGGTCGGCAGTCAGATAACCACTAGAACCACGATAACCGAGCTTTAGTCCTGACAATTCGAGTCGGTTATGGCGTTGGGTCCACTTCGTGATGAACCCTGAACTGACGGACAGGCTCTCTTGAATTTCAGAGTGCTTATAGCCATTGAGCCACATTTGTACGGCTAGGGCGCGCTTTAATTCACGGGGATCTGGGTTGGACTTAATAAAGGAAATTAGTTCCTTTAGCATAAGTTTAGTCGTAGGAAAGGTCTAATCTGCATAGACTCTCACAAATCACATCGGATTGCTATATTTACCGAGCAATTCATTAATTTATTCTTCAAGCTCCTCACCGATTGCCGCTTTGGTGGAACGCTTTGTTATATGGCTTCCGAAGTGGTGCATGATTAGCCAATCGGTTCCATGTAATATCGACTGGCAATCCCTTCTATGTTGTGATAGTAATAGAAGCATTCGGAATCTGCGTTTGCTTAATAGAATTTGCCGATTATTTATAAATTGCTTTCTCGATCGTGTAGTGGAAAGATTCACCCTTGCACTCCAATTGTCTACCGTCGAATTTCATGATGCAAATTCATATTCAATTTCTGTAATTTGACCTTTGTAATATAGCCAAGTTCCTTCTGGGCGTCTCCATCCCACTTCGCCGTTTAAGGGAATATACATCCCATCCCGCAGGGCATAGTTCCAAAGCCGACCAATCCAAGGCATTGCCGATAGTTTGCCGTTAAATGTGCCATAACGCGCATCAGCCTGAAAAGTATCAATCGTTCCTTCAGAATTGAACCAAAATACGATCGATACTGTTGTTTTACCATCGGTCAGCGTCCCCCGCGCAGAGTTGTTATCAATGGCTGTCCAGTGTACTCCCTGACTGGGTAACAGAGCGGTGGGATACCAGGCAGCTTCGGCAAAGAATCGCATCAACTCGCCTTGGTTTAGCTCAGGGGTATCATGCATTTCTGCAACGGTGAATAGACCGAGTAATGAGGCGTGTAAATTACCTACTCCCGATCGATAGGTGTCGTGAACGAAGGCATTTAGTCCGGGAACTATTTGGATATGTCCATCCCAATCAAAACCAGGAGGTTGAGCGATCGCAATTTGAGTGGCGGTAAATGGATTCCACTTCACTTCGGTCTCACTCATATTAAACTGTCCTTTTTGTGAAAGTTTCGCTGATTCAATCAAGGATTGCCCATCTTTCAGCACTTTCCGAAAAAATCGCTGCACAGGTGCGGGGAGACCTTCAAGCTCCGTTTGATTGTAAAATTTAGGCTGAAGTATTTGTCTTCCACGGGTAAACTTAGCACGAAGACTAACAGTATCTATCTGCCATTGATACTTACCATAAACGATCGTAATTCCAATGCCAACTAAAATCAAAATACTGATTGTGATAATTAATTTCATGGATTTAATCCCCCTATTTAGCTAGGATATTGGAATCGGTGCGTTCCCCTTTTAAATAGTCTAGATGACTACCGTTTGATTTTATGTATAAATTGATTAACTATGATATAAACTGTGATTCGATCGTTATGGTAAGAAGTTTGACAATAAAGATTCTGTTAGTTTTGGCAATATCGATTAAATAAGATTATTATATTGATCCATAAACATAGCAATAAATTTTAAATCACAAATACCTAAAATAGAGATTAGAGGAGATTTATGAATTAGGTAATTTAATAAAAAGAAGACCCCAAAATAGAATCTTCTAATCATTCAATAGTTAACCTAATTTGATCGTTAAATCTATTGAATCGCTTTCATTAAGAACTCAGCAATCTGAATTAACTCTGCCTTGTTAAACTGATCCAATAAACTCCGGGCTGCACCCTTGGGATCCGAAGGGATGGTAATTTGACGACGAGTCGCAACTCCGACAGATGATTCTCTTAGTTCTGTCGATCTTCCAAGAGTTTGGGCGATCGCACTGTCAGGAGCAGAAGACGCAATCAACCGTTGAAGCGCCATACTCGGGAACACCTCAACACTACGACCCGCAATCACCAATTCACTGCTGACCTTTAGCTCTTTAATAATCACCGGAGCGAGTGCCGCAAACGATGACTTTGGATTCGCTATTGCTCGTTGGCAAATCTGAAGCAAATTAATCCAAGGCTTTGAGGTCTTATTCAAAACTGCAAGCTTAGTGCAAAGCATGGATAACTGTTGACGAGATTTTGGATTATCGCCTTGCTTAAACAATTTCAGCATCATTTTCAGAATATTCTGAACTTGCGCTGTTGCCGGATTAACATTTCCAGGGAGCCTTGCACCGGGTCTGGACGCCCGAATCAGAATTTTTAAATAATCGCCCAACGCCTTAAATACTGGCACCGATCGTTGCAATGCCAAATCCCCATCTTCAGGCCGCAATCCATAGGGACCTTGCAATGCCTCAACTAGATCCTTCAATGCATCAAATCCTTTAAGAAACAGATCCTCAAGCTTACGATCGACCTTCAGGGGATGGTCTTTGATTAATTTGAAATAATCTTCAAGATAATGACCTGTCTTATGAATGCTATCAAACCCCAACATCGCCGCACCACCCTTAATAGAATGGGCAGCCCGAAAGAGATGATTCATCGCGTCATTGTCTGCGATGGTTGCTTCCAAATGCAAAATTCCTTGCTCAATTGTATCTAAGTGTTCTTTCGCTTCTTCAATAAAGAACCGTAAAATCTGCTGCTGTTGCTCGGTCGCTTGCACAACGAATCTCCCAATGACTGATAAGTAGATGAAGAGGGTGACTAAATTCTGACTGAAAATTAACTTAACCCCAAATGAACGGAGGCATTTTTATATGGTTTCAGTGTGCCCATAATCTTCAAAAACTACCGACGCGTCTATTCTCCCAGAAAATAGCTAATTTATAAAATTAGAACGGTAAGTTTAATGGAGCCGCACTGTTCCAAGTAGTCGCCAGAAAAACAACAACAGGAACGATTGCCAAAATGCCTTGAAAAAGATTTCCCAAAACCGAACCCACCACAATACCAACTCCCGCCTTAACGGACTGCTTCAGATCCTTACAGTAAATATATTCCCCAACAATAGCCCCAACTAATGGACCAATTAGCAACCCCAAAAGTGGCCCACCAATGGGCAAGGCCGGAATCAACCCAAAGAACCCAGCCACCATTCCCACAACCGCTCCGATTTGCCCGGAATTACTAGCACCTACTTGTTTTGCCCCTAAATAGCCAGCTAGGAAATCAATAACAAATCCAAACAAAAATACCACCACAGCACACCCGATCGGCCAAGCCAGGAGTGAAAAATTCTGAGTTGCTAACCCCCAACCCACAATGGCCGCAACAATCAAACTTGTGCCAGGAATACCGGGTAAAAATGCTCCCACAATTCCTAACCCCATCACTGCCACCAAACACCAATACAAGATCACCATGGACTACCGAAATAATTGTGTCTTAAACCCTTAGAGTCTAGCTCAAATATTCCTTTAAGCTCACCATCAAATCTCCCTTGACCCGATCGTAATCCTCCGCTTGACACCAAGGCCGCAGCACAATAATCATTCGTTCACCCTGGGTCAAACTTAAAAGCTGATGCGTGGGTTTTGGAGTGGTCAGAACCTTAGGATGATGTTCGACAATAGTCATTAAGGCTTGGACTGTAGGCTTCAAAGGGCGATCCTGAATATCTACCTTCACCTCCACACGCCGCGTTCCCATAACGGTAAAATTTTTAAGCGTTCCACTAAAGAGATTATTATTCGGAACAATAATGCGGGTATTGTCGCCCGTCACGATCGCCGTTGAAAATAATCCAATACTATCTACCATCCCCGATACACCACTACCCTCGATCGAATCGCCCACTTCAAACGGTCGAAAACTAATCAACATAATGCCTGCCGCAAAATGGGACAGACTACTCTGCAATGCCAAGCCCACTGCCAAGCCTGCCGCCCCGACAATTGTTACCAACGTTGTGGTTTCAATCCCGACCAAATTCATCGCCGCCACACCGCCCACAAGCCAAATTAATATGCCGATCATTTGCAGCGAAAACTTTTGCAGCGTCGGCGCAACCTTGGTCAAAACTTGACGGCTTAGACTTTGGGCAAACTGGGCAGCAATGCGGGTAAAAAACAGTAGCACCATAGCCCAAAAAAACTTAGGCAACAGGTCTAGTCCACCTTTCAACAACGATTGCAACGTACTGTTATCCACAAGAATCTCCAACAAAATAGTCTGAGTTATCAACATGGGTGAGTATATCGAGTTCATTCACAGACTCGACTTTAAGGGATACACTATTGTCATTTGCGAATTATCCTGCCTATCTTGCCCAAGAGCAAAAAAAGAGGACACGATCGCATCCCCTTGTATACCTTTTATAATTGGCCACCGAATAATGGTGTAGCTCAATTTAATTTAATTTTTCCTAACCTGCTCTGAGCGGACGAATCCAGCCCCGAAGGAAGTAATAAAGTGATGTTAGTGCCTCATTCAAGACCTTGGTACTCAACTGAAGTGAATCTACAGTAGGTATCAGATCAGAGACCATGAAGTTGCGCTCAATCACATCTTTTCCCTTGAGCTGAGTTTCCAACGTAGATTTGGGCGGAATCGTATAGAAATCGGTAGGTCGGGAAATAATCGTGACGCCTTGACCATCCGGTGCAAGTTCCTTACCAAAGGTCAACGCCGTGCGACTAGCCTCGATCGCGGAGGTAACGACCATGATTTGGTTGCCATAGTTAATGTTCCTATCCTCTAAAATCTTACGAACATTCTGGGCGGTCTCAATCACCGATCGGCTATTGGAGTCCGCAATTATTGCCGAGCCTGGAATACCAAATTGTGTTTGAAGCAGCTTCGTAATGTCCGCCGTTTCAGAAATATCCTCTTTTTTCTCACCTTTTTCCCTGCGCTCCAGACGCGGACCTGCGCTGACAATCAAAAGTGGATTATTTCCTCGCTCAGAATTGAACATTTGGGCTGCACCTAAAATCCGATCGCCCTGTTCAGTCAATTGAACGGGCAAACTAGCCAATAAGGCTAAACGTCCCTGGGAAATCGGCTCAGGCGGTGGCAAAAATCCATTGCGCTCAGGCTTTTTAACAGGCGGCGCACTCTCGACCCGAGGGCTAAGCTTTAACCGGGTTGTATTCTGACCTAAAAGCACAATTACACGTCGTGCACCGCCAGGGAGTGCGGCAATATTCGGCTGCATAATTTGGACTGCTTCCATTTCAGTGCGCTGGGCCAGAAAATTGGCAACCAGCGGCAAACTGAACACCAACAACGATGCGACCCCAACCCGCAACAAAACTTTGTTGAACTTCGCCCCATTCTCCACATCTCGCCAAACCACACACAGCAGCACCAAAATCAATCCATAGGGATTGAAAACCACCGAGATAATCTGCCAAAGATCGCCCAGTAGACCAGTAGATGGCGATCCGTTGAAAAACGTCATCGCCGTCACGGCAACCAAAAGAACTAAGACTAATCCTCCGAGAAATGCTTTAGGCAACGCTTTTAGAAGAACAAATCTAGCGGCAAGACCAACCAATATCCAAAGTAGAACCTGCGTTAACAGTAAAAAAACATCTGTGACCAATAAAACCATGGGGCGAATCCCTTCAGTAGCTGTGAAGACCTTGTCTGTAATGGGTTCGTGACGATGACATAACCCAGGAGACTGGATTGTACTCAAGATTTTTACAGTTGCAGAAGTTTTCTCGCAGTTCTTTAGGACTGAATCCATCAGATACTTGCGTCATAACCATTTTTCGAGAAACCAGTTTCTACCCTTTTAAAATACTTTGCCATTCTTCTAAAAAAACGAAAACCCCACATTAAGCAGGGTTTTTCTAAAATCAATAATGAACATCAAACGTGATTAATTACTCGGCATATCGCCACTTATTCGGTGTACGTATAGGAACCCAATTCGCAAAGGTTAAGGCTGTCGCGTTCAACCACGGCTCCATCTTTAAATTGGCCTCGAATCCCATATTTACAAGTTGTCTTACCATCTGCAATAGTGACAGCTGCTGACTCCCCAGGGGCAATATTCTCACTCAAGATGTTTTCACCCCAAGTGCTAGAACTCGTAGGTTCGACATAGAACTGAGTCAAAGTGCTAGAAGTTTTGTTGTACAAGGTGAAGACCAGATCCTCCGCCTGAGCCGCCTGAACTCCGACAGCGAAGGTCGGCAACGTGAAAAGTACAGCAGTCAAAAGATTACGGATCGTTAATAATGCCATTTGCTAAATCTCCATGGATTTATGAGTCAACACTATCAAACCGTAGCCGATCGGTTTAGTCGTTATCAAGTCGGTTTACACTAGATTTATAATCTAAGAGTGTGTGTGAAAAGTCTGAGAGAGCGTAGATTTACGCTAACCGCCGCAACATATTATGGATTATGAATCTTATGAATTTATGGATCTTATGAATCATTGCCAAGTAATCATCGCTTCCTCGGACTCAGTTAAGAACTCATAGGCTGAGACTAGACGACGATAGTTCATCAGCCAACCCAACGTTCGTTCGACGACCCACCGCTTCGGTAATATGTTCTGCGGGGCTGTATTGTGAGTACTTCCCGCCTATAGTCGTAGAACTTTTTTACATTGATTCCGACTTTTCAAACACCCTCTAATTTACCGCTCACCTAACTCCTGGAGACTTGACATCGTGCAACCAACTTCCCCCACCAGTTTAGCCCCGTCCAAAGGAAAAATTCTCGTTACAGGCGGAGCGGGTTACATTGGTTCCCATGCTGCACTTGCCCTGACCTCGGCGGGTTATGAGGTCATAGTGCTTGATAGTCTCGTCTATGGTCATGCTCCCATTGTCAAAGATGTCCTGAAGCTGGAGCTGGTTGTGGGCGATACGAACGATCGTTCCTGTCTGGATTCATTGTTTAAAAAACATACCTTTGATGCTGTAATGCACTTCGCGGCCTATGCTTACGTTGGCGAATCCGTTACCCAGCCCGATAAGTATTACCGAAACAATGTTGTCGGTACCCTGACGCTTTTGGAAGCCATGAACGATGCGGGTATCAAAAAATTCATCTTCTCTTCCACCTGTGCCACCTACGGCATTCCCACCATTGTCCCCATCCCCGAAGACCACTCTCAAAACCCCATTAATCCCTACGGCGCAACGAAGTTGATGGTCGAGCGAATTCTGGTCGACTTCGACCATGCCTATGATCTACGATCGGTTGCATTCCGCTACTTCAATGCTGCCGGGGCCGATCCCCAAGGTCAACTCGGAGAGGCACACGATCCCGAAACCCATCTGATTCCGTTAGTTTTATTTGCCGCCCTGGGTCGGATTCCGTCGGTCTCTATTTTTGGAACCGACTATGACACTCCCGATGGCACCTGTATTCGTGACTATATCCATGTGACCGATTTGGCTCAGGCCCATGTCCAAGGATTGGAATATTTGATGCAAGGCGGGAAAAGCGATCGGTTTAACCTGGGCAACGGCAGCGGGTTCTCTGTTAAAGAGGTGATCGAAACCGCCCGCACCGTGACAGGCCGCGAAATCATCGCCATCGAAAATCCTCGTCGGGTAGGCGATCCTCCTGCTCTGGTTGGTAGTGGCGATCGTGCCCGTCAAGTTTTGGGCTGGGATCCTCAATATGCTGATCTAAAGACCATCTTGACCCACGCTTGGGCTTGGCACTTGAAACGTCATGGGTGAATAATCAGGTCATACCATTAGATAACAACTCCATAACTACATGGCATAACTATATGGAACTCAGTAACTGCATAAGTGCCATGAGCTGAAAGTGACACAAAACTGAAACAAATCTGGGAGAGGGCTTTGATAGACCAGGTACTTTGATAAACTAAGAAGTAGGGTTTAAATCAGTCTTCTTCCGGCCACAAAACTGGCGATATTTGGGCACATTAAGATATGGAGATACACAAAATACTCAAATTGTTCAATTGATCGTTCCTGCCTCGATTGTCTGCGGAACTTGATTTTAAGGAAAATTTTATTATGAAGCTTCAGGACACTCCCCTTATTGCACCTACGCAGATCGGATCCGATACCAATGATGCCATTCGAGTCCTCATGGATCAGTTTTCGAGTCAGTGGCACATTAGGCTAATCGCTGAACTTCCTGCGGCGGTGAATCATCATAATGCGATCGTCGAGTGGTTGGTAGGTAACGATCGCACTCGTTACAGCGATCTTTCCAACGCTCAACTTAATATTCTTAAAAATGCGATGGACTTCCGCTATCGGATTTTGCGCGATCGATACCTCAATACTCCTCCGGATAAATCCTACCGAAACTTACTTCAACGCCTCAGTGGCATATTCCTGATTCGCAACAAAATTCAAACCTGGATTGCCTTATCTCGCGATCGGGCACGCACGGTGGTGGATGTGCTTCAAGAAGTCATTCAAGAACTGATGCAGCAAGATGCTTACCTTCAGCAGCAAACCGCTTGGATTGGAAAATGCACGATAGATGGGCGATTGCGGAATGCGTTGATGATGGCGACGACTGAAGAATATTGTTTGCGGCCCGTACGAAATCAGCCGTTACTGATGTATCGGTTTGTCAACTATCTTAAACGAAGTCAGCGTGGCGGCATGACGCAAGTGCCTAGCAATGACTTTATTCGACTAGTTTCCGATGAGATGGGTCTGAGTGACGAGGGGGAAGGAGCCGTTAACCTATTAGATGCCAGCGCAGTTGCTGATTATCAAGAAGCTGAGGCTCAAGCTCAACAGCAAGAAGCCCGATCGGCAGTCGTGTCAAGCTTAGTGCTGTATTTAGATGAAAAAGTTGGGCCAGATGCAACTCAGTGGCTGCGGTTGTATTTACAAGGCAATACTCAGGAAGTGATTGCTGAACGGATGAATTTACCCATTAAACAAATTTATCGACTCCGGGAAAAAGTTGGATATCACGCCATTAAAGTCTTTGCACCAAAAAAACAGCCAGAACTAATGAATGAATGGCTTGGTATTTAATTCAGAGAATTTAATGCATTGATTTACATTGTATTTATTAACTCGGTGACTCCCTAAGTGAAGGAATGTAGTACGCTTGATACCCATGGATAGGTAATGGTTTAAGGGTGAGAATTTACCTGAAACCATTACCTAGAAACATGTGTTTTGGCTTGGTATTAGGAGAAGGGAATTGTGGATACTTCATCAGCAGAAAAGCTTAGAAGCGTTGCTCAGCAACTCGTTCAAGCTCGGGAAGCTCAAGGTATTTCATTGGAGGAGATTGCCACAAAAACCTTTATTCCTATGCGAATTTTGAAAGCGTTGGAAGCGGGCGAAACCTTTAAGCTACCGGAGCCTATTTTTGTTCAAGGCTTTATTCGACGGTATGCTAAGCTTGTGGGGCTTGAGGGTGATGCATTGGCTAAAGAAATTCCATTGAATACCGAGCCTGTCGCTGTTGACCTAATCAAAGAACCTCCCCGGCCTCCATTGGTCGATGTGATTCGTAATCAATTGTCTAAAGCCTCTGTACCAGATAAAGTGATGCGCCCGGTTGTTTCCTATAATCCAGAAGATTCGATCTATTCTAACCCGACCGCTTCGAGCAACGGCGGCGATCGCTTACCTACCGATCGGCCAGCTTGGCTGTTTCCAGTTTTAGGTGGAATATTAGGGTTTGGCTTATTGGCAACGGCGATCGCAATGTTGAGACCCCCCACTCCAGAGGTCAAGCCAACTAATGCTCAGACTCCATCGACTAAGCCGATCGTAGCCCAGCCCAGTCCTAAGCCTTCTGTCGTGCCAAATCCGATCGGGTCTGAAACCCCAACGCCCAGCCCCAGTCAAACACCCAATCCAACGTCTAGCCCCAGCGTCACCAGTGGTCCAGTCAAGGTGGACATTAGCCTGAGCGATTCAAGCTGGATTGAGGTGGTGGTGGATGGGGAAGTTAAATTTGACGGGACGATGCAGAAAGGCGCAACCCAAAGCTGGTTAGGCCAGAAAGATATCCAAATTTCCTCGGGGAATTCGGGAGCCGTAAAGGTCGCCTACAACCAAGAGCCTGCAACTGTCATGGGCAAATTTGGCCAAGTGGAAACCAAGAAGTTTTCAGCTAAGAATTAGAAGAATTTAGATTTTTACGGTGATTTGAAATATAAAGACGATCGAGAATAGCAATGACGACTCCCCTCGATACTCCATGGAAGCAGATTTTAGAATCTTACTTTCCCCAGTTCATGGCCTTCTTTTTTCCTGAAGCCTACAGCGAAATTGATTGGAATAGAGGGTTTGACTTTCTGGATGGCGAACTTCAACAGGTGACTCGGGAAGCAGAAACGGGGAAGCGGATTGTAGATAAGCTGGTTAAGGTCTATCTATGCAACGGCCAAGAAAACTGGGTCCTAATCCATATAGAAATCCAAAACAGAAAGAAAATAAGTTCAGCGATCGTGTTTACATTTACTCAACTCGGTTGTTTGACAAGTTTCGCCGTCCCGTGGCTAGCTTTGCAGTTTTGGGCGACGGCGATCGGTCTTGGCGGCCCCAATTGTTCCAGCAAAAAGCGCTAGGATCTCGTCATGACTTCTCCTTTCAGATTGCTAAGTTGCTAGACTATGAAGAAGACGAATTATTAAAGATCAGCAATAATCCTTTTTCAATCATTGTCCAAGCTCATCTCGCCGCACAAGCCACCAAAAGCAGAACGCGCCAGCAAAATCGAAGGCAACAGAAGTACAATCTCACGATAATGCTCTACGAAAGGGGATGGTCTAAACAAGAAATTATCGACCTTTACCGTTTTATTGACTGGGTTTTGACGCTACCTCCAGAGTTAGAAGAATCATTCAGGCAAGACATCACAAATTACGAACGAGAAAAAAATATGCCATACATTTCTACGATCGAACGAATGGGTAAGGCTGAAGGCAAGATTGAAGGCCGGGTCGATTTAATCGCGCTATTGCTGGCGCAACAATTAGGAACGCTGTCTGGGGAGACAATTGAAGATCTGAAAAAAGTACCGATCGAGCAGTTGGATCAGCTTGCTTTGAATTTGAGAGACTTCACGAATATTGACGCTCTGGCCACTTGGATTGGGCAAAACAAGGTGGCTAAAACCTGACTCCAGAGCTTGTTGAATTGTAAAAAATTGGATATTTCGTTGTGACTCACAGGGCGTGACCAAACCCCACTACAATGAATGGGATTTTGTTGACCTCCTCAAGTTGATAGACTGCCATGCCTCGTCGTAATGACCTCAAGAAAATCCTGTTGATTGGCTCTGGACCGATCGTTATCGGACAGGCTTGCGAGTTTGATTATTCAGGAACGCAGGCATGTAAAGCACTGCGGGATGAAGGCTACGAAGTCGTGTTGGTGAACTCGAATCCCGCCACCATCATGACGGATCCAGATACTGCCGATCGGACCTACATCGAACCGCTCACCCCTGAAATGGTGGAGCAGATTATTAGTCAAGAACGGCCTGATGCTTTGCTCCCGACGATGGGCGGACAAACAGCGCTTAATTTGTCTGTGACGCTGGCGAAAACTGGCGTACTCGAAAAATACAATGTCGAACTAATCGGTGCAAAGCTTCCGGCGATCGAAATGGCCGAAGATCGCAAGCTATTTAAAGAAGCGATGGAGCGCATCGGTGTGGGCGTTTGTCCATCGGGTTTGGCGCATACCATGGCTGAAGCGAAAATCATTGGTCGTGAAATTGGCACGTTCCCGCTGATCATTCGTCCGGCTTATACCATGGGCGGCAGCGGCGGCGGCATTGCTTATAATCAAGAAGAATTTGAAGAAATTGCCCAAAGCGGTCTGGATGCAAGTCCAATGTCGCAGATTTTGGTCGAGAAATCATTGCTGGGCTGGAAAGAATATGAGCTAGAAGTAATGCGGGATCTGGCGGATAACGTCGTGATTATTTGCTCCATTGAAAACTTCGATGCCATGGGCGTTCACACGGGCGACTCGATTACGGTGGCTCCAGCGCAGACCTTGACGGATAAAGAATATCAACGGCTTCGGGATGCTTCGGTGAAGATCATTCGTGAAATCGGAGTTGAGACGGGCGGATCTAATATTCAGTTTTCTGTCAATCCCGACACGGGCGAGATGATTGTGATTGAAATGAATCCGCGTGTATCGAGATCGTCGGCCCTCGCGTCAAAAGCGACGGGATTTCCGATCGCAAAAATTGCGGCTAAGTTGGCGGTGGGCTATACCCTAGATGAGATTCCCAATGACATTACAAAAATGACTCCTGCGAGTTTTGAGCCGACGATCGATTATGTCGTCACTAAAATTCCTCGGTTTGCCTTTGAGAAATTCCCCGGTTCAATTCCCACCCTCACGACCCAAATGAAATCCGTTGGGGAGGCGATGGCGATCGGGCGCACCTTCCAAGAATCGTTCCAGAAAGCACTGCGATCGCTGGAAACGGGTCGTGCGGGTTGGGGTTGTGATAGAGACGAAAGGCTGCCGAGCTTAGAACAAATCCGATCGAACCTGCGGACTCCCAATCCCGATCGGGTCTTTTCCATTCGTCATGCGATGTTGATGGGGATGACGGTTGAGGAGATCTACGAATTGACCTCTGTTGATCCGTGGTTCCTAGACAAACTTGAAGATATTCTCAACACCGAAAAATTCATCAAACTCACGCCGTTGAACCGTTTGACGGCTGACCAAATGCGCCATATCAAGCGTCAGGGCTTCAGCGATCGTCAACTTGCGTTTGCCACCAAAACCCGTGAAGACGATGTGCGAACCTTCCGTAAGTCCTTGGGCATAATTCCTGCGTATAAAACCGTGGACACCTGCGCGGCGGAGTTTGAAGCGTTAACGCCGTACTACTATTCGACTTATGAAGACGAGACGGAAGTGTTGCCCTCCGATCGGCGCAAGGTGATGATCTTGGGCGGTGGACCCAACCGAATTGGTCAGGGCATTGAGTTTGACTATTGCTGCTGTCATGCGTCGTTTGCATTGCAGGCCGATGGTTTTGAGACCATTATGGTTAATTCAAATCCTGAAACCGTTTCGACCGACTACGACACCAGCGATCGGCTTTATTTTGAACCGCTGACGAAAGAAGATGTGCTGAATATTCTGGAAGCAGAAAGCCCTGAAGGCGTGATTATCCAATTTGGGGGGCAAACTCCGTTGAAATTGGCGGTGCCCCTGCAAGAATATTTGAACCAAAACCCAGATTGCCCGACCAAAATTTGGGGAACTTCTCCAGATTCGATTGATGCGGCGGAAGATCGGGAACGGTTTGAAAAAATCCTCCGCGAACTGGACATCAAACAGCCACCCAACGGACTCGCCCGCAGTTTTGAACAAGCCCGATCGGTGGCCCGTCGCATTACCTATCCGGTTGTAGTTCGTCCTAGTTATGTGTTGGGCGGACGGGCGATGGAGATTGTTTACTCCGACGCGGAACTAGAACGCTATATGGTTTATGCGGTGCAAGTCGAACCGGATCACCCGATTTTGATTGATAAGTTTCTAGAGAATGCGATCGAAGTGGATGTGGATGCGATCGCGGATGCTGAGGGGAATGTGACGATCGGCGGCGTGATGGAACACATTGAGCAAGCGGGTATTCATTCAGGGGACTCGGCCTGTTCGTTGCCATCGGTGTCGCTGAGTGATGAAGCCCTAGCTCAGATTCGCACTTGGACCATTGATTTGGCGAAGGCGCTGAAGGTGATTGGGTTGATGAATATCCAGTTTGCGGTGCAGGGAACTCAGGTCTTTATTATTGAAGCGAATCCCCGTGCGTCAAGGACTGTGCCGTTTGTGTCGAAGGCGATCGGTCAACCGTTGGCTAAACTTGCATCCCGCGTAATGTCGGGTAAAACTCTCTCCGAACTCAATTTCACCACCGAAATCATTCCGACTCACATTTCCGTCAAAGAAGCCGTGTTGCCTTTTGAAAAGTTTCCGGGAACGGATACTATTTTGGGTCCAGAAATGCGATCGACGGGCGAAGTGATGGGGATTGATAGCAGCTTTGGGGCGGCTTATGCGAAAGCTGAATTGGGTGCAGGTCAAAAGTTACCTAAATCTGGTGCGGTGTTTATTTCGACGAACGATCGGGATAAACAACTGGTGATTCCGGTGGCTAAAGCTTTTATTGATCTGGGGTTTAAAGTGGTTGCCACTAGCGGAACCCGTGCGGTCTTGAAGGAAAATGGTTTGGAGGTTGAACTCGTGTACAAATTGCATGAGGGTCGCCCCCATATTTTGGATGCGATTAAAAATAGCCAAATCCAACTCATTATCAATACTCCATCTGGCGAGGAAGCTCAGTCTGATGGTCGGAGTATTCGGCGGGCGGCATTGACCTATAAGATTCCGATCGTCACTACGATCGCGGGGGCAAAAGCAACGGCTGCTGCGATCGAATCTATGCAATCCAAACCATTAACAGTGCGCGCATTGCAAGACTATTTTTAAATGGAAGGTCTAACAATCTAAATCATCTTTTCCCTTAGATTAACTACAGTGTTAGTCTAGGGGTTTTCTATACTATTCATACCGATCGCCTCTCAAAGTCATGCAATTACGAGAATACTTTCTAATTCACTGTTTTCAAATTGAACGATCGTATCAAAGTTATTTCTAAGAATTTGAATAATTTTTGAGGTTGGACTTGGGCTATTCCCGATGTCAAAGTTAACGTCTTGCCATGCTCAGATCCGGGATAGAGATCGATAATTCTATGTTTAAGAGTCTGTTAAAATTGAAGAGTGTATTGAGTAGGTTTAGCCGATGCAACAAATTACGGTTGATATTCCTGAAGATTTGGCACTTCGCTTAAATCCGCTGCGATCGCAGTTGCCACAAATTTTGGAACTGGGTTTACGAGAGTGGAATTCAGAGATACCGAATGAGTTTGGTGGCTTGTCTGAGGTTCTAGAGTTTCTGGCATGTTTACCTACAGCAGAGGAGACGTTAGCTTTGCGACCTTCTCAGGCATTGAGTCATCAGATTTCGGACCTTCTGGAGAAAAGCCGATCGATCGGTTTAAATGAACAGGAAGAACGGTCATGGCAACATTATGAATATGTCGAACATCTTGTTCAAATTGCGAAGGCAACGGCGTTATTGAAATTGAAGGCGAAATGAGTAAGGGCTATGTTGCGGCAGCGCTGCGAAGGCTAATTTATGACCGAGCGAATGGTTGTTGTGAGTATTGTGGATTGCCTGAGGTTGCGGTGTTGGTTTCCCATGAGGTGGATCATGTGATTGCTGAAAAGCATGGTGGAAGTACAGATAAAGATAATTTAGCGATCGCTTGTACGAGTTGTAATAAGTACAAGGGAAGTGATTTGGCTTCGATTGATCCGGTGAATGGTGAGATCGTGCGATTATATCAACCTCGCTGCGATCGGTGGACTGAGCATTTTCAGTTTCAGGCAGGTGAAGTTGTTCCATTAAGTGCGATCGGGCGGGTGACTGTGAGATTGTTACAGTTGAATCGATCGGCTCGTGTGTCTGTGCGTAGAGTTTTGGCTGAAGCTAATGTCTGGAAAGCCCCATGAGAATGAAGAAGTATCTTTTAACTCTCCCCTTCAGCGTTCAGGGTTCTAACTTTCCAAAATGATCTCTCACTTCCCGATGAATAAACCGATACCGTCCGCCAATCCGCTGGAGCAGCCGTCGTTCGGCGCAGTAGTTGAGAAAACGGGCATAGTTCCAAGGGGCTGAGCGAGCGAAAAAAGTAAGTGTGATACGAAGACAAAGATGCTTCAGCAAATCCATAGAATTAACGAACATCAAAAAAATAAAAAAATAATTCGTGCATTGAGAAACAAAAGAAACAGTAGGGAATTGAATAGTAATAACTAGTGCTAGGATTGAAAAAATAAAAAATAAAAAATAAAATTTACAAGATTCTTGCAACCCTTCATTTGAATCGCTTTCATATTTAATCTCTTCATCAAAGAACCATCTTGGAATTGAAAAAATAGTGTATAAAATAGATATTTGACATGCTATGAGTAAGAAAAAGCAGTATGGAATGAAAAATATCACCTTTAGATACCAAATTTCACTAATAATTGAATGATAGTTTAGAGATATGACCACAATAGAGATCCAATGAGAGTAATTTGATTTACTCCTCGCGTATTCCATCTCGTCAGGTATAGGAAGCACTTCTAGAAGAATATTTTTTATATGCATAAGCTGATTTGGAAGTCGTAGTATTTTGCAAATCTCAATCAACATCAAGTGACCTAAGATAAGCAATGGAGTAAATAAAACTGATGATAATTGAGCAATCCTAGATAAATTTTTATAATTAAAAATCAGCTTGAATTCATGAAATATTTTCAAGAAATTTGGAACAGTCAACTTTAATTTATTTGTGAAACATATATTATGAATAACAGGTATATTTTTATGTTTCCAATGTTGAGATGTTTCCACTCGAAAAATTTTCCCAAAAATAAAGGATATTACAAAAAAAATCATCTGCGAAGTATCTGTTTTTGACTCAGTAGATAATATTATGCCTCCCATAATTCCTAAAAAAAATAATACCTTAGGAAAAAATATTGCGGCCCCAGAAACAAATATTGAATAGGCTCCGAGTATAAAAGAAATAGAAAAGGACACTGAGAATAATAAAATCCAATATTGCCATCTTTGTTTACTTGAATCAATATCAATAGGCTGCAATTCATCAATTGTCAAATCAATAATATTCTTTTTATTTAGTAGATTAGCTAATGAAGTTAGATATAACTTTGATTGAAAATAGTTAGTCTCCTTCTCCACCGTCTTAAACGCCCAAGTCCCCCCTCCAACTTCTTCCACCGCCGATCGCGCTTTCGCACCGCAAAACTCAACTGCCGATCGATATACTTCTCCAACAACTCCCCCTTACTCCGAAACGCCTGCTTCTCATCATAAATTGCCGCCGCAATAGAAATAAACAACGGCACCCGCAACAATCCCGGCTCCCCATCCTCATTCGGTTCCAACATTCTCGCCATCTCAGTCGTATTCACAATCTGTTCCCAAAGCCCCGATCGATTCACCGTCTTCAAATAATTCTGAATCTGTAGATCCGATAACGCCTGAAGTTCGATCGCCCCATTTAACCGATCCAAATCAATCCCCACAGTCTCAAACTCCCGCACCCGACAACACACCACCATCTGCGGATAATTACTCGCAAATTCATTCAACTTCACCGTACACTTTCGCTGCCGTTCCATCCCCAACTCATCCAATCCATCCAACAACGGCAACAACACCCGCTGCTCCAACCAAGTCTCATAAATCCGACTTTTACGATTTCCGCCAACATTGTCATACAACTGCTCAATCAAAAAATCTTCAATACTCTGCTTATCATCCTTCCAAGCCGACAACTCAAAAATCACCGGAATCAACGTCTTCGGATTCGCAATCGCCCCATTCACCAACTGCTCCGCCAATCCCAACAACGTCGTCGTCTTTCCCGCCCCCGGTCGCCCCAAAATCAACAATTTCCCACCAATATCCTTCCGCCCAAACACCTCAATCAGCATCCGATCGGGATCTAAAGTTTCAATCGTCTGTCCCACATTCAACTGCCGAATTGAACTCAAAGGCGATCGACCCACCAGATCCAACCGCTCCTCAGCCTCGATCGAAAACAACTGATTCTCCAACAACACATCCGTCAACCGCTGCTGAATCTGCGTTAACTGCCCATTCAAGACCTTTCCCGCCCAATCCCAATCCACACCCGCCGCCACCGGACGATTACTAGCCAGTGAAACGATCGATCGATTAATCGTGACCTGCGAATTCTGAGCCGAGACTAAATCACGCCCCGCCTGACTTTGTTGAATCTGGCTGTTATTCAAATCAACCTGGTTGAGATCCTGTCCTTGCCCTGCATCCATCCCAAAACCACCAGAAACAATCAGCCCTACCAATAATCTCCACTCTTCTCAAGCAAAAATCCGCATAGCCTCAGAAAAATTTACCTACCCACCCAAAAACGTCGCCGCCACTCCAACCCAAGGAGCCACTGCCTTAAACACATCCAACCCCGTCTTCCAAAGTCCCTTCCCCGCCTCAGACGTATCATTCAGCGTCTTCATCCCATCCGCCATTTTCTTCAAATTCGCCTTTGCAAACTCCTTATCTGGCGCATCCTTCCCCGCCTCTTTTGTTGCCGCCTTCAGACAATCCAACAAATCCTCC
>JANXWB010000010.1 GCA_025351345.1 Synechococcales cyanobacterium GL140_1_metabat_312
GGGAAAAAGATAGAGCTATTAGCAGACAAGGGATATCAAGGGATTAAAAAGATTCATGAAAACAGCAGAACCCCAATCAAAAAAACCAAGGGAAATCTCTAACGGAGGAGGAGAAGAAGTTTAATCAGCAGCTAGCAAAAGGAAGAATAATTGTTGAACATGTTAACCGGAAATTGAAAATATTCAGAATACTCTCTTCTAGGTATCGAAACAGGAGAAGGAGATTTGGATTAAGGTTAAATTTAATTGCAGGGATTTACAATTATGAGCTTAGTTTATCTTTAAAACAGACGATTTCATGATACTTTCGCAGGAGGTCTGATGTCCTTCCGCATCGGCAACATTCTCCGCGCTGCCGAACGTTATTTTAGCGATCGCTATGGACTGGATTCGATCATCTGTTGGTCGCGCTTATGGCTCCTGCTCCCCGACGGCACTAAAAAAGATATTCAAGATTCCCGCATCGAACTCAATAACGCCGTGCGACTTTTTCTATGGAGTCTCTTATTTTTGGTCTGGACACCTTTGACGTGGATTGCAATTCCGATCGCGCTTATCGCTGCCACTTTCGCCTATTGCTGGACGATCGACGCAACAGAAGTCTACGCCAGCCTCATCGAAGCCACCTTCGACCTCCATCGTCATCTCCTCTATCAAGCCCTCCGCTGGGAGATTCCCAAAGACCCAAACGAAGAACGCCGCGTCGGCAAGCAACTCACAAATTATCTTTAGGATCGGTGAAGTCGAGAATTAGGGATCTATCAAGACTAAAGTTGAACGCCTACATTACCTTCTCTGCGTGATTCATACGCTCTCGCAACTCCGACCGAGACGGCGAATACCCCTGATTTTTTTGAACTCTCAAAATCTCCGTTACCTGGACCTGCGCCACCTTCTCCCCGGCAACCCGATCGCCTGTTTCCCCTGTGGCATAACGATCGCCGCCTTCAATCCCTTCAGCCTTCTCCCATCGCGTTCAATCCCCAACACCCAGTCCTTTTGCGATCCATCTGACCGCCAAATCTCATCGTACCGTTCCACCTCCAACATCCGCTGAATCGTCAGATGAAAATCGTTTTGAGATCCAGCTTGAGGCTCCGCTAATCAGTGCACCTGCCATCATTATTCCTAAAGCTGGCTGCATGACGGGTGCCCACAAACTGACCCACAGGTCAAAGCCCAAGGTGAGATTATTAAGTTTTCCGATTAGGGCGACGACCCCCCAAAAAAAACAAAACAGTACGAAAAATAAATCCACCATCAACAGTAAATTTATCAATCTTAAAATCTGATCTTTCATACAGCACAACAACTATTTTTTAGGTAAAGCATTGATCAAACTATCCAAAATAGACTTTATAAGGGCGCGCGCACCCCTAACCCATTGTTAGCATCTTGAATTTGAATCTTACAGTTTCGAGATAGTTGGGCTGGGGAAGAGAGAACTGGGGCCGATCGCTTGCTCGGTAAACAGGTATAAGTGGCAAGAGGTGTTTGGCCTTGGCCTTGGATTTGGACTTGGCGAGTAAAAACGCGTAAGTTGTAGCCTGATTTAAACCGTTGATCAGGCTGGTCACTCCCATTACCGAACTGCTGCAACAATTCGTAGCGTTCAAAATAATCTAAAAGTCCCCAAAGTTGACCATTTACGACCAAATCTATCCGTCCACGATCGCTGTTGGTACTGGGACAAACAAGCCAATTCTCAAACAATTTAGAACTAAATTTAGCCCGAGATGCAAAAAGATCGCGGTTTAACCAAAGACTCGGTTGCGCTAAGGCTGGATCAAAGGGCATCTCGGACAGTCGATCCTGAACTCCGGGCACTTGGTTTTCACATTTGCCATACTCAGACGATTCTATATCTACAGAATTTGGCCGAAAATTACTAGGGTCTTCTTTTGTCGCGTTTGCCGGAAGCGCCATAACACAGTAAGCCAGACCGTAGGCTAGAAGATTGAATCTCACGAGACTGGTGATAGTAGAAGAGAAATGAAGGACTTGATGCATAGGGATTACGACATGAACAGGGCTTGAAACACCTCGACCGAGAAATACAAGATCTTTGTTCCTGAAACGGTTAGGTTTTCTCTTGAAAAATGGAACTAACTTTAACCCGGATAAAATCAAGAATCATTCTTAAAAGAATTTACTAATTTTCTAGTCTCATTCTAAAGCAACCCGGCTTAAGTAATCCTTCCTAACACTCAATCCTGCCACAGTCTCCGTCTAGGTTTTCCGGCTAGCCTATTGTGAGTATCCCGCAGTAGTTCCGGGATGTTCAGCGTTTCAGGACATCTGGGCAAACAGTCACCGCAATCGGTACAATTGTTTGCCGTGCGACCCGGAAACCAATGACCCGCATTCTCAAACATCCCATACCGATACTTGCCAAAGGCATTCATATCGTAGGCTAAAGCAAGGTTGCGCAGCCTCAGAACTTCCGGGATATTAATATCTTCCGGGCAAGGTAAACAGAGATAGCACTGACTACACTTGTCGGTTCCCAGACTATCTTGAAGCTTATTATCGAGCCGATCGAAAATTTGCTCTTCTTCTTCAACACTTTGAATACTGTCCAAAGGTAGAGTCCATTCCCCAGGATTGCCGGGACCCACGCTGAGGGTATGGATTCTACAGTCTTGGAGTAAAAAACGATAATTCGTAGCAAGTGGGGTCAGCGGCGCACAATATTCGACCAGGGTTTCGGGTGGTGTATACAGCATTCCGCCTTTATCACCGGGAGAAATAATAAAAATCCCCATATCTTTTGCGCCTGCTTGTTCGATCGCCGCCTCGTTACATCGAAAGAAAATACCGTAGTGCAGATTGACGAATGCAAATAAATCAGTGGCGATCGTGGCTTGAATAAGGTCTAGACTTCCGTGAGTTGAAAAGCCGACATGATTGATTTTCCCAGCGGCGACAAATTCCTGAACAATAGCCATACAGCCATTTTGGATCCAATCCAGATGCTCAAATGTATTCACACCATGGATCGCGAGGCAGTCAACCCGATCGACTTGAAGCCGGGTAAAGCTCTTCTCTAAGGTCTGTCGAAATTCCCTTAGATCCGGGGTTGGACAGATTTTGGTGGTGAGAATGTATCGATCGCGATCAAATTTTTTGAGTGTATTCCCCAAAAAAGTCTCGCTTTCGCCGTAGCCATTGGCGGTTTCGAGATGGTTAACTCCAGCCGTGAGGGCGCTGGCGATCGTGTCTGTCATTTGGGCTTGTGAATCGAGACACCGCATGGTGCCACAGGACAGCACTGAAATCTGAAGCTCTGTTTTCCCAAATCGACGATACTCCATTTAAATTTTCTCCAATAGAACAACCGCATGGACCGCGATCGCATTTTCCGCGCCGATCGAATCTTGTTTTTCATTGGTGGTGGCTTTAATCCCGATTAATTCTGGATCCACTGCCATCACCGCTGCAATTTTTTCACGCATCGCGGGTAAATGGGGTTTCATTTTGGGTCGTTCTGCCAGAATCACCGAATCTATATTCACCAATTGCCAGCCTTTTGACTTAATTAATCGATAGACCTGATCCAGCAATTTCAGGCTATCTGCGCCCTTCCACCGATCGTCTGTGGGCGGAAAATAATGGCCAATATCACCCAAACTTAAGGCTCCAAGTAGCGCATCCATAATGGCATGGGTCAACACGTCCGCATCGCTGTGCCCCAGTAATCCTTTCTCATGATCAATTTTGACTCCACCGAGAATCAAATCCCGTCCTTCTACTAAGGTATGTAAATCGTAGCCATTTCCGATTCGTAGTGCCGCCATGTAAGTCTCTCTCTGTAAAACCTATCTTGAACACTGTCTTCAATCTTTAAGCTTCAATCTTTAACATTGTCGCAAATAATCTTGTCGTAAAGCGCGCCAAGTCCCGATCGGCTCCACTTTTTTCCTTCTAAAACCCAGCCGCCCTACCCAACCGTCCGTAGTGGTGATTACTCCAATCGATCGCCAACCGATCGCGCGCTAAAATGTGGGACTAGATTGAGTGAATTGATGGAAACAATAGCCAGCGGAAAACTTGCCTTCGAGCAGCTCATAATCTTTGTTGAATTTGGGTTGAATTTGGGTTGAATTTGGAATTGCTGTTAATCAAAACTTCCAAGTGTCTGAGAGATACGTTAAGATTAGTTAACACAGAAAAAGCTTGGGATCATCCCATCACCACGGAACAAGGAGAAATGCTCAGTGAATAAACGGTGGAGAAATGCAGGGTTGTACGCACTGCTCGCGATCGTAGTTATTGCGGTCGGAACAGCGTTTTTCGATCGTCAGCCCCCAGCTAAAGAAACTTGGAAGTATAGTCAGTTCCTCGAAGAAGTTCGGGTTGGCCATGTCCAGAAGGTTGCTATCACCAACGATCGGACTCGTGCGATCGTTCAAAAGGAAAATGGCGACAAGGTTCAAATCAATCTTGTTCCTGGCGATCTCGGATTGCTCAAGACCTTAGAAGAGAAAAAGGTTGACGTTTCCGTTTACTCACAGGCCGAAGAAGGGCAACTGATGAAACTGGCGAGCAGCTTGTTTTTCCCTGTTCTTCTGTTGGTTGGACTCTTTTTCTTGCTGCGTCGTGCCCAAAATGGTCCCGGAAACCAAGCGATGAACTTTGGTAAATCTAAAGCTCGCGTCCAAATGGAGCCTCAAACCCAAGTTACGTTTGGCGATGTCGCTGGAATTGACCAAGCCAAACTAGAATTGGCAGAAGTGGTTGACTTCTTGAAAAATGCAGACCGCTTTACTGCGATCGGAGCAAAAATCCCTAAAGGGTGTCTACTTGTTGGCCCTCCCGGAACAGGTAAAACACTGCTAGCAAAGGCTGTGGCTGGAGAAGCAGGCGTACCATTCTTCAGTATCTCGGGTTCTGAGTTTGTTGAAATGTTCGTTGGTGTGGGTGCGTCCCGCGTCCGTGATTTATTTGAACAAGCCAAAGCCAGTGCACCTTGCATCGTCTTTATTGATGAAATTGATGCAGTAGGTCGTCAACGTGGCGCTGGAATGGGCGGCGGAAATGATGAGCGTGAACAAACCCTAAACCAACTCCTCACCGAGATGGATGGTTTCGAGGGAAACACTGGCATTATCATCATTGCAGCGACTAACCGTCCTGATGTCTTGGATTCGGCATTGCTTCGTCCCGGTCGTTTCGATCGCCAAGTTACCGTCGATCGTCCTGACTATGCGGGCCGTCTACAAATCCTTAATGTCCATGCTCGTGGCAAAACCATTGGTAAAGATGTCGATCTCGATCGGATCGCTCGTCGGACTCCTGGGTTCACAGGTGCAGATCTTTCTAACTTGCTCAACGAATCTGCAATCTTGGCGGCTCGTCGTAACCTAACCGAAATTTCCATGGATGAAGTGAATGATGCGATCGATCGTATCCTCGCGGGTCCAGAGAAAAAAGATCGAGTTATGGGCGAACGTCGCAAAGAACTGGTTGCTTATCATGAAGCAGGTCATGCGATCGTCGGTGCATTGATGCCTGACTATGACCCCGTACAAAAGGTCAGCATTATTCCACGGGGTAACGCAGGTGGATTGACTTGGTTTACGCCCAACGAAGACCGAATGGATTCCGGGTTATACTCCCGCTCCTACTTGCAAAACCAAATGGCCGTTGCTTTGGGTGGCCGGGTTGCTGAAGAACTAATCTACGGTGAAGATGAAGTCACAACAGGCGCATCTAATGACTTGCAACAAGTGGCTAACGTAGCGCGCCAAATGGTCACTCGTTTTGGGATGAGCGATCGTCTCGGTCCCGTTGCATTAGGTCGTTCCCAGGGCAATATGTTCCTAGGACGTGACATAATGGCCGATCGTGACTTCTCAGAAAAAACAGCATCGACTGTTGATGATGAAGTTCGCAATTTAGTGGATCAAGCGTATCGCCGTTGTAAGCAAACCCTGGTTGAAAACCGTTTGGTACTGGACAAATTGGCAGAAATGCTGGTTGAACGTGAAACCGTTGATTCGGAAGAGCTTCAAGAGCTATTGGCTACCAATGATGTGAAGATGGCCGGAATTGCTTAAGCTTCAAATTTGATAATTTTTCTGAGTGATTAAAAAAATCTCACTCCAGAAAATAACTAAAGCTCGGAAAGATAAAACTCTTCCGGGCTTTTTAATGGCCATAAAATAAAACGATTCTAATAAGTTAGCTCGGTTTTATACCGCATTTGGATCAATGGCCACGATGACGACGGTAATATTATCCCGTCCACCATGTTCTTTAGCAGAATTCACCAACGACGAGGCGGCCATATCACAAGACCGAATGTTTTTAAGATGGTTGGCAATCAGTGGGTCGGTTAATTCTTCAGTCAACCCGTCACTGCACAACATAAACCTGTCGCCGCCTCGTCCTTCAACTTGCTGAATCTCAATTTCCGCCCCTTCCTCACGGCCTAAACATTGGGCTAATACATGTCGCATGGGATGCATACGAGCTTGATCTTGAGTTAATGCGCCTGCTTGAACCGCCTGCTCAATCCAGGTGTGGTCTTGGGTTAACCGATCGAGCTTTGCGCCGCGTAAACGGTACAGTCGTGAATCGCCAACATGGGCACACCAAAATTCACCTTGACGAAATAAGATTGCGACCGCCGTCGTTCCCATATCCTGACGTTCTGGATGTGCTTTTTGGTCTTGGACAATGGCCTGATTTGCCTTTAGAAACGACTGCTCCAACAAATCATAGGAACTATCATCGGTCTCCCAAAATCGCTCAAAATGACCATATATTGCCTCTATCGCCAATCGACTGGCCTCCTGTCCGCCCGCATGTCCACCCATTCCGTCTGCCACCATAAAAAAGCGCCCGACGGGATCGATATAGTATGCATCTTGGTTAACCGATCGAACCAAGCCGGGGTCAGTTATGCCAGCATAGAAATGTTTCATGAAGGGCGCGAACCTGTAGACGTCAAAGATGCGTAAGAGCTTGAGACTAGAGTTACGGCAATCGATCGAGCCGATCGACCTTAATCAGTTGACGAAATAGAATAATAGCCGAAGAAACTGCCATCAGCGAAACAACGATCGCCACCCAATACAACTGATTAACCAGCAAAATAGTCGCCGACAGGGTGAACGTACAGACGAGCAAGGTGTAATTGATGCCAAGATTAACGCCACTGAGCTTACGGAGTAGCCGATCGGTTTCACTAGACTGGACCCGAACTTTTAGATCTCCACGTTCTAGTTTATCCAGCGTATCTTCAACCCGACGGGGCAACCCAAAGGCTGAATTACTGACCTGGATAGCCTGACGACTCAGTTCATCGAATAAATTTCCCGAATTTCCCGATGGATTTTCATTGGACATGAGTTTTATCGCAAAAGGCTTTGCGACCTCCATAAAGTTAAAGTCTGGATCAAGTCCGCGTCCAACCCCTTCTAGGGTCGAAAATGCGCGCATAACAAAGGTAAACGTGGCTGGGAACCGAAACGGCTGACCATACGCAATTTCGTACAAATCGTCACTAATGGCTCCGACTGACTGCGACTCAAAGGGTTTGTCCATGAAGTTGTCGAGCATAAACTGCACCGATCGCCGCACAGCACCTAGATCCGAAGTTGGGACCAATGCACCCAAGTCAACTAACGACTTAATCACCCGATCGGCATCTTTCTGAGCAATGCCAAAGAACGTGCCCATCAGCTTTTCACGGGTTAAGCTTTGAAGCTGGCCCATCATCCCAAAGTCATAAAAAATCAGCGCGCCTTCAGAACTAACGGCCAAATTACCGGGATGAGGATCGGCATGGAAAAAACCACCGTCTAGAATTTGTTGAAGATAGGCTTTAGCGCTGAGCTTAGCGATATTTTTACGATCCAACCCCGCTGCTTCGATCGCTTCATAATGACTAATTTTAATACCGGGAAGATATTCCAGCGTTAAGGTCCGAGGGGATGCATAGCGCCAATAGACCCGAGGCACCTTGACCCAAGATTCATCACGAAAATTACGACGAAATAGATCTGCGTTACGGCCTTCATTCAGATAATCAATTTCTTCCCACAAAATCTTGCAGCATTCATCATAAATGCCCATCCAGTCGCGGCCTTGCCCCCAATCTCGATGATTTTGAAAATAGCGGGTAATGCCCTTCAGAATTTCTAGGTCGATCGTAAATAGCTTTTTCAATCCCGGACGCTGAACCTTCACCACCACTTCTTCGCCCGTTAACAACTGAGCACGGTGAACTTGACCCAAACTGGCAGCAGCTAACGGCACAGGATCAAAATAGCGATATAAAACATTGACAGGTTTGCCTAGATCCGCTTCAACAATAGAAGCCACTTGGTCATAATCGAAGGCTGGAACTTGGTCCTGAAGTTTTGACAGTTCATCGACGAATTCTGAGGGAAATAGATCCGCTCGGGTCGAAAATAACTGACCGACTTTAATGAAGGTCGGACCTAGCTCTAGTAGAGTTTCACGGACATCTACTGCAATCTTGCGACGACGGCTAGCCTTAGCTTCATCAGTGATGCCACTGGGATAGCTCCAAGCTTTGTTAAAGCGCCATCGTTCAAATGACAACCGCAGCACAAATGACCAGATGTCCACGAACCGTCGTTGTTTTGAATAATTGTCTCGGTTCCAGCGATAGGACCGATCATCGGATGTGGAATGGACCATGGGGACATCAGAAAAACGTGGAGGAATCGAGAAACTAGGGTTGAGCGTTACGATAACGCTGAAGTTCGTTGCGGGTGGCGGCGATTTCGGCCCTAAGGTCATCGATCGTGGCTTGGAGGTCAGATTCGCTTGGACTATTGCTGCTTTGAGCAGGATTGGACGAATTTGAGTTTGAGTGAGCCATATTGGATTGAACCGTATTGGCGCGGGTATTCACTTCATTGATAAACTCCCGCATCGCTTCACGTCGCTCTGCATCTAGCTTACCCAGTTCACTCAGTAGCTCAGTAGCCGCTTGGTTAGCTTTTTCTGTCAAGATTTCAGCAGCGACGCGTCCGAAAATCAATGTTTTGTTCCAGGAAGGTGTCATGGCGGCGTTGGCTGTCGGGTATGGGATAGATTTGTAACCAGTATAACTTGTGTAACATTTTAGAAACGAGTCTTGGAGATTTCAGGAAATCATGGCGATTCAGAAGATCGAGGTTTGGGGACTTGAGAAGGTGATTCTGGGCGTTGGGCAGGAACAAGAAAATTGTCTTTGCTAAAAGGTTCAGCCCGAGTTTGGAATTTGGTCTTAATTTCGGCAGCAGATTTGTCCGGTGAGGTCTGAGGTTGAGCAGATTCAGAGGACGGTACAGGGGCGATCGGTGCAGGGTCTGGTTCTACAAAAACATCGCTATTGGTCTCATCGGGCGAAGTGGTGCCTTTCCATTCTCGTGGCGGAAATGATTGTCCAGTGTGAAAAAAACTTGCGCCGGGTCGTTGGGAGGCTTGAAACCTCAGGACTAGGCCGAAGATTAATCCTAATATAGCCCCGATCGTCCCGATGATTTGAACCGTCCGTAATTTGGGCAAAAATATTAACCCGCCTGGTCTACGGTATTTATCTCCATCGGATGATTCTTCTGGTAACGGCAACCGTTTCATGGAGACCCGGCCCGAGATTATCGATTCTGCCAACTTCTGATCTGAATTCGATGTGCTGGATGGCATTAAGGGCGTTGTTCGATAACGCGGTAGATTTTCGGGAAGCGGCGATGCCGGACGGACGGGTTTAGCTCGATCCATAGGAACGCTTCGAGGGGACTCTTGAGGGGGTTGGATTGTGGTGTTCTGAATGGGGGGTTGAATTAACGTTTGAGGTTGCTGGATTTGAGTGCTGGTGGGTAAAGCCGATGGCGATCGCCGTAATGGGGTGGCATCTGGATCTTGTAGATAGGTTGGGGCTGTGGATAGTGGTATTGGTTCTTGTTCTTGCAATAGGGGTACGATCGGTGCTTGAATTTGGGTCTCTGGAGAAATTTTGACCGCAGCAGGCCGAGATTTGCTCAATTGTGCAAGCCATAGATCCGCGCTGGCGGGCCGATCGTCCGGGTTTAGGTGAGTTCCTGACCGTAACAATCTCTGAGCGCCCGGTTTTAGCAGCGATACTAGGGGCAACCGATCGGCTTCTGAATCCAACGGCGGATGCTGCGTCAGACAATAGTACAAAATCCCTGAAAGACTATAAAGATCCGATTTGTCGCTCACCATTCCAGTTCCAAGTTCAGGCGCGCTGTAGGGGTTTCGTCTAGCGATCATCTCGGACAGCACAAAGCTCGGCGCAAATCCGACTAATACCACCGTTGAAGGCTCGGACTTGGATTCAGAGTCACTGCAATAAACAATATTTCGAGGATTGAGATTGCCATGACAATAATTATGCTGTTGTAGGTAATTCAGCACTTGAATCATTTGCCTCAGGAATTGAATCACCTCAAGCTCACTGCGAGGCCGATCGATGATCCAGTCGTTTAGCGAAATACCTTGCACATATTCCATCACCACAAAGGGCATATTTTGATCTTCAAAAACATCAAATACTTTCACCAATGACGGATGTCCCAGACGACTTAAATCACGGGAACGCGCTATAAAATCCTGACAAATCTGTTTAAACTGCGGATGCGATCGTAGCGTCGGGTTCAGAGTTTTAATCAGTACGGTTTGGTTAAGGTTCGTTTGGGTAGCGCGGTAGGTCCAGCCAATGCCCTGCTGATCGAGGATATGATTCAGAATATACTGACCATTTTTTAATGATGTTCCTGCGACAAGATGCATAAATCAGGGATCTCCGGCCTCAACAGTGCCATTTTAATCGTTCCTATGCTATCGCGCTCAGGGCTGCTCGGTGCAAGATAAGCCAAGTTAACCCCGCTGAAAGCCCGATCGTCATGGGAATAGTCAGCACCCAAGTGAGACCGATCGTCGTCACCTTTTCCCACTGAACCTTACCTTGTACCAGCCCAATCCCCACCACAGCGCCCACTAATGCGTGAGAGGTAGAGACAGGCAACCCACCAAACGTCGCCAATAACACAGCAATGGCCGTGGACAACTCGGCACAAAATCCTCCTTTCGGTTCTAGGGCAATTAGTCCTTCGCCCACCGTCACAATCACTTTTTTTCCGCCCACGGCTAATCCGCCCACGATGCCCAATCCACCGATCGCCAGGACCCACAGCGGAATTGGCAAGTTATCAATCGGAATTTCGCCTGTTTTAATCACCGCCAGAATAGCCGCAAAGGGCGCGATCGCATTACCCACATCATTTGAGCCATGGGCAAACGCAACCCCACAAGCACTCAAGACTTGCAATTGACTAAAGGGAATCGTGTCTGGTAGTTTGAGAGCGCAAAAATAGAAGAATGCCGCGATCGCACCACTCAGCAACGGGGTCAAAACCCAGGCCAATGAAATCAAGCCTAAACTCGACCATTGCACCGCTTCAACACCCAAACTCACCAGACCAAACCCAGCGATCGCACCCACCACAGCATGAGATGACGACGCAGGTAAACCAAACCAAGTCGCAAGATTCATCCATAGCCCTGAGGTCAACAATACCGCCAACATTCCCAAGACTAATACATTGGGGGTGGCCGCAAACTGATTCACATCAATCACACCTGTCGCGAGTTTTTGAGACACCGTTTGGCCAAATACTAAGGCCCCGGAAAATTCCAAAATAGCCGCAATGACTAACGCTTGCCCTAAGGTCACCGCCTTAGATCCGACCGAAGTCGCCATGGAATTAGCCACATCATTTGCACCTAAATTCCAAGCTAAATAGAACGCTAAAAGTCCAGCAATCAAAAGCATTAGTTTCTGGGGTATTACTAGTTTTTTGGCATTTACAACATCAATTTTTCTAATGCATGTAAATCAGGAATCCGAATTAAATCCCGATCGCGAACAATCAATTCTTTTTTTTCTAACTTACTCAATACCCGCGTTACTGTCTCCCGTGCTAATCCGCTCAAACTACTCAACTCTCGATGGGGCAAATTAGGTACCTCAATCCCACCTTCAACCTTAATCCCTTGTCCATCGGCCAAAAACAAAAGCACATCCGCGACCCGAGCTACACTATCTGACTCGCGTAACTGCAATCTCCGGTTCACTTGTCGTAGTCTTCGCGCCATTTGCTTTGCTAGCCGAATGCCTGCCTGGGGTTCCGTACTCAGGAGATGAACAAAATCTTGTGAGGGTACATTGCAAATCAGCGTCGGAGTTAAGGTAATTACATCGGTCGATCGTGGTACTTCATCTAGGGGAGCCATCTCACCAAATAATTCACCCTTACCCACAATATTTAGCGTCACCTCCTTACCATCAAGGTTATAAGTCCGAATCTTCACCCAGCCAGCCAAAATAAAATAGACCGAGTTTCCCCAGTCATTTTCCAGCAGAATTACCTGGTTCGCCGGATGGCTCCGCATTACAATACGCCCGATCGCCTGATCGACTGCTTCGATGGGCAACCCCTCAAAAAAAGGAGACACTCGGATCGCTTGTTCCGCCTGTCCATCCCGCGAATAAAACTCGTCCATACCGCATCACCAATGGTCACCTGAAATTGTCTAACTCCTGATGCCCGCTTTACAAGAAAACCCGTAAAAAATCCTGATGAACGTTTTTACACAAGTTTTCATACAAAGCACTCACATAGTGTTGGTTATACTTCAAATTAACTGTCTCCAATAAAATAATAGTTTAGATCTCGATTTTGCAACAATATAAGGGCAACCTATGGAAGCACTATAATTCCGTTGCATCTGATCTCCCGACACCTTCGCAAGGAACGGCCCCGTGAGTTACCAAACCGATCACATTCAATCCATGATCAGCGAAATCGATCGTGTTCTGCGTCAGACGCGAAGTCGCAAATTTTGGACAATTTTTAGCCGTTATGCGCTTCATCGTCAGTTGCTTGAACGATGTCGTAACTTTTTAGTGATGCAACAGCGTCCTCAGTCGGTTAATCTGCTTGCCGAGCCACCAAATCCAGCTAATACGTCCATCACTGGCGAACTGAAACGGCTTCGACAAGAGGTGATGGAGTCGTTGCGATCGGATGTGGCGGTTTTGGGAAATCATCGTGCGGCGCTTCAAGCGGAAATTCAAGCCCTGATGTCTCAGAAGGCTCAGCTTGAATCTGATTGCAATACCTATCGTCAAACTTTAGACTCAACTTATTCCCAGTCTTCTATCCGATCGTCTGCCATAGCTGAAACTGAACTCGCTCGTCTCCAAGCCATTCGTGATCGCACAGACTTTTTGCTGACCAGCATGGATAGTAGTCTGCAATTAGCTTTCGGGTCGATGCAAAAAAACGTCGAGGTTTACCAGGCCACGCTCCACACTGGACTCGATCGGATGCACCACTTGGGCTATCAAGGCGAAGTCCTATTTTCCACTCTAGTCAATCGTTTAGCGCAGAAAGTCGGGCGGGAAATGATGGCCGCTACCACTGACGATCGATCGAAATCTTCCCTCACTGATTCGTCGTCATTAAATGAGTTAAATACATTAAATGAGTTAAATACAGTAAATGAGCTAAATACAGTAAATGAGCTAAATACGGTAAATGAGCTAAATACGGTTTCCAGCCCGAATCACCATCAAGACGGGCCTACAGATCTGTCGTCGAATACTATTCCTGAGGCGGATGACCTCTATCAGATAGATAGCGCCACAGGTAGCGCCACAGGTAGTCCCACAGAGGTAGCTCCTGTATCTTCGGGCCGTCAAGCGATCGAACCGTCGATCGGGACATCGATCGGTAATCTCGGTGACCAGAGGGTTGATTCGCAGGTTAATAAACGACCTGATCCGTCGTCGATAAGAACGTCTCCCGAGTCGATTGATTCATTCTTTGCGGATTTTAAAGCGTTTGATGAAGACTCACGTTCCGATCGTTCTCTCTCTCTCGTAGCTCCTTCAAAGGACCGCCATTCTCCTGACTCAATGTCAAGTCCTAAAATTAGACCTCAGCAAGTTGACGTAATGATGAACTTGTCTGATGAGCCACTTAATTCTTCTCAACCCTCTCAAAAGGAGTCTAACGCAGGTGAAACTGTCACCATGGAGACACTTTTTGGATTCCCTGAGGAAATTTCAGTAGCTCCTGCTCCAGGCCACATAACCCTGGCTGACATCGATCAACTTTTTGCCGACCTACCTTCACTTTGATCCAATCCCCAAAAGGTTCCTAAGCTTTAGCAAGTCTAGATTTCTGTCAGATCTTAAAAAGATTTGGCAGTTTTTTATGTTTAAAGACGTTCGTAGACGGCTAATTTGTAGCCTAAAAAGAGGGTCTAGGTTTTATGAAAAAGGTGATTTAGAAATAGAGCAATCCACATGAACTTCATAAAAGTCCTACGCCATCTAAAGATTACGCAAAAACGCAGATTTAGGCTGGAATGAACAGGGACGGGCGCATAGGATGAATACAAGTCAACCTGAACACCTCACAACCCCCTGTACCCACCCGTGATTAGTACTTTCAAGCCATCTCTTCAGCAACTTAATCCTTCCATCCTTCGATCGATCGAATATTCTCCTCATCTGTCCGTGAATAGCAGGCTCAAGCGGGCTATTGATGTCGTCGGGGCGTCGGTTGGATTGGCTATTACAGCTGTTTTATTTGTACCTTTGGCAATCGCGGTTCAACTTGATAATCCTGGCCCTGTTCTCTACAGCCAAATTCGTTGCGGTGTACAGGGTCGGACTTTCCGCATTTGGAAATTTCGGTCTATGGTTCAGAATGCTGATGGTTTGAAGGAATCTTTGCAGAGCCAAAATCAAGCATCTGGTCATATCTTCAAAATCAAAGATGACCCCCGCATTACTCGGGTTGGTAAGTTGCTTCGTAAAACCAGCCTGGATGAGTTTCCTCAGTTTTGGAATGTGCTGATGGGTGATATGAGCTTAGTGGGTACTCGTCCGCCAAGTTTAGATGAAGTTGAAAAGTACGATCGTCGTCACTGGCAACGTCTGACTGTGAAGCCTGGAATTACAGGTGAATGGCAAGCTAATGGTCGTTCTTCAGTGACTGATTTTGAAGACATTGTGCAAATGGACTTAGACTATCAAGCAAAATGGTCCGTTCTCTATGATTTACAGCTTATTTTTAAGACTGTTTGGGTTGTCTTCAACAAGAAAGGTGCTTGTTAGTAGACTAATTGTTTTACGCGGCTAACGGATTGTTTGACTAGTGACCATCCGATTAACGGCTGCGTAACTAAGGAAAGTGACTGAGTTCTCGGGTGTAGATTTAATTTAATGGCTGACTAAAATAAGAGGTTTCCTGACTAGTGAGGGAGACCTTTTTTACGTTTTTTACGTACTGAGACACATGGTGACAGATTATTGAGACGATAGTGTTTGACCGATCGTCCCCGAATACCCTGACTTCAAATATATTTATGAATTTCTCTAAAATTAATCTACCGACGTGGATTACGATTTCTCGTCTATTGGGTGTGCCGATTTTGCTTTATGGACTGCAAACCCCAAGCGCAGAGGTCCGATGGTTTTTGGTGGGGGTGTTTTTAGTGGTGGCAGGGACGGATTGGCTGGATGGCTATTTGGCGCGGCGGTTGAATCAGGTGACGGAGTTGGGGAAGTTTTTGGATCCGTTGGTGGATAAATTGCTGGTGTTGGCTCCGTTGATGTCATTAGTGGAGTTGCGCCAGATTCCGGCTTGGGGCGTATTTTTGATTTTGGCGCGCGAGTTGACCATAGCGGGTTGGCGGGTGAGTCCATCAATGCAGAGTGGTGCGGTGCCTGGGGCTAATTTGACTGGAAAAGTGAAGACGGTTATACAGATTTTAGCGATCGCTCTTTTAATTGCGCCCTTACCGGATCCTCGCTTTGGGGTTGGGATGTTTTGGGTTTCGGTGGTGGTGACTTGGATTTCTGGGGCAATTTATTTATTTCCGCCTAGAGTTCGTAGTCTTTAGAGATTGTATTTAGAAGAGATTGTGTTTAGAGTTTGGTGTTCCAGAGAATATCTCCGATCGGTTGTTTGGTTATGGGTTCAATCGCGGGTTTACTAGGATTGAGATTGAGCAGAATTGTGGTTTGTTTAATTGAGTTATTTTTCAACCGCCGTGCAACTCTGGTAGGGATGCCATCATGGTAAAACAGATGGCCTTGACCGACTAGGACAACAATCAGCCGATCGGGATTTTGCTGCACGGCTTGGACAATGCGATCGGCCATGGTTTCGTCCCATAACACTTGCGCTTCAAAAAATCGTGTGAACCGTTGGCTTTTGCTTGAGTCAGTGCTGCTGGGACTGATGTCGGTTGGAGTAATGCTTGTGACTGGATGCATTTCGGTGTAGACCTTTTGGATCCGATCGCGGTAGGATTCTGGCCCAACTTGAATTGTGGAAAGGGGGGGAATGAAGCGGCGATCGACGAAGGTCAGACTTTCTAACCCTTGACGACTAACTTTGCGGGTGACTTCGCTTGGCGTATTGAGCGCGATTAAGGGGAGATTATTGGTTTTGGCAAATTGGAGCAACGGTTCATACAGTGACCAAGGATATCCCCAGCGGGTCTCGTATTCGCTGTTTGTGAGGAGTTGAGTTTCGGTGAGTTTGCCCTGTTGGTAGTCATCAAGGACGCGTTGATAGGGGCGCTGGAATTGTTCAAGGGCGATCGATAACTTGGGACGACGCTTCTGGAGTTCCTGTAGGATTTCCAGTTGGATTTGATGATCAGCACTGCTGTCGTGGGTTTCGCCTAGATAAATGATGGTTTGATCGAGGAGTCCATTAATTACGAGAGTTCGATCTAATAGGGTGCCTTGGGCTGAGGTGATTATTGGTTCTGCGGCCCAGGCGGGGAAACTTAGGAGGAAGAAAAGACTAAGAGAAAATCCGATCGTTGTTTTAAAAAAATTCATTCAAAAAGGGGCTGACAATACTGTCAATTGTGGGCATTTAAGTAGACACTCAGACAGAGACTTGTGATGTTCAATAGAGTGTATTTTACTATAGCGGAAGTAGGAGATTTACAGGGAGATTTGAGGGTATTCAGTTATGATGGAAGAGGGTTGGGCTAGGGATTTGTGGCCCTAAAGAATTATGTTTTTCGTTGAATTTTGAGGTGTATTGATGGGCAAATATTTGCGTCAACGGGTGCCCCATAATTCCTTCGCTTTACCTGGCGATTATCAGCATCCAGGATATGCATTTCTAAATCGCTATGGATCATTACAAACAGAAGCAGACGTATTTCATTACGTTGATTTTTTGCGAGAGTCGGCTCAGTTAGATTGTCGTCCTCCAGTTGATTTTACAAACATTTATGCAGCGTTTGGAATGCCGATTCCGTTGCGGGTGCCCTTGGAAGATCAGCAGGGAGTTTTGCTCAATAGTTCAACGGGAATAATTTTGATTCGGGAGGGCGATCCGATCGTTCGTCAGCGATTTACAGAGGGTCATGAACTCATAGAATTGCTGTTTGATGCTCAGTTCGATGTGGTGCAGGAGTTGAATTTGCCGAATTGGGACGAGGTGCGAAAGGAGAAACTTTGTGATGCGGGAGCGGCAGAGTTGTTGATGCCGAAGTCATTGTTTCGATCGCATATTCAACATCTGGGAACTTCGATGGAAACTGCCCGATCGCTATCCCGTATTTACCGTACGTCATTGATTGCTACATTAATTCGGATGATTGAATTAACGTCTGGTGAATACGCGATTGCCCTTTGGAAATCATTGCCTAACAATCAGGAAAACGATCGGAAAAATCATCAGGTTTGGCAATTGGAATGGTCGGTGGTGAGTCAGGCTTGGAGTGCGGGACGGTTGACTAAGGAATTGCAGGTGACCGATTGGTCTTTAGATAGTCAGCGTTTGAATTCATTGCAGCAAACTCAGGTTCAATTGCCATTGCGATCGGGACGGAGATGCTTCCAATCGCAGTCCTTGGGAATGGGTAGTTCCAGACCATATGCTGATACTTCCTCACTTCAAGGTTTTCCCACCCTACTTCCGACCAAACTGTTGTCATTACTGCGAACTTGAAAAGTTTAATTATCTTGTTGTTCTTCTTCGTTTTGTTGCTGTTTTTCTTTCTCTAGAATTGCTTATTCTTTTTCTAGAATCTCATATTGCTCTTCTATCATTGCCGTCCGATCGCCAGGAACGTCATAGTATATTTCCGGCTCAATCGCGTAGTTATTGAGTAAGCCTTCCCCATCGATCGTTACACCTTCGGTACTGCTAACTCCTTCTGCCTTCCGGTCAGAATGGATTTCATGTTCGGGAATATGTTTATACTCTGCGCCTTCTCGTTCCATGCGGGCTGCTATTTCTGCTGGAGTAATGTGCAAATCATATCCATTATCTGCAATACGGTCTTCCATGATATGCCTTCTTAACTTTAATAAGCTTACTTGATTCACCGTACTGACTATGCTGTCCACTTCCGTCTATCTAAAGTGCTGAGATGGATAATCAATCAGTCGATTAAACTATTCCTAACTAGTATTCCTTTAGATTTCTCACAGATCTACACTCTGGAGGAGTACAAATTAATTTTTAGGTAGTATCCTTGGACCTATCTTCAAATCTAAGTCATTTGAAGATTAATTTAGTTTGGAGATAAAACATGGCTGAGTTCAATGGCGTAATGATGCAATTTTTTCATTGGTATAATGAGCCAGATGGAACATTGTGGAATGAGCTAACAAAAGAAGCTCAGAATCTTGCAGACATTGGTATTAATGCCCTCTGGCTTCCTCCTGCTTATAAAGGGCTGGCTGGCGGAATGGATGTGGGTTATGGAGTCTACGATATGTATGATCTCGGCGAGTTTGACCAGAAGGGTTCTATTCGGACCAAGTATGGGACAAAGGACGAATATATTGCCGCGATCGCAACGGCCCAAGCAGCGGGGATTCAGGTTTATGCGGATGTGGTAGTTAATCATATGATGGGCGCTGATCAGGATGAGGATGCGGAAGCGATACCCCTGAATCCTGACAATCGGTGTGAAGCGATCGGTGAAATGCAACCTGTCAAAGTTTGGACTCACTTTACATTTCCCGGACGCAAGGGAAAATATTCTGATGCAGAGTGGCATTGGTGGCATTTCGATGCAGTTGATTATAATGCAAACAATGACGGCGAAAATGCTATTTATTTATTCAAAGATAAGCAGTTTGATAATCAGGTTGATTTAGAAAAGGGCGTATTTGATTATTTAATGGGTTGTGATTTGGATGTTGAGTCGCCTGAGGTTCGAGAACGATTGAATGATTGGGGGGCGTGGTATGTAGATACAACTAAGGTCGATGGATTTCGATTTGATGCGGTCAAACATATTCGGGCAGGCTTTTTCCCAGAGTGGTTGAAGCATTGTCGTAAGGAAACCGATCGGCGGTTGTTCGCGGTAGGTGAATATTGGTCAGCCGATGTTGACGCATTGAACCATTTTATTGGTGTGACGGGCGGAGATGTCATGTTGTTTGATGCGCCACTGCACTATAACTTCACGGAAGCTAGCAAGTCTGGTAAAGACTATGATATGCGGAAAGTCTTTGATAATAGTCTAGTTTCACAGCATCCAACACTTGCCGTTACGTTGGTTGACAATCATGATTCACAGCCATTGCAATCCTTGGAGTCGGTTGTGGAGGGTTGGTTTAAGCCGATCGCCTATGCGTTGATTTTATTGCGCCGTGATGGTTATCCTTGCATTTTTTATGCAGATTATTATGGTGCGCACTATACCGATAGTGGGAATGATGGTAACGAGTATGAAATTTGGATGGATAGTCATCGCGTTTTAATTGATAAGTTTTTGGCGGTTAGACATCGTTTTGCTTATGGTGAGCAGCAGGATTATTTTGATCATGAAAATACGATCGGCTGGTCGCGATTAGGAGATGAGGCGCATCCAGGTGGGATGGCTGTGGTGGTGACTAATGGTGATGCGGGAACTAAATGGATGAATGTCGGTCACATGAATACGGATTATGTAGATTCGACTGAACACATTACGGACGTTATCACTACCAATGATGACGGTTGGGCAGAGTTTCGTTGTAATCCGGGTTCTGTATCCGTTTGGGTTCCGAAGACTTAGAGGATATTTGAAAAGTCATTGTGTTTATATCAAAAACTCGATTCCCCTAAATCTGCCTTAAAAGGAAGACTAAGAGTTGGAGTTGATTTTAAGTCTCTAATTTAAACTCCAGTTCCTCCTTATTTTCCGGTTCCCCCTTTTTAAGGGGGCTAGGGGGATCGGGCTTTTGACACAACCTTCGACGCTTCAAACACCCTTTTAGAGTTGTTTATTTAGATGGGTAACTGAATTGTGAATGTCGTACCGCGATTTAATTGGGATTCAACATAAATAGTGCCGTTGTGTTTTTCAACAATTTGACGGCATAGATAAAGTCCGAGTCCACTATTCGATCGTTTGTGGTTTCCCCGGCGAAATCGTTCAAAGACTTGTGTTAGGTCTTCAGGACTGATGCCAACCCCTGTATCTTGAATTAAGATTTTTAGGCTGGGATCATTTTCGCTACTTCCAGTAATAATTAATGAGATATGTCCAGTTTCTGTAAACTTTAGACTATTTCCAATTAAATTAACTAAGACCCGCTTGAAGGCTAATCGATCGATCGGCGCTTTATAATTAAGCTCTTGATCCTCCACAATTAACTTTAGATCCAGATCTCGATCGATCACCAAGGGACTCAGTTCTTGAATAACTTCTTGGGCTATGTCTCGAAGATCGATCGGAACGCGACTAATTTCTTCTAAATTCATGTCATAGCTATAGACATCGACCAAATCGCGGACCATGCTTAGTAAATCTCTATTGCTATGAATAATAATGGCTATTTTTTGTTTTACTGAACTAGAAACAGTCCCAAATGCGTCATCTTGAATGAGTTCTAGCATACGATTTGCGCCGACTAGAGGGGTTTGCATGTCATGGGTCATATAAGAAATGAAGGCTTCTCGCTGTTCCAAAAGATCTTCACGTTGTTTCTTAGCTTCATCGGCTTCCAATTGGGCTTGATATAGCCGCATACATTGGTGAAGGATATGATGGAACAAATCAGGCTTGACGTTGTTTTTTTTAATATAATCTGATGCACCTGCTTTCATCCAATTCACAGCAACTTGCTCATCACCTTGGCCTGTAAGTGCAATCAATGGAAATTTGATGCCTAAACTCCGAAACTGACTGACTAATTCAACCCCATTTCCGTCGGGTAAGTTATAGTCAACAAAGGCACAGTCAAAGGGTTGTTGCTGAATTAATGCTAAGGCCGATCGGCAATCATCTGCTTCAATGATAGTGACGTGGGGATGGGTTTGCTTTAGCGTCCGCTTCACTAATATTCGATCGACTTCATCATCATCGACCACAAGAATATGGCTTAATTCTAGATACAACATCTTAGGGTACTCTAAGGCAGTATAAAGTTTTTCTATTCAGGCATTTCACAGATAGACCAATATTGAATCAATGCATTCATCGTCTCCACAAACTTATGGAACTCCATAGGTTTAATAAGATAACCTGCAACATTCAAGTCATAGGCCGCGACCAAATCTTTTTGTTGACTTGAGGTCGTCAGAATAATTACAGGTATCTTACTGAATTGTGAATTACTCCGTAATAGCTTTAAAAATTCTAAGCCATTCATTTTTGGCATGTTCAAATCTAATAAAATCAAAAGATTCTTAAGCCGAGTGAATTCGTGGGATTGCCAATGGTTTAACAACTTTAGGGCTTCGTACCCATTGCTAACATGATCAATTGGAACTGTTAAGTTATTTTTCTTAAGCGCCCGCTTAACATTCATGACATCCACTTCGTCATCTTCAACTAAGAATAAACGGAGCTGTGCATTCGCCAACATCTCGGCCTCATTAATGGAGGGACTTAACATTTTTTAATAATTACCCGATTTTGACAAGTTTTATAAAAGAATTATCCTGATGTATGTAAACGTTAGCATTCCCTGTGGGGATCTACTTCACACTAAAGTGATGTTTGAGTTTACGGTTTACCGAATTTTATATCTAGTTGGCTCTATCTGCCAAGAGCCAGGTAAATCGGACTTGTAATCCACGCGGATGGCCTTCTAAATCGACACTTTCTAGCCATAATTGTCCCCCATTCAGTTCGATCGCTTGACTGACTAGCGCTAAGCCTGCCCCAATGTTATCGGAGGGTAACCGATCGAGCACTTGAAACATTTCTAAGACTTTGACGCGAAAATTTAATGGGATTCCAGGTCCGTCGTCACGCAAAATAAATTCGACCCGATCGGGGTAGGAAATCGATTCTAAGATAAGGATGCCCTTATTACGATCGTGATGTTCAATGAAATTCCGAATGAGTTCCTCGAAGACAAGTTTTAATCCAAAATAGGATGTTGTCAGTTTAGGTAGAGATGAAAGTATCTGAAGCTCAAAATTGTCTGGCAGGGAAATTTCATCCTTAATCTCTTGGATTAATAAATTAACATCCACTACTTGTAATTGAATCATCCAAGCTTCAATTTGCGTATATCTTAGAAGTTCATCAATAATAACTTGCATTCGCACTATCCGCTGATTCAATAAATCAAAATAGTCTCCTCTATCATCTCTGTTTTCCAGATCTTCCTGAATCCACTGGGAAAGACTTGCAATACCTCTTAGTGGGGTTTTTAAGTCATGGGCTGCGGCTTGAATAAAGTTCTCTAGGGATTTTTTTTTATGATTTAGGGCAATGTTTATAACGCCCATGCTTGTGTTAACATCCGACAACTCTTCAACTTTTTCTTTGAGAGCAACTGTTAGATATAGCCGCTCTCGATCGCGCTCCGCCAACTGATGATCGAGCCATCTAAATAAACTAATAATTCCTAGATAAACTATCATACTTATGACTACGCCGATTATTTGGATACGCTCTATCCATCGCCGACGGGCCTCAATTTTTGTTCGTTGTTGCTGAAAAATTTCACGCTGCCGATCGTCAAACTGAACAATAGCCTTACGAACTGAATCCATGGCTGTTTTGCCTTTTCGGAGGTTTTTTAATAGATTCTCGGAATCACTTTTTGACAAGAAGAACCTACCATTAGAAAAATTCCAAGGCGTTGAGGCTAAATCCATTTTTTTTGCAATATCAAAAGTCTCATTCATCGTTTGCACTCGAAAGTCAATTTTCTGTTTTAAGTCATCGAGCATTCTCTCTTGACCCGTAGATTTGTGCTTCAGGGTTTCTAATGCAAGGGGTAAATCTCGTGTAGCTGCGTAATATGGCCCTAAAAATTCTGGCTCTTGAGTAAGCAAATAACCTCTCACGCCAGTTTCTTGATCGATTAAGTAACGCAAAGCTAATTGACTTGCTTGAATCCGTTCTTCGGCCTCGGTTAAATTTTCTTTAAGCAGTTGCTCTTGAACGCGTGCATCTAATACGGCAACTAAGATAATAACTAAATACGCCAGAGGAATCACGACTAAAAGTGTACTGCGAATTCCTAATCCTAATAATGTTTTATATTGAATTTTACGCCATTGCTTTTGACTAAATTCTTTAAAAGCTTGCATAATTTATGATAGTTTTGGCCAAGTGAATTCAAATCTAGATCCCCGATCGCCATTTGAATGAAGTCGCAATGTTCCACCTTCGTTCTCAACAATCTTTTTAATAAGCGCAAGTCCAATCCCCGTACTTTCTGACGAACCACTTCCCCCTAAGGTTTGGAATATTGTAAATATCCGATCTTGGAAGGCTACTGGGATTCCTGGACCATCATCTGTTACTGAAAACAAATAATGTTGTTCTTGATTTTCCCACTCTATTATCACTGTTCCACTCTCACGATCGTGATGTTTGATGGCATTGTTGATTAAGTTTGAAAAGACTTGTCCTAGGAAGAGTTTTTTTGCCAAGATAGTCGGGAATGTCTTGGGGATTTGGATGTTAAATCTATTTGTTGGCGAGAGAGAATCGACAAGCTCTAATAATAATGCATAGGTATCTACGAGTTCGGCATCAACTTGTTCACGACCAATGCGAGAATATTTTAATAATCCGTCAATTAAATTTTCCATTCGTTTAGCGCGTTGTCGAAGTAAAACTAGGTGTTGTTGATTTTCCTCTGACAATTGGCCACTCAAGTCTTGTTCAAGCCATTCAGATAAATTGGTGATTCCCCGCAAAGGTGCTTTTAAATCATGAGATGCTGCATAAACAAATTGATCCAGCTCGTCGTTTCGGTTTTCAAGAGCTACTTTTGCTTTTTCTAGGGCGCAAAGAGATTCCTCGTTTTGTAATTCTAAGTGTTTACGAGTATTTATATTCTCGACCATTGTAATAAAATATAATGGTATACCAGGTATTCCGTTATTCTGGATTTGTCGCCGCAGTGATACTGTGATTTGGACCCAAACAATAGATTGATTCTTGCAAATGTAGCGCTTTTCAAGGGAATAGCTCTCAATTTCTCCCTTTAACAATTTAGTTACGTGGGCCAGATCTTCAGCTAAATCATCCGGGTAAGTAATATCTTGAACTGTTATTTCCAAAAGTTCTTCACGAGAATATCCAACAATCTCACAGAGTTTCTGATTTACCCGCAACCACTCCCCTGCAATACCCATATGGGCACATCCTATGGCCGCCTGCTCAAATGTTGTGCGAAATTGCGCTTCACTGTCTTCAAGTCTCTGTTTATTTTCCTGTAATTCTGCGATCGTCTTCTCCAAATCCGCCATATGGACCTCCACCTGATGTTCTAACCGATCTTTTATCTCGCGTAACGCTGCTTCTGATGCTTTAAGTAGTGTCACATCGCGCATCAACACTACAGCCCCTGCTTGATTCCCGTCCGAATCATAAATTGGGTCAGCATTGGCAATTAACGATCGAGATTCTCCAGTTTTAGGGATAATCATCATCGGTGCATCCCGTACACTTTCACCTTGTAATGCACGCCATAATGGAATCTCTTCTAGTTCAAAGGGTTTACCTGATTCATCATGTAAATCATAATGTTTTGCCCACTCTTCGCATCTAATTGGTTCTGGTAAGAGGCCATGAAATGTTCGTGTGGCTTGATTGAACAGAACAAGGTGACCACTTAAATCACAAGCCGCCAACCCGTCAACAATATTCTCAATCACAGCTTCAAGAAAGTTCTGTCCTCCAGGAAGAGCAGATGGGAATTTTTGTGAACTCATTTTTTGTGAACTCATTATGTCGCTTCCATTTATTAAAATTGACGTATCCAAACCGCAAAAATTTTAAGCTACAGCATTTAATTTACGAAAAGAAACATTTTATTTAATATAAAAATCACTCTATATTATATAGGATTAGTAAAATTGTGTATGAATCTTTATTTTTTGGACATAGATGACCATGACAGAAATTCGCCTTGTGATTGTTGAAGATCACGATTTGACGCGCGTCGGTCTTGAGGCCGCATTACAGCGTCGTGATGGCTTGTCCGTAGTAGGAGAAGCCTCAAATGGATTTCAGGGGCTGCGTTTAATTCAGGCCGAAAAACCAGATATCGCGATCGTTGATATTGGCTTACCTGACATCGACGGTATTGAACTAGTTCGACATATTCATGAAAATCAGACAGACGGAGAAATAGGCAAAACTAAAGTCCTAATGTTGACTATGCACAAGACTCCTGATGCCGTTCTAGCGTCTTTTGCGGCAGGTGCAGACTCTTATTGTATGAAAGATACTGATATTGATCACTTAGAAGAAGCAATTCGGGCGACCCATGCTGGAAATCCCTGGATTGATCCCCAAATTGCTAGTATTGTTCTAAAAAAATTCCGCAAAGATACGATCGAGTCTCAGGCTCTTGGCGGAAAAACAATCAATATTAAAGCTTTGGACCCGGAGTATGAAGAGATCGTTGATAAGGCTGGCTTGACAGGCCGGGAAATTGAGATTTTGCAACTCATCGTCCAGGGGTCAAGTAATGCTGAAATTTCTGATGCTTTGTATGTGACAGTGGGCACAATCAAAACGCACATTCGCCATATTTTGAATAAGCTCTGCGTAGACGATCGGACCCATGCAGCGGTTTTAGCGCTCCGAGCTGGCATCATCGAATAATTTCAAGGCTCCATATCAAATAATTCAGCCTAAAGAATTTAGCTGATATTAGAAATGCCTCACTTTTGATAGAATCCTCCAGCTTAAAGAATCTGTACATTTAGATTAATGACTTGCCGACAGTTTGTCTTAGCAGTTTTTAATAAGCGGAGAATTTCTCATGACTATTCAAGCCAAAATCGAAGAACAATCTTCCAATTTAAAAGACAAAGCTGCTGATGTTGTTGATCATGCCAAAGAGAATTTGAGTGAGATTCAGCATAAAACCGCTGAAAAAGTAGCTGACCTTAGAGATGGTGTGCAGCACGGAACAGAGTCATTAGGCACTGAAACTCAACAGCTTGCTCACGAAACCAAAGACCAAATTGGTGCCACAGTGAATTCCATCGCTGGTCACATCCAGGAATTTGTCGGTCATGTCCTAGATAAACCTGCATTGGAAGCGGAAGGTCTGGCCCGTCAAGCCGAAGCAGAACTTCAGCGCGAACATTCAGGAGAATAGGTACGAATTAGTAGATAAAACTCTCAATTTTAGGAGGATATTTTATGCCCCGTCTTGTTGGCAAACAAACAAACCCTAGTGTATGGCTGATTCCGCTTATCGCAGTTGCTGCAATCGGTACTGTGGCTCATATGGAATACAGCGGCACTCTGAATCTAATCCCAAAGACTGCACGCTATCGATAAATTAATTAATATCAGGTCAATAATAAGGCCGATGTAAGGAGATTTCATGCGAAAAGGAACTGATTTGATTGGGAAACCAATTATTGCCTATGATTCAGGACGTAAAGTAGGAACTGTTCGAGATTTAATTTTTAGTGAAAATCAGAGTGCTCTAGTGGCATTACTAACTGAAGAACCACGATGGTTTAGTTCAGGTAGGATTCTTCTTATTACGGATGTTAAAGCGATCGGAATTGATGGAATTTTAATTGATACGGCTGAATCTATTCAACCTGCCAATAATGTCCCTGCTGTTCAACGCGTGATTGAGCAACAAAATATTCTTCGAGGCACTGAGATCATGACCGTTAGTGGTCAAAATCTTGGCAAAATGGTAGATCTATATTTTAATGCTAAGACGGGTGATATAGAAGGCTATGAAGTCTCTGGCGGAGTCTTTTCAGATGCTTATACGGGTCGATCGTTTGTTCCGGTGAATAAAACATTTCACATTGGTCAAGATTTTGCATTTGTGCCAGATAGTGTAACTGAAATGATGGAAGAGCAAATCGGTGGTTTGAAAGGAGCCATGATTGCTACAAATATTAAGGCTCACGAATTAAGCGCAGTTGCTTCTGAAAAGCTGACGGAAGCCCAAGAAAAAGCATCCGAAAGAGCAGGCGAGCTTTCTATCAAAGCCCAAGAATTTGGTGTAGTCGCTTCTGAGAAGTTTACAGAAGCTCAAGGAAAAGCATCTGAAAAAGCAGGTGAGCTTTCTCACAGAGCATCCAATGCGATCGATCGGGCAGCCGTCAAAACCCGTTCAGCTGTCGCTAGCTATACGGTAGAGGAAGCGCTGGGTCGGCGAGTAAGGGCTACTGTTTATAGTCGAGATGGTGAAATCATTGCGGCGATGGGGCAAATCGTGACGGGATTAATTATTGAATTAGCACGATATCATCACCGGGAAAACGCATTAATTGAGGCGACTGGACTTTCCTTAAGAGACGCGACAAAACATCAAACTTCTTTAGCCGCAGACCATATGGGCAATCAAGCACAGGAGTGGGGCGATGAGCTTCACTATCAAGCTAGTAGTGCATTTGCGTGGGCCAGAAAAACGACTAATCGGTTGTTTGATAGAGGTAGTAATGCGATCGAAGAGAAACGAATTAAGGGTGCATTAGGTCGTCCTGTGAATCGAGTTATTCTAGATTCTAGAGATGAGGTCCTTTTGAATGTTGGTGAACTCGTTACCCATCAGGCGATCGTTGAAGCGCGTAAAGCCGACGTGTTGGACATTTTACTGGGGTCTATCTATGATGAAACACCTTATATGATGCGCAATGATATGGAAGCCCCGGTTAATGGTCGGGCAGCGCTTTCTAAAGCCCGATAATTCATTCAAACATTCTTTTTAAAGATCACCAATCGATTGTCAATTGCAGATTTCTTAATCTGTACTGATGATCGATTTTATTGTAAATTAGTACACCGACTGTACAATTATCAATTCCCAAAAATACAACCTTGAGTCTTACGGTTAATTAATCTATGGCTAAAATGACTTCCACTGAATCTTCAATCAATCAGGAATTAATTGATGCTATTCAAGATCCGATCGCTAAAAATATAGAAACTATCGGTTCTCTTCATGCCCACCAAGTTAATAATACTACGGCTCATCAACGAATATTAGAATCATTCGCCCTCTTTTTTGGACAACCTACATTTCTCTATTTATTATTATTTTTATTTTCAATTTGGATAGGGGCCAATTTTTTAGACCCACTGGTAAAGCTTCACCTTCCGAGATTTCGTTGGACTGATGATGGTTTGAGTGCAGCATCCATGCTCATTTCAACAGGTGTACTTATTCGGCAAATCCGTCAAGAAAATCTTGCCGAGCAACGATCGCAGCTCATGCTTCATCTCAATCTCCTAGTTGAACAAAAGACGGCAAAAATTATTTCACTTCTTGAAGAACTTCGTACTGACTTACCTAATGTAAATAACCGTTACGATGAAGAAGCTCATATGATGAAGGAAGTCGCAGATCCGATCGCAGTTTTAGAAGCCCTTCAAGAAACCTTAACGCAGGAGTTGTCAGTAGTTGAGTCAGTCATTGAGTCCTCTGAGCCATCGGACCAGGAGGGCCAACAATTATTGGAAATATTGGAAACTGAAAAGGGAACTGAAAATCGAGACTTGTCTAAGACTTAATCAACACTTGACGATCGTTGTCCATTCAAAGCTTCGGTAAAATCATCATCATACAAAGGATCATGAGTTCCCATTATCCGGTCCCAAACTGTGAAATATAAGCCGTAGTGTAAATGATGTCTACGATGATGAATAGCGTGGTGAGTCGGCCCAATGAACCATCGACTCAACCAATGGTGGGGAAATTTAGACGAAAATAGTTCATAGCCTAAATGATTCCAAACACTCCAAATCGTCATGGTTAGTAGAAGTGCAATCATTACAAAAAAGTGTAGCGGTATTATATAGACAATTGCAATTAAGAAGACCGCCTGCATAATCACTTCTAAAGGGTCAAATGCAAACGATGTCCAAGGGGTAGGATCTCCCGATCGGTGGTGGCCTTGGTGCATCAATCTAAACCAGCGAGGATGGTGAAATGCACGATGTAGAAAATAAAAATAAGTATCTTGGATAATGAGTGAAATAACATAGCTGAAAATCAAATATCCCCAGCCATAGCGATCGATCGATTGATAGAGTAATGTAAAACCTGAATCGCTAGCTAGGGTAATAGTAGCCGCACATAAAGCAAACAACACGGATGCGCCCACCGATAGCTCCATGTCTTTCCGGATTAGTTTCCAATGTGCTGGCTTTGAGCGAAGACTTTGAGAACGCACTTTTGGCCAACGATTATCAATATAAAAATACCAGTAGACTACGCCTGAAATAAAAAAATAACGGCACAATATAATACCGAAAAATGCTAGCCAATAATAGAGAAGTCGTTCGATCGTCACTTAGAATATATCCTGTTGAACTGTTGAATGATTTCTAAAGCGTCCTCTAGTTCATTAACTGTCAACTCTAATTTTGCAGACCATTTTTCTAGACTAATTTTATATTTTTTATCTTTTAGAGCACTTTCTCTAAAATGATGGTATTCCAACATGTTTTTAATTTTTTGACTGTATTTAATCTGCTGTTTTTGATTAATTATCATAACACCAGGTTTATTTTAAAATTAGATAAAAAGCAGATAAATTAAGTTAAGCAATGACTCAGATTTTCTCTTTAGAGTAAAGTCTGACTCACGCCTTAATTTATCTGCCTTCCAGCTTGATGTCAATCAATAGTGTAAACGTAAAAACTATGCTAGGGCTGGAATACGAGTACTTTTCTTATTAGGTGACAAGCCATCTGGTCTTACCATTTCTCCTTCAGAGAACGATCGCATCATCCAAACCATTTGTTCATGGGATTCCATTAATCCAGTGAGAAAATCTGCTGTTCCCACATCATGAAAGTCCTCAGAACACTCATCGATCGCATCACGTAGATTACGGATTATTGTCTCGTGATCCATGACTAAGCGCTCTAGCATCAAAGTTGCAGAAGGAATATCTCCAGGATGCTCTTCGATCGTCGCCAATTCCAGAAAACCTGCAAGGGTTCCTACTGGATATCCTCCTAACTGACGAACTCGCTCAGCAGTGGCATCGACCGCTTCAGACAATATTTGATATTGTTCTTCCCAGACTTTATGCAGCGTCATAAACTGTGGTCCAATTACATCCCAATGATATTTCTTGGTTTTAACAATCAATAAATAAGTGTCAGCGACAACTACATTGAGTAAATCTATGACCCCGGTACGTTGTTCGTCAGTTAGTCCGATATTAATCTTCTTCATGATTTTCTCCATTTTTGTTTGTGAATCTGTATAGACCATCTAATTCCTTATTTGGCTTTATCAGGCACAGCCGGAGCTATTTTTACAGCATTATTAACAGTCTGAACTCCCTTAATTTCCTTGGCTAAGGGTTCTATTTTTGCAAGCTGTTGCTGGTTCTCTACTGTCCCCGAAACTACCACGGCACCTGCTTTTGCCGTAATCGTTAGGTTAGCCTTAGGAATGTTTGCTTCCAGCTTCGATCGTACTTCGCTGGAAAGATCTTTATCTGAACGATCGGTATCGCCGCCAGTAGCGTTACTGCGTTGTTCACGGGCACGAATATCCGAATTGAGTTGGTCTTTACGCACTTGACTCGTTGCATCATTCTGCGCTGATCCCGTTTCACTAGCTGTTGGGGTATTACCCGTCTTTTCAGTAGTATTAGGTGCACTGCTAGTGGTTTTGTCTGTGCTATCACAAGCAGTAGCAACTACCAATAATAAACCACTCATCATTAGAGTTAGAATTGTCTTCATGATTTAAATCCTTCGGTGAACTGACGATAAACTGAAATTTTGAACCTTATAGGCGAATTATTAGATGGAAGTCCTCATTTCGGACGAAGGTACATACTTTCCAGACGAATCTACCCCGTATATTTCCCATTCTCGGACCCCTCTAGAGTCTAGAATCTCTCCGGCCTTAAGGATTTCTTGGGATGTACCATCTACAATTAGCAAATATTGTCCATTTACCACATGATCATTGTAAGCTTTTGCTCGATCCTCAGGAATTCCCAACCCAATCAGACCACCGAGCAAGCCCCCTGTTGCGGCCCCAATTGCACCCCCGGCGAGCGTTGTTGCGATCGCGGTTGCCGCAGCTCCAGCCATCATAACTGGCCCGACTCCCGGAATGGCCAGTGTTCCTAAGCCAACGAGTAAACCTGTGATTCCTCCGACAGCGCCGCCTGTTGTGCCGCCCTTCTTTGCGCCATCTTCAACATGAGTTTCTTCAGTCACGTTTTTAATCGTCACGTCACTGTTTTGATTGTCATGATCTAATCGATCGGAATCTTTTGCAATAATAGAGACTTGATTCATTGCAAACCCAGAATGCTGAAGTGCATTTAGAGCATCTTGCGCTTCACTATAAGTTGAGAAAATTCCCATTGCGCGTTGTTGATTCGTAAGCATATATTTCTCCTGAAGTTGATCTAAAGTTAAACTATTGAATCCAGTAATCTTATTTCGCTAAGCCTTTCACAGAATCTGCAATGTCATTAGCTTTAGATTGAATTTTGTCGCCAAGGTCATCCAACATATTCTTGCCTTCATCAATCACCTCGTTCGTCTTACCTTTCATCCCTTCAGCATTAGACTCGACGCGGCCGATGTCTCGTGTCACTTTGCCTTGGGCTTGTCGAGCCATGCCTTTTACCTGACCTAGCTTGGATTCAGCCTTGCCAGCAACTTGATCAATTGCGCCCTCTGTCTGATGTTTAACACCAACAGATCCCAGCGTCGCTGCATCAACTGAATGGGGTTGAACTGTGATCACTAATGCTAGAAAGAATAAGACAAATGTTACTTGGCGAACTTGATTTACGATCGCAGAACACATTTCTCTAATGGATATTGTAGTAGATGCTCTAGTGAATTCAATCATAGTGTTCTCTCCCTCTTCCTTAAAATCCTAATACGTCTCTAAATCCTAATAGCCGCCTTATTCAATTGCAAAGCATTGAAAAGTTATGAATCTGTGAGGGGAGCATTGAGGTTCCCCCTTAGGACAAATTCAATTATTTACATACTTTGTAATTTTTAGTTTAAATCGATCGGCGATTGAAACTCTGCCAGATAAATATGGCCAGCATTGCACCCAATACAGCAATAAATACTCCAGGGAGACTCAATCCTGTATTCGCTAACTGTAAAGACCCTGTAGCGATAAAAGCATGCAAGGTTCCGCCTAGAAATGCACCAACAACGCCTAATACCATTGTTGATAGCAATCCACCACCTTGGTTTCCTGGATAGATTGCCTTTGCAATTGCACCAGCGAGTAAACCCAAAATCACCCAAGCAATGATACCCATATCCTTCGCCTCTTTTTAAGTACTAAAAAACATTCAAAATTAATCTAAGTTCGCTACTTAAGTGCGTTCTTAACCTTGTCCTTTATATCTGACACTGCATTGCGTGCCGCTGCTACGGCTTGTTTACCTTTCCCCGCAGCCTGATCTTCCGGACGATCGGTCAATCTGCCGATCGTGTTTTGAAATTTCCCTTCTACAGTGAGAAGCGCATTTTTAGCTTTGTCTTGCAAACTAACATCAACTGAATCTTCCATGTGATTTTGTGCATTTGCTGTTGCACGACTCAGGCTTGCTTCCGCTTGTTTTGCCTTAGCTGACCATTGATCCGCTGGATCTCCAGTTACGTTAGCAACGACATCCTGAACCTTAGATTCAACTGTCTTAGCAGCGGCTTTAGCACTGGCTTTGATATCCATGGTGATTCTCACAGTTAACTGTTGTATGAATTACGTGATGCACAATTGAGTAATTCATATGTGTTCACAATTCATTAATAACACCATAGAATGTATTTTTTAGAAAGGATTCTCTCTAAAGTAATGCGAAAAAAAATCTAAAGTGATTTAAGTAGTCATCTAATAGGCAGTCATCCAATAAGTAGTTATCTAGATAGGGCGATCGCCCTATAAGAAGTGATGTTAGGGTCAGACCTTTGTGCCCTTTGCGGCTTAGAATAGATATCGATCGCTATACCTAGCAACTCTTAGCCCTATGATCTCTGAGCCAATTCCTGAAAAATCTGAACCCCTGAATTTTCAGTCGCTGGCCGATCGTGTCCCACCCCAAAATCTAGAGGCTGAAGAAGCTATCTTGGGTGGAATTCTGGTCGATACTGAGGCGATCGGACGGATTACCGATATTCTGGAGAGCGATGCATTTTATTTGGCGGCTCATCGTCAAATTTATGAGGCCGCATTGACCCTACACCAAACGGGAAAGCCTGCTGACTTAATGACGGTGGCGACTTGGTTGGGCGATCGTGGAACTCTTGATAAGGTGGGCGGCCAGAGTCGGTTAGTGGAATTGTACGATCGGACACCGGGTGCGGTGAACATTGATTTGTATGCTCAGTTGGTGATGGATAAGTATTTGCGGCGGCGGTTGATTCGGGTGGGGAATGAGATTTCGGATTTAGGACATGATACCGCTCAAGAATTGCCTGAAGTGCTCGATACTGCCGAACAAAAGGTTTTTAATATTACTCAAGCACGGCCTCAAGACGGTTTGGTTTCGACGGCGGAAGTATTGACCCAGACCTTTGCGGATATTGAAAGTCGGGCGATCGGTCAAACCTTACCGGGATTGGCTTGTGGTTTTTATGATTTGGATGCGATGACCCAAGGTTTTCAGCGCGGAGATTTGATTATTGTTGCAGGTCGTCCGTCCATGGGAAAAACCTCAGTCGTATTGAACATTGCACGTAACGTTGCGTCTTACCATAAACTTCCCGTTGCAGTCTTCAGTCTAGAAATGTCTCGCGATCAACTAGTCCAGCGTTTACTTTCTAGTGAAGTTCGGATTGAAAGTAGTCGTCTTAGAGCAGGTCGTATCAGTGCTCAAGAGTGGGAACCATTGGCCCATGAAATTAGCAAACTTTCTCAACTCCCACTTTATATTGATGACACCCCAAACTTGACTGTCACTGAAATGCGATCGCGTTGTCGTAGACTTCAAGCAGAGAGTGGGGGAGCCTTAGGATTAGTAGTGATTGATTATCTTCAGTTGATGGGGGGCAATAGTGAAAATCGAGTTCAAATGTTGTCTCAAATTACACGCGGACTGAAGGGATTAGCGCGTGAATTGGCAGTGCCTGTAATTGCATTATCGCAGCTTAGTCGAGGGGTTGAATCTCGAACCGATAAGCGTCCAATGATGTCAGATTTGAGGGAATCAGGCGCGATCGAACAGGATGCAGATTTGATTATGATGCTATATCGCGATGAATACTACAACAAAGATACGGTCGATCGGGGTATTGCCGAATTGATCATTAATAAACATCGTAATGGTCCAACAGGGACCGTTAAACTTCTCTTTGAGCCGCAGTACACCCAATTCCGTAATCTCTCAGCGTCTAATCAATAAGTCCAATCAATAAGTTATGAATTGGCCGATCGCCTATACTATCCGCGAAAGTGCGCGGGCTAAGCGTCTTAATCTCAAACTTTCACCTCAAGGTAAATTGGAAGTAGTGATTCCGATCGGATTCGATCGGAATCAAATTCCAGATATTATCAAAACTCATGAGCATTGGATCGAACGAACTCGTACCAAACTGATGGCCCAGCCGTCGCCCCAATCAGGGGAAAGTATTCCTAAAACCATACAATTTCTCACCACCACCGAAAACTGGACAATTGAATATATTCCTGTCAATGTTGTCAGCATCCGGGTTAGTGAACGTCCAGAGACTATCATTCTATGGGGAAATACAACTAATGAAGCCCTCTGTCGAAAAGCATTGCGATCGTGGCTGACAACGCGTGCTGAAAACTTCCTTGGTCCTTGGTTACGATCGTTGAGTAAAGATTGTAACTTGCCATTTAATCAAATTAGTGTGCGCGGTCAGAAAACTCGATGGGGCAGTTGTTCAAGCGATCGGAATATTAGTTTGAACTATAAATTACTATTCTTGCCGCCTCAAGTTACACGTTATGTTTTAATTCATGAATTGTGTCATACAGTGCATATGAATCATTCAAAACAATTTTGGCAATTGGTACAAAAAAATGATCCCCTATATAAACAGTGGGATCATGATTTAAAAAATGTGAACCAATACATTCCGCAATGGTTGCAAGATTAAGAGTCTCAGCTTATTTCCCAGCGCTTATTTTCCACTAAAGACTGCTGCCGCCGCCGCCACACCTGCACCCGGAGTCACACCCACAGCACCGAGTTCAAGTAATGTAGCCTCAATCGCTGCGATCGCCGTCAAAATATCTCGATCACTGACAAATCCTAAATGTCCAATGCGGAAGATTTTACCCTTTAATGCATCTTGACCGCCCGCCAAAACAATGTCGAATTTCTTCTTCATCACCGATCGTACTTGTTCCGCATCCACACCCGTCGGCATCACCGCTGTAATTGCAGGGCTAGCGTTCCCCTCTGGTGCATAAAGCGGCATTCCAAGCGCCTTCATCGCGGCACGGGTCGCACGACTATGACGATCGTGACGGGCGAAAATGGCTTCGAGTCCTTCTTTTCTCATCATTTGCAGAGCGGATTGCATTGCAAAAATCAAATTGATTGCAGGCGTAAATGGAGTAGTGTCTTTGGCTGCATTCTTACGATACATTCCCAAATCAAAGTAATACCGTGGAAGTTTCGCAGTTTTATAGGCTTCCCAAGCCTTTGCACTCACCGATACAAACCCTAATCCCGGCGGAATCATATAGCCCTTCTGTGAACCCGAGGCCACTACATCCAAGCCCCACGCATCAACTGGAACATTGCAAGCTCCTAGACTCGTAACCGTATCCACAATAATCAGAGCACCATGGGCTTTAACGTGTTTGTTAATGGTTTCGAGATCATTAATCACACCCGTCGAAGTTTCGCTGTGGGTGACAATGACGGCTTTGATTTCCTTATTGGTATCTGCTTCTAGCGCCACCCGAATCAGCTCTGGGTCCAATGGCTTTCCCCAGTCACTGGTGACCCGTTGGGTATTCAACCCGTAGGCATCCGTCACTTCTGCCCATCGTTCGCCAAATTTACCATTCGACCCGACGATCACTTTATCACCAGGACTGAGGAAGTTGATGATTCCAGCTTCCATCACGCCTGTACCGCTAGCGGCCAGAATTAGCAGGTCATTTTCGGTTTGGTGCAGCCATTTTAGGTTTGCTGTCACCTCGGCAAAAATAGCACTGAAATCTGCACTACGATGTCCGATCGGGTGCTTTGCCATCGCCTGTAAAACGCGCTCAGGAACGGGAGTTGGTCCCGGAATCATCAGCATTAATTTGTCATCCATAACCAGTTCTATCCTGTAATAATCGATCGCACTTTCATTATTGCAGGCTGCGTTCACCCCGGATAAACCAATGCAGAGTTTATTTTACAAGGCTGTTATCTACGATACGGAACTTTTAAAGCCGAAAAACGTTAGTATATTGAAGCCTAAATTGTCACCTGCTCTTCTTTATCTTATACAGTTTTATTCATAACGTTCCAGAATCTATGCGATTTTCTAGCTTCTCTCTCAGTTTGATTAGTTTGTTATGGTTTGCGGCACTCCCCGCTACTGCCGATACTTTACAGACTTGGAGCTTCGATCGATCGCGAAATCAACTGAATTTCACCACCGATGAAGGTGTACAACCCACAGCTCAGCTTGTCCCTAGTCCTGCACGGATTGTAATTGATTTACCTGGAATTCGACTCGATCGGCCTAAAATTAATCAGCTTGTGGGTGGCAATGTTAAAAGTATTCGTATTGCTAAATTTGAACGCGAAACCACACGATTGGTGATTGACTTAGACCCTGCCTACACGGTAGACGCTCAAAAGGTCTTAGTACGCGGCACCAGTCCCACCCAATGGACCGTACAACTGCCCATATTGCAAGGCGTAACCCCAAATCTAAGCTTGACGGGCAATAATCCGATCGCCATTGCCGTCGCAACTCCGCCGCCTGCCCCCACTCCGCCGCCTAAAACTTACAGCACCCTGATTCCCGCAGGTCAACAACTCACCTGGCTTAAAGATCGTCTGAGTAGCATTCGTAAAACCTATCCAAATTTGAGTACAGGATTACTTTTTGTTGATTTGCAAACTGGGGACTATGTAGATTTCAACAGTGATAAGGTTTATCCTACTGCTAGCGTGATTAAATTACCGATTTTGATTGCATTCTTACAGGATGTTGATGCAGGAAAAATAAATTTGAATGAATCCTGGACAATGACTAGAGATGTGATTGTGGGTGGTTCTGGTGAGTTTCAAGATTTACCTGTTAATAGTAAATTCACGGCGCAAAATGTAATTGATAAAATGATTACGATTAGCGATAATACAGCAGCCAATATGGTGATTAAGCGTATGGGCGGTATTAAGTATGTGAATCAACGCTTCGCCCAATTAGGGTTGACTAATACTCGATTGCGCGATTGGTTGCCCGATCTTGATGGAACGAATACGACAACGCTAAAGGAACTCGCACAAGTTTTAGCAATGCTCGATCGGCAATCTATTCTTTCGCGGACTTCCCAAGCTAATGCCCTCGACATATTACGTCGTGTCAAAAATCGGAAATTACTGGCTGCTGGACTGGGACAAGGAGCCACGATTGCGCACAAAACTGGATATATCGGTACGATGTTGGGGGATGCTGGGATTATCGAAATGCCTAATGGAAAACGGTATATTGGCGCGGTGATTGTGGAGAGCGATCGTGCAGATTCGGCTTGGGATTTTGTGCCGGAAGTTTCGCAGACTGTGTATTCCTATTTCAATAATCAACCGCGATTCAAATAGATAAAATCGAAGCAAAGCGAGTCATGATGGGAATAAAGGACGATCGGATAAACGGTCTTCGTCAAGGGCATGGGTTTACGGGGGATCGAACGGGTCAAAGGCGTTCACCACACTACGGTGATCACCTGGATCAAACAGGTCGGAGGAATTCTCCCTGACGCGTATGCGAGGGATCTTAGGCTGGGTCATCGTGACCCGAGTTGAAGGTGAAAATAATCGACTCCGGCACTATTTGGCTCGGCTTCATCGAAAAACGCTTTGCTATTCTAAATGCGTAAAAATGCTGGCACACTCAATTAGATTGCTACTTCACTACTTAAAATTTGAGGATGTCCCAGTCCCACTTCGAGACATACCTTAATTCAGCAGCGCCGCCAGTTTTAACTCAGTCTTGATTCGCCCATAGCCTCAAATGCGATCGCAAAATCATTCTGCTGAATCCGAATTAAACTCGCATCTTCCACACCACTCGATCGGTGACGACGAATAGCTTGAAGTGCGGCTTGATTACTTAATAACGCCAAATCTGCACCATTCCAGCCGTCAGAACATTCAGCAAACTCTGACAAATCTACGCCATCCAAAGGCCGATCGGCATTGTGAACCTGCAAAATCGACAGCCGACTCGCCGCATCGGGTAAATCCACCTTAAGCTGAATATCTAATCGTCCCGATCGCAATAACGCTGGATCCAAAGCTTCAGGTCTATTGGTTGCACCAATCAGCAACACTGTACCGCACTCCTGAAGACCATCGAGTTCCGTCAACAATTGACCCACCACCCGATCGCTAATGCCCGAATCACCCGTGAACTTACCGCGCACCGGAGCTAAGGTATCAATCTCATCAATAAACACCACACAGGGCGAAGCTTGACGAGCTTTAGTGAACAATTCACGCACTTCCTGTTCCGCCGCACCAACCCACCGACTCATTAACTCTGGGCCTTTCACGGAAATAAAATTAGCCCGTGCTTGGGAGGCAACGGCTTTAGCCAGCAATGTTTTGCCTGTTCCGGGTGGTCCCCACAGTAAAACACCTCGGGGCGCTTTAGCTCCTGTTCGCGCATATAAATCTGGATACAGCAATGCACCCTCAACGGACTCTTGCAATATTCGCTTAATGTCCACCAATCCGCCAATTTGCGACCAGCTCACGTCCGGCGATTCGACTTCAACAGAGCGTAATACCGACGGTTTAATTTCTTTTAGCGCGGCTATAAAATCAGGTTGAGTAATAGTTAAAGTGTCAGGAATTTGGGCTGAAAGCGTGGGAACTTGACGACGCAAGGCAATATAGGCGGCTTTTTGGACGATCGCTTTCAAATCTGCACCCACCATTCCAACACTCAGGTCCGCGATCGGATCCAAATCCACATCCACCAAGGGCATCGCTTGGGTAAGAATGATCAAAATTTCCAACCGACCCGACCGATCGGGCACACGATATTGAACTTCGCGATCGAATCGACCAGGGCGACGCAAGGCAGGATCCAAATGATCTGGGCGGTTAGTCGCGGCCAAGACGAGTACGCCTTTAGTTTGGGCAAACCCATCCATTAACGTGAGTAACTGGGCCACCACCCGCTTTTCAACTTCGCCCTCAACCTTCGATCGATCGGGCGCAAGGGCATCGATTTCATCAATAAAAAGAATACAAGGCGCGGATTGAGCCGCTTTTTCAAACACCGATCGTAGGTTAGTTTCAGCTTCCCCGTAGTGTTTACCCATGACCTCTGGACCCGCGATCGCAATGTAATTTGTACCCAGTTCAGCCGCGATCGATCGGGCAGTCAAGGTCTTACCAGTACCAGGCGGGCCGACGAGCAAAATCCCACGAGGCGGTTCTAGTCCCAGTTTTACCAGTAGATCTGGGCGCTTTAATGGCAATTCAATCAGCTCACGTAACTCTTGAAGGGTTGTACCGAGACCACCGATCGTCTTGGTGCCTAAGCTAGAACCTGTGGCGGAGTCGGTAGGCGGCGGCGTGATGATAATAGGATCAGAGACTGACGAGGCTGGTGATGGTGCTTGAGGTGAATTTAGGTTGCTCACACCGATTCCTGTGCCTGAGGGAGCAGAACCTGAGGTTGTCCGGCGGGGAATGGTGCTGAGGCGGCGACCATTGACTTGAACATCCGTTTGAAGATTGGTTTTGAGTTCTCCGCTAGCGACCTTCTCTTCGAGGGTTTTTGCTAGCTCTAATAGTTGCTCAAATCCTTTAAACAAATCGCTCATGTCTAACCTCTTTTCGGTAGTGATGCTTAGAGTACCCGAATGGTTCTGATGTCTCACCATGATTGTCTCACCACGCAACATCGATAAATTAAACGCTACCGATCGGCATTAAGCTAGTTCAACGATGAATCAGGGGGCCGATCGTCAGGATTGCCTAGATCTTCCAGACGCAATCCAGGAGAGGAGATGTGTCGATTCTTTACAAAATCTTTCACCGCTAATTGACGATTTTCCATGAATTTACTCCAAAACCCAGGGATCAGGGTATCCATACTTTTTGCAATAGACCAGACTTCCAATGCCATCATGTTGTAGAAGGTCCGATCGGTACGACGCAAACTTTCAAGCCATTGTTCAACACTCATTTGAGGCGCGCAGGAGTCTGGGATAGAGTCGGGAGCAGGGTCAGTCATCGGATCGGGGCTATCAGAATTTTGCATAGAAGACAAGTCGAGAACAGGAGGCAAGGTGAATTTTGATTAAAATACGCCACATCAAGTCAAGGACGACAGGACGTTTGCAACCGTGGAAATAGCTTTAGCATGGCTTACTTAACCGAATTTCGTCTACCCATTGCAGTTACGAATTATGGATAGAAGTAGGGATCGAGGATGAACTGGATTCGGCCCCGTGAGACAATAGGAGCAATAAAAAGCGGATTTATCTGGATTGCCACCTATGAAGCGCCGATCGATTTCAACTGTTCTACTCGCTGTAATTGTTCTTCCTCTGGTTCTGTTAATTGCAGGGGTGGCATGGAGTAAAAACTATGACCCGTTTAAAGCGCTGAGTAAATCAAGCAGCAGTACCAATCCGACAACTAGTCTTTTTGTTGCGCAGAATGCTCCCATCAGCTTGTCCTTAACGGTTAATCCCGATCGGCTGCTGGCGGTGTCGCCCACGGTGCTAAATTTTGGTAAGTCTAAAACTCAAGGCGATCTGGAAAATTTACGCGATAGTCTATTGGGGCTTGGAACACTCGATTATAAAACCAGCGTCATGCCTTGGTTAGGCGATGAATTAACCCTAGCGGTGACATCCCGCAGTGTCGATCGGACGTTGGCGGATAGTCATCACCCCGGTTACTTACTAGCCCTAAAAACCAATGATGCGATCGCGTCCCGTGCTTTTTTACGTGAGTTTTGGCGAGTTCGAGCCTTGACGGCCCAACAGACTGAAACCTATAAGGGAAGCGAGATTACCTATGGTCAAGTTAAAAATAGTCAGATCAAGAATAGTCAAGCCAAAGATTCGGGAGTGCAATTGTCGGAGGTAACTTTTACATTAGCAAGTGCCATTGTCGGAAATCAGTATGTTTTGTTTGCTAATAGTCCTAAAGTATTAAAAAATGCCATTAACAATGTTCAAGTTCCCAGCTTAAATCTCCAAGGAAATGAACAATATCAACGAGCGGTGGGGGCGATCGATTCTAAGCATTTAGGTATTTTATATATTAATCTTCCTGAATTCACAGCTTTAACAGGGGATGATTCAATTGTTCGATCGCTCGTCCAATTGCCCACAGTGTCTCCGATTACCTACAGCACGATGGCGATGGGATTGCGCGGCAGCCGATCGGGGTTGATTTTAGATACGGTACTGGTTCCAGATGAATTGAGTTCAGAGTCCGATCGTAAAACTGTTCAAACTAAAGACAGTCAAACTAAGGCCAAAACGCTAGATATTTTAAACGTATTGCCCGATCGGAGTATGGCGATCGCTATAGGTAATAATCTGACTGAACTTTGGCCCACCATTTCCCATACGATAAAGGGCTATTCTGCATTAGAAACCTTACAAAACCAAGTTCTGCAACCTTTAGAGGCAGAGTCACAATTGAATTTAATTCAAGATATATTTCAATGGGTCAAGGGAGACTATGGATTTACAATAGCGCCCATCAAGCCCAATCAGCCAACCCAGTGGGTCTTTGCGGTAAAACGGGAGGGTCAAGAAATTGAACAAGGGATCGCTAAATTAGACAAGATTGCTCGCGATCGAGGATTAACAATTGGTCCAGTGAAGTTGGGGGATCAAACCGTGCAAGCTTGGACTCAGCTTTCATCAAGTGAGAATACTCAACTATCGGCGAATACGATCGCGGCTCATACAACAATCGGTAATTATGAAGTATTTTCCACATCATTAAAAATGTTAGAAAATTTAGCAAATCAATCCGAAAAAACATTGAGTCAAAATTCAGACTGGACGTTAGCAACCCACGAGATTGATAATCCAAATCAAGGCTATGTCCATATCGATTGGAATACAGTTCAGCCATTACTTGAAAAACAAGTGCCGGGACTTCGATTGATTGAAGTTTTAGCACAACCGATCGTCACTCACCTCAAGTCATTAACCATTAGTGCGGCAGAATCTAATGCTGGAGAATCTAGTGCATCAGATAATTCTGCGGGAATTGCTAAAGGAACTGTAGTTATAGGTTTAAAATAAACTATTCTTTTTATGCCACAAGCCACAATTGATCAATGGGTCCAACACCTACGCCAAGGCGCGATCGGGAGCTTTCCTACGGATACTGTTCCGGCCCTTGCCGCCTATCCTGATTTCGCTGACCAGATCTACACTATTAAATCCCGCAGTGCTGAAAAGCCGCTGATTTTAATGGCTGGAGATAGTCAGGATCTATGGCCATATTTAGCTCTCGATCAGAATAATTCTAGTCATTGGCAAATAATGATGGATGCTTTTTTCCCTGGTGCATTGACATTAGTATTACCTAAGCGCGATCAAATATTAGTTAAACTCAATCCCGCACAAACTAGAACCATCGGCGTTCGTGTCCCAAATCACCATTCGGCCCAAGCAATCCTACGCCAAACAGGGCCACTAGCGACAACAAGCGTCAATCGTTCGGGTGAACCTGCACTTTTGAATATGATCGATATCCGATCGCAATTTCCCAATATTTATACGCTTTCAGATTTGGCATTAAAAGAACTCGGAATTGTTGAACCCGCTATTTCGACGATTACCCCACCTTTACCCTCAACAGTAATTGAATGGATTGGAACTGGCTGGACAATTTTGAGACAAGGTGCGATCGTTTTTTCGGATGCGGAAAAACATACCTATCGAATTAAGAATTGAGTACGATCGGGCAGCGATTCCCTTAAAACACAAAAACTCAGGAATAATCTCCTAAATTCAAAATTCTCTTCCCAAACCCCGCACCTCATAGCAGGATCATTACATCATGGCAGAACTATCCCTCGCCCAGCACTACCACGAACGGACAAAATACGATCCCGACACTCTCCGGAGCAAGAGCCAAAGCTTGGACTGGAGCCGTCAACCTGTACCTTTTAAGGAATACAAAATTGGGGTTAATTTTGAGCTGCGATCGTACCTAGAACCCCGAAAGGAATCGCAAAACGAAGACATCGGCGATCTCGACGAACAGTTCTGGTATCGACTATCACGCTTTTTATTTTTCAGCTATGGCATCACTGCCATGCTACCCACCGACGCGCAGCCCCACTATTTCCGCACATCGCCGTCCGCTGGAGGACTATATCCGGCTGAACTTTATCTGATCTCACGAGGCACCAAAAATCTTCCCGCTGGACTCTACAACTACCAAGCGCGGCAACATTCCCTCATCCGGTACTGGGAAAGTGACGTGTGGACTGCATTGCAGAATGCCTGCTTCTGGCACCCCGCCCTAGAAGGAACACAACTGGCATTGGTCGTGACGACAGTTTTTGAACGATCGGCTTGGCGCTATCAAGATCGTGCCTATCGACGGGTGTTGCTTGACAGTGGGCATTTGCTCGGCAACATCGAACTCGCCGGGTCAATGCAAGACTTTCGACCTCATTTAATCACAGGCTTTGCCGATCGATCGATCAATGATTTGTTGTATTTAGACGATCAACAAGAAGCCGCAATGGCTATATTACCGCTGGCCGATCTCAAGCAACTCAATCACCATTTGTCTTTGAGTCAAACAACGATCGCGAGTGCCACAAATTATAATTACAATTCACAAATTCCCGACGGTCAGCTTTTGGGTCAACTTCACCAAGCAACCAAAATTCAAACTAGCGATCGTAAAATTGAATGGCAACGTGAGGCGACAACGCTACGATCGGACAAGTATAATTTCCCATTTTGTCTCAAAGTTGATATGCGATCGTCCCCAATTTTGTGGAGTAATAATGCAGTAGAGGCGAACCTTATTGGCCTAGAGGAAACACTAGTTCAGCGCCGATCGACCCGTAGCTATAATGGCGGCAATTTGACATTGAATGAACTCAAAGCAATTCTAGACTTCACCTATCATCCAGACCACTACATTGAACAAAATCTCGATCATTGTCCCGACTATTGCGCCCTTGATTTAGTAGAGACCTTTATTGCAGTTTCAGGAATTCAGGGACTAGAGGAAGGTTGCTACTACTATGCGCCTCATTCTCAAGAACTACGACAAATTCGGTTCAAAAACTTTCGTCAAGAACTCCATTTTCTCTGCCTTGGCCAAGAACTCGGACGAGATGCCGCAGCGGTTGTGTTCCATACGGCAGATTTACGGGGCGCAATCAAACAATGGGGCGATCGGGCCTATCGATATTTACATTTAGATGCCGGACATTTGGGTCAACGAATAAACCTAGCTGCCATCCGTTTGGGCCTCGGGGTCAGCGGAATTGCAGGATTTTTTGACGATCGGGTAAATGAAACATTAGGCATTCCAATAGACGAAGCGGTTCTATACATCACCACGCTAGGACAACCTAGGCGAGGTGGCTAAGAGGGGAAAATCTTTCGTTGCTATGGCCCGCTCCCCCTAAATTCCCCTTTTCAAGGGGGGACTATGAGTAGAATTCTAGTTCCCTCTTTTTAAGGGAGTTAGGGGGGATCGGGTTAAGGGATCGGGCCTCGATCGCTACAACCTTCGATTTTCAAGCATTCTCTAATTAGAATGAACATCCATCATTCCTGCGCACCCACCAATTTCTTATAGATCTCCTCGTAAGCGATCGCACTCGCCTCCCAACTGAAATCAGACTCCATGCCGCGTTGTTGCAACCCCGACCACAATGCTTTGAATCTAAATGCTTCTGAAGCTCGGACTAACGATGTAAATAAATCCAATGGTTCATACCGATCGAAACAATAGCCCGTCCCAGTCTCGGCCACCGGATCATGATGACTGACCGTATCCACCAGACCACCCGTACGCCGAACAATCGGCACACAACCATAGCGCATCGCCATCATTTGACTAATCCCACAGGGTTCAAATCGCGACGGCATCAAGAACGCATCACAGCCCGCATAAATTCGACGGGCCAATGCATCGTTATAAAGCAAATAGGTCGCCATACGTCCCGGATACTTCGCCGCCAATTCCCACAATGCCGTCTCGTAATACCGATCGCCCGTTCCCAACACCACAATTTGCGCATCGTTATAGGCCAAAAACCGATCGAGCACCTGCAAAATCAAATCAATCCCTTTCTGTTCCACCAGTCGAGACACCACACCAATTAAGAACGTCGGTTCACTGACCGTTAGGCCCACTTCCTGTTGTAACGCCGCTTTATTGAATAGCCGATCGTCTAAGGTTTTACTCGTGAATGTACGAGCGATCGCGGAGTCATTGGATGGATCAAATACTTCAGTATCGATTCCATTGACAATTCCAGAGGTTTTGTCGCTAATAAACGATAGCAATCCTTCTAATGTTTCACCATAGGTTTCAGTCTTAATTTGTTCTGCGTAGGTCGGCGAAACCGTCGTTACCCAATTAGCAGATTGAACAGCAGCAGCCATTGTGTTGTGGCCTTGCATATACCACGGGCACCAGGTCATTTTTTCGAGCTTCCAGCGCCACGGACCTTGATAAGCCAGGTTATGAATTGTGAATACTGTAGAAATATCTGGAGTCTGATGCAACCAGACCGGAAGCATTCCCGTATGCCAATCATGACAATGAACAACGTCCGGTTTCCAATAGTTCCAGGCAAACTCTGCTGCGCCATTCGAGAAAAACGTAAATCGCCAATCTTCGTCTGAACCAGAATAAATATGCTTTGGATCAAAGGCCGGATGACCAAACAAATACAAGGGCACATCCGTTCCCGGCAACACCGTTTCGTAAACCGCAAACCGATTAAACATAGCACTACCCGACCAGACGGGTTTCGGCGGGATTTCTAGCTTGGTGCCGAGGGTCCCATAGTACGGCATGAAAATTCGCACATCATGACCCATCGATCGCAACACCTTCGGCAGCGCACCCACGACATCACCCATGCCACCAACCTTAGCAACAGGGGCGACCTCTGCCGAGACAAACAAAATACGCATGGGTGAAACGTCCTTACCGATCGATTATCCTCTGAATCATACGACCTTAAGGATCGCTCGCGCAGTGTCTCATTTTGCAGAAATCCAGATCGCCCTTATGACCGTTATCACTCTAGCTATTGCGCTGGCTTCATATCGTCTGCCACTGCCGCTTTCGTCGGAACAAAAATCGGTTGATCTAGGGCGATCATTAAAGTGCTGGGGGCTGGCATTTGCAGTTGGTCAGACGATTTCGTGGCCGTGTTGGTCGATTTCGTGGCCAATTGGGGCGATGTATTTGGGAAAAGCGTCACTACCGCGATCGCTGCTGCTGCGGCCACCGCACCCCCAATTCCCGTCAACACCCGCCAGTCAGGCCGAGGCCGATGGAGTTTTTTGAGTACTTTTGCGATCGTCAGATCCACATGTTCCGCCATAACTGGTGAGGGAAGCTGTTGGAACCCGAGCTGCAACTTGGTCATGCGACGATGCATTTTTGCAAAAGCTGGATCTTCATTAATCCAGGCTTCCACTTGACGACGTTCGTCCGCTGTCACTTCATGGTCAATATACGCGCTCAGCAATTCAAATCGATCGCGATGAAGCGTACCACAAGAAATGTGAGAGTCAGAACTATGAGAGTCGTAGTTACCGGAATTGGAGGAGTTCATGGCGGTAGGTGATGCGTTAATAACAAATCAATCAGTAAGCTAATCAGTAAACCAGTCAATGCGCTAGCCGCTAATTGTCTAGATAGGGCTGAAGCTGTTCTTGTAATCGCAATCGGGCGCGGGCAATGCGAGACTTAACTGTGCCGAGGGAAACGCCTGTCATTTCAGCAATTTCCTCATAGGCCAACCCCTCAATTTCCCGCAGGACAATGGTAGTACGAAATACTTCAGGCAAATCGCTAATGGCCATTTGGAGCTTTTCATGGAACTCACGGGTTCCCAACTCTTCAACGGGTCCAGGTCCGTCATCTGCGATGTCCCAATCCATCTCACCATCGCCCACCATACGGGGCGCATCAAGGGAAAGTGGGGTGGCGTTTCGCTTCCGTTTGCGCAATTCGTCGTAAAATAAATTAGTCGCAATTCGGCTCAGCCAACCGCGAAATTTCACGGGTTCTTGAAGCTTCTTGATGTTTCGATAAACTCGTATCCACACTTCTTGCGCTAAGTCCGCACGGTCTTGCCAGTCGGGGGCGAGATGATATAGTACCTTATCCACATGGGACTGGTAGCGACGCATCAGCTCAGAAAATGCTGATTTATCGGGACGAATTCCCGTTTGGCATTGAAGAACTAAGTCGTAGTTTGAAATCTGTTGGACTGATACAGGCATGGACAATGAGGATTTCTCAGCTCCAGACCAGGCAGTTGCATACAGTTGGCTCATAACGTGCAAACCAAGCGATGATTGTGAATACGATTACAAGAACCTGACGGTCCGGCTCTGGTAAAGGTTCCCAATAATTTGCTAGGCGGTCATGAAGGCAAGGTGCGCACATCGACTGGACTGAGTGGACTCCTTATAATAGCGCTCCGATCGCAGAGAAGATCCATCATCCATCAGAACATCAGAAGCCGCCGCACAAACCACATCCTGAAGCCCTCAAGAAACCCGTAAGATCAATCCCCTATTCTTTTACTCCTTCCCTTTATGACTGATTTGAGCGGAAACCTAACGATCGTCCTATTGGTGTTGGGGCTAGTCACATTGACGGGCGTAGGATCAATGATTTGGGCGTACCAAGGCGGCGGCAGCGTTGCGGTGTTGTTTTTAGAGGTGATTCCGCCACCACTAACATTAGAAGAGTCGAGTCGCCGATCGTTTGAAACGGGAGTTCGTGACTATTGCAGTGGTGATTACAAACGTGCAATCACGGCATTCAGTCAAGTCATTAAGCGATCGCCCGATTGCCCTGAAGCACACCACAACTACGCCCTAGCGATGGCCAATCAGCGCCAAGACGATAAAGCAACCGCTGCATTTTTGACGACCGCAGATTTGTATGTAAAGCAGGACGATCGGGCCGGGGTCGATCTCGTGAAGAGTCATTTAATTGCACTGCGTCAACGAAAGCGCGATCGTGAGGCCCGATCGACTAGATTTTGAAGATTATTACCAACGGTAAAGAAGGCAATACTGTCAAAATCAAAAGCATTAGTCTGCAATCCACCATTAAATAAACCGATCGAGGTCTTGTGTTCACGCCAGAATATTAATTACTGTTTGTGCATCGCCCTCTAGAACTCAGCCTAAACCCAGACGATTTGTAATAACAACACCCCCAACGCAAGCCTAAGAATTCCACCAATCTGGCGGGAAACTCGATCGGTCTTCTTCAATCTTAGCTTCAGTCGGCTTAATAGACCGATCGCCGCATTCTGTCTGCATTGCGTCTGGGCCATAGGGATACATTCCACACACTAATTGAGTGCCGCCATAACTTTGGCCATGATAGTTTTCGCAATTTTCACAAAGCATATGACGCGGCATAGACGAAGTGGGAGAATTAAAATCCTCAATGGACAAATCAATAAACGGACGTAGCAATGAGTTGAGTAATTCTTCTAAATCACGATCGAGGAAATTCGTTATGGGCGTTGGCATTTCAAACTCCTGACCAATCGTATTCGTCACATCGCCCACAAAATCATCAGACAATTCCATAAACCGATCCACAAACCGATCGATTGCACCCACCGCATCCCGAGAGATTTCGTCCACCAACGCTTCCACGTCTTGGGTAAATCCACCGATCGCATCCCGTAGTTCTGTTTGCCAATTCATATGCCCATTGCCTCATGAAGAGATTGGATCATCCGATACAGTCAGAATTGTTACGCTGAGGATTCTAACTATCAGAATTCTATCAACGAAGATACTGGCATTTTCATGTCTTTAGAGTCCTAAGTCTTCAAACCCCTAAACAGTGCTGAATTTTTTGCAACACTAATGTCATATCTTTAGGCTGCTCAATTACCGGATAAGGCAACGTTACCGGATCTAGATGGCCTGCCGATCGATAGTCTAAGATCAACACAGCGGGCGGCGTTTCCAAATCTGTCAGAGCAGCCAAGCCGTCCTGAAGCGATATCTCAGAGGTGCCATCTTGCCAATAGACCAAAAGCAAATCAACTCCTTGCGATCGCAATCGGTGAACCATCTCTCGGTGCTCACCCACAAGTCGTCCCCGTAATCCTGCGGTCTGAAGATACTGCATCAACGCTTGAAGCCATTCCGATGACTTAGAGGACTTAGACGTTTCAACATCAGACCACTGGGCACTGTCCACCATCAATACCGATGGCCGACCACCAAATCCGATCGCCACATTAATCGTCTGCAACACCGCCGTTGGCACTTGGGCAAATTGGGGGCAGGGAAACACCGCTAACCCAGAAATCTGCTGACCAGCTTGGGAAAGCACTGGATCTAGGGTGACGATCGGTAACGAAGCTAAATAAGTTTGCTGCATAATTTGATTGAGTACCATGGAAGGTCGAGACTGTGCACCAACCAAAATCACCGCATTCGGTTTCCAGACCCGCGCCAACATTTCGGCTTGCTCTGCGTCATAGGCCTCAATCACTTGGTAATGATTAGCTTGCAAAATCGGGGTTAGACTCTGCTCACTGACCATTTCCCTGGAGTAATGTTCAGGTTGGAGTTCTTGAAGATACAAGCACAACAGGGTCCGAGACGGAGGGCGCACTTCCAAAGGCTGGGTTTCGGGGACAGTCGTGACGCGTTCTAACATCAACATCAACGATCGTGGCGAAATCGGAATTCGCAAAAATCCGTCCGCAGAGGCTCCATAAGCTCGCTGTTGTTCCGATCGGGTCGCTGTCACCACCAACGGAATATGACGGGTGGCGCTATCAGACTTCAAGAGTGTCAACACATCCCAACCCGATAACATGGGTAAAAATGGATTGATCAAAATCGCACAGGGCTGAAGTTTGCGGGCTTTTTCTAGGGCTTCTGTTCCGGACCGGGCAATGGCAACTCGGTAATCTAGTTCCGTGAGTTGCTCCGTTAAATCTTCTAAATTTCTCAAACTCGACTCCACCACCAACACCATGCGATTCGGGTGAGTCGGCGTAGGGGGACGAGAGACCAAATTGCGCGTGGGTTCAAAGGCTGCGATCGGTGGCGTGGGGGGCAATAGCAAGGTAAATTCACTCCCCTTCCCCGGACGCGAGCTAAAGGTAACATCGCCGCCATGAAGCCGTGCCAACCGCTGGGTCAACACCAACCCCAGCCCCGTCCCCTCAAACTGACGCGTCATGGGATTTTCGAGCTGCTGAAATTTCTGAAAAATTAAATGTTGCTTATCCGCCGGAATCCCAATGCCTGTATCCCACACGGTGAAGGCCACCCAACCCTCCCAACGACTCACCCGCAGTCCAGCCATTCCCTCACTGCTGGTAAATTTCAGGGCATTGGAAATTAAATGACGTAACATCTGCTGAAGACGCGTCGGATCCGCCACCAAAGATTCGAGACCTGGTTCGATGGTCATCGTAAAGCTAGGCCAGGGCTGCTCAGCGGCATCAGGTACAGCATCGGGAGAATGATGCTGAACTTGATCGAGGGCTTTGCGGCAAACTTGGGCTAGGTCCACCGAACTAGGATGTAGGTCTAGATGCCCGGTTTCCATGCGGGTAAAGTCAAGAATGTCGTTGACAATACTAATGAGCTGTTTGCCGCTACGATGGATCAACTGGGCATAGCGCCGCTGCCGATCGCTCAACTCGCCCATCATTGGATCTTGCAGCAGCTTCGACAATCCCAACAACGCGGTTAAAGGCGATCGTAATTCATGACTCACACAGGCCAAAAATTCATCTTTTAACTGATTGACTTGCAGCATCTCCGCATCGATCGCAATCTCACGCTTGGGAATTTGAGAGGACGGATGATTAAGTAAAGGAAGCGCTACGCCTGGAGCCAAATTATTCAGATCACGTTCTGACGACAGAGGCACTTCTGTCACATCTTCTAACCACATCATCCATGAAGGACTCTCGGGCGAGATCGGCTGCCAAGTCACCTGAATCTGCCGTGACTCTCCCCGTTTCGTCTGCCAAGCCTGCACAGAAGTCTCGGGGCCAACCGATCCCGCCCCAAGCAAATGATCCAAACTCTCAACCGAACACGCATCCACAAATTCACCCATAAATTTAGACCAAGCAGGGTTGGGATAAGTCCGATCGGGTGAATCTCTGTACAACAGTAGGGACGGCAAAGGCAATGCTTCTAGTAACCGCACCAGAGTTAGCTCTGGCCAGTCACCAGAGTAAAAAACAGGGTTCATAGCGCGCAGGGGACCGTGGGACGGATGAGTATAAGTAAGAATCAGATATAAATCGAGTAAAGGGTCTGAGAAACTATTATGGCGATGTTTCATCTCTATTTCAAAAACCGTTATGATCACTTCAGACTTAAGATATTGAATACAGATATTAAAAAAAAGTTAATTTTATTGTGACTGATCCCCTTTCTGCATCCTATACTCCCGAGGCTAAGCTCTCCGTATGTTGTTTTTTAGCGGGACGATCGTACTGGGATCTCTTAACTGATTTTTTGCCCCTAGCCAGTTACACTCTCATTCAACCTCAATCCCAGGCCGAACTCCTCCGAATTTTAGAAAAGAACGCTCAACAAATTGATTGCCTCGTACTTCAGGAAAGTCCAGCCCTAGGTGGTCTCATCCGTTGGCTCAGTGAACATGTCACCCTATTGCCAACCGTCATTCTCCAAGACAAAGCTTCCAAAGTCCCGACCATTCTGTACCACAGAGCTGAAATTCGCCTGACCTTCGATCGACTTGACACCGTTGCAATAGCGCTGAATGAAGCGATCGAAGCCTTTCTCCATCTCTCCCCAACCGGAATCTTAGCCGAGACCGATCTGACGGATGAGCTAGGAGCAGAAATGGGGGGTTATTTGCCGGAAAATGCCGAAATTAAAAATGCCCAAGCCTCCCTAATCCACAAACAACAAAGACTCACAGAAAAACTAAAGGAACGCCTCGGCTATCTCGGGGTCTACTACAAACGCAACTCGAAAGCCTACCTACGGAACCTTCCTCCAGAGGAACAAGGGGAGGTTTTGGAAGAACTCAAAACAGAGTATCGCGGTATTGTATTGGGATATTTCAATACAGACGGAGATATTAATCAGAAGATTGATGCCTATATCGATATGGCCTTCTTTGCCGATCTCCCCGTATCCCAAGTGGTGGAAATACACATGGACGTGATGGATGAATTTGTGAAGCAGCTAAAATTGGAAGGCCGTAGTGAAGACATCGTTCTAGATTATCGGTTGACTCTCATCGACACCCTGGCGCACCTGTGTGAAATGTATCGTCGATCGATTCCCAAGGAATCCCCCAATCCCGCGTTCCTGTAGAGATCATTCATGAGAGACCATTCATGCAAAACACTCGAAAAGTTTACGTTCTCAAGCTCTACGTAGCCGGAAACACACCCAATTCACTTCACGCTCTCAAGACCCTAAACGAAATTTTGGAACAGGAATTTCAAGGTGTGTATGCTCTGAAAGTTATTGATGTTCTTAAAAATCCTCAACTGGCAGAAGAAGATAAAATTCTGGCCACTCCCACACTCGCCAAAATATTGCCCCCACCAGTACGACGGATCATTGGCGATCTGAGCGATCGTGAACGAGTTCTAATTGGATTAGACTTACTTTATGAAGAGCTTCAAGACGATCAAAATAAAGCTTGGGAAGATCAATAATCATCGTGAAATTCATCCTTAATTAACAATTAACAGGGATGAAGATAACAGGGATGAAGGCGATCGAAAAATGTTATTAAACGAGGTAAAACAGCCTCAAAGGAGAGGAATTTATAACTAGACCTTCCTCAGTATTAAACAGTGGTAAGGTTTGTAGAATATAGCGCCGCAACCATTACCAATATAATTTAGCGAAAAGAACTATAAGTTTTATGGAACCGACTTCTCAATCCGGATCGAAGAAAAACCTTGAATCATTAGGAGTCCAAAAAATAAGTACGATGATCGAGGGCTTCGATGACATCAGCCATGGTGGGTTCCCCATTGGCCGAACCAGTCTTGTGAGCGGCACATCGGGGACGGGGAAAACTCTGCTCGCCATGCAATTCTTATACAACGGCATTCAGCATTTTGATGATTCGGGCGTATTTGTCACCTTTGAGGAGACCGCCAGCGACATTATTAAAAATGCAGTTAGTTTTGGTTGGGACTTGCAGAAACTAATTGATGAAGGCAAGCTCTTTATTCTGGACGCATCCCCGGACCCTGAAGGCCAGGAAGTCGTTGGCAATTTTGATTTTTCAGCCTTAATCGAGCGAATTCAGTACGCTATCCGCAAATACAGAGCTAAACGAGTGTCAATAGATTCCGTCACGGCCCTGTTTCAACAATATGACTCCGCTTCGCTGGTCCGTCGTGAAATTTTAAGATTAGTCTCCCGGTTGAAGCATCTGGGCGTTACGACCATCATCACCACAGAGCGCACCGAAGAATACGGTCAAGTTGCTCGCTTTGGGGTCGAAGAATTTGTGGCGGATAATGTGGTGATTGTGCGGAACGTGCTGGAGGGTGAACGCCGTCGTCGAACTATTGAAATCCTAAAATTACGCGGCACCACCCATATGAAGGGCGAATATCCCTTCACCATCACCACCAACGGCATGAATATCTTCCCGTTGGGAGCCATGCGCCTCACCCAGAAATCCTCCAATATTCGCGTATCGTCTGGTGTTAAAACCCTAGATACGATGTGTGGGGGCGGTTTCTTCAAGGACTCAATTATTCTAGCGACGGGAGCAACCGGAACCGGGAAAACCTTGTTGGTTAGCAAGTTCATTCAACAGGGCTGCATACAGGGTGAACGGGCAATTCTGTTTGCTTATGAAGAATCTCGCGCCCAGCTTTCCCGCAACGCTAGTTCTTGGGGGACTGATTTTGAGGACTTTGAACGACGGGGTCTCTTGAAAATTATTTGTGCCTATCCGGAGTCTGCGGGTTTGGAAGATCATTTGCAAATGATTAAGTCAGAGATTGCAGAATTTAAGCCAACACGGATTGCGATCGATTCTCTGTCAGCCTTAGCGCGAGGAGTAAGTAATAATTCCTTCCGCCAGTTTGTGATTGGGGTGACAGGCTTTGCAAAACAAGAAGAAATTACAGGGTTCTTTACTAACACAACGGATCAGTTCATGGGATCTCATTCCATCACTGACTCTCAGATTTCTACCATTACCGACACTATTTTGATGTTGCAATACGTCGAAATTCGAGGTGAGATGTCGCGGGCATTGAATGTGTTTAAAATGCGCGGTTCGGCTCACGATAAAGGAATTCGGGAATATATTATCAGTAGCAAGGGACCCGAAATTAAAGAGTCTTTCCGAAATTTTGAAGGCATTATCAGCGGATCTCCATCACGGGTCGCGATCGATGAAAAAATGGATCTTGGACGAATTGCAAAGGGTTTAAAGTCTGAATAGCTTAACCAATTATTCCGTATCAGAGATTATTGAATAGTTGTTATGTAGGATACAGTTTGATGAGGTGTTTTGACTGATGATCGCCCTATGACATCAATGCTGTTCCCAGTCACCTATTCGACACTTTCCTGCGGAGCTTTAACTCAGCAGTTACTTTCTCAATACGAGATTGGGGTAGTCTTGAGCTGTGAGTTTTGGCGACGGGGATTGAGTGATGTGTACTTGGTAGGGACCCAGACCGGGCAGTATGTGTTGCGGGTCTCCCATGCCCATTGGCGATCGGAGTGTGAAGTTGCGTTTGAGTTAGAGTTGCTGGAGTTTTTGAACCAGACGGATATTCCGGTGGCCTATCCGTTGCGGACGGTGAAGGGCGAGTTATGGATTTCGATTCAGGCTCCGGAAGGCAATCGGTATGCCGCTTTATTTATCTATGCGCCGGGTTGTATTGCGATCGGTGATTTAAATGTGAGTCAAAGCAATATTTTGGGTAAAACTGTTGCGGAGTTACATCAGGTTACACCCAAGTTTGAGAGTCAGTTTTCTCGGTCTGATTTGACGTTGGATTTTTTACTTTCGCAATCAATGCAGACTATTCTGCCGTTCATGTCGGAACATCACGATGACCGCTCTAATTTGATCCACACGGCTGATCAGTTGATGGCAGAATTGGAAAAACATCCGATCGACTTTCCCTATTGGGGCATGTGTTGGGGCGATCCCCATAGTGGCAATGTCCATTTTACGCAGGACGATCGGCTAACGATGTTTGATTTTGATCAGTGTGGCTATGGGTGGCGAGCCTTTGATGTGGCGAAGTTTTTTCAAGTTGCCATACGAGGCGGCGTTAGTATTCAGGTCCGGTCAGCATTTTTGGCAGGCTATCAAGCGGTGTCTCCCTTGGAGAGTTGGGAGTTGGAGAGTTTAAAGGCATTTACTCAGGTGTCTCACATTTGGTCTTGGGCGATTGCGTTGACCCATGCTAAAGTTCATGATTACTGTAAGTTGGATTATTACTTTTTCAATTGTCGCCTTGAGCATTTAAAACGGCTCCGATCGCCGGATTGTCATCTTTATTAGATGCTTGATGGCGGGTTCGATCGGGTGAATAACTTTAGGTGGGAATGGGGGAGATAAACAGCAACAGGTAATCAGTCATTATGAGTATCAATAGGGTCAAGATTGATTTAAAAGCTCTTTTATTTTCTTATCATTGTAAGAGACCTTGATCCCTGAAACTACCACTGCGCCTTGTGTTGTTAACAGCCTAAACACTTCTACTGCTGCTACTTCAGGAGAATCTTTAAATTTACTTTTAATGCTATTGAGTAACGCAAAAAAGCAAATACCAAAATCTGCCGCATTTTTACCACCATTTATCATCTTAAAAATTTTCAACTTATTTGAACTCACCATTTTACTTAGTGGGACGAGCCAGTCAAGAGGTACTTTGGCCCCCGTCTACGCGTAACAAATTACAACTTGTGAGAATTGCTCTAAGCTTTTTTATAGGTGATAAATTTGGTCGGGACAATTTTCTAAGTCAATCAACAGTACTCTGCTCACATCATCACTTTTTCTAGTACCTTGATCGGCCTCAAACATAATTTTTATAGTATTTGTTTGTACTAGGATACAAAATATATGAGTTCAGTATAGGCCAATATTTTAAATAAAAATTTACTAACAAAAAGCCGATCGCCCCAAATAAAGAACGATCGGCTTTTCAATTAATCAATCACATTTCAATTAAGCAAATCCAGAAGCAATCACAAACACAATGACGGCCCCAAACACAATCAAGGCATAGAACTGCGCTCGACCATTTTCGACATACTTCAGACCTTCACCCGTCAACAATGTTAAGAATCCAGTTAAATTCACCACACCATCCACAACCTTATAGTCCACTTCCAACACCTGACGCGCTAGACGACGAGACGGACGGACAAACACCGCATCGTAAATTTCATCGAAGTACCATTTGTTCTTCGAGAGCGCATACAAAGTCGGGAGCCGATCGGCCCAAACGGACGGATCCACTTTCTTCTGAAGATACATCAGGATTGCGATCGAAATCCCCACCAGACCAATGCCCACAGAACTACCGCCCATGATCAAAAACTCTGGCAAATCGACAGGCTCCTGAACAAACACTTCTCCCGGCGCATGAATAAACGCTTCAAAATAATTGGCAAAGGGCGTACCCAACAAACCAATAAACATTGAAGGAATTGCTAACACCATCAACGGTAGGGTCATGGTCAACGGAGACTCGTGGGGATCACCATGGTGATCCTCGTGAGATAGCGTGGCCACTGCGTTCAATTCCTTCGCATTCATAGCACCCGGACCTGCCGCAATTCCCATCTTCCGAAGCTGTTCGCCTTCAATCATGTTGAGAATCCCAGCATCCGTCGCCCGCAATTCCCCCTCAAAGGTCTGGAAGTACATGCGGAACATATAGAACGCAGTGATCCCCGCTGTCACAAAGCCAATAAACCAAAGATTTGGATTCGCTTCATACGCCCGGTGAAGAATTTCGTCCTTCGACCAAAACCCAGCAAATGGTGGAATTCCACAAATTGCCAAGGTTCCAATCAAAAAGGTCGTCGCAGTAATCGGCATCAACTTCCGCAATCCCCCCATGAGGCGCATATCTTGAGCGTAAGCTGGATTATGGCCCACCGCTTCTTCCATGCCGTGAATCACAGAACCCGATCCCAAGAACAACATGGCCTTAAAGAATGCATGGGTCACGAGGTGAAACAAGCCCGCACTATAAGCCCCAACGCCCATCGCCAGGACCATATAGCCCAACTGAGACATCGTGGAATAGGCCAAGCCTTTCTTAATATCATTTTGGGTGATAGCCGTAGTTGCGCCAATGAATGCCGTGATAGCACCCGTCCAGGCGATCGTATCCATCACCACCGGAATCTGACTAAACACCGGGAACATCCGGGCAATCAAAAACACACCCGCCGCCACCATTGTTGCGGCATGAATCAAGGCCGAAATCGGGGTCGGACCTTCCATTGCATCCGGGAGCCACACATGAAGCGGGAACTGAGCCGATTTTGCGACTGGGCCTAGAAATACCAGAATCGCAAATAATGCAGCAATAGACCCACTCAGTGTCCCATTTTCAACCATGGCATGAAGCCGATCGCCCATGATGGCAAAATCAAAACTCCGCGTCGCCCAAAACAACCCTAAAATCCCCAGCAGCAACCCAAAGTCACCCACTCGATTGGTTACAAACGCTTTCTGACAGGCATCAGCGGCAGCCTTACGATCGTACCAAAAGCCAATCAGTAGGTACGAACACATGCCCACCAACTCCCAAAACACGTACACTTGCACGAGATTTGGACTGATAACAAGGCCCAGCATCGAAGAGCTAAACAAACTCAAATAGGCATAAAACCGTACATAGCTGGGATCGTGGGCCATGTAACCATCGGTGTAGACCATCACCAACAGCGCCACCGTCGTCACTACCACCAACATCATTGAGGTAAGCGGATCCACTATGTAGCCCATCTGGAGTTTAAAATCTCCAGCAGAAGCCCACTCGAACATCCTTACGTAGGGAGCATGACCTCCAAGCTGGCTGGCGAGAATCCCGAAGGACAACACCATAGCGGTACCAATCAAAGACACCAAGAAACCAGAGGCAATGCCTCTCAAACGGTTCGTATCTTTATTGAAAGAAATTAATCCTAGACCCACTAGCATTGCGCCCATCAGCGGCAACATCGGAATCATCCAGGCATATTCATATATTGCATCCATGCCGATCGTCACTCACAAACTACGAAATGGTTTCAGTTCCTTATAAGCCTAGCCCAAAGCATTAAAAAGGGGACAGCTATTAAAGCCACCCCCGTAAACTAATCTTAATTTACAGTTCTATCTCGCCACTGACGACAACACTCTCTCCAAAACATCCCGAACCTGTTCCTTACGTTTGAGGTCTTCTAGGCGATGCACTAGCTTTCCTTCTTGAAATAACAGCACTGTAGGGAGATTCGTGATGCGATAGCTACTGGCTAACTTCAGATTTTCATCGGCATTAACGCCCACCAACTTAAAGTTATCGCCAAATTCGGCGCGTGCCCGCTCTAATATGGGATCGATCATTCGACATAATCCACACCAAGGTGCCCAAAAATGAACTAATACGGGAGTCGATGATTGCAAAACTTCATCCTTGAATGCCTGCTCGGTGTTGATGCGTGCCATATTGTTAAGTATTTATTAATCTTATTGGGATCAAGTCTAGCAGTCTAGTTTGAGCTTTACTAGTGTTAGATATATTTGCGTCTCCACTTGATGACATGGTTTGCTAAAGAAACACCTATCCAACATTTTTCTCCCTAACATGTCTAATCCATATCGGCTCAGACGCGATCGTAAATCCTCTGGATCCTCTCCTGACGTTAGGGCTGCGATCGAGCTATTACAACAATTCACGATAATTGACGTAGCAATGGACACGTTAAATTTAGTAAACAGCATCAAGAAATTACCCACTGGATTGTCTCGTGAATCAATATATGAAGCACTGACATTGGTTCTGGATGGATCCGAGTATCAACTAATTGGTATTTGTGCTGAAAATCACGCAGAAGGCACACTAGCACTTCAACAATATCTGGCTGCATTTGGCTACGAGATAGAGCCAACCATTGCAGATCCAGGTCAGCCCATATATATCAAGTACAACTCTAAAACAGAAGGATGTTACTCAAAACTCTACGACGGGGATCATCGTGGAGTTATTATTTCTTGTCAGTCGTCCTATTACGACGAGGTGAATGAGACTTTTGGCCATTTGCCCTTAGATTTATTTGCGCCATAATTTTCGCTACAGACCCAATTAACAAACCTAAGGCCAAAGACTAGGAGCCTAGTTCTTTCGATCGGGCAGTAGCCGCTTTGACAGCCTCAATTAAGGCCGATCTCAAACCACGTTCTTCTAACATCGCCACCCCAGCTATTGTCGTTCCGCCCGGACTGGTGACTCGATCTTTAAGCTCACCAGGATGAAGTTTAGATTCTTTTAGAAGTTTTGCGGTCCCCAGCACAGTATCTATTGCAAGTTGCATGGCGATCGCCCTCGGCAACCCGGAAGCAACCCCACCATCAGCCAATGCTTCCACAACTAATGCAACATATCCCGGTCCGGATCCAGACAATCCCGTCACCGCATCCATCATGGATTCGGGCACTTCAACGACTGAACCAACCGCCGACAAAACTTTTTTAGCTAAGTTAAATTGATTGTCACTCACATAAGTTCCCCGCGCGATCGCCGTTACACCTGCACCCACTTGAGCCGGAGTATTGGGCATCGCCCGAATAACCGCCTGCCTTGGGAATGAAGCTTCTAATTGGGGCAAAGAAATTCCAGCCAGGATAGAAACGATAACGGCAGATGGATTTAATGAACCCAAAATCTGTTGCGTCACTTGAGAAAAAATTTGGGGCTTAATGGCAAGTAATAACAACTCTGAAGCTTCAGCCGCTTGCACATTATTGGCCGTCACTTGAACACCATAGCGATCGGCTAAAAAGTTCTGCCGATCCATGACAGGATCACTAATCAGAATTTCACAGGCATCAAAAATATTTTCAAAAACAAGGCGAGAGAGGAGCGCTTCGCCCATCATCCCGCCACCTATCATTCCTAATTTAGTAATCAAAGTTGTTTTCTTCCTAGGTGCTATAAAAAATAGCGGGCTTACATACAAAGTTCAAGTAAAAAAATGTCTGGTAAACCTTAATTTACAGCACTAATCAGACCGCTATCTCAAAACAGGAACTTACTGGGCCATACGCATGGGTTCAGCAGACCAAGATGTAGCTGTTGCGGCTGTGGGACGGGTGACACGGCTCGGTTGAATTGTTTCATTAGCAGAACCCGCTTGAGTACTGACTTGAACACAGCTTGGTGTAAATAAGAAAATACTTTCACCAATACGTTCTTGATGACCATCGATCGCATAGGTTCCACCCGCAACAAAGTCAACAGCACGTTGAGCTTGGTCAGGATCCATAATAGTCAAATTCAAGACCACAGACTTACGCTCCCGTAAAGCTTGGATGACTTGGGGCATCTCTTCAAACGTACGAGGCTCAATTACAACTACTTCGGACAGTCCATTAGAGGTTCCGGGCATACCAATTACATTGCTCGCAGTGTTTACTTGGGAAACTTCGGTGCTGATCAAAGGGGTACGATCGCGCAAACGGCGACGGGAGCGGCCATCTTCTTCTTGGACAACAGGGGCCGCTTCATCATGATACAAGTCTTGATACTCTTGACCATCCATTTCGTCATACTCGTATTCATAGTCCACAGGCTCATTGAACCCAACGAAATCCCGAATTTTATTGAAAATACCCATGACCCACACTCTCCATTAACAATTGAACGTATCTAAGAAACAAAATAGTAGTGAGATAAATCAGGATGTTCAACCGCTATCGGAACTTGAACAGACTAACCATCTAACTAAATCAGTGGGACACACCATGATGACAGGCAGAAAAACAAGATAGAGATTAAAATAGGGCAACATAGCTTCTTTTGACAGAACTTATGTACTAAATTAAGCTCTTTTTCTGAGAGTAGAGATTGAACCATATTACAGTTTCAATGTTTATCCGTAAGAGAACAATCAGTGGCACACTTCAAAACGCGTTAAGTCGATTACCAAAAATTGCATCTGTCAGGATTAAAAGAATGCTGCAAAACAAGGAAATAAATCTATATCATCTTGGAGGATGTAACGGATACATCAGATTCAACTCATTTCTCTACTATTCTGTCCAGTACAGTAAAGCTCATAAGTCCGTTTAGATCCAGTGATTAACCATTGTTTTAAGTGATTAATCACTGACTTCTATCCGTATAGAAACACATTGTGAATCATGGAGTACACGGATTAATGATTGATCGACAAAACTGATTGGTAAGCGTTTAATGAATGCTCAGCAATTGGCTTAGTCGGTAGTGGACATAATCTAGCACAAGTACTTGGAATGATCTACTAGGTCTAGCGTTATTTTTATTTTTTTGGGCGATCGGCGCTAGATATGGCTTCTCTGACCGAAGAGGATGGTGCCGGGGCGAATAATTGTAGCACCTGTTTGAAGTGCTAGTTGATAATCATTGGACATGCCCATAGAAAGCTGGAGCATCGGGAGGCTAGGGATAGCTTGATGGCGGATTTCGGCAGCGAGACGGCATGCATCAGCAAAGCAGGCTTGCAGTTCATTACCGTTGAGCTGGGCGGGAGGAATGAGCATTAAGCCTTGGACTTGGAGAGCGCTGAGGGCAGCTAATTGAGGAAGCGATCGCAGCAGGTCGTCGGGCAACCATCCAGATTTGGTGTCGTCGGGTCGAAGCTTGACTTGTAAACACCCTTGGATGATTTTGCCTTGCTCTTGGGAAATGCGATCGATTCGTTGCGCTAGGGATAAGCTGTCGATGGATTGAATCCAGTCAAAATGTTGAACCGCTTTGAGGACTTTATTACTTTGCAGCCGCCCAATAAAATGCCAAATCAAACCACTCAGATCTTTTAGTTCCTGCTGTTTTTCGATGGTTTCTTGAATTCGGTTTTCCCCAAAGTTCCGAAGTCCAGCCGCATAGGCCGATCGCATTGCAAGAACAGGAACCTGTTTCGTCACTGCTACAATTCTCACCCCATCAGGAATTTGATCACAAAAATGACGAATATGTGACACTTGCTCAAGTGTCACTGGATCGGATGTCATCATTTAATCTTCCTCTTCAGGCATTCCAAAAAATGCAAGTAACTCACGATTAACGGTTTGGGGATCTTCTTGATGGATCCAGTGACCACAGTTAGGTAAAAATTTAAGCTCAAACGAGGCCGATACAGCATGGTGTAGGTCTTCGGCAATCCGCCGACTCAACACGGCATCCTCTTCGCCCCACAGCACTAACGTTGGAGCCATAATCAATTCAGAGGAGCCTGATGACGTTGTGGACCAGGTATCCCTGAGCCAAGTTAAGGGCGAAAAAAAATGACGATAGTAATTCAAAGCGCTGGTGATCGCACCAGGTTGCCGTAAAGCAGCTTCATACATATCTGAGGTTTCACGAGTAAAAACCCCTTTTCGGATGGCCAAGCCTCGGAACACGGTTTTAACAAACTCCTTCAAGTTCTGCTGAATTAGCCACTCTGGCAATCCAGGAACCTGAAATGCAAAAATATACCAACTCCGACGCAACTGATTTAAATCTTGAATCAGATTGGCCGCGAAGCGTGAGGGGTGAGGAGCGCTCAAAACTGCCAATCGATTTAACATATGAGGAAATTGTTGAGCAAATCGCCATGCGATCGCTCCACCGAAATCATGACCGACGATGTGGGCACGCTGGTAGCCTAGATTTTCAACCAGACTGTTGATATCAGATGCTAATGTCGCTAGGTCATACCCTGTAGCAGGTTTATCGGACTGATTGTAGCCACACAGATCTGGCACGACAACCTTGAAGTGACGAGCTAACACCGGGATCTGGTAGCGCCAAGAGTACCAGAATTCTGGAAATCCATGAGGCAAAATCACTAAATCGCCTTCGCCCTGAGTTACGTAGTGCAAACGAATGCGATTAGCTTGGATAAAATGATGTTGTAGCACGAGATCATCCGACTAGTTCAGCTTCTAAGTCTATTAACGGCGGTCGTATGACGGCATGGATAGGAGTTGACTTTTCCATCAACATATTTTGTGCTTGGCTCGGGAATTTAGAAATATTTTCTAGCTCCTGAAGTTGACTAATAGCTTCGGCTCCTTCCAATTTCATGAGTTCACGATCGTCTCGCATTTCCGTCCAAGTGATTCCATAGTCTGAAACTAAAAATCGAATCAAGTGACTGTCGGCCAAACTAACCATGAATGACGCGCTATTCATTTCACCGCCACAAGTGTAGCAAGATGCTATGTACCCTTGATTTTCGAGGACAATAGCCAATGCCTGAAGGCTCATGACCAGATCCTTCACAAATTGACTGTGGTGTTGAGCAAGTCTTGTGAACACAATAAAATCTCCATTTACTCTATCATAAATCTTAAGGAATTACTCAAGTTTCTTAATATACCGCAAAACTTCAGATTGTAACTTAAGTTTCAAAAAATGCTTGATTTTGATGACGCTATATTAGCAATATCTGCCCATGATAGTTGCGTCCGGGAAATTGATGGGTATCAACAATAACAAAGGCTACCCCTCTGTATCTAAACCAAGATTTTAGTCCGACAAAACCCACCACCCAAACGCTGGACCTATAAAGCGCACCGTCACCCAGAACGCAATCAGTATTCCAATGCTAACCCAAGCGCCAGTCGTGGTGATGGAGACAAATTGGTTAGCTTGCTGACGGGTAATGCTGGTCCAAGGGAGAATTTTCTCTTCAAGACGAGATTGTTCAGCACGTTCAGCTTTTAGGCGCTGAGGAGATTTTTTTTGTTTCGGGCGATCGGAGTTTGCCATCTTCAGACTCTGGGTGAGTTCATCTGGGTGAGTTCAATAGTAACGATCTTGTAACCTTGCCCCTGATGCGAGCAGATAAGTCCAATCGACTATGTTTATCATAACGGGATTGAGAGGATATGTTACCGATCGTCTCCGCTGTCGTCCCAATTCTCATTCCAGCGATCGTCCAGATAATTTAATCGAGCGTAGGGGCTGAGGGCGGCGAGTACCTGAGTGCCATAGATCCGGTGGATAACTCGGCTGTCCAAAAGCGCCACCAAACCACGAGCCGATCGGACCGAGAACACAGCCCGTTGAAGTGCCATGAGCGCAGTCGGGAGTAAGTACAAGCGAAACCAATCCTGCCGCAATTGTTTGTAATCTTTCACGCGGGCGGCTACTAGTGGATTTTCCAGCGATGGCATGGGTAACGTTGCAATCACGATACAGCGTGGCACAGCAACTATTTCGGCTTGTTGAAACTGACTCCATTCGTCCCAACCTGCAACCAAAATGCCATTTTCCACTTCAGGAATTCGATCGACTTGAACCCGTGATCCCCATTCAGCCGCAAGGGTTGCACCGACTTGAGTTCGCAATGGAGTATCGCCTACCAAAATAACCATTAACCCTGCTGCAATGTGCGATCGCGAGAGAATTTGTCGAAGTTCGGCTAGGAGCGCTGGCTGAAACTGAGGCGTGTTGGGCATGGGAATGCGATCGGGCTGATAAAGCTGAACGCAGGATTCATGACGGGGGGGAGAGAATTTTATACAGGTTAAGTCGTCAAGACCGTGAGTTTGGCGATAAATATCAGCGCTGGCATCAAGATCTAGAGCGCTGCCAATTAGGACAGTCGGTTGCTGTTGCCAGATCGGTCGTAGAAGTGGGGCGAGACGAATGGGGCTGTGCTGGAGGATAAAGGTCCCGGATTGCCGATCGACTTGGGCTGACAACAATCCAGCATCAGGAGGATGAATTGGCAATGCTTCTTGAAGTGACTCTCCATTAGACGAAATCTGTTGGCGAGGTATCAGACGATTCAGCAGTTCAACCCAGGGTTCAGCTAGGGGAGAATGGTGCTGAAGCTGAAATAGTATTTCGTAAATTGGAAGGCGATCGTCATTCTCTAAAACATAGGAATTATAAGGATTGGCAGGATGTTGGAAGAGACTATGAGTGATACGAATCCGAAGGTCTCGAATCGTTTCTCGAAAGGATGGATGGGACAACATCAACTGATCCCAGTCTTGCCCATAAATTTTCAAACTCAAGACTTCCTGAACCCAACTATCAAGATCATCCATGCCGTCAATCAGAGTCAAGATGCCCGTCGGAAGAATTTTTTGAGCGTTGAGCCGATCCTGTAACCAGAGTTCCGGCGTTATAAAAGAAAGACCAGAAAATTCCGTAGGTGTTGCATTGGGAGTAATAATTTGCACTGACTTCGACACATCTAACCACTGTTGAAGGCGAGGCAACTCAACTTGTAACAACCATTTCTGCACAAATTCGGAGGCAACAACAATAGCAGGAGCATCCCACACCAATAAGGGCATCAAATAGCTCAAGCGATAGGGAGCGGCTGATCCAGATTCTGTCCCCGTCTGTATCAAGGCACTTCGACCAAGACGCAACGCCCGAGCAACTAGGCGGGCCATGGTGAGATGGTGAGTCCAGTGGGGATCGCTCTGTTGGCGAAGTAAGGCCCGGAGTTGTTGATGCACTTCAACTTCAATCACAATTGAATCTCACTCAATAATTAAAAATTAAGGAATACTCGACTAGCGACGACCACGACGGCTACTGCCAAACCCGGATGACCTGGAACTCCGACCACTGCCAAAGCTACCAGACCGAGGTTCGGACTGTGTTCGAGATCGCGTGGTTGTTCCATTTTTTAAATCACTTGAGCCAAAACCGGATCCAGTTGAACGATCGCGACCTGTCATGTCTTGAGGTGGTTTAGCGGTGTTGCCTCCCGTGGTACCCGATCGAATTCGGCCATTACTACGGAATGCCGTGCGGTTCTGCTCGACAGCAGGGGGCTGCTGATAGCGTTGTTGATAGGTATTAACAGCATCGCCATAGGTCCGTCCATAGCCGCCATACCCAGACATAGGTCCGCCAGATTGGAACTGAGGTGGCATGTAGTATTGGGGCCGAAATAACATGCTGCCGATCGCCTGACCCGCTAAACTGCCCGCCACGGATCCCGCAAAGGGTGACCAAAAATTTGATTCTTGACGCACGACGGTGGTTTCGGTGCGCCCGGTGTTGGGATTCACTCGTTCTTCAGAGACGTTATGAACATATTCAAGTTTGAAGTCTTCAGTTAAATAAAGGGAGGGCTGTTGATTTTCAACTTTAAGATAGGGTTTCTTACCTTCTTTAATTTGTTCATCCGTCAGACGGGCCATTTGGAGTTTTCGCGTTTTAAAACTTGCGGTAGGAGCATTCAAGAGCATCAAGGAATATTCACCGTCTGAGTCATCGAAGCTCGCCTGTTGAACTGGATATTCACCGTCGGGAATGGGAGTTTGAGATGCGATCGGAGCACCCACTTTTTTTTGGTCGCCGGACCGAACCTCTGCGGGCATATTTGTATTTGGATCGATCGTACGTTCAGATGAGGCACAAGCCGTGAGAACGAACGGAAGCAATAAGAAAAGAAAATATTTTAACAGCATGAAAACACCATTTTTATGAGGGAAATTAGCAAAACACAAGGGGGAAATTCAATAACAGGCTGATGTTATGCGAAGGGATAGCCTCTACAAAGGAATAAGTTCAGGAAATTGCTGCATTAAGTGGTCATCCGTTAATACATAACCCATTTGATCTGGAGAAAAATTGACTTGAATCGCTCGTAAACGTCGCTGAGCCTGAAGCGTACAAATTTGAGTCAATCCACGACGCAGAGCTTCAATGTTGGACAAATCCGTTTCCAGATCGAGGGCTTCACCTTCTAACGCTAACGTCAACATCACCACAACGTTAGGAGTCATGGGAAGCGTGAGGGATTGATGGGGATCATCCGAAGACTGATCCGTCTCACTTAAGTAGCGGCGGGTGCAGTCAGTAAATAATTCATTCAAATAGTCACTAGCCTCTTCTTCAGACCAAAAAACGTCGCCTTCATTGTGAACAGAGGACCAATTAGTTTCCCGTTGAAGCAGGCTTTCACAGATTTCGACCAAAGACTCACCCATGATGGCTAAGTCTCCATCCGATTCGATCGCATCTTGGGCCGCTCGATTCAAAACGCCTAAAAGTGTCGTCGATTCTGCACCTATTAAGGTAATAAATATCCGGACCACGACAATCCGACGTTTCCCGGTTAATGAATTAAAGCGATCGGTCCAAGAACTCATAAGGATTTTTGGGAAATAGCTGACTTCAATTAGTCTAAGACGGTTTTTAGGGAAAGGCCACTTCGGGTTTCTGGAAAAAGAACAATAAAAAAGGAGGGACATTGCCCTCCTCTAAATCCGGAATCTAGTCCGGCATCATTGAGTCCATCTTAATGTGAGTCTTTGAATAAATCTCCGACCCCATCACTACAGCCCATCATCATCCAATGCAAGAGAAGACGTGTCATCAATTAACTCGTCATCATCCACAACAGGAGAGAATCCAGGAGTGAGTTCTTCACCAAGAGCAGGCGCTCCAAAGCTCTCAAAGCTAAAGGTTGGACGATCCTCAAAACTATCTAGACCGTAGGCCCGTGCCGTCCGATCGTCCACAATTTCAGACATTTCCATGAGGTCATCATCTAGCACATCGAACGTCAAATCGACTTCCGGAGTCCCTTGATCTTCGTAAGCATTGAAGCCTGTTCCCGCCGGGATCAAGCGACCAATGATGACATTTTCCTTAAGACCACGGAGCCAATCAGATTTCCCTTCGATCGCAGCTTCCGTCAAGACGCGGGTGGTCTCTTGGAAGGATGCAGCAGAGATGAAGCTATCGGTATTCAGAGATGCTTTCGTGATGCCCAGCAAAACAGGAGTGTACCTCGCTGGAGCGCCGCCCGTGATGGACATGGCTTCGTTGACTTGCTCAATCTGATACATTTCAACGAGTTCACCCGGCAGCATCGTGGTGTCACCCCCATCGTCTACCCGAACCTTAGAGGTCATTTGGCGGACAACGACTTCAATATGTTTGTCGGAAATGGTAATACCTTGGGATTGATATACCCCCTGGACTTCATTGACTAACAGGGACTGGACTACTTGCAAACTTGCCAAAGCAGCTTCGTAGGTGCCGAGTTGTTCGACTTTAGCCATGAACAACGTTTCAAGAAGTTCGTGGGGATTTGCTGGTCCGTCGGTCAACCGATCGCCCGCCGTAACGCGATCGCCGTCAATCACAATGGATTGCTGACCAGGCCCGATCGGATATTCCGTAATCAAGCCGTCATTATCAACCACTTTGATTTCTACGGATTCATCATCTCCGTAAACCACTTGTGCTACGCCATTTTGACGAGCCAAAACGCCGGGTTCTTTGGGCTTACGAGCTTCAAGAAGTTCTTCAATTCGAGGCAAACCTTGAATAATATCTCCAGTTTTCGCCCGTTCAAAAATCAACAGCACAAGATTATCACCCCGTTGGACGAGATCGCCATTGTCGATGTGCAACACGGCACCGGGAGACACACGATAGGGACGAGCCGATCGCATTTTTACCTGATTTCCAGATACCGAAATAACTTGGCCAGATTCGATAATGTCGTCATCTGCCACCACCAACTCATCCACTTCAACCGTGCGGCCTTTAGTTTCAACAGTGACGGTATCGGCTTCACGGACCACTAGAATTCGGCGAATCGCTTCTCCATCTTCTCGAATCCCCTGAACAACTCCCGTTTCCTTACAAAGAGTTTCGATGCGCGCAACTACGGAACCGGGATCGATTTGATCCCCGTCTTTAACTAAGATACGCGTATTCGTTGGGCCTTGAGTCGTATCAGCAGCAATATCACGACGAACAACTAGGGATTCTAGAATCACCAATTGAAGGCGCATCAAATCGTCGCCCAACGTTTCATCTTCTAAGAGTTCGATATCTGCGGCAATTTGATTTCCCTCGTGGTCTACATCTAAAACAAGTTGGGTGCGGATCAAGTCAATACCCTCGATCGATCGGACCCGTTCGCCATCTTTGTATGCTGTTCGCTGAATCGATCGCAAGCGAATGCCACGACCGGATCCAGGACCCGATACGGATTGTTTGGGTGCAGGTGGCTCGTCGGGAACTTCAAATTCCTCAACAGGACGCAGAAGCATCGCTGGCCCTTCGGGGGTTTCCACGAATTCGGCATAGCGCAACTCGGTGGCTATGAGTCCCGGCATAATTTCTTGACCCGGGTTAACAAGAGTCGCTTCACGGGTGACTAGACCATCTAGGCTATCCACCATATGTAAGTCACCCGGTTTAACAACAATCTCTCTCAAGATGTCGTTCTTTTGGGTTACTTCGACAATTCCACTGCTTTGACAGAAGACTTCCTTAACGACTTCAGTCCCCGCTTCAACGAATTGTCCGTCCTCAACCATCAACAAAGAAATATCCTTATTGACTTCATGAGACTCTTCCGGAACCCAAAGAATAGTCCCACCTTTGAGAATTTCGTAGCCCTGTTTTGCCTTGCCGCGTTTGCCAACTTCAAGACCCGAAAACTTGATGATGCCACCCGTTTTCGTGCGATAACGATCGTCAATCAACTCAGCAACAATTTGGCCCGCTGCAACTTGGCTTCCCGGAGCAGCCTTAAGGGAATAGATCTGACCGTTGGTAATTTCCATACGGTATTGATCTCCACCTTGGTGGGTCTCAATTTTGCGAACCTGAGCTTCATCCAACAACACGGAGGAGGTGATGATTTGAATCTCACGCCCCCCTTTGCCTTCGCTGCCTTCTGGAAGCCGGACCATACCGCCATTTTCGGTAGTGAGTTTCGTTTCAGCAATAATGCCACCAACTTCTACGGCATCACCATTTTTGACCGTCGGTTCAGCCGCAGGTGGAAGGTTGTAAACATCACCAGACAGCACCCAGATCAAACCGCCTCGTTGCGCGACGCGAGTGGTGTTGCCTTGTCTATCCTTTTTGTCTTCTGGAACCACGTCGGCAAAGTTAACTTCACCCGCCAAGTGGGATGACACATCCATTGCTGCTTTTTCAGTGGTTTTGCGCGATCGTCCAGAAAGCGGAACTTCAGTCAGAATTTGTCCCTTTTTAACCTTTTGACCATCTCGAACCATGACGGTTGTACCTTGGGTAAAGGTAAAGGTCTGGTCGCCCTCTGGGCCGTCTACTGTAATTTTGTTGTTGACATCTGTTGCCGACTCGACGGTGTAAACATCTTCGCCATGGCGGGTTCGGAATGTCCGGACTTTGAGCTTCTTGCCAAACTTAACGGTCCCAGCAAACGGCGCTTTATCTTGACGAGCAACTTCACCCGTAAAGACACCACCCGTGTGGAATGTCCGCATGGTGAGCTGAGTTCCCGGTTCACCAATAGACTGAGCGGCGATGATACCGACTGCTTCGCCGATATCAACGAAGTGACCATGGGCCAGACTCCAACCATAGCAAAGTTGGCAAACCGAGCGGGTTGATTCACAGGTGAGCGGCGAGCGGACTAGGACTTCTGAAACTTTAGCCTCACCGACTCGTTCCGCCATTGCATCAGAAACAGCCTCGTTCCGAGAGACAATCACTTCACCCGTTTCAGGATGAACAACATCTACAGCAACGACGCGACCCAAGAGCCGATCTTTTACCGGAATCAAGACTTGATCGTCATCCATCATGGCTCGAACAGGAATGTTCCGCGTAGTGCCACAGTCGATTTCACGAATAATCATGTCCTGGGAAACATCCACAAGACGACGGGTTAGATACCCGGAATCCGCCGTTCGCAATGCCGTATCGACCAATCCTTTACGGGCACCGTAGGACGAAATGATATATTCCGTTACGGTTAGTCCTTCCCGGAAATTTGTCTTAATTGGCAAGTCAATGATTTCCCCTTGAGGGTTAGCCATCAGACCACGCATTCCAACGAGCTGACGCACCTGGGAAATATTTCCCCGCGCACCGGAGAACGCCATCATATAAACAGAGTTCAAGGGATCATTCGATCTAAAGTGCTTAACCACTTCGTCCTTAAGGTCTTCAGAGGCTCCATTCCAAGTATCAATCACCTTCTGGAATCGTTCCACTTCGGTAATTTCACCGCGTGTGTACTTCTCCTCCGTTACTCGAATAGTCTCTTCAGCCGCTTCTAGCAACGCTTTCTTAATCGGCGGAATTTGAAGATCATCCACCGAAATGGATACGCCAGCTTTAGTTGCATACTTGAAGCCCATCTCCTTCACCGCATCAGCCATTTGAGCCGTTCGAGCGGTTCCATAGGTGCGAAATGACCAAGCAACTAAGTTCTGAAGCTGCTTCTTGTTGATGACCTTGTTACGAAAAATTTGTTTAGGCTGCTGCTCTGCCATGGGTGCCCCACCGGAATACTGGATGTTCGATTTTTTATGACTCAAGGGCTAAGAAGCAGATGCTACTTGCCCTACCGATGATTAGTAGTCTGTTAGGACGTCAATAACCGTTTTGTTGTAGATAATTCGGCCCGGTGTTGTCTTAACGTATTGGGAAATTAACACCCCATCACGATCGTGGCGGGTTCGACGATAGTCATACAAACGCGTCACTACGCCCTCGTCTGTCGTTTGCTCTTCTTTGAGTTCATCCGGGAAATCAGATTCGACATCACCGTCAAATCGAACCCACACATAAGCATGGATTTCCACCAGCTTCTGCTCATAGGCCATGATGGCATCATCTAGATCCGCAAAGTAACGACCTGCTCCGATCGTAGCCTTCGGATTCTCTGCCGTGAGGTAGTAGCATCCAAGGACCATATCCTGAGATGGCGTAATGATCGGTCCGCCTGTTGCAGGAGACAAGATATTATTAGAGGCCAACATGAGAAGACGGGCTTCAGCTTGGGCTTCAATGGAAAGTGGGACATGCACCGCCATTTGGTCTCCGTCGAAATCCGCGTTAAACGCCGGACATACGAGGGGATGAAGCTGAATAGCTCGACCATCTACTAAAATCGGCTCAAACGCTTGAATCCCTAAACGGTGAAGGGTCGGTGCTCGGTTCAACATGACCGGGTGTCCTTCGATCACCTCATCCAAGACATCCCAAATTTGGGGATCATTACGTTGGATTAGCTTCTTCGCCGCTTTGATGTTGTTGACCAGCCCTTGACGAATCAAGCGATGAATCACAAAGGGTTGGAAGAGTTCGATCGCCATTTCTTTGGGCAAACCGCACTGATGAATCTTCAGATTAGGACCGACAACGATGACACTTCGTCCAGAGTAGTCAACTCGTTTGCCCAGAAGATTTTGACGGAAACGTCCTTGTTTTCCTTCGATAATGTCAGACAAGGATTTAAGCGGCCGATTGTTTGCACCAACGACGGTTCGTCCTCGACGCCCATTGTCAATCAAGGCATCGACGGCTTCCTGAAGCATCCGTTTTTCGTTGCGGACAATAATTTCAGGGGCAAGGATTTCTTGAAGACGGGCAAGACGATTATTCCGATTGATCACGCGACGATATAAATCATTCAAGTCAGAAGTCGCAAAACGACCGCCATCCAGCTGAACCATCGGACGCAAATCCGGCGGAATCACCGGAATGAGATCCAGTATCATCCAACTTGGTTTAGACCCTGTTGCAATGAAATTATCGATCACCCGCAACCGCTTGATGTATTTCGCACGTTTCTGCCCCTTGGAGACTGCGATTTCTTCTCGAAGACGTTCAGCCTCTTCATCAAGAGGAATATCCGCCAATAACTGCTGAAGGGCTTCAGCTCCGATCCCAACTTCAACGCCCTCAATTTTGGAATCTTCGCTATATAGCTCATCCTCAATTTCAATCCACTGATCTTCAGTCAGTAGCTGTTTGTAAGTCAGGTTTTCCGAATTTCCCGCATTCAACACCACGTAGGCATTGAAGTAGACGATTTGCTCGACATCGCGCAAGGGCATGTCCAACAAGATAGCCATGTAACTTGGAATCCCTTTGAGATACCAAACGTGAGCGACAGGAGCCGCGAGTTTGATATAGCCCATACGGTGACGGCGCACGCGAGACTCTGTAACTTCAACGCCACACCGTTCGCACACAATGCCCCGGTGACGGACGCGCTTGTATTTGCCGCAATGACATTCCCAGTCTTTCGCTGGCCCAAAGATTCGTTCACAGAAAAGACCATCCATTTCCGGCTTAAGGGTCCGGTAGTTGATGGTTTCGGGCTTGGTCACTTCACCCACCACTTGGCCGTTGGGTAAGCTTCGCTCTCCCCACTCACGGATCCGCTCGGGAGAGGCTAGACCAATTTTTACGTAGTCAAATCGCTGTTCAATTTTTGGCATCGCGTTCCACTTCCTGAAGTGCTGAATGGGGATTGAATGAGGGAAAAATGAGACAGCATAAATTCACATGCCTAGAGATCGGTAGAGCTGCGAGTCTACCGACCTAATCTGCCAACGATCGTTAGTCTTCTTCCATGGAGGAACCGCTGGCAATGGATTCGTAGACCGGGCGTGCTGGCGCTTTTTTAGAGTTCACATCAGCCATCAGATCCACTTCAATATCGCGGCTACTACCGTCTTCACGAGTCTCGACTTTATGGACAGCTACATCTAGACAGAGGGACTGTAGCTCTCGCATCAAGACCTTGAACGACTCCGGTGTCCCTGGGCGAGGGATTGCTTTACCCTTGACGATCGCATTAAGCGCTTCGTTTCGCCCTTGCATATCATCAGACTTCACGGTTAATAGCTCTTGCAGAATATAAGCAGCCCCGAATGCCTCCAATGCCCATACTTCCATTTCTCCAAATCGCTGCCCCCCTTGTTGCGCTTTACCACCCAAGGGCTGTTGCGTAACTAAGGAATATGGACCTGTCGATCGGGCATGAATCTTGTCATCAACTAAGTGGACAAGTTTCAGCATGTAGGCTTTTCCGACGGTGACAGCACGATCGAATGCTTCCCCAGTCCGTCCGTCAAAAACCGGAATCTTGCCGGGATTATCTTCAGCAAAGAGCCATTCGCCTTCCCCGGTGTGATCAATCCGATGCTCACGAGCCATGTAGAGCTTATGATGCACGGTTTCACGAGATTTTTGTTCCCCATGCATTTCATCAAACGGCACAATTTTAAAGCGCACATTTAAGTTGTCGGCAGCCCACCCAAGTAAGCATTCGTAAACCTGTCCCACGTTCATCCGACTCGGTACACCAAGTGGATTAAGAACGATGTCCATAGGGGTGCCATCAGGCAGGTAAGGCATGTCTTCGATCGGCAGAATCCGGGAAATAATCCCCTTGTTTCCATGCCGTCCGGCCATTTTGTCACCCACTTGGATCTTCCGTTTCTGAGCAACGTAGACCCGCACTACCATGTTTGCACCGGGAGGCAATTCATCACCTTGTTCACGAGTAAAGAGACGAACATCAACAATGCGGCCTTTTTCTCCGTTTGGAACGCGGAGTGAGTTATCACGGACATCTCTGGCTTTTTCTCCAAAGATAGCTCGCAATAATTTCTCTTCCGGCGGCTGATCGGATTCACCCTTGGGCGTGACTTTACCGACCAAGATGTCCCCCGATGTGACCCAAGCCCCAACCCGAATAATTCCGTTTTCATCAAGATTACGCAGAGCATCTTCACCAACGTTTGGAATTTCTCGGGTAATCTCTTCAGGCCCAAGCTTGGTTTGACGCGCTTCGATTTCAAATTTTTCAATGTGAATCGAGGTGTACACATCATCAAAGACAAGGCGTTCGCTAATCAGAATTGCATCCTCATAGTTGTAGCCCTCCCATGGCATGTAGGCGACCAGAATATTTTGCCCCAGAGCAAGTTCGCCCTTTTCAGTCGCTGAACCATCAGCCAAAATTTGACCTTCTAAAACCTTTTCACCCAATTTCACAATCGGTTTTTGGTTCAGGCAAGTATCTTGGTTCGATCGTTGATACTTTTGAACAAAATAATCTTGTTCACGGGTACCATCACTCGGCTTAATGCGAATACGAGTCGCGTCTACGTAACTCACTTGACCATTAGTCCGGCTGATAATCACCATTCCACTATCACGGGCTGCTTGCGCTTCCAAGCCCGTACCCACCAAGGGCCGCTCGGGTCTCAGCAATGGCACGGCTTGACGCTGCATGTTGGATCCCATCAGCGCTCGGTTAGCATCATCGTGCTCAAGGAATGGAATTAGTGAGGTTGCTACAGAAATAATCTGTACCGGAGAGACCGCCACATAATCAACATCTTCAGGAAGTGCAACGGTAAAATCTTGACGATATCGAACCGTGAGCTTGTCACTGGTAATTCGATTGGATTCGTCGGTAGAGATATCTCCAGCCGCAACCCGGAAGTCATCTTCCTCATCGGCTGTCATGCTGATCCAACCCAAATCTCGACGGACAATTCCATTTTCAACTCGGTAGAACGGTGTGGAGATAAAGCCGTAGGAATTTACGCTGGCATGGGTCGCAAGGGAACCAATCAATCCAGCATTCGGACCTTCCGGCGTTTCAACAGGGCAAATCCGTCCGTAGTGAGACGGGTGAATATCACGTACGGCAAATCCGGCACGTTCACGGGTCAATCCGCCAGGTCCAAGGGCACTAATCCGACGTTTATGGGTCAACTCCGCAAGAGGGTTGGTTTGGTCCATAAACTGAGAAAGTTGAGAAGATCCGAAGAACTCCTTGATCGCGGCGACTAGGGGCTTAGGGTTCACCAAAGACGCAGGAGTCAATGTAGCCGAGTCTGAAACGGTCATTCGCTCACGAATAATCCGCTCTAGTCGGTTTAAGCCTACGCGAACTTGATTTTGTAGTAGCTCACCAACGGATCGCACTCGGCGATTTCCTAGGTGGTCAATATCATCAATTTGACCGATGTCAAATTCCAAGTTGATCAGGTAATCGATCGCAGTCAGGATGTCCTGAGGCGTGAGAACCCGCATGGAGTCAGGCACTGTAAGATGAAGCTTACGATTGAGTTTGTAACGACCAACTTTACCCAAGTCATAGCGCTTGGGGTCAAAGAAACGTGATTCTAAGAGTTGTGCTCCACCTGCAACAGTCGGAGGTTCGCCCGGACGGAGCTTACGATACAGCTCCATGAGCGCATCATCTTCAGTAAATTCGCCTTCTTTTTCGATCGTTTTCTGGAAATACTCAGGATGACGAAGCGCATCTAGGATTTCACTAGTAGACAAACCGAGAGACTTGAGCAGAACTTGGGCTGAAAGTTTCCGGGTCTTATCAATGCGGACCCAAACTAGGCCATTTTTGTCGGTCTCAAACTTAAGCCACGCGCCTCGGTTTGGGATTAGGCTTGCATTGTAGGTCCGGCGACCATTTTTATCGGTTTCCGATTTGTAGTAAACCCCTGGACTCCGCACGATTTGATTGACAATGACCCGTTCTGCACCGTTGATGATGAAGGTTCCCCGATCGGTCATGAGGGGCAAATCACCAATAAAGACTTCCTGTTCGGTGATTTCACCTGTCTCTTTGTTGATTAATCGAGTTGGAACATACATCTGTACGGCATAGGTAGAATCCCGCCGCTTTGCTTCATCTACATCGTATTTCGGACGCTTTAGCTTGTAATCTTTACCGACAAAGTGAAGCTCTAGTTTCCCAGTATAATCGGTGATAGGAGAAAAACTATCTAATTCTTCAACCAAACCTTCTTCTAGAAACCAACGGAAGCTCGCCCGCTGGATTTCAACTAAGTCTGGCAGAACGAAAGCAGGGGCGGTGTAGGCTAGCTCAGTCATGCGTCTCCTCTAAGGGGTCACGTCGAAAACGCGAACCCCATATTCTAGGTTTCTTTTACAAATATGTCAAGGTCGGAATCTCTGTAATATATTTTTCAGAGATTCAAGGATGAGAGATGAGGTCTAGGAGCCTGGAACCGAGATCAACTCCAAACCAAATAGGCGACAGGCGTTGAGTGTGGTCTGCATTGCGATCGTTTCCACAGGAGTAGTCCTAAGATGGGCAAGTTGATGAGCGACATGCTGAACATAAGAGGGTTCATTTCGTTTTTCACCACGCTTGGGCACAGGCGATAAAAACGGGCAATCCGTTTCAATCAACAACCGATCCAAGGGAACTATCTGAGCAGAAGCGTGAATTTGCTCTGCTTTTTTAAAAGTCACAGTTCCGCTGAAACTGATGTACATTCCCAGATCTAGAAACCAACTCGTTTCTTCTGGGGTGCCACCCCAACAGTGCATCACACCCCGGACCGATCGACCCCGACTCTTGAACTGTCGGAGACAATCAGCCATTTGAACGGCTGCGTCTCGACAATGAATAATCACAGGAAGATCTAGTTCAGCCGCAATTTCGAGCTGTGAATTTAAGGCGACAATTTGCTGATCTGGGTTATCCGCTTTAAAGAAGTCAAGCCCGGTTTCTCCGATCGCCACAACGCGAACATCGGACTGAGCCAAGGACTTAATTTCTTTAACAAGCGCATCAGTCCAGAGGGTTGATACATCCAATGGATGGAGTCCCACAGCAAAGGCTACCTCAGGAAAACGATCGGCAATCGATTGAATTCGACCAAACTCTGACGGTTCAACACACGAATGAACCAGTCTAACTACACCAGCTTCCCGCCAACGGGCTGCTACAGCATCTAGATCTGGCTCAAACGTCTCAAAATTTATGTGTACGTGAGTGTCAATGAGTTGCATCGGCCAATTCATCCCTATCACCTGAACGCGGAGCTATTTGGTCGTCGCTTTCTTGATTGCATTTGCCAAATTCGACTTTTTACGCGCTGCATTGTTGCGATGGATGACTCCACATTTCACAGCCTTGTCAATTTTGCTGGTTGCAGCAGACATGGACAAGGTGAGTTCCTTTAGCACTTCATCAGAAGGAGCCGCAACGTATTTGTCTACTGCGACCATACATTTTTTAACCAGTGTCTTCATAGCAGAAGAATAGTTTTTGTTGCGGACGCGATTACGCTCGGCAATTTCGACTCGTTTGACAGAAGATTTAATGTTAGGCACGGCAGCTCTCGGAGGTAACGACGAATATTTAACGGTTTTCCCGGCTTATTAGTGTAGCACCGATCGTTCATAGAACATGATTTCCAAAAATCCAGTTAAGCTATTAAAACGAACTCACTTCCCCCCTCCTCCATGCTGCGAATTATCACCGAGTGGACTGAAGCCCAAGCCGAACTACGCCGAATCTGCGATCGGACCCAGGATGAACAAGTCTTCCATAAAGAGGCAACAGTTCGTGAAATTTTGCAAGCCATCAAGCGGCTGGGCGATCGGGCACTCCTAGACTACACTGCTGAATTTGACGGTCAGCGCTTTGAGACTGGTCAAAGTCTTCTCGTTACTCCGGCAGAATTAGATGCAGCCTATCAACGGGTGGATCACGATTTACTAGAGGCGATTCGGCTGGCCAAACAAAAAATTGAAGCCTTTCATCGGATGAAAATTCCCCAGAGCTGGGTTCATTTTGCCGACCAGGGGGTAGTGTTGGGAAAACGTTATACCCCTGTGGATCGAGCTGGCATTTATATCCCAGGTGGACGGGCAGTCTATCCCAGTACGGTTCTGATGAATGCCATTCCGGCCTTGGTGGCTGGGGTCGATCGGATTGTCATGGTCACACCGCCCAACAGTGAAGGTGGAATCAATCCAGCCGTTTTAGTCGCAGCCCAGGAGGCGGGGATCAAGGAAATTTATCGGGTGGGCGGAGCGCAGGCGATCGGAGCATTGGCCTACGGAACGGAAACGATTCCAAAAGTGGATGTGATTAGCGGTCCCGGAAACATATATGTGATGCTGGCCAAAAAATTGGTCTATGGCACCGTGGGCATCGATTCATTGGCAGGTCCATCAGAAATTCTGATTATTGCGGATTCAAGCGCAAATCCAGAACATGTTGCAGCAGATTTATTAGCTCAAGCCGAACACGACCCTATGGCAGCGGCTGTTCTAATTACGACCGATGTAAGTCTTGCGGAGAGTGTGGCAGAGCAAGTCCAAGAACAACTCCTAGATCACCCACGACGAGTTTTAACTGAAAAATCGATCGCCAACTTCGGCATCATTATCGTCGTCGAAACCCTAGAACAAGCTGCGGAGCTTTCTAATGAGTTCGCGACTGAACACTTAGAACTAGAAGTCGAAGATCCATGGGCGTTGTTGCCAAAAATTCGTCACGCAGGCGCAATTTTTCTCGGTCATGCCACACCGGAAGCTGTAGGAGATTATCTCGCAGGTCCAAACCACACTTTACCGACCTCTGGGTCTGCTCGCTATGCCTCACCGCTGGGAGTAGAGACCTTTTTGAAACATTCCAGCTTGATTCAGTACACCCCGCCCGCCTTGGAATCCGTCGCAAAAGCAATAGATATCCTTGCCGCCGCCGAAGGACTTCCCTCCCACGGAGCCTCAGTGACGCTACGAACTCAGTCGCCAAGCTAACTCAACAAGAAAAAATCAAGCTATGAAAAACGAGTCTACTCAGCCATTTACGACTTAACAGACTCGTTCTTGAGATAAATTAGATTCAGTCAGATTTATACGGTCTCAGTAACACTAATAATCTCGCCACCTGATTTTCAGCAGTGACAAGGCGCTGGTTCTCCATCCCATGAGCATTCCCTAATACCTACTTATAGACCAAACGGATGACCATCTGGAATTGTCTTCCCTAACATTTGGCATTTGGCCATAACTCGATCGCATCTACATCAGCAACTCAAATGCTACAAGAATTATCCTCGAACGCAATAAATTCTTTGACAAGCAGCTTAGCGTCTCATCCAGTCCATGACTATATGAGAATAGAGACTTATTGGATAAAGAATTACTAACTAAGCCATCACCATTCCCCCATCAACATTAAATATCTGTCCTGTGATGTAGGCTGCCGCAGGAGAAGATGCTAAAAATTGGATCATTCCGGCTACTTCTTCCGGCTGACCATAGCGGGCTAGGGGAATCATTTGAAGAATCGGATCCGACTTCAAGCCATCCGTCATATCTGTCGTAATAAACCCTGGTGCCACCGCATTTACTGTAATGGCACGCGGGGCTAACTCCCGTGCAACTGTTTTGGTGAACCCAATTACACCTGCTTTGGATGCGCTGTAATTGGATTGTCCTGCATTCCCCATTTGACCCGCGACGGAAGTGATATTGATAATTCGTCCAGATTTTTGCTTGAGCATAATTTTGCTAGCCGCACGGGTACAGAGAAAGACTCCCGTGAGATTCAAATCAATCACCGCTTGCCAATCTTCCAGCTTCATCCGCAGTAGCAAGGTGTCGCGGGTAATTCCGGCATTGTTGACCAACACATCAATTCGACCAAATTTTTCCATTGTCTTTGCGATCAATTGGTCCACTTCGTCCGAATTGGCAACATTGGCTTTCAAGGCGATCGCACGGCCTCCATTTGTCTCGATCTGTGACACGACTTCCGCCGCCGCACTGCTGGAACTTGCATAGTTCACCACGATCGCTGCGCCTTCTGAGGCCAACGCCAACGCAGTCGCTCGACCAATCCCACGGGACGCACCCGTAACAAGTGCAACTTTTCCCTGCAAGTTCTGTGCCATGACATTATGTCCAAAATCAAAAATCAACTATTGATCATAGCGATAAAGCGGAACCTTCTATACGGGAACTTCCATGCGCGAACTTCTAGCGGACACTAAAAGAACAACTTCAACACAGCAACCCACATTAAATCACCCGATCACCAACCGAATCGGATGAATCACACCTCGATATGGAAAGATGGGAGCGTTAACAGGAACTTATAAAGTTATAAAGTCCCTGCTATGAAGTCTCTGACACAAGGATTATCTTCACGGAAGAATTCACTGCAAGCAGGCCGATCGTCTGCTATTTTCCTTCCTTGGCCAGACTGAATCACCCCGAATGTACAAATAGCGCTTCATAAATAATAAGTCGATATGAACAGTACTCAGAAAACCCAGTCTATTCGGTGTCCAGAGAGATTGACTTGTATTAGATTCAGTACATAATGAGCAATCACCCCGATCGGCCTGATTTCTTCTTTAAAAAGATTTCGTGAATTTGCAGATTGGAGATGGGGAAATTGGGGACTTGGAGAGTAGTTTGGGGAAGACTTCGGTTACTGCATTTACCAAAGATAGAGAGATTACGAGACCAGAAAAGATAAAGCCCCCTTTCCCAGAAGTTGGATCATGAGCCGTATTTTCACGATCGCCCGTCGCCATATCAAGATCCTCGCCTGCTGGAACATTGCTCTAGTCTGTATGGCAGGATTCACCTTAGCCAAAGAAAAACCGATTTGGACAGCTAATGGTTCTTTAATCTTATCAGCAAATAATCGTAATCTCAACGCTAGCTTAGGGAAGCTCGGTAGTGTGACGGATGGCGAAACGTATCACAGTCAGCAGATTGATCCCTTGACTATTTTGATCAACATTATTACCAGTAACGAAACCATGGAACAGATTCGGGCGATCGATCCTGAAGCCGACATGATCAAAAACATCGATGCCTACAAAGGTTATTTTTTAGTTAAGCCCCAAGAAAACTCCACCATCATGAACGTCACGGTGACGGGTCGCCAATCCGAGATCACTCAAAAGCGTGCCGATGCCTTGTTTAGCATTTTTCAACAACGGCTCAATCAACTGCGCCAACAGGATGCCAGCCAACGATCAAACTTTATGCAAAAGGAACTTGAAGAATCCCGCAAGAATCTCCTTGATGCCCAAATCGCTTTGAGTCAATACAAACAGGCTACAGGAATGATCAACAGCGAAGAACAAACCAAACAATTTGTCGTCAGTATCAGCAACCTGACCGCCGCCCGCAACGAAGCCCTCGGACGGGCGACCTCCCAAGCCACACAGCTCAAAATTTTACAGGACCGCCTTACGATGAATCCAGACCAGGCCGTCCGATCGCTTCAACTCGGCGAAAGCCAAGATTATCAAATGGCCAAAAAACAACTCACCGAAACCGAACTCAACCTCGCCAAGACGATCGCACAATATCAATCGGATGCACCAGAAGTAAAACTTTTACAAGACGAGCGCGATCGGCTTCAGGAACAGCTCAATCAATACATTAGTAATTCAAATTCAAATAAATCTAACAGTCAGTCAGACAGTCAAGTTAATGGAAATATTGGCACCAACCTTGGGGATCTAATGAAACAGATGGTTTTAACTGAGGGCAATGCTCAAAGTTCTCAAAATCAAGCCAACCAACTCACCTATCAGATCAGTCAACTCAACCAACAGATTAAGAAATTTCCCTTAGAACAAGCCAAACTCCAAGAATTCCAACGCCAATACGAGATTGCGGATGGAGTCCTTACAGGACTCATTGCCAAAGTCCAAGAAACTAAAGTCAACAGCTTCAGCAATTACCCCAGTGTCCAAGTTCTCGATAACCCGAAGGTGAGTGATAAACCGAGTGGCTCAAAACGCATTCCCATCCTCATGGGTACATTTCTTGCATCAGTATTTGGGACGATCGCTCTTGCCCTTCTGCGGGAAAGCCGAAACCCACTCCTCAGTCCTAAGGATGTCCAAACCAGCGAATTTCCCGTCATTGGAACGCTCCCCGTGCTTCAACCCACCTGGGAAAACCCCGGAGGTGGTGCTGAACTTGAGTTTCAGCGTTTAGCCTCAGCTATTAGTATGATGCCGCTCAATGCTCCCAAACCCAATACTATTCATCATCATCATCCGCATCGTTTAATGATCGCGAGTTCTTCACCAAATGAAGGCCGATCGACCGTCACGATCGGTATTGCAAACGCCCTAGTCTCCCTAGGATTTCAGGTTCTGATCATTGACGGCGACCTGCGTAAAGGTAAACTCCGCCAACGATTTGGCATTCCCAGCACGCTCGATACTACTGGAATGTGTTCTTCAGTGGCCCCAGGACTCGACCTACTCTGCATTACTGTCCCGACAAAAGGCATCATGGAATTTGTCGCACGGGGCAACTTTGAACAAACCTTGCAAAGTGCTGAGCTGAGTGGATCTTACGATTATGTTCTCCTTGATAGCGCCCCCATCTGTACCACCGGAGAAAGTGCCCTTCTCGGCACACTAATGAAAAATTTACTGTGGGTCGTCCGCCCCGGTACCAGTGAACGCTTCGCCATGATCCGTGCGATCGCTCAACTAACCCGCCACCACGTTCATATCGCAGGAATCGTCATTAACGGCCATGAACCCGAAGGTACGAACCCTTCTCCAAAAGTATTTCCACGGCTTAATTTGTCATTAAATAGAAAAACGACCCAACGTGTAAGAAAAGAATCGTAAATGGGCTATCTAAGTCTAAGGAATATCTAAGTCTAAGGAATAAGTTCTAGGTCATCATTTGAATTCATTCATCACAATTTAGGAACGGTATGATGCATTCTTTAAATCAACCCTCAACTCTGACGGATGGTTCGCTATCAGTCAATTCATTATCTATTAAGACATTGGTCGCTGCTGAACCTACGGCTAGGTTTCTGCCCAACCTGCGAATTACAATGCTGGGCCGGACGATTACCTGTCTGACGATCGAGTCCATCCAACAGGCAATTGATCTCTGCTTTCATCAACAAAAGCGCATTGTGATTGCCAACTACAACATCCATGCCTTTAATCTTTCCTTTCAGTTACCGTGGTTTCATGAATTTCTAGAGGAATCCGAAATCGTTCATTGTGATGGCTTTGGGGTTATCAAGGCAATGAGATATCTCGGGTTGACCGTCGAGCCACACTACCGAGTTTCCTATACTGACTTGATGCCTGCATTACTCAAACAATGCGATCGTAACGGCTGGACTGTCTTTCTCTTAGGTACGAAAGAAGAAGCTATTGAGAAAGCGATCGTCAATCTCAGCCATGCTTATCCCCATACTAAATTTTTCGGACATCACGGATATTTTAATCAAAACAATCGCGAAATTAATCAGCAAATCATTCAAGGAATCAATGAAACAAAACCCCAAATCTTAATTGTTGGAATGGGAATGCCTGTGCAAGAGGAATGGGTTAAGAATCATCAAGACCAACTGCAAGTGAATGCGATCTTTGTCGGGGGAGCGGTGATCGATCGATTTGCCGGGCTTGTTTCTGACTGTCCTGAATGGCTTTCTAAACGTGGACTTGAATGGGTCTATCGCCTTGCAAAAGAACCGCAGCGCTTAGCCGCCAGATACCTACTAGGGAATCCAGCCTTTGCCTTGCAAATTTTACTGGCTAAGCTTCAGCAGGGCAGTTTAGCAAATAAAAAAGCCATCTGGTGTCACCCCGTCTCCTTGCCAGAACTGTTAGCTGAAGCGTCTTTATTAGATCAACAAACAAAAGAAAAGAAAAGAATTGGTGAATATTTAGTTCAATTAAAACTCATATCAGAAACTGATTTAGAAGAAGCGTTAAACGAGCAGCTCCAAACGGGCGAAAAATTAGGGCGAATCTTAGTAAATCGAGGTCTAATTAATTCAAAAAGTGTTGATGAATTGGTTGAAAAACTTCATGAAGCCAATCAAAAGAACCGTCAAGATCATGTTCTTGGTAATACGATTGAATTTCTAGCCGAACGTATCATTAGTTTAGAAGTCGATGAGAACTAACTATGCAACAATCCATTACTCATCCAAAAGTTAGTGTTATTATTCCAGCTTTTAATATAGAAAACTATATTGGTGATGCGCTCCGATCGCTGACCCGTCAGACTTTTCAAGATTTTGAAGCTTTAATTATTGACGATGGTTCGACCGATCAGACTGCTGAACAAGTTACGAGTTTTATCCAGCAAGATTCCCGATTCAAACTTCTACAAAAAGAAAATGGTGGACTTTCTTCAGCCCGTAATTTTGGCATTCATCAGGCTAAGGGCAAATATATTGCATTGCTAGATGGTGATGACCTTTATTTACCAAACAAATTATCTACTCATATTGATATTTTAGACCGTAATCCTACCGTTGGTATGGTCTACAGTGCTTCCCAAGCGTTGCGTGATGATGGCACACCGACTTGGCTAACAATTAGTGGCAAACCGCTTTATTCTGATAGCTTACAATCCCTGTTGTGTAAAAATTTTGTTGGCCATGGGTCTAATGGGATTTTTAGAAAAGAGATTATTGCAGAGATTGGTGATTTTGATGAAAATTTAAAAAGTGTTGAAGATCTGGATTTCTGGTTACGGCTTGCGGAAACGCGCTGGAAATTTTATCGAGTGCCGTCGGTGCAATGTTATTACCGAGTACGTCCAGCGGGATTGTCCTTCAATATCGATCGGATGCAAGAGACCCAAGAACAAGTGATGCGATCGGCTTACCAGCGCAATCCTCAACTCAGCACTACCATTGCACCCACCGCCAATGCCTATTTTTATCGTTATTTGGCCCGCATTGCTTTGACCAGTGGTAATAACGATCGGGCCAAAGACTTTATGGAACAAGCCTGGAAAAGTGATGCCAGCATTTTTCTCAAAGATCCTCGATCGTTCCTGACATTAATATCAATTAAACTCGCACCACTCGCCCAAATCGCCATCCAACGTTCTCTCGGAAAATCTCAACCTACCCAGCCGCCATGTTAAGTCTTTGGACAAAACTCACCCATAAACTCACTCAAAGTTCCTGGACCACCAATACCCTTTGGATGTTCCTGAGCCAAGGCTTAAGACTTGTTCTTCAAGGAATCTATTTTACAATAGCCGTCAAAGCACTGAGACCTGAGCAGTACGGGGCTTTCATTGCCGCCACCGCATTAGTCGAGATCGTTTCACCGTTTTCGACTTTGGGAGCGGGGGATGTCATGATTAAGGAAGTATCTCGCGATCGTGCTAGCTTTCCAAAGTATTGGGGAAATGCATTACTTTTAAACTTTCTATCATCAATCGTTTTGATAGTGTTGCTAGTATTGGTCGCCCCGATCGTTTTACCGAAAGCTTTTCCGATGGAGCTAGTTATTCTAGCGGCGATTACAAATCTGATGTTTGGTCGGGCGATCGACCTTGCGGGAAATGCTTACCAAGCTATCAGTAATCTTAAACGAACTGCTCAGCTCCAGCTTATTCCCCATGCTTTACGAGCGGGGGCAGCGATCGCAATGGTGACTTTGATTCCGAATCCGAAGGCGATCGATTGGTTGATTTTTGGACTGATTAGCATTGGCTTGTCAGGCATTTTCTCACTAGTCTTAGTTCATATTGAACTGGGCGCACCGAAATTTACTGGGCGAATTCGTAAAGCTGAATTATTAGAAGGTTCATATTTCGCTGTCGGACTTTCTGCCCAGAGTATTTACAACGATATTGACAAGACAATGTTAGCGAGATTAGCAACGCTAGAAGCAACAGGATTTTATGCAGCGGCCTATCGATTGTTAGACATGGCTTTTGTTCCTGTACGATCGCTCCTTGCCTCATCCTACAGTCGATTCTTTGAAGCTGGAAAATCAGGTGTGCGAGGCAGTCTGACGATTGCGAGGAGAATCTTACCGATTATGTTAGGGTATAGTGCGATCGCAGCGATCGGATTAATGCTTTGTGCGCCGATCGTCCCCATGATTTTAGGTGCAGAATACGGCAGTACTGTTGAAGCATTGCGATGGTTAGCGCCTATTTTGGTCTTCCGCGCATTACAATTCATCGCCGCCGACACCTTGGCTGGAGCCGATCTCCAGTCTCACCGCAGTGCCATTCAAGTCACGATCGCGCTGATTAACATTGGTCTTAATTTTTGGCTTATTCCCCAATTTCCTAGCGCTCCGTGGAAAGGAGCCATGTGGTCTAGTCTGGCATCCGATTGTTTGCTCATGTTGAGTTTATGGTTTACGGTCTTTTGGCAATACCGTAAAGAGAAACTAATGCTTCTACGATCTTAATTCAGAAGTCGATCGAGCCTGCCATAAACCCGATCCCCCTAAATCCATCTTTCCAAGGGGGATTTTGAAAACGACCAAGGCTTTGATCCATGAAATTCTAATAGATAAATAAAAATTAATTTAGATTTCTTATTTCCTTTTTTAAGGGAGCTGAGGGATCGGAATTTATTAATAACCAATCGATTTACAAATACAATTCACCATTCTCAATTCCTATGAAACCGATCGCCCTAATTTATCGTTTTAAACTTCTCCCTTTTTCCGAGACATTTATTCAAAATCAAGCCGAGAGTCTTAAAGGCTTTGAAGCTCGGTATTTGGGACTCCGATCGATTCCTGGGATTCAAACCAATAGCGATCGCACTACCATTATTAATTCTAGTCATAGCCTTGCTGATAAGTTACGCGAACAGCGATTCAAACTTTTCGGAAAAACATCGAAAATTAAATTTAAACCTGATCTTATTCATGCCCATTTTGCTAACGATGGTGCGATCGTACTTCCCTTTGCAAAACGATTGGATTTACCTCTAATTGTGACTTGTCATGGCTTTGATATTTTCAATCAAATTCAAGGACGCAAAACCCTTTCAGAACAGCTTTATAAACAGCGTTTACCCCAACTTCAAAAGCAAGCAAAGTGTTTTATTGCCGTTTCTGATTTCTTAAAGGGCGAAATGCTCAAACGAGGCTACCCTGAAGAAAAAATTATTCGCCACTACATTGGTATCGATAGAACTAAATTCCAACCAGAACCCACCATCCAACGCGAACCGATCGTTCTCTTCACGGGACGTCTCGTCGAAATAAAAGGCTGTGAATACCTAATCCAGGCTATGGAAGAGATTCAACGAATCATACCAGAGGTAAAACTCGTAGTCATTGGAGATGGTGAGATTCGACCGCAGCTAGAAATAATGGCAAAAAACAATCTCCGTAACTATGAATTTCTAGGGGTCCAACCCGCCGAAGTCGTCAAATCTTGGATGGCAAAATCCCGCATCTTTTGTGTTCCAAGTATTAGGGGAAGGGATGGCGAAATGGAAACCTTCGGAATGGTTTTCGCGGAAGCCCAAGCGACGGGATTACCCGTAGTCAGCTTTGCCACAGGCGGAATTCCTGAAGCCGTCGCTCACGGAAAGACTGGACTTCTAGCTAGTATGGGCGATCGGAATGAACTGACCCAACACCTCCTCACCCTGTTGAAAAATCCCGAACTCTGGGAACAATTTAGCCAACAGGGCATTAATTACATCCGCCAAAACTTCGATCTTCCTACCCAAACGCAACAACTCGAAACTATTTATCGTGAGACTATTCATCACAAAACCCCATCAATTCTGGCCTCACCCTGCAAAGCTTCCTAACCCTCACCATGCAAAGCCTCATAAAAATTAGCGTCATTATTCCCACCCACAATCGCCCGGAACTGGTCAAACGAGCGATCGCAAGCGTCTATACACAGGATATAGATCAAACAAGTACAATCGTTGAAGTAATTGTAGTAATCAATGGTGATGATGTCGTGACCCGATCGGCTCTAGAACCATTGAATACATTACTCAATTATTCAAATCTAAAAATCTTACAAATTCCTGAAGCTGGTCCTTCCCATGCTAGAAATGTGGGTGTTCAAAATGCACTGGGTGAATGGATTGCATTTCTAGATGACGATGATGAATGGTTGCCGAAAAAATTGCGTTTACAACACGAGGCTGCGATCGTAAGCACTGCATCAAATCCCGTTATCGCCAGCAAACTTACTGCCCGCACCCCAAAAGGTGACTTCGATCGTCCCCGCCGTTTCCCAAAACCGGGTGAAGATCTCAGTGACTATCTCCTAGGCCGTACAGGATTTTTTCAGGGTGAGGGTTTAATTCAAACCTCTGTAATTTTCACAACGCGCCGCCTGCTCCTAGAAGTCCCCTTCAGCCTAATTCCAAAACATGAAGATTGGGAATGGGTTTTGCGGGTTGCCAAACGATCGGACGTTACGATCGAATTTGTCCCCGACGTTCTCGCGATTTGGTACCTTGAAGAAAACCGCACTAGCCTCAGCACCAAGCACAACTACCAAGGCTCCCTTGACTGGATTACCCGAAACCGCAATCTCGTAACGCCCGCTGCCTACGCCGCCTTCATCCTAGTCGAAGTCGGATCTCAAGCCGCCCAGCAGCAACAATGGAAGCTATTCCCAAAACTCCTTAAACTCGCCCTCACCCAAGGCAAACCCAACGCGATCGTCCTGCTCCTCTACCTAGCCATGTGGCTTCTACCATTAGAACTCCGTCGAAAAATCCGAGCCATCCTCACCCGCAAAAAGACAGCAACTCCCACCCAATTCCCAATCTAAAGTTTAAAATCTAAAATTTCTAATCCTCCCCCATGGGCTATCGAATTCGCAAACTCCTTAACTTCACCCTAGATCAAGATTTAGGCGAGCTTTCCCATGCGGAATGGGTGATTTATTGGTCGATCGTCCTCACCCCACTCTGGTGGTTATTGGGCATCCAAACCCTATTATTCATGTTGATCCCCGCTTACTTATTTATTCGCGGGTTCGACCTCGATCGTGTGCTCAGCCAACGCCTCCCGATCGCCATCTGGGCCTGGATGCTCGTCTGCATCGTTACCCTTTCCCTAGCTCTCATCTCTCTTGCCAACCTCGGACTCCCCAGCGGCAAGATCGTCTCTAGCCTCGTTACCTTCATCAAGGGTTACTTCCTAATTTTTGCCTGTATGGTCACACCGTTTTGGCACCGCGTCCGCATCAAGGTCATTACTCGCGCCGTTTGCTGGGTTGCCTTTAGTTACCTGATCACTCTGAGTGTCCAAGTCTTCTGCCTCCTCGCCCATATCTGGAAAGATCCGATCGCTCCACCCCTCGCCAAGCTCATCCCCGGCGACAAAATGAGCTTACAGGTCAAACCCGCAGTCTGGCAAAAATTCTTCGGCATTCTGCTCCCGCGCACCTGCCTATACACTGCCGACCCTCCCATTCCCGCCATTTGTGGACTCCTCTTCTACTTCATCTGTCGCGGTGAGGAAAATAAGCGCCTTCGCATCATGGGTGTCACCGGAAGTGTCGTGGCCTTAATTGTCAGCCAGAGTCGTCTCGCTTGGGTCTGCTTTCCCTTCACCATACTCACCTCAGCCTTTTTCCAACATTTCTTTGCACGTCAGCTTAGTATGTGGGGCATGACGGGCATATCTACCTTGAGCGCCATGCTTGGCATCACGATTAAAGAAATGCTCAACAAACCTATGGAAATCTTTAACGGTGCGAGGGCTGAGTCCTCCGCAGATCGTGCCCGCGTGGTCGGAGCCACCCTCAAAGCATGGCAAGAATACCCTTGGTTCGGATGGGGCGTTCCTCAGGGATCCGTGAAATGGTACATCTACGATATCGAGCTTGGATCATTTTCCACCTATGCGGCCATGCTCTATCTTCAGGGCTATTTTGGATTTGCGTTCTTAATGTTTGCCCTCTTTTCTACCCTCTGTACCTGCTGCGCCGCCGGAATAAATGGCAGTGTTACGGGGGCTAGGGCTGTGGGGGCGCTCTTGGGACTTTATTTTCTTATGGAAAGTTTACCCATTACTTGGGTCGCCGTTTATTTTTGGGTGTTTTTTGTCTGGATTGGAGCAATTTTTGCAGAAAATTCGGATTTACGGACGATCGTTCCCAAATGGCGACATTTATCTACGTAAGCTGTCAACCCGCCCAAATATAGTTACAGAAAATATTTATCCCGATTTTGTTGAAATATTTTGCACAAATGTGATCGAACCAGGTACTATAAGCAATGTAATCGCGTTGAGCGATCTCACAACGCTGGTGTAGCTCAGTTGGTAGAGCAGCTGATTTGTAATCAGCCGGTCGCAAGTTCGAATCTTGTCACCAGCTTTCAGAAGGAAAAATATTAAACCTACAAACCTTATTCGTAGGAGTACTATCTCATGGTTAGGATAAGCGTTTCTTGTGATCTGAATAGAGCAAAAAGGTTGGACTATTTTGTTTAGACTTGTAAAGTGAGTCCAAAATGATTGCCGATCGACTCAAGACCACGGTTCTTAAGGAAAAGTGGTCTTGACAGATAGAAGAAATTGGTTTTGTTGCGGAGCATTTCATCAAATCTGAGTAAGATTATTACAAAATATTTCATAGGTATGGGAATGATGCCTGTGATGCCGCAAGATTGATTTCGAAAGGTAGATAAGGCAGCCTTCTGAATGACTTAAGATTCTTTAATCAGAATTCTAACAGTTCAGCAGATAAGGAAACTTACTATTAAAAAAGTCGGTCAGATCCTTTTGGAGGAATCCATCCATGAGTATTGTAACGAAGTCGATCGTAAACGCTGATGCTGAAGCCCGTTACCTCAGCCCAGGCGAACTAGATCGCATTAAAGGCTTCGTCACCAGTGGTGAAAAGCGCCTTCGCATTGCTGAGACCCTAACAGGTGCTCGCGAGCGAATCGTGAAGCAAGCAGGCGACCAACTATTCCAAAAACGTCCTGACGTTGTTTCCCCCGGTGGCAACGCATACGGCGAAGAAATGACCGCAACTTGCTTGCGTGACATGGATTACTACCTACGTTTGGTCACGTACGGAGTTGTCTCCGGCGACGTCACTCCTATTGAAGAAATCGGAATCGTTGGCGTTAGAGAAATGTACAAGTCCTTGGGAACTCCCATTGATGCCGTTGTCGAAGGCGTACGTGCGATGAAGAGCGTTGCAACCTCCTTGCTGGCTGGCGAAGATGCCGCAGAAGCAGCAGCCTACTTCGACTACGTAATCGGCGCAATGAGCTAGTTTTCAGAATACTGAGACTGTTTCAGCCCGTTGACTTTGTAGTAAACATTCGAGATTAAGGAAGTCGAACAATGCAAGACGCTATTACTGCTGTAATCAATTCCTCTGACGTTCAAGGTAAATATCTTGATTCTTCGTCATTGGACAAACTTAAGGGCTACTTCGCAACTGGCGAACTTCGCGTTCGTGCAGCTAGCTCCATCTCGGCTAACGCTGCCGCGATCGTAAAGGAAGCTGTGGCTAAGTCCCTGTTGTACTCGGACATCACCCGTCCCGGTGGCAACATGTACACCACTCGTCGCTATGCAGCTTGCATCCGTGACTTGGACTACTACCTGCGCTATGCGACTTACGCAATGTTGGCAGGTGACGCATCCATCCTAGATGAGCGTGTCCTTAACGGTTTGAAAGAAACCTACAACTCTTTGGGAGTTCCTGTAGGCGCTACTGTTCAAGCGATTCAAGCGATGAAAGAAGTCACTGCTTCCTTGGTCGGCGCTGATGCTGGTAAGGAAATGGGTGTCTACTTTGACTACATTTGCAGCGGCTTAAGCTAGAAATAGCAAGTCGTTTTATTAGATAGCTTAAGTCCTATGAGACTTTAGAGGTCTAATCTGTCAAGAGTTGGGATTCAGCTTGTCAAAGGCTAGCTTAGAAGCTGGTTTTAGCGATCTAAGTTCCTCTCTTGGCATTGTCATTTTAGGCTTCAGGTTTATCAAACTACTAAAAGATTCGGTGCCTTCATCTGGCGCAACATAAGAATTTATTTTGAGTCTGTTACAGTCTGGCCTTGCTAATCGTTGTCATTAGGAGATGTGGATCCATGAGAATGTTTAAGGTGACGGCTTGTGTTCCCAGCCAATCCCGTATTCGCACACAGCGTGAATTACAAAATACGTTCTTCACGAAATTAGTGCCTTACGACAATTGGTTCCGCGAACAACAACGCATCCAAAAAATGGGCGGAAAAATCGTTAAGGTTGAGCTATTTGCTGGAAAGCCTGGTGCTAACACTGGCGTGAGCTAGTTAAGTTTTTCTTCCTATAAACTAGAGAACGATCGGAGGCATTTCTAGCCTCCTTTTTAATAAATATTTTCTAGCCTTTTACCTTCAATAAACAGCAGCAATTTTTAGTAGCTCTAGGCGCAAAAAAAGGGAAAGACGGCTGCCTTTCCCTTTTTGATTACTTTTTAGCTTCTTACAAAGCGCTTGAGTTGCTCAATTTAACCATTCTAGTGGATGGGCGAGGCGAGACTCGAACTCGCACACCTAAGTACCGCATTTTGAGTGCGGCGCGTCTACCAATTCCACCACTCGCCCGTTTTTTTCACCTTATTACTATAACCTATGGATTTCTTTAAAAGCAAGCTTTGGTAGTCAGAACTTTTTGCCCACCGATCGACTTCTCTTGCTCGAAGCACTGGAAGCGGATGACTCAGTTGAGCAGTTTGCATTTGACGGAAGGCTCGACCCATATCACTTTGACTCGCCGAGTCGTAATCACGAGCTTGATCAATAAAAGCGTCAAGATTAAGCTGCGAGGCAAGTTTAGGCGATCCACCCGTGAGTTTCATTAGAACTGACATGATAATACGAGGGTCTTGGGTAGCCAAGAGAGCGGCCCGATCGCACGTCAACTCTGCACTTCTCACCCAACGCATCATCTGTTCTTGTAAACCTTGGGTCATCAGACCGCCCCAGGGCAATAAATTTGTCGCCATTAACAATAGATTCGCCAGGGTGAGATAGGTACCGTGTTCACATTTCAAATGGCCTAACTCATGGGCAATCACCGCCTGAATTTCCTCTGGATTTAGCAAATCTAGCAACGCTGTATGCACCACAATAAAGGGTTGCTGACCACGAATCGCCATAGTGTAGGCATTGGGAACCGGGTTTTGCTTGATGTAGAGATGGGGAACATCTAGATCAAGGATTTCGCAAGCTTCTAAGAGAGATGCATGGAGATCGGGAAGTTGACGATCGCTGACGCGAATACTAGTCGCGATGTTTTCCATGTAGAAAAATTGTTCGGCTACACCACCAAGCACCGTACGAACCAAGAGATCCAATCCTGGGAGTTGCTGCAACGATTTCGTCGCTTCTAGATCTAGAGGATGACGGAATTGGCTGGCTTTGAGTCCAGTGAGACGCTGTTTAGGTTGAAGCATGGAATTGTTTGACGTGGGTTTGAGGTGGGGAATGGCTCAGTTTTCTGATTGTAGCGTGCTTATTTCTGGGCAGGGCGATGATCCTTTGGACTTTGGGCGGCCATGACGATAGGTAAGATCGGCGATCGGGAGAATTTTGCAGGGACGCTGTGATTCTAGGGCGATTAGAACACGCAGGGCAGAATAGGCATCATTTGCGGCATAGAGCAATTGTGTAGGACTGAGGTCATGCATGGCCCAATTAGAAACGGTAACGCGCCTAGATTTATGAAATTGTTGGTTGAGAAGTAGGCCAATAGCCGCTCTGACCCCGATGGTCGTACAATAGCCATCTTTACGAAAAATAATGTCTAAATCTAGAATCGATCGTAAGTGAACCCTAAGCCTACGGCGCATTTGACCTTGATCGACATTCAACCCAAACCCGACTTTAACAATATCCTTTGACTCTAAAATCTCACGTAAAAAGGGATAACATTCCGGGCGATGGAGTTGAAAGATAAAGGCTTTGTTCAACGTCGCAAACTGAACAATGTGAGGACCATCAGAAATTCGGCCCTTCGTGAACGTTGGTCGAGACTCCGTATCAAACCCAACAAACACAGAGTCCTGAATTTCAGAAAATGCGTCACTGAATTGCCCGTACGTAGCGGGAATAAAGATACGACTTAACGGCAGTCCGATGAACGGCTTCAGTAGCGCTGTTTCGAGCTTTGTTGGAGGAGATTTTTCCATAGCGCCAGTTTTACCGAACGATCGGAGAGTTGTTAAAAAATCGATACAATATCATAGCGGTCCCATTCAGGCCGTTCAGTGTAGACCGAATCTAGAGAGAATCATCACATGGATATTGCAAAAATACTTGAACCCGCAGCGGCAGTGTTTCGGAGTTTGGGCGTGCCGGAGTCTATTGTTCATTGGGGACATCCATTGATGATGGCGATCGTGGCCTTTGTTATGGGAAGCGGGGTTGCAATTGCAGGTTGGAAAGCCCGTACCTCTGAAGACAAAGAAGAGGCATTGAAGAACCGCGAAATGCACCGTAAAGCTGCGCCATTGATGGCGGTATTTTTAATTTCGGGCTATTCCGGTGGATTGCTGTCACTGGTGATGCAAAACAAACCCGTTTTAGAAAGTCCTCACTTCATTACCGGAACCGCAGTCATTGCGCTTTTGCTAATCAATGGGAGTTTGGCAGCTTTTGGATTTAAAGGTACAGGCGACGGCGCACGGAAAGCTCATGCTTACATTGGCAGTGGTTTGATGGCGTTATTTGTCGTTCATGCAGCCTTAGGTCTGAAGCTTGGGTTCTCAATTTAGAACCATTTAGAAATAAACATTTAAAATCATTAGCTCTAGATTTTAAGATTCGTAATTACGGGTCTCAATTCTAGGGTTATTTTTTGAAGATTTGGGCATATTAAAGTAATGTCAAAATTGCAAGCAACAGAAGGCTATTATGCAAGGCTATTCAGGTACATTGTGGTGTATTGCTTGGATTGTCGGACTACTCACGACCCAGTCCTCATGGTGGATGACGGGTATAGCCGCGATCGCATTTCCCAGCATTGGAATAATCCTGCGGAAACTACGCCCCGCCAGCCATCAAGTTCAACCTTGGCTGATTGCGAGTATGATTATATTGATAGCATTAGGCTGGTATCACTTCAGAACACCACAGCCAGGAGCCTTTGATATTAGTCGTTTTGTAGAACCGATCGATCGGGCTACCATTCAAATTACAGGCACCGTTGATGAATTGCCTCGGACTACTCGCAGTGGTAAAACTAAACTTTGGCTGACGGTGGAAAGCTTAGATGCGGGTAATTTGAACAGTCGGTTAACGATTCCACCAAACAAAGCAAACGGTAGACTTTATGTGACAATTAGCGATCGACATCCTTCATTTGCACCCGGAACTCTAGTTCAATTGGAAGGAAAATTATATAGTCCTAAAGGCGCACAGAATCCCGGTGGGTTTGATTTTAAAAAGCGATTAGCAATTGAAGGATGCTTTGCGGGATTGGCTGCTGATGAGTTTACAATTATCGCCCCGCCCAAACAAACCTGGGGACTATGGCAACTTCAACAACGAATTGTTCAAGCCCAAATGGTCGGGCTTCCAGGGGAAGAAGGATTACTTTTGGCGGCAATGGTTTTAGGAAATCGTGCAGTTGATTTACCCAGTGATATGCAGGATGCCTTTACCAAAATCGGAATGTCTCATGCGCTTGCAGCATCCGGGTTTCAAGTTTCACTGACCTTATCCGTCGTATTGGCATTGTGCAGTCGAGCCTCTAAACAAGTCAAAGCAATTGCCGGCGGAATTGCGATCGTCATTCTGATTGGGTTAGCCGGGGCGCAACCTGCCATATTACGGGCTGGGGTAATGGGTGCATCGGTGTTGGTCGCGATCGTGGCTGAGAAAAAAGTTAAACCAATTGGGTCATTATTATTTGCTAGTGTATTACTTTTAGTTTGGAATCCACTGTGGATTTGGGATTTGGGATTTGAACTTAGTGCATTAGCAACCTTAGGATTACTAGTAACATCAGAACCATTGCAAAAGAATTTAGATTGGCTTCCAAGTCCGATCGCCGCTGCATTTGCAACCCCGATCGCCGCCTATGTTTGGGTATTACCGTTACAACTTTATACATTTGGATTGGTCTCGCCGTACAGTATTCCGGCTAATGTTCTCACAACTGTTTTGATTAGTATTATCAGTTTAGGTGGAATGGTTAGTGCATTGCTGGCAGCGATCGTCCCCAAACTCGGTAGTTTCAGCGCTGGGCTTTTGCATTATCCGATCGTGGCGCTGCTCGGAATTGTCGAACAAATGGGCCGTCTTCCCGGCAGCCAGTGGGCCGCTGGAAAAATTTCTGTGGGCGTACTGATTATTCTCTATGGTTTTCTAGGCATTGCGGTCAGTAATTACAAATTCATTCAACCCAAACGCTATTGGATATTAGGAATGACGATCGCATCATTAGCAATCATTTTCGTTCCTGCATGGCAACAAGCCCAAACTCGAATTCAAATTACAGCGCTCACCACCACCACTCAACCCATATTAATTGTGCAAGCACGAGGAAAAGTCTTAGTGGTGAATACAGGCGATCGGAATGTAATAGACATGACGATCGCCCCATTTTTACAACAGCAAGGCATTAACCAAATTGACGCACTAATTCAATTCCATTCTGCTGATCTAGAAGCAGTTCAAGCCCTGCGAAATAGGCTCACGATTCGGAGCGTTTTGACCACAAATGATTTTCAAGAACTCAAACTAGGCCAGATTACCCTGCGCACAATTCCACTGCCTCAACTCGTCCCAACTTCAGGGGGTAGAAAACAACCAGAACCGATCGCTCCAGCCCTTCAACTCCAACTTCCCCATCAAGCACCCTGGATTCTCACTCAAAAACTACCGAGAACGTTAGTTCCAGGCAGCCTCAGTTCAACACCTGCCATCCTATGGTGGAGTGGTGGAAAACTCCCTGAAATGCCACTCGTGGGGGCGATCGCCTATGGTAAAACTCTTCGACCTGAAGTCGCTCAAACCTTAGACCAGCAAGGAATTACCACATTTCATCTCGCAAAGGATGGCGCGGTACAATGGAGTCCGAAGGATGGATTCAAAACTAGTTTTTCCATGGACGATGCAGAATTCGCCAGACTGTAGTATATTGTTGGCATCTGCGTGATGGTTGTCGGAGAATTCCGCACATTGCAAAGCCGTGGAGAGGTGGCAGAGTGGTTGAATGCGGCTGATTCGAAATCAGCTTTAGGGTCACACCTAACGGGGGTTCGAATCCCCCCCTCTCCGTATTTTTGGCAAGGTCCATCTAATAAATATTGACTCTGTTTTGTATAAAGATTTAGCTATGAGCAGCTCTAACGTTAATAATTGCTGCGATCGATCGAATTTTTTGTCACTTTTTGGAACAATGTGATGACTTGCTTAACCCGAAAGGAGAATGTTCCATGTCCCCGATGTTATTTGCAGCAGTTCGCACTATTGAGTGGAATCCCAATGTAGCGGCTGTGATGATTGGTTGTAATGTATTGGCGATCGTGATTGGTAAATTGACGATCCGTCAGCAAAATGTTGGCTTGGGACTACCTGCTGGTCCATTTTTCGGCGGCATGAGCCACGGAGCAATGTTGGGCGTAACCAGCTTTGGTCATGTTTTGGGTGCGGGTACAATTTTAGGATTGTCAAGAATGGGCGTTCTGTAAAGATTGGATGGGTTTCATTACGAAATTCTTTGCTTTTAATAAGCGTTTAATCTGTAGATGGGGGGTTCATTTCTGAATCACCCATTTTTTGTGTTTGGGAAGTTATATTTGAACACTTGTATTTGAATGCAATATTCAGCATACGAATTTATGGTTTAATCAAATACAGTATTTTTAGGGACGGGTATAATGGCGATCGGTTTTCAGGCAGTAAGGTCAGCTCTGCGATCGCGTCTAAAACTGTCTTTATTGGTAGGAATAATTCTCACCCTCATATTTACCCTAAACAGTTGCCAGTCAAGCGCTCCAAAAAATACGACCAGCACCGATCGTATTACCTTCGGGACAACCGCCAGCATCAGTACCGTTGACCCAGCCGATGCCTACAGCAGCATTGCGGGAATCTTGCTCCATAACTTAGGCGATCGGCTCTACAGTTATAAACAAGGCACCACCGAACTCGTCCCCCAGCTTGCCACAGCAATGCCGAAGATTAGTCCTGATGGTTTGACCTACGTGATTGGACTACGACAGGGAATTGTATTTCATGATGGCGAAAAATTCGATGCAAAATCAATGATGTTTTCATTAGAACGGTTTATTAAAAATGGTGGGGCACCGTCATTTTTGCTATCCGATGCAATAGAGACCATCCAAGCGACATCCGACTATGAATTAACAATCAAACTGAAAAAGCCATTTACCGCATTCCCCGCACTCTTAGCATTTTCGGGCGCTTGCCCAATTTCACCGAAAGCCTATGAAATTAAGGCCGGAAGCTTTAAACCTAAAGAATTTGTGGGAACTGGTCCTTATAGATTAATATCTTTTGGAGTCGATCGAATTAGGTTAGAACCATTTGAACAATATTGGGGGGACAAAGCAAAGAATGGAGGAATTGATATCCAAATCTTCTCTGGCGCGTCGAATTTGTTCAATGCATTTCGCACCGGAAGTATTGACATGGCATTACAAGGGTTAGCGATCGAGCATATCAAATCACTTCAAACGCAAGCAACTGAAAAGCATTGGCAAGTGATTGAGCAAGCCGGAAGTGGTATGGATTACTTGAGTTTGAATGTGAATTCGGCCCCACTCGATCGGCTTGAAGTGCGTCAGGCGGTTGCTGCGGTGATGGACCGATCGGTATTACAAGACCGTGTATTTAATCAACAAGTTGTGCCGCTATATAGTCTGTTGCCGAATACATTAAGTGAACAGATACCAAGTTTTAAAACAGATTATGGTGTGAGTGCAAATATCGAGAAGGCCACGCAACTCTTAGCTAAAGCGGGATACTCTAAAGAAAATCCGCTGAAACTGGAGCTTTGGTACCGATCGAACTTAACTAACGATCAATTAGCAGCAATTACAATCAAAGGTGTAATTAAAAAAACGTTACCAGATTTGTTAAAAATAGAATTGAATGGCGTGGATTCAGCAACAGCCTATAAAAATCTCGACAAAGGCGCATATCCAATGTTTTTGTTAGATTGGTCACCAGATTATTTAGATGCGGATAGCTATATTCAACCCTTTGTCGATTGTGCAAAAGGGGATACAACATCGGGCTGTAAAGAAGGCGCATCCGCACAACAGGGTTCGTTTTATTTCAACGATCGGGTGAATACCTTAATTGCTCAGAGCCGAAAAGCCACCAATCCCGAAGAACGCCGATCGGTATATAGGGAATTACAAACGATCGTAGCCCGTGATGTCCCGTTCATTCCACTATGGCAAAGTAAAGATTATCTATTTGTACAAGAACGTATTGAGGGTGCAGCGCTAGAAGCAACCCAGAAGATTTCATTTGGTAGATTACAAAAGCGATGATTTTAGGGTGATGACAAAGCCATCGTATTCTTCTGAGGGGAGACCATAATTTAAATTTCTCAGGAGAGTTATTTTAAGCATTATTTTCACCCTTTTAACATCCAAACCAATTTTGCTAATAATGGTCCGATCGGATCAATACCGTAATCTTTTAGGTCGATCGTCACCGTTTGTTCTTCAAGTTTCAAAAACCGCCATAGAATACCACTGCTCACACCGCCATAAATTACTTCCACAGATTGTTCTGCCAATTGATTAAAGCGTTGTGCTGCAATCATTTCTGCCATACATTGGCCCATACCAGTATTCAAATCCGCTTTCTTCGCCTCAACTAAAATCACCACTGGGGCTTCAATTTCAAGCTGCTCTGTGGATTGACTGAAAAGAAAATCGCAAATACCTGACAGTCCTAAACTCGCATCCACCGTAAAATCTTGACCTGAAAAAAGACTCACTTGACGATTAAGATATTTACGAACTTCAACCAAAATAGGGCTAATTAAGAGTTCAGATTTTGCCTTTTCACTAGGCGATGCCACCGCTAATGGAATGGTTTCAAGCAAAATTTCAATTAGGGTTTGGCTGGGTACGATCGGTTCTAGTTGAGGGAAAAATGACGGACCTTCGATCGTGGTAATCCCAAACGTTTGTTTCACTTTACGAACAGTAAAATCACTGTATGCCATTGCTGTGGTCTCTCCATTAGTTTTGTTCAAACCATCAATTGTTTCATAAACCAATTTGCTGCCGCAGTATTTGTTTCTTCCGAAAGGCGTTCCAAAGTTCGTTCTAGAAGATCGATCGGGAGTCCTTCTAAGATTTGGGAAATGGCGATCGGTTCATACTGTCCCGACTCCATCAATCCAAATGCAAACAATCGCGCCCCTTTCACATCAATTACCCAATATTCAGAAATTCCCAAACTCGCATACAATCGCTTTTGTTCATCCAGATCCAAACTCAATGAAGTATCTGCTATTTCACCCACTAAATCAGGTACACGATGACGCTTAAGATCAATACGGCGAGGTTCACCCGATTTCCACTTAGGAATATCTTCACCTTTATAAAGAACTAAATCTGGCGCACAGGCATGAGTTTCAGGCAAATCTATCAAACAACGACCGTAGGACTGGAAGACTATATCCGAATGTAAATAAGCCCAAAAGCCAAAAATAATCGTCATTAAATCGCTAAACCCAGAATGTCCCGGTCCTTCAGTTCCCATATCTGCCCACAGATGTCCTTTATAAAATGCAATTTTTCGCCAATCATCGGCTTCACTTTCTCGCAACATAATATAGTCATTCCAAGTAGCATCAGCTTTTTGGAATACTTTCGTGAGTGCGATCGGTTTTTCGAGAGCGATCGTCATAGCCAGACCCCGCAAAAATTCATTAAAATTCTAATCTCATCATAACGCCCTATTCTCAATCCCCCTTCTCCCACCCCCGCAAAATCTGACACGCTAACATCGCCGCCCCAAACCCATTATCAATATTCACCACCCCAATCCCTGACGCACAGGAATTCAACATCCCTAACAGCGCCGCAACCCCACCAAAACTCGCTCCATAGCCCACACTCGTCGGCACCGCAATCACCGGACAATCTGCCAGTCCCCCCACAACGCTGGGCAACGCACCCTCCATTCCTGCTACCACAATCAAAACCTGAGCCTCATCAATCACCTCCCGTTGCGCCAATAGTCGATGAATTCCCGCTACACCCACATCCCAAAGCCGTCGAACGCCAAACCCTGCCAATTCGATCGTCACCGCCGCCTCTTCTGCAACGGGTAAATCAGCCGTTCCTGCCGTCAAAATAGTCACAAGTCCCAATCGAGCAGGCACCGCCATTCGTAACGCACAAATTCGGGCACGATCGTAATACACCACGTCCGGCAGTAATTGCTTGATTTCAGCAAAAACATTCGGTTCAATCCGAGTCACCATAATCGTATTAGAGCGATCGCGCATTGCATTCATAATTTGGGCGATCTGTTGTGGCGTTTTCCCCAACCCCCAAATCACTTCAGGAAAACCAGTTCGTAATGCGCGATGATGATCAATATGGGCAAAATCACCGACCTTTTCAAAGCTTAGATCTTTTAATGATTCCAGTGCTAAATCAGGACTTAATTTACCCTTAGAAACCGCATCTAACAACGATCGTAAGCCTTCAACAGAATTCATTGTCATTTACGATAGACCTCATCAATATTCCACAATCCCCAAAAGGGAAGACCATTATAATTCAAACCTTGAATGTCTTTTCGCACAACCATAAACGCCCGATCGTTCACCAAATGAATAAGAGGTAATTCTTCTTGAATCAATTGCTGAAATTCACTGTAAATTTTCCGTCGCTTTTCAGGTTCAAATTCCCGCGCACCTTCTCGAAAGAGCCGATCGATCTCTACTTCAAAGGGTTTCGGAGCATAGTCCTTAATTTCGGGCTGTCCTGCCTGTTGTTTAAGATTGAAAGAATGGGAACCCCCACTACTCAGCCAAAGGTTAGACACCAAATGCGGTTCAACTCCGCCCTCAAAGCCAATCATATGGGTATCCCATTCACGGGAATCATTGATTTTGCCCACCAGAACACTAAAATTAATCGCCTGAAAATTCAGCTTTATACCGATTTTTTTTAAGTCTTGTTGAACTTGGGAACCGATCGCAACGCGCACCAGATTATTTGCATTGGTAATCAGATCAAACTCCACTCGATCGCCCCGATCGTCAAAGAGTTCACCTTTATCATTATATTTAAATCCTGCATCAGTCAAAAGTTTTCGGGCTTTGTCTAGATTATAAGGATACGTCTTTAGTCCTTGTTCAGGTGAGAGAAAGAATGGGCTTTGGACCGAAATTGGAGAATTTTGAACTACACCCACACCGCGAAAAATATTTGTATTAATGCGTTCTTTATCAATACTGAAAGCGATCGCTTGGCGAAAGGATTTCATATTGAACCAGCGGGACTTTTTCACCTCAACAAATGGCTTGCCACTGGCATCTTTTGCAGTACTAAGATTAAATACAAACTGCAATACTCCTGACCACGGCCCACCATCTAAAACTTGGAAATTTCCCCGTTTTTCTTCTTGTTTGAGCAATGCATAATATTCTGCTTTTAAAGGCCGTGAGTCACCCATTACATCTAGATCGCCCGATCGGAATTTCATCAATTGAGTATCTTGATTTTCAATTACTTGCCAAATTATCCGATCGAATTTCGGTAATGCTTTCCCATCAATATCTTTACGCCAGTAGTAAGGATTACGTTTATAGATAACCCGTTGACCAGTGATATAACTCTCGATTTGATAGGGACCATTCACAACTAAATCATTTGGAGGCGTATCTGTGCCCCAATAACTAATAAATTTAGGATTGCCTTTGCTATCAAATGTTTTAACCAACGGCTCTAACTTATGTTTTGGAAGAATGGCAACAGAACCCGTCCGACCGCCTGTAGTGGTATGTAAAAACGGTGAAAATGGTTCGGGAAAGATAAACTCAATGCGCCGATCGTCCAATTTACGAACTTTAGGAAACTCGCCTTTATCGCCCACTCTAATTTGATCTTTAGCTTCGATCGGAATCTTAGGATTGAATACAATATCATTATAAGTAAACACCACATCATCAGCATTCAAATCAGCGCCATCGGACCATTTGAGATCAGGTCGCAATGTGAATATAACTTGTTTACGATCGGTAGAAAATTCCCATTTCTCTGCCAATCCCGGCTCAACCTCACCCGTCGCGCCATTCTCACGGGTCAAGCCTTCATGACTAAACAAAAACACATTAGGAACTGATGCACTGTTAGCGTAATTGAATGTTTTGGGGTCTGTTGGAGTCAGAAGATGAAGAGTATTGGTTTGATTGGGGCGATTGGTCGATCGGCATGAAAGCAATACGATCGACAATAGGAGTGCTACTACCACCGATCGGCTCATCCAAGGCATTCGTTTCCCCATCATTTCACTCCAATTCCATAACTCATCACCCCATCTAACCCCTTAATCTGCCGTATTTAACTCATGGAGATTCCACAGCGCATCACCACCCTCAGGGTATTGAATCCCTTTAATCCGATCGCGAGTCGCAGCCATAATTCGGGCATTCACTAAATAAATAAATGGCACTTGTTCTTGAGCGATTTGCTGAAACTCGTTGTAAATCAATTTGCGTTTCACTTCATCCATTTCCTGAGAGCCTTTAATATACAAATCCTCAATCTTCTTTTCCCAATCTGAAACTACACGACCTTCCAATTGCGACGACTCAGCGGACGGTTTACGATTGAACTGATGGGATTGTGCGTCAGTCAACCAAATGTTACTCCCACCGTGAGGATCAGGCCCGCCACTTCCAAAGCCCATGAGTATCGCTTCCCAATCCATTGCACTCTCCATTTTTTCTATCAATACCCCAAAGGCTATTTGATTAAGGGAAACTTCCATTCCAATTTTGCCCAGATCTTGTTTGATTTGAGCGACCATTTTAGCGCGGAGTGCATTTTCAGCATTAGTCGCTATTGTAAATTTCACCCGATTTCCATCTGCATCCAACAATTCATTCTTATCATTGTAAACAAAGCCTGTGTTCTTCAATAATTCTTTGGCTTTCTCGGGATTATACGCATAGGTTTTGAGACCTTTTTCAGGAGATAAATAAAATGGGCTGAGGGTCGGGATACTGGAATGAACCCGATCGCCAATACCCCGATAAAGATTATTAACCATCCGATCGAGATCTAAGGCATAAGCGATCGCTTGCCTAAATTCTACTTTGTTAAACCATTTAGATTTAATCGGATCAATCAACGGTTTACCATTGCGAGTCCCTTTGTTTAAATTGAATGTGAGGTAGTTAAATCCCTGACGCAATCCACCCACTTGAACTGTAAATTTACCGCGTTTTTCTTCAGACTTAAGTAAGCCAAAGTCTTCAGGACGAATAGGTTCAACCAAATCAGGACCGCCCGATCGGAATTGCATCATAGAAGTATCTTGGTTATCTACAGACTTCCACACAATCCGATCGATGTAGGGCATTGCACCCCCTTTAGCATCTTTACGCCAATAGTAAGGATTCTTCTTAAACGTCAGACGTTGATTTGGAACATAGTTCTCAAACGTATACATTCCACTACACACAATATCTTTTGGCGGAGTCCCAATTCCCCAAGTAGACATGAATTCTAATTTGCCATCTTTTTTGTTTTTAACAGTAGATTCTAGAATATGTTTTGGCAAAATCGGCGCAGAACCCATTTGACGAAGTAAGGGCGCAAAAGATTCAGGTGAAATAATAGCAATACGCCGATCGTCTAGCTTTTTCACCGCCGGAAATTTCTTGTCTTTACCAATCCGAAAAGTATCTTGAGCGTCGCTGGGAATGTCAGGATTAAAGAAAATATTTTGGAATGTAAATACTACATCATCGGCAGTGAGTGGTTTACCATCAGACCATTTCAGATCAGGGCGCAGGGTGAAGGTGATAGTGCGACGATCGGGCGAGAATTCCCATTTTTCTGCCAATGCTGATTCCAGTTCCTTAGTAATGCCATTTTCACCAATCAAACTCTCGTGAGTGTAAGCATAGACAATCGGAATTTCATTGGCTAGGGCGGGATTAAACGTTTTAGGATTTCCGAGTTGAGCCAGAACAATTTGCGATTTTGGCGTAATGCTATTTGGATTGCAGGCCACAAGTTGAAAGGTGAGACCCAAGACAATAAGGATTCCCGCGAGAAATTTAACCGATCGGCCCCTGATGAGTTTGAGGAGTGGGATTTGACGCAGGAAGGTTCTCATTGCCATTTTAAATTTTAGAGTTGGAGATTGCGGGTTCTGCCACGGAGACGATCCCCCCAAATCCCCCTTGTGAAGGGGGACTAAGAAATTAAGAGGGGGATAAAGAAGATAGCTAGAGAGATATCCTTACTTGGCCAACTCAGCCTCGATCGTCTGCGCCAAGCTCGCTGGAGTCGCACTACTAGGATAACGACCTATTACTTCGCCTTTTTTGTTTACCAAGAACTTCTCAAAATTCCACTTCACATCTCCAGCCGGGGTAGTGGTGGTCAATTCAGCATAAAGCGGATGTTTGCTAGCACCCAACACCTTTACCTTGTCAAACATGTCAAACGTCACGCCATAACTGGTTTCGCAAAACGTCGCGATTTTTTCATTACTATCCGGCTCCTGGGCACCGAAGTCATTACAGGGAAAGCCTAAGACCTTCAGCCCCTTTGCCCCATACTCTTTATTTAAAGCTTCCAATCCGCTGTACTGGCCCGTATACCCGCAGTAAGACGCAACGTTGACACAGAGTAAAACATTTCCAGCGTAATCAGAGAGCATTTTGTCTTCACCTGTAATGGTTTTGACGGCGATGTTAGAAATATTCGGCATGATTAATTCGCTTAATTCAGTGGGCATTTATTCAAGGCGTAGCAGTAAACCACAGCAACACTGGCTACACCTAAACATTCTATCTGGTCTGTCGAGGCGCATTACCTCTTGCCATCCAAAATCTCAACTCTAAACCCAAAAATATCAACAGCTACCGATCGTCGCCCTTAAATTGCCCCTCAACTGGCACAGATCAAGAATTGGCCTAGTAATTGTCATATTAGCGATCGGCATCCCAGGGAAACAATAATCCAACCCCTTGACTAGTCTGGGATGCAAAATTTCAGGACAATTCCCTCTAAACCAGTACACAAACTGGCCCATTCCCTAGGAAATACCCTCCCCTTTATCCGTAGTGAAAGAGGTGCCGAAGAAAGGAACCTACCATGAACACCACCGCAACCTTGTCCCATCCATCCACATCCTCCGTTTCCCATGAACCCATTGCGCTGACCGTTGATACCAAAAAACTAACACTGCTACTAGAAGCTGAACTCACTGAAGCCCTCGCCATCAAACCAACAACGATCACCTACAGTCTCAGCGCTCGAATTGCTGTCGAAGTTGAACGGATTTGTGAAAAGAGCGATCGGATTCAAAGATCAGGCGAATTGATCTCTTGGCGCTTGACCCTTTCTCGCCATCGCATGGACAAATGCATTCAATATTATCACCTTGGATCGCATCGAGGCCGGGTGGAATTGCACAGTGTTCTTAGTTCCATGGTTTACCGATCGATCGCCCCCGCCCACCTTCAACTTGGATTTCAGGGTCGTTATACCTTAATCGAAGATTTTTTACAGGGCTTCTACACGGAATCGTTGCGAGTATTCCGCCGGGAAAACCAGCTTGCACAAGACTACCAACCCAGAACTAAACTACAACTCGCAGAATACATGGCCTTCACGGAGCAATATGCCAAGCGCCGGATCAATCTCCCCGGTTGCGACAGTCAACAGCTGGTCATTCTACGCGCCAGAAGTTTTTCCAACCGCCAACCCAACGAAATTGTGGTAGACATTGAGACCGCAATGGAGTCCGCCAAAGAGGGTGAATCGGATGCCTATGGCCGATCGCCCATCATGCAAATGATCCGCGAAAAAATGGTGTCGGGCGACAACAAGGAACAGGAAGATGGGGGTTTACGCGATCGAATCATTGACGAGTTGATCAGCTATCTGAAATCCCAAAATCAACAGTCCTGCATCGACTACCTCAGTCTCAAAATGCAAGATTTGTCGGTGGCAGAAATTGAGGACATCCTCGGTATCACGCCTCGGGAACGGGACTATCTACAACAGCGGTTCAAATATTACATCGAAAAGTTTGCCCTGAATCACAATTGGGAACTGGTCCATGAATGGTTAGGTGCTGATCTCAACCATAACTTGGGCATGGGTCCACAACTCTGGATCAGCTTCTGCACCAACCTCGCTCCAGACCTACGCCAACTCTTAGATCTAAAACGGAACAACACCAAGGATAGTGACATTGCAAAGGCGATCGGTTGCACTCCAAAACAAGTCCACAAACGCTGGAGCAAACTCCTCCAATCCGCTTGGGAGACCCGCAATCAAGCAAAAGGATAGGAATGGAACTTTAACTCCTTTACCTCTTAGATTTCGCACATTTTTTAGCAGATTGATTCGTCAATCTGCTTTTTTACGATGGAGTACTGAACTAAAAAGACGATCGTCAGTTAAAACGATCGCCTTTTATTGAGTTCAATTAAACTAGCGCTTTAATCTACCAACTTAGTCTGACGACTTATTGGCCAACGTACGACGCTTGGTAATCATGCGATAAGTCTCAATGATGTCACCTTCAGCCCAAGAGTTGAAGTTATCGATGCCCACACCACACTCATATCCAGCATTGACTTCTTTGGCATCTTCCTTCATCCGCTTCAGCGAATCCAGATTACCTTCAAAGACCTTGTTATTGCCACGATGGACGCGAACCTTACAGTTCCGAATCGCCTTACCGTTCTGCACATAGCAACCCGCAACGGCACCCTTGCCCACGGAGAAGACAACTCGAACTTCCATTTGACCCAACGGTTCTTCAACCAGTTCGGGTTCAAGCAGACCTTCCATTGCCGCTTGGATATCATCCAAGAGTCCGTAGATAATGTTGTACTCTCGGACATCAACACCAGCCCGATCGGCGGCTTGACGCGCACCAGTGGCAAGAGTTGTATTAAAACCAATCAAGACTGCTTCGGATGCCGCCGCGAGATCTACATCCGTTTCGGAAATTTCACCCGGTGCTGCAAACAAAACGCGCACTTGGACTTCACCTTGAGGCAATTGCTTCAAGGAACCCAAAATTGCTTCGACAGATCCTTGGACATCAGCTTTGAGGACGATGTTCAATTCCTTGAGATCGCCTTCTTGCGCACGTCCAGAGATGGTATTCAAGCTGACCCGACGCGATGACATCGCCGCCATCAAACGAGATTGACGTTTTTCATCAGCACGACTATCAGCAACCGCACGCGCTTCTTTCTCATCTTGATAGATTTGGAACTCGTCTCCGGCTGCCGGAACTTCGCCCAAGCCTAAGACTTCAACCGCAAATGATGGAGTCGCAGCTTTTACGCGCTGACCCCGATCGTCTACCATCGCCCGAACCTTACCTAAGGACGAACCTGCAACAATAATGTCGCCGACTCGGAGCGTTCCGTTCTGAACCAGAAGCGTGGCCACCGAACCTTTTCCTTTATCCAGATGGGCTTCAATCACTGTTCCACGAGCTGGACGATCGGGGTTGGCCGTCAAGTCTTCGACTTCAGCTACCAACAGCAGCATTTCTAACAACTTATCAAGGTTGAATCCAGTCGTCGCACTGACCGGAACCATGACGGTTTGACCACCCCAGTCTTCCGCCAACAAATCATACTGGGTCAGCTCTTGCTTAACGCGATCAGGTTGAGCGGCTTCTTTATCAACTTTATTGATGGCAACCACAAGCGGAACGCCTGCTGCTTTCGCATGGCTAATGGCCTCAATAGTTTGGGGCTGCACACCGTCATCGGCAGCAACAACCAAAATCGCAATATCCGTAACCCGTGCGCCCCGTGCCCGCATTGCCGTGAAGGCTTCGTGACCAGGAGTATCCAGGAATACAACTTGTTGCATTACGTCGTTGTGCATAACATCAACGTGGTATGCACCAATATGTTGGGTAATCCCACCCGCTTCACCCGCCGCGACCTTGGTCTTACGGATGGCATCAAGCAGAGAGGTTTTACCATGGTCAACGTGTCCCATGATGGTGATAACAGGTGGACGGCGGATGAGGCTGTCGGCATCGCTGAGTTCCACCATCTCGGTGACTTTGATGGCTTCGGATTTCTTCTCAGCTTTATCAACCAAGATTCCCATGTCTTCGCAAACTTGAGTCGCGGTTTTGACATCTAGGGTCTGAGTCACGGTAGCCGCGATTCCCTTCATGAACAGGTTACGGATAATTTCGGTATCCGAAACAGCCATCATTTGCGACAGTTCTTGCACCGTCACGCTACCTGTAAGGGTAATGATTTCTGGCTTCTCCAACTTGACCGCATTCTGTTCACGCCGATCGCGGTTACGGGTAAAGCGATTGCTCCGCCCACGTCCACCGGATGGAACCACTTTACTCGTAGGCGTTGGTGCACTGGTTGTGGTAGATGTGCTTTTCGGTTTAGCAGGACGAGCCAAGGAAATAGTGACCTGTTCTGCCGACACGATCGCGTCATCATCATCAGAGATATCGATGTCGTCGTCGTCGTCGTCTTCAACCTTAACCGTTCTGCGTTTGCCTTTTGCGGCTGCCGCTTTTGCTTTCTCAGGAAACTCGCTGGTTTCTTCGTCTTCCCAGACCTTTTTACGTGCTTTTGGCGGTGTGGGTTTCGCCAACAGTTCAACTGCTGCCGACGGGGCAACGGGCCGACTTGGGCGACTTTTCAACCCAATGGGCGCAGAGCTGTCTGCCGAAATCACATCATCATCCATGTCGCTGTCATCAACCGCTTTCGGACGACGAAGCTCAACAATTTGAGGACGATTACCAGTAGAACCTTCGCTTGGACGACCATCTAACCGACGTTCACCGGGCGGTTTTCGACTCGGTGCGCCCGGAGCAGCAGGTTTACGCGGTGCGCCACTCGCAGGTGCGTTGCCAACAGGAGCGCCACCACCTTCGGCTCCAACAGGTCGCTCAGTCTTCAAGACGGGTTTGACACCGGGAGCGCTTGGACGAGGTGGGGCTTGACGATCGCCACTTTCACGGGGCGCACCACCTTCACGAGGAACAACAGCCCGAACTTCTTGGGTGCGAGCAGATTCGGGACGAGCTTGGGGCTTCGTGGCTGCCGGAACCGGAACCGCAGCGGGCTTAGCCTCACGTGGGGTACGAGCAGGTCGGGCTTCCGGTGGAACATTCCCAGCAGGAGCAGCCGTCTCAGAAACAGCATTTGGGTTAGCCCCTACTTCCGGCTTGGCAATCCGTGGTGGCTTGGTGGGCTGGGCGGGCTTGACCGACTCACTGGGCTTGGTGGGTTCGTTTGACTTAGGACCAGAGGCAGCGACTGGAGCCGACATCGCAGCGATCGTCGGCGGGCTTGACAACTCAGGCCGTTCCAGATTTTCTTCTGCCCGTTGAACGGGACGGCGAATTTCTAATATTTGCTGTTTCTTCTGGTTAATCAAAGTTGCGTCATTCCTCGCGTCATCAGTGGGTGGAGTCGCCTTACGGGGTTGTGTCGGCTTTGGAGCCGAATAGGTTTTAGCGGCGTTGCGAATTGCCGTAGCTTCTTCTTCGGTAATGCTGCTGCTGTGGCTCTTTACGACGATTTTAATTTGGTCGCAAATAGCTAGAAGATCACGATTTTCCAGGTCTAATTCCTTGGACAATTCATAGATTCTAAGCTTCCCATTATTCATGCTGATTAAGTCCTCTTAGCAAGTGAGATGGTGTTACATAAGTTATTTCGCCTTCTGTTGTTTTGACTAAAACGACGTGCAAGTAAAAGAGAGATCACATTCATGATTCTTTTTCGACAGGACTAATCTCGGGTGAGATCAATCGTCTCTACCTGCACTGAGGCTCCCGAAAAGAGCACTTCAGGTCATCAAGCAAAAGATTGGTCGGTGAGATGGGACGATAAATCTGTAGATTCTTCGCCTGTGTCGAGCATTATACAACACAATGCCTTGGCTGATTAGCCCCCGATCGTCCTATGACGGGCAGATTTCACGGTTAGTGCATGCACTAATAACGCTGGGATCAGTGTTCCTTATAAACTGACGCCGAAATCTCAGATTGGTCAGTCATTAACGTTTTCTTAAGAGTTTGATATAAATCTTTTGGAACAGCCGTTTTAAGGGAACGACTAAGGCGGTCTTTTTTTTCGGCAACGAGTAGACACTTCTCAGTTTGACAGACATAAGCCGATCGCCCCATGCCGTAATTGATAGATATTTCTCTATTATGTAATCTCACTACACGCCAGAACTCTGATTTATCAGCAAGGCGGCGGCAGCTAATACAACACCGTTGATTGATGGTCATAGCTTAAATGATCATAACAATATTTTTTAACTAAGGATCAAGAGCGCAATCCAACTTGGGCGACGCTCTTGACGATCGATCAAAGATCAAAGGTTAGCTGCGCAATTAGTCAGGGTCGCCATTGATCGCTTCATCAACCCCATAAACTAAGGCATCCGCCTCGTCTTGAGCAGCATCAGCCGACATATTAGTCACTGGCAGAAGGTCTGAGTCTAGCGCATCTAGCCCTAATTCATCTGGCTCTAATGCATCGGAATCCAGCTCTAATGCATCTGGTTCAGACGCTTCTGGCTCTAATGCATCAACATAATCCGAATCTAACTCGGCTGCGATCGCCTCGGGTTCAAGCTCATCGTCATACTCGTCTTCATCGTCGTAATCATCATATTGCTGACGAGACGCTTGCTCAGCGGCACGGGCATCTAGAACATACCGAATACTTTCATCCTCGGCAGTAGCGTCATACTTGTTAATGTCCTTAATGTCGATTTTCCAGCCCGTCAACCTGGCAGCAAGTCGTACGTTTTGGCCTTCTTTCCCGATCGCTAAACTCAATTGATCATCATGGACCAAAACATGAGCCTGACGACCTTCTGGATCCATCAAACGTACTTCCACAACCCGAGCCGGACTCAGGGCATTAGAAATATAAGTCGAGGGATCGGGAGACCAACGAATCACGTCGATTTTTTCGCCCTTCAGCTCGTTGACCACAGACTGAATCCGCGATCCCCGCGCGCCAATACAAGCGCCAACCGGATCCACATCGCGTTCTAAAGTATCCACAGCTATTTTCGTACGTGGTCCTACAAAACGAGACGGCGGATTCGCTTCACGAGCAACGGCGACAATGCGCACCACGTCATCTTGGATTTCGGGCACTTCATTTTCAAATAGATAGACCACTAAGCCCGCATCCGCCCGAGACACCAAGAGCTGGGGACCACGGTGTGCGCCTTCGCTGACTTTTTTCAGATAGACCTTAAGGGTCGCATTGGCCCGATAGTTATCATTTGGAAGCTGATCTCGCTTAAGCAATTCTGCCTCCACTTCAGGCTGTCCAAACCCACTGGTGACGACCACAATCACAGACTGACGCTCGAAACGTAGGATGCGGGCCTGAAGAATCGCACCTTCGAGTTCTTGAAATTCTTCTTGGACCAGTTTGCGCTGCTGATCTCGCAATTTTTGAGCCAATACTTGTTTCGTCTGAATTGCGGCCATCCGACCGAATTCACTTTGTTCTGGCGTCACATCTACAACGACCGCGTCCCCGGCTTGGGCTTCGATCGCCACTTCCTGGACTTCTTTGAGATCAATTTCGTGATCAGTGCTGGTGACTCCTTCCACGATTGTTTTGGTGGCCAAGACTCGGAAGCCTTCTTCTTCGATGTCGAGTTCTACTTCAAAATGATTGAAATAATCTTCGTCAAAGGAAGCGGTTTCTAGATGCTGCGTACGCCGGAAACGCTCGTACCCTTTCATGAGGGCTTCTCTGAGAGCTTCTTGGACGGCGCTTTTAGGCAAGTTACGATCGCGGCTAATGCTCTCGATCATTTCCTTAAGGCCGGGAAGAGAAATGCTAGACATTGGATGTCTCCGTTTTATTGAGTTTAGGGATATTGAATTGTCTGAAAAGCTTGGAACACAAAGCTAGGAGCTGAGGTTGAACATTACTGTTTTTGTCGGAGCTAGTCTTTATCGGAGTTTTTCTTACGATCGTCAAGCTGAACGCGCTCAACAATCGATCGGGGTAGTTGAATGGTGCGCCCCTTTTGACTCAGACGAATGAACTCTTCATCTCGGCCAATCAAGGTTCCAACCCATTCACGATGCCCCTCAAAAATTTCAGTCGCAGTCACCCAAACGAGAAAACCTCGAAACGAGATATATTCCCGATCGGCAGTGAGGGCACGATCAGCTCCCGGACTAGATACCTCCAACACATAGTTATCAGGCATCCCGACCGGATTTGGATTTTCCTCATCATCCAAATAGGCTTCGAGCGCACGACTCATCCGAGTACAGTCCTCCATTCCAGTGTCTTGAGTCAGATTGCGAATATCGACTCGTAGCACCGGAGGATTTTGGTTAGTCCGAAACACCGCTGATACGACTTCTAATCCTAGGTTGTGAGCAACCGGGGCGGCCAATTCGAGGATGTGTGGAACGATCGGATGAGTCATAGGTTCAAAATCACAATTTGCACAAAAAAAAGGGACGCTATTCCCCACTTACCATGAAATGATAGATTTCATGAAGTCCGGCGATCGGCAAAGGGCAGCCTTTTTTAGAAAACCACCCTTGCTGAAACGTCATTGTAACGGATTCTCGGAATAGATGGGAGCGTCAGACAATGCAGAACCTAAATCGACCGACTGACTCAACAAGTAATCCGCCAGACCATCCGTTAGACCATCCGCCGGAAAATTCACAAGGTAATCTACAAAGCTCAATCGCCAATGCTGCTGTCCATCCGATCGTCTCGGCAGATTGGTTGAGGCTTCACCTTGAAGATTCTAGTGTCATCGTAATCGATTGTCGATTTTCCCTCATGGAACCTGCCGCTGGCAGAAAGCAATACGATTTGGGTCACATCCAAGGCGCACATTACCTCGATCTCAACCAAGATTTATCAGAAAAAGTCCAAGCCCACGGCGGTCGCCATCCCTTGCCTGATGTCCAAATCTTCAGCTCAAAACTACGGGCCATGGGGATTGATGATGACACTTGGGTAGTGCTATACGACTCCGCCCGTCTCTCATATGCTGCTAGAGCTTGGTGGCTGTTACGGTATCTCGGCCACGATCGGACCTTACTTTTGAATGGCGGATGGCAAGCTTGGACCGGAATGCATTACCCCATCACGAAAGAATTACCTCAAACAACGTCCGGCAATTTCATCCCAGTTGTTCAATCCGATTGGACCGTTGATATTAATAACGTTAGAGCGGCCATAAATACCCCTGGCAACGTGTTGATAGATTCACGGGAAACAGTCCGGTACCGGGGCGATCGCGAACCGATTGACCCGATCGCTGGCCATATTCCAGGAGCGATCAATTATCCCTGGCAACAGGTCACAGACGAGCGCGGATATATTAATGCCGAACTCCAAGCCGATCGATGGGCCAGTCTACTAGACAGCCTCGAAGACAACGGCAACACCGAAATCATTGTCTATTGCGGGTCAGGCGTTACCGCTTGTGTGAATCTGCTGTCTCTATCGCTAATGGGACACCACGCCAAACTCTACGTCGGCGGCTGGAGCGATTGGTGTTCTTACCCTTAAAAAAAATATCTTCAAGCATTTTATTTTTAAAAGATTGCAACATTAAAGTTAAACCCCAACCCAAAAATCCAGCTATTCGGTTCGATTCGCTTTTCGCTAGAAACTCCCATACTTCGGCCCCCAAAAGCATTAAGCGACATCCGATCGTTCAGGTTATAGCTCAAGTTCGCCCCTAAATAATGAGAAACATCATCCCGCGATTGCTCAGTAAAGTGGGTCCAAGAGGCTTGATAATCCAGTCCAGTACTGATCCGAGGTGAAAGTTTATAGCTGAGTGAAATCTGCCCCCCATTCACCAACCGATCGTATTTTTCAATGTCACCCGTAAGATTCCAGCGAAACTGATAGGCTGTGATGAGATTAAGAGAAGGGCTAAGAGGATCTTGACGCGTAAGATCAAACCGCAACGAATGTTCATTAAAAAATCGTACGCCCTGAAACAAGTTTTTTATGTCTTCCTTAGCCGTCGTCAATTGTTGATAACTCCAACCAATTTCACTACTCAGCCGAGGGGTCAACTGGCGATAGAGTCCCACCTTCAGTCGTAGCTCGTCATAGTTGAGTCGAGAAAATGTCCCATACCGGAGAATATTAGACTGCGCCAACACTAACAAATAGGTTTTTGGGCTAAGGCGCGGCAAATAATACAATGCCAATCCTGTCCCTGCTACACCATCGGTCTGCAAAGGAATTGAAGAAAAGACGTTGTCGGTCTGAAAATAATTAAAATGTCCCAATAAGTATAATGATGGCGCAGGGCGGGGCGCAGGCGGAGGAGTGACGGGGGGAGTTTCACGAATTTTAATAGTTCCTAGTTCCGGGTCAGAACCAGATTCGAGCGGTTCGACGATGGCTGGGGAAGTCTCAGGGATAGGAGGAGGTGTAACGGGCGAAGGCGTAACGGGCGACAATTCAGGATCTGAGACGACGGGAACTTTAGGCTTAATTAAATTGATTGTGGGATTAACGTTGGGGTCTAGTTTGAAATCGCCTTTTGGCTCGACACGCAGATCTAACTTAGGCAATTCAGAGTTCAGGGGTTGTTGAGACCGATCGGGTCGCCGAAAGTGATCGGAGTGGGGAGGACGATCGGGTCTCGGAGGGTTATCAGGTCGCCGGGGCTGATCTGTAATAGGGGTATTGACGATCGTATCGGTCAGAATCACCGAATTGTCCGCCAATGTTGTCAACGGTGTCATCATCACCGCGATCATCGGCCCAACCGTAATAGTCCCCGCCGATCGCAAGCACCAAAGAAACGATTGGAATCGCTTGAAAAATTTAGACCCGCCCCTCAAAGTCGAATATTTCGTCATATTGCCACATCTGCTTCTACGACCACTCTTCCGCCCTTTTGTCAGCCATCGTACTCATTCTCTCAAGGCCAGACTAGCCATTTCTTAGCTCTGTACTTATACTGAGAAAGTGCATAAACGATCATACGCAGAAATTAGACAATTAGAGCTTTAGTGTATAGAAATCAGGAGCGTTGTTAAAATTAACCGATTGCAATGGTCTACGACGACGTTTCACAGATTTTAGAGGCTTCAAGTAACAGATCTGAGATTTACTGTTGTCTAGATAACAGCCATTGTTGCAAAATTTATACACTTCTGCTGCATCTACTAGTAACGACCAAAATATTGCTAAAAGAATCTGACCGAATTGAAATAAGTAATATTTCATACTACCTCCTAGAAATTCCCGAGATTCTAGGCTTTACGTTCAGAAACTACTGGTTGTTCACGAAGATTACTTAATTCACTGATACGTTGTCACCAGTTGTCGGAGTTATCCTATGCGCGCACAAATCAAGTTCCCTGGGAAATGGGTACAGCTCGTCATTATAACGACTTTCAATGGAAGTTTGATTTCGGCTACCCCTCCAGTATTCGCTGGACCTATTCCCCTCATCCAAGCCACTCTACGTAAAGTAGTCAATCACGTTGACCTAATTCCGTTTAGCCAATCAGCCCGCAGCGCCCAAGTCAACGATCGGCTGAGCAAATCTGGCGATGCAATCAAGACGCAACGAGCAGCCCGCACGGAACTAAAATTTAACGATGGAACATTAGCTAAAGTCGGCGAATTAGCTACTTTTCGCTTCACACCTAATACTCGCCGCTTTGAATTAGGCAATGGGACTTATTTGTTTTTAGTTCCTCCTGGTCGAGGCAATACCGAATTTAATACCCCCAATGCAAAAGCAGGGATTAAAGGATCTGCACTTTTCATTCGCTACATTGAAGAAAGTGATACGACTATTATGGGGGCATTAACAAATAATCCCCTCGGACCGATGGATATTACGGTAGGAGGCAAGACACAGAATTTATATGCAGGCCAAATGGTCGTTGCGATTAAAGATCGTATCGATCGCATTCAGACCTTCGATTTAAAGACATTTTTTCAAACGAGTCCTATGTATCGAGATATCGATGTCATGGACCCTGATTTACAGGCGGTTCGTCAGGAAATGGCTGATGCTATTACTACTCAAGTGGCTGCGATCGGAGCACTGCCCACTCAAGTTGCAACTACACCCAAACCTCGAATTTCTTCTGATCCAACATCAAGTATGCCAAGAAGAGAGTCAACCGAGGCTCGCGAAATTCTCAATGATCCCAATCGCAACCAGCCGATCGTTCGACCAAATCCGCCAAATTTAATTGAGCCTCCGATTGTTCAGCCAAATCTGCCAAATTTAATTGAGCCTCCGATTGTTCGACCAAATCCGCCAAATTTAATTGAGCCTCCGATCGTTCCCCCTAATGGGTCAAATCCGGGGATTCCGATCGTTCAGCCAACTCCGCCAAACATAAAAGATTCGATCGTTACTCCTCCGATAACCGATCTACCTATTACTCCTCTTCCAACGATCCCACCGATTACTCCTCCAGTAAGGACTCCACCTGTCACGCTTCCACCTTCAACAGTCCCACCGATTACTCCTCCAGTAACCAATCTACCTGTCACGCTTCCACCAGTTGTTCCGCAGATAATAACTCTACCCGTTACTCCTTCGGGAACGACTCCTCAGATAACGCTCCCACCGATTATTCCTCAGATAACACCACCGACTACCCTTCCGATAACGATTCCATCTGTTACTCCTCTTCCAACGATCCCACCGATTACTCCTGCAATACCTGCTATTCCTGCGAGACCGATTACTCCTGCAATACCTGCTACTCCTGCGAGACCAGGTAGTCCTGCCACTCCTGCGATACCTGCCTCACCTACTCCAACTGTTATTCCATAAGCTAACTTCGGCATATAAAAAGCGCCTCAGAACCCCGAAGCGCTTTTTTAATCAATTCAATTGGCTAACTTTAAACTGGAGCAACTCGCTTTTTCAACGACTCCGATCGCAACTTAGCGGTCTCATTCGTAGGTTCTATAGATAACGACTGAGCATAGGCTTCGATCGCTTTAGTGGTCAGATTTTTCTTCTCGTAAACATGACCTAGATTATTCAGCGCAATCACATAATCAGGATAATTTTTAAGCGCATCCTTATAGTGACGAACGGCCAGATCATACTGTTCTTGAGCGAAATAAGTGTAACCCAACGCATTATAAACCGCTGCTACATCAGCCCCTTCTAATTCTCGCTTCTTGATGGCTTTCTGGAACTGAGGAATCGCTTGAGCAAACAGCTTTTTATCTAAATAAACACTTCCTAACTCATAATGCTCTGCCGCCGTCCCATCACCATCCTTGAGCTTTTCTGTAAGTCGTGCCAGTGCTCCTTCTAACTTACGAGTTTTGATCACTTCCTTCAGGACGCTGATCCCAGCCGCAATCAGAATCACCACCAAAACAGCGATATAAACAATAGGAGAATTTTCTTTCATGGGTCGATCGCAGTGTCTACAGAAATAGTTGAATGCATCGAAATCGAGATGCACTTGATCATCTTATCATCGCAATTCAGTAGCTCTACTGTGCGTTACATTGATTACCAAATCAAATAAAGTGGGACGGCACTAAATGGCCTAAGAGTCATGGCTTAAGAGTCCAAATTCCATCGGTGCCATTGCTCTTTCAACCATCCCGATCGCTGCCAACGATCGACCACACCCTGCACTTTTTCACGGAATGATGCGTACTGCGCTCCTTTTGGCATAGCGATCGACATAGGATAAAGACCAAACTCATCGGGCAACAATCGTAAATCAGCATCTTTTCGCATAGCACCCAGAGCCATTACTCGATCGATCGCAAACGCCTGTAGTTGTCCCGATCGCAACTTAGACCAACCATCTGCATAGCTCTCCACCTCGACCAACATCAAACCCAAACGCTCCGACATCAAAGCATCCATCGCACTAGAATTTTTCAAGACCGCAACGGATTGTCCCCGAAGATCACCGATCCTCCTGACTGAAGCATTCTGAGCCGGACGATTTTGAGACAGGTTATCCCGCACCACAATGGCCGATCGTTCAAAATAATAGGGCGCACTAAACGCAACCCAACGCGATCGGGAAGGCGTTGCTGTTATTGATGCGATCGCAAGATCAACTTGCCCATCCGCCACAACTCGTAATCGATCGGAATTTGCTACCGAAATAAATTTGACCGCATCACGTTTCCCACACAACTCAAACGCCAAGGTCTGAGCCATTTCTATCTCAAAACCAGACCAATGACCCGCAGCATCGCGAAAACTCAAGGGAAACCGATCGTCATGGACTGCCACCGACAAAAAACCACGATCGCAAATTGTCTGCAAATCGGCGGAGTTTCCTGGCAATGTCGCCACTGATACCACACTCCAGCTCAGACCAAACGCCAAAAACCAGCCATATATCGATCGTTTTCGTCCCATACTCAATCTCTTCAGCCATTCCATTCATACATGACCGAAAACTAAAAAAGAAGGGATAGTGCCAGAAACTCTAACACCATCCCCACAAAAATTAATCTCAAGATTTACATAAGGTCAAGCAAAAGACTTGTAAGTCTAGGGTTAAGCTGCTTTCGCTAACTCAACAACCTTCGCAAACGCAGTCGGGTCAATGACCGCCAACTGAGCCAGCATTTTGCGGTTGATTTGGATGTCAGCTTTTTTCATCTTGCCAATCAATTGGCTGTAGCTAATTCCATTAATCCGAGCTGCGGCATTAATCCGAGCAATCCACAGGCGGCGGAAATCGCGTTTCTTTTTACGACGATCGCGATACGCATTCCGCAGCGCTTTCATCACCTGTTGATTCGCGACTCTAAACAGCCGTGAATGTGATCCACGGAAGCCTTTCGCCAGCTTCAAAATTTTATTACGACGTTTGCGGGCTACATTACCGCGCTTAACACGAGCCATGAGTTTCCTCTACATTTGGGGATAGGTCATTAGTAACTAAGCAATGTTCAAACTTATAGAATCGAAATTCCAATGATTAAACTTGCCACGATCGGGAACCAGGCAGTAGAAAAGCCCTAGCCCAAATCGATTGGATCACCTTATAAGTAAGGCAGCATAGTACGAACGTTAGCAGCATCACCTTCAAACACAACGTTGTAACCAGCAAGACGGCGCTTACGGCTAGGGCTTTTGTGTTCTAAAAGGTGGGCGCGGAACGTACTCCGACGGAGAATCTTGCCCGTTCCAGTCACTTTAAAGCGCTTGGCGGCAGATTTACGAGTCTTTAACTTCGGCATGACGATATCCAAATTCACACAGTTCTAGATTGTACCCCACAGGAAACCTATTTTAAGCAAATCCCTCAAACTAACCCTGATACACCTTGCCATTGGGCATCGTGGCCCCTTGAAGCTTTGCTCCAATCATCTTCACCATCACCCGATCGTTAAACCCCACCTTCGCGCCTTCCAAATTTGCCCCACGCAGATCCGCCCCGCTCAAATCCGCCCCAATCAGATTAGCGTCCTTCAAGTTGGCATAGCGCAAATTGGCTTCTAGCAGATTGGCCCTAAATAGATTAGCTTGGCTCAGATTTGCGCCTTCCAAGGTGACTCGATGCATAAAGGCATCACTCAAATCACTACCCCGCAGATTTGCACAGGTTAAGTCTCGGTTCGACAAATCTTTCTCCTTTAAATCGCGACCACTCAAATCAAGACCCGATCGGCTAATGGGCGGTGGATCAGGAATCGGCGGTGGAGGCGGTTTGGGAGCTTGTTGTTTGGGAGAAGTTTTAGTAACTTCTGGGCCTGGACGAGGCCATGGACTAGAGCCTAACGGTTGACGAGATGACGATTGACCAGATGTAGACTGGCTGGGACCATAATAGCTTGACTGACTAGACGACGACTTTGACTGAGCGCTTTGAGGCTGCGGGGAGGACTGCTGTGTTACTTGAGGTGTTGGCTGCGGCTGCGGCGTTGGTTTAGGGGCTTGGGATTCGGTTGTGTTGGGCGATCGGTGATATTCCGGGCGATAGCGGGACTGTGCGTAATAATCTTGATTTGACGATGAATTTGTCGAATTGGTTGAGGACTGACGCTGAGCATCCGTTGCAGAATTGGACTGGGATGAATTGGACTGGGATGTGGACTGATTTTTGGCTTGCGCGTTCTGAGTACTTTGAGACTTGTCTTGCGCGCTAGTTTGGCCCTGACTGCTAGTCTGATTAGTCTGACCAGCAGATTGCGATCGGTAACTTGAAGCCCCACTTGAAGCCCCACTTGAAGCCCCATGATAGGCACCGTAGTAGGACGACTGATAATAGGCGGATGCTTGCTTTGAGGAGGAGGACGATCGGGTGTCGGCTCGTTGCTTAGCCGCATAATAACTATCTTGATAGGAACTCGCCTGACCTTGTGCGCTTGACGAACCTGAAGGCGGCGCTTTCCGGGCGTTAATTTGCTCCCTTAAGTAGTCACGAGCATGATTGATCTCTTTAATTTTTTCTTCTGCAATTTGAAGAAGCCGATCATTCTCCTTAGGAAGCCGATCGGGATGCCACACAATCGCCAGATCTTTATAGGCACGGTTCAGGTCTTCCAGCGACGCGCCTACCTTCAATCCGAACAGTTGATAACAGCGATCCAGCTCACTCATAGACTTCACTTCCCCACCCATACGGCTATAAGTCCCCGATCGGTGTTCGATAAGGTCTATCCAGTGTAAACGGTAGATTTAATAAAAAGTAGCGCTGTGCAAATTAAGTTTAGAACTGAGTACGAGAATCTACGCCAAAAGCAAGACAAGAGAAAATCTAGCGCGCCGAATCAAGCCAATCATAGATTCGATCGAGTTGCTCCAACGAAACTAATCCGTACTGCCACAAGATCATAGGCAATGGTTCAAAATTGCCACTACGTTTGAGTGCGAAGTCAATGGCGGACGAGGACATCGCCAAATCATTTTGTAAAAACTGAATTAAGTCTGGATAGATAGAAAGCATTAAACTATACCCGTAACCACTTGAAGAATAAAGAGAAAAATCTAGGAACAACCGCAATGGACGGGGCACGACGCTTAAAACTATTACTGACAAAATAATTTCAACCATCACGATCGGACGTTAACAAAGATTACTGGCTTCCCCCAATCAGGTGAAAGTCGTGAAATCACGATAAGGAACTTCTGTAAAGCTTCTGTAGAACTGAAGGGATACTAGCACAAATGTTCTATTTTGATACGGTAGTATTACTAGGGACGATCGTGGCCGGATCACCCACCTTAATTCCAAGCTCTAGCGCCCGTCCCGATCGCAACTCAAGCACGTTATCAACATCACCTTGCGGACCGTAGACTGGGCAGTCTGGCGTGGTACAAGACGGAACGGAGGGCGCTATTGCCTTCACTTTTCCTTGATATAAAAACACCATATCGAGAGCAACAGGCACATTTTTCATCCAAAATGTCACCGGACGCGCCGGAGTCATAGGAAACAGCATCCCTCGATCATCTGGCAAAGCAGGACGATACATCAATCCCGTGGCTTGCTCTTGGGGCGATCGAGCGATTTCTAGATTGAGAGACTTTCCACCGATCGTTATTTTAGAGGTGATAGGAAGAATTGTTCCGGTGGATGGAATAGTAGCAATATTGGAGACAATGGCCGTCGGGCTAGTCGCTGGGGATTGCGTTGTGGCACAACCGACCAACAGAAGTTGTACTATAAACAGCAGGATACAACCTCCTAGAACTCGACTCGATCGGCTCAGGAATAGAAATTGATTAATTGGAAGGCGATCGGATAAATCTTGGTTAAAACGTCTAGCAGACATAGCTGTAGTATTGCGATGGTTGCGATGATATTGAGGATGCCTAGATACTAACCGCAGAACCTAAAACCGCCAGAAATATTCCAGCGATCGCTGTCAAAGCACGTAACCGCCATTTCCCACTACAGCTCTCGCAATACATAGCCAACCCCACGAACTGTCTGAATTAATCGTTTCTCTCCCTCTTCTTCGATCTTCAAGCGCAAATAACGAATGTATACCTCAATCACATTCGATTCGCCGCCAAAATCGTAGCCCCAAACGTTTTCTAAAATTTGTTCACGTTTAAGAACTTCTCGGGCATTTTCCATCAAATATTTCAGCAAATCAAACTCTTTGGTGGTCAAATCAATAGTGCGACCGTTGCGGGACGCTTGACGAAGACCAAGATCAAGTTTGAGATTTCCATAGCGTAGAACTTTCTGAGGCAGAACTTCGATGCGCAAATAATGCTGCACCAACCGAATAAAGCTATCGCCTTGATAGGGTTTTAAATAATAATCATCGGCACCCGCCTCTAAACACATCACCCGATCGTCCACACTATCTTTCATCACTAGTAGCAAAACAGGAAACTGCATCCCATTTCGCCGCAGTTTCGCACAAAATAAAAGTGCTGAATCTCCACTCAAGGCTCGATCGACAACAACCAGCGATGGGTTACGCGCTTCAATCTGCGCCAATGCTGCCATAACATCCTGCGTGACAATACAAGGGTAGCCAGCATCCTGTAAGTCTTGTCTCAGTTGCGTGGCGAGTTGATCATCCGGTTCCACCACAAGAACGTAGGGCGACATTGATAGGGAGGCGTGGCTGGAATTTTCCTTTAGCGTTTGCATGGCGTTCTCCAGATTTAACCGTTATTTACGATCGCACTTTGAATACTAATACTTTGAATACTAATAATTAAAAACTAGTTAAGATTTTTTCCCTCAAGGCGTTGGCTTTGCAACATGGGCGCGCCCCCATCCTAGCTTTTCTCGGAGCAGATGGAAAAATTCTGGGGTCCGAAGCCGAATAAATCGAGCGAGATAGGGCGATTTTTGTATGGTGACACAATCATCGGGCAGGATAAAGCAACCTGCATTGCCATCTGCCACCATCACGAGACGATTTTGCATGGCCGGATAAATAGTGATGGGTTCAGTATTGCTAAAAACCAAGGCCCGCGAGGCTAAGGAATGGGGACAAATTGGCACTAGACACATGACTGGAATCCCCGGCGTAATCACCGGGCCACCTGCTGACAGAGAATAGGCGGTCGATCCGGTCGGAGTCGCAACAATCAAGCCATCAGCAGCAATGTCTACTCGGCTATAACTCCCCACCTTCACTTCAAAATGACACATACTCGTCAGGGGTTCACGGTGAATTACCATCTCGTTTAGACATAACGCTTCCCACAACAAAGTCCCCGATCGGATGACTTGTACCGTCAGCATCGTGCGTTCTTCGACTTGATAATCTCCAGCTAAAACAGGTTGAATAGTTGTTTTTAAATCATCCGTCATGACTTCAGTCAAAAAACCAAGATGCCCCGTATTAACCGTCAGCAAGGGAATTCCACAGGGAGCAACCTGACGCGCCGCCGATAGAACAGTCCCATCACCACCTAAAACAATGGCGAATTCCATATCCGCATCAAATCCCGGTGGCACTAGGCTATGAATAGGGGTGTACGTGACTGGTTTCGACTCCGATGAATAGCCTAAAATACCGCCAACGCCTGTAGCCAAAACGACATCCCACCCCGACTGTGCAAACACCTCCTGAAGCAGACTAGCTGCATTGCAAGCTCTGGGCTTTTGGTCATTGTAGATAATGCCTGCTTTTGGCACGATCGTTTGTCTCCCTAAACGCCTCAAACGACGCTAAATATCAATAAAAAACAAAACCAACGTTGATCCCGTTAGGTCGTAGCCTTTAACACTAACACTCAGACTCGATTCCGTTCAGATTAAGCTCAATCACAAATTCTGCGCCCTGACCCACTTGAGAATCACAATACAAGGTGCCACGATGTTTCTCAACAATAATCTGACGAGCGATCGCTAACCCGAGTCCTGTTCCTTTACCGACTTCTTTGGTCGTAAACGATTGATCAAAAATACGTGCCTTCACTTCTTCCGTCATCCCAGGTCCATTATCTGCAATAGAAATCAAAACCCGTTGCCCGTTTTCAGATAGTTTTGTACAAATTTTGATTCGATGAGGATTGGCTTTAAGGGTTTCAAAGCGACCCTCCTGCTGTGACTCTTCTAAGGCATCGATCGCATTCGCTAGTAAGTTTAGAAAAACTTGATTCAGTTGCCCTGCGTAACACTTAATAGTGGGCAGGTCGGAATACGCTTTCACGACTTCAATTTCGGGTCGTATCTCATTGGCCAGTAGACGATGTTTAAGGATCAAGAGTGTACTGTCAAGACCTTGGTGAATATTGAAGGAAACCGGACGATCGCTGTCTGTTCGCGAGAAAATCCGTAAACTGGTGCTAATGTGTTCGAGCCGATTCACACCTTCCTGCATGGAACTGATCAATTTCGGGAAGTCTTCCCGCAAATATTCCAGATCAATTGCCTCCGTCTCTGCACAAATGTCTGGGTCAGTTATCGGATATTTTTCTTGATACAGGTTGATTAGGCCAAATAAGTCTTGGATGTAATTTTTTGCAGGACGCAAATTACCAGCCAGAAAACCTAAGGGATTATTAATTTCATGAGCAACCCCGGCCACAAGATTACCCAAAGCTGACATCTTTTCAGATTGAATCAGTTGCAGTTGTATGTGCTGAAGTTCGTGAAATGCTTGTTCGGCTCGCTCTTTTTCCTGAAACAGCTCAGCGGTTCGTTCTTGAACACGCACGTCTAAGGCTTGATTGGTCTGCTCTAGCAATCGTTTTGCTTGGTGTAACTCCAGTTCTGACTGTTTACGAAGGGTAATATCCGTTGCTAGTAGAGTGTACTGGCTGACGATTCCCTCTGAATTGGAAATAGGCTGTCCATCCATCAGTAGCCAAGATTGAGTCAGATTTCCTTCCTGTTGATACGCAAACTCAAACTTAAAGCTTTCTCCTTTAATCAGTTGCTCCCGAATGTAGGTTTGCTGCGGCAGGTGCTGAGCATTCTGAGAGAGAACTTTAAAAAACTTTTGCCCAATCAACATCTCACAGGACTGGTTGTTGTCCATGCAGAATACTTGATTCGCCCATAGCAATCGTCCCGATCGATCGATCAGTGCCATGTGTAAATCTTCGCGATCGGCAAGTGACTGTCCCACAATTAAAGGGAAATCAATACAGGAATCGAGACTAGAGGTTTGTGGCATAAGTTACAGAGCGTCTCGTCTACCAGCAACGTAGGCTAGCAAAATCTGGCCGATATCGTCGCGAATTTGGCGAAATACCATCAGTTTTTCCTGTTCCGTTCCTTTTGCCGAAGCAGGATCTGGAAAACCAAAGTGATGGCGCTTAGTTGAAGCGGGCAAACTCGGACAACTCTGATCAGCGTGGCTACAGACCGTGATTACCGTATCGATCGGTTCATCAAAGAACGTATTGAGGTGCTTACAGGTGTTGACAGAGATATCAATCCCAATTTCTGACATGACTTTGACTGCCAGTGGATGAACCTCAGCCGCAGGATTCATACCTGCACTGTGAGCCTCAAATAAATCATCGGCTAATTCTCTCAAAAACCCCTCAGCCATCTGGCTACGGCAAGAGTTGCCTGTACAAAGAATGATCAGGCGGTGTTTCATGGTCTGAGAAGACATGGGACTATTTAACAGAGAAGGGTTAAAACCGCTGCCTTTACAAGCAACTTTATACCAAAGTAACTAAAATTATGGACTACGCCTAGTCTCAATGCTGACATTTATCCCTAAAGTCTTACTGAGACCGATCGCCCCTCCCAAAAAACTGTAGTAGTAATCAGTAACGCTAGAATTTTCATCACGAGATCTGGACGATCGCCACCAACAATCAACACCAGAAATCGTATTAAAGCTAGCTAGAACAAATTAGAACCAAGACATTTTTTTCTTGACTTTCTTTTTGTTTGCTTTCTCCATGGCGTATTCAATTTCCTTGAGCTTTTTCATAATGCGGCTGAAGTAATCCTGCATGTACTCATCTAGGCTCGACATTTCAGACTCTTTCAGTCCAAAGGTCTTGTAGGTTTCATCCATGTTTGCAGTCAGCGGATTTCCCGTCGCAATCACCTCCGCAAAAGACAACCGATCGGCCACATTCCAACTCCACTCAAAAAAGCGAGTTAATCGACGGGTAATGCGAATCACCTCAATGGGAACTTGGCTTACTTTTGCATCCCTATTTGACAACCGCTCACAGAGATTAATAATCTCATAGCCGTCCCAAGCACGGTTTCCGACCACTGGAAAAGTTTTCTTGCCTGTCTCTGGAACTGTTAAGGCTTGAACCCCAAATTTCGCAACATCGATAGTATCCATAAACGCCATGGGGGCGGTTTTACCGATGACCCATACGGATTGGGATTCCAGAACTGGAATAGCATATTGCCCAATCAAGCCCTGCATGAATCCACATGGACGCAGAATGGTGTAGTTCAGGCCAGATTCTTTAATGAACTTTTCGGTGTGGCTCTTGATGTCCATCAGTGGGACAGATGGATGCTTTTCGCAATCGAGAATTGAATAGAAGATGTACCGATCGCAGTTTGACTTTTGGATTGCTTGGATCAGATTAACTTTTCCATCCCAATCCACTTTGCGAATACTTAATGAATCAGATGCCCGCGCTGTCGCCGCATCAATAACCGCTGTCACCCCATCAAGTGCTTCCGTCAAGGTGTCCGGCTCTAACAGATTTCCATAGACTAGTTCCGCACCCCATTCCTTTAGAAATGCAGCTCGCTTATAATTACGGACGAGACAACGAACCTCGTGGCCTTCATCCAAAGCGCGGCGCGTCACCTGTCTTCCCAGTGTGCCGGTAGCACCTACGACTAAAATGCTCATGTAGGGTTGTGACAAAATGTTAAATTTCTCGTCAATTCTATCAGGGATTAGCGCATGAATCTGAGAAATGTAAACTTTTCCCTTGGAGCGATCGACCCCTATTATTTTCAGACATAAATTCTAGCCATAAAACGGACCCCGCTTTGTCATAAAACAGGGTCTTCTTCTTTTGACCAGAAGCAGTTTCAGCGAATGCTTTAAATGCTTTACTCTGGGCTTCCGCCTTGAAGTTTAAGCAGTGCATAGCCCAGCACTAGACCTATTGGAATAAGGACGATCGGTAGAATGGCGATGTTTAGGATTTCTCCCATGACTGGTTTCCTCTAGAGAATGAATTGATTCTTAAGAGTAATTCTAGACTAGTTAGGTTAAACCTGTTATGGAAACGCAAGAGATCGAAAAATGGTAATCACTCCTAGAATCCCAAAACTTGTCATTACTATGGGAGATCCATCCAGTATTGGACCTGAGGTAATTTTGAAAGCGCTGGGTCAGGTGAGGCATGGAGAGGCAGAGATCACACTTTGCGGCGATCGGACGATTTTTCAGGATACCTATCAGCAGCTTTGTCGATCGGGTCTTGATGTTGCGGATCCAGAAGCGTATTCATGGTTAGAGGTCCCGATCGATCGGACAAGCTTAGAAATCGGGGTGGGCAATGCGGCGAGTGGCGATGGTGGATTTCGGGCATTGGCAACGGCGATCGAGGCGACTAATCAGGACAAGTTTGATGCGATTGTGACGGCTCCAATCGCAAAGTCGGCTTGGAAGATGGCAGGGCATTTGTATCCCGGCCAAACGGAAGTTCTAGCCCAAATGTCGGGATGCGATCGGTTTGGGATGGCATTTGTGGGCCGATCGCCGCAGTCAGGTTGGATTCTTCGGGCGTTGTTAGCGACGACGCATATTCCGCTTAATCAAGTCCCGATAGCGTTAACTCCGGCATTGATGACTCAGAAATTAGAACTCTTAATTGAACATTTACAGAATGATTTTCAACTGAAGACTCCCACAATCGCGATCGCGGGATTAAATCCTCATAGTGGAGAATTGGGCCAGTTAGGAATGGAGGAGATGAACTGGATCAATGGTTGGCTAGAAGAAATGCGATCGCGATTTCCAAACGTGACGCTAATTGGGTTATTGCCGCCGGATACGATGTGGGTGAAGCCGGGTCAGGCGTGGTTTCATGGGAAAACTGATGGTGTGGCGGATGGCTTTTTGGCGTTGTATCACGATCAGGGTTTGATTCCAGTGAAGTTGATGGCCTTCGATCGGGCGGTGAATACGACGATCGGGTTGCCCTTTGTCCGCACGTCACCGGATCATGGTACGGCATTTGATATTGCAGGAAGGGGGATTGCGGATGGGACGAGTATGGCGGAGGCGATCGGCTGGGCAGTGGAGTTGGTCCGATCGCGGTGGGAATGAGGGAATGAATAGGTCTAAGATTGTTCAACTGGCAACTACTGACAAATAGCTCCAATTTGTTTATGTAAAAGCACGATCGGAACCCTAACCATGAATACAACCGCTCAACCGCTCAAAATTGGAGACCTAGCCAAACGATCGCACGTCTCCGTCGGAACCTTACGCTATTACGAAAGTTTGGGCTTAATTATCCCGATCGATCGTGCGGCCAATAACTATCGTTACTACAGCCCCGAAACCCTACAACAAGTTCAATTTATTAAAAAAGCACAGGCGCTGAATTTCAGTTTGGCAGATATTCAAAACATTCTGAACCTTCGCAGCACAGGAGAATCACCTTGTAGTTTGGTTGACAAATTACTAAATGAAAAAATTGAACAGTTAGAACAACAAATTCAAAGTGCGATTACCTTTAAACAAGAATTAGAGGTATTTCGCGATCGGGTCTCAAACATTCCGCCCACTGCTTCAAGCGATCCCACGATTTGTCAACACATTAGCGCCGTCTCTCTGACCTGATATAATTAATCCGTACTTCGATCGGTCTTGTCATGGCGTTCTACATCGCACCTGCGTTCCTTGAAAAGCTCGCCATTCACATCACCAAAAATTATCTCAACATCCCCAATCTCAAAGTCCCGCTAATTCTCGGGGTTCACGGTCGTAAGGGAGAAGGAAAAACTTTTCAGTGCGATTTAGTATTTGAGAAAATGGGCCTTTCGGTTGTACAAATGTCAGCAGGCGAACTCGAAAGTCCTGATGCAGGCGATCCAGCACGGCTAATCCGAATGCGCTATCGAGAAGCGGGCGAAATGGTGAAGGTGCGCGGGAAGATGGCAGTCTTGGTCATTCAGGATATTGATGCGGGCATTGGACGTGTCGATCAAATGACCCAATACACCGTGAATACACAATTGGTGAATGGCACTTTGATGAACATTGCCGACACCCCAACCAATGTGCAACTTCCTGGCAGCTATGACGCATCTCCGACTCAACGTATTCCCATTATTGTTACCGGAAATGATTTTTCCACACTCTATGCGCCCTTGGTTCGAGATGGCCGAATGGAGAAATATTATTGGGAACCGACTAGAGACGATCGGATTGGCATTGTATTTGGAATATTTTCAGGCGATCGCGTAAGTGAAGGTGATGTGGCAAAGCTAATTGATATTTTCCCTACTCAATCGATCGATTTCTATGGTGCATTGCGATCGAGACTTTATGACGAACAGGTTTCCCAATTCATTCGGACAGTCGGTTTAGAAGGCTTATCAAATAGAATCGTCAATTCAAATGAAAGACCGCCAGAATTCATAAGTCCTGATTTTGGATTGAATCATTTAATTGAAGTAGGCAATTCTATTGTTCGTGAGCAAAGACGAATTCAAGAACTTCGCTTGGTTGAAGAATATAATCAAGGGATTAAACCCCGATCGTCTGAACCCGTAAATCATTCTCCAACGCCTCAATCGTCTAGCCCGATCGGTCAAAGCTCGAATACTCGTCTAACTCCCGATGTCGTCAGCGAAATCAATCGAATTTTAAGCCAAGGCGATCGCGTGGGAATTGAATACGTCGATAAACGAAGATTTCAAACTGGATCTTGGACCTGTTATGGAAGCTTTGAAGGCAATGCCAGTGATGCGATCGCGGCGCTAGAGATGTGCTTGAAAGAACACGATCGCGATTATGTTCGTTTAGTTGGAATTAGCAAACAAAGCCGATCTCGCCTGACGGAAATGATGGTGCAGCGATCGTAAAACAATCACTCAAGGCCATTAAACAACAGCAAATTCAGAATGTATTCTAATTTCAGGGGGCTGATAACCCAACACAATATCAGTCCTCGGAACCCCTAATTCCAGCAATTTATAAGCAATTCCACCTTCAGTTCCATCATACTGAATCCAGATTTTATTATCCTTAATATCTAAATGAAGTAAACAGCCATAATCTCGGCTACCATTGCGTTTCCAGCCAACGTAAACAAGTTGATAATGATCGTCCTCACGATCGAAAACCGTCTGGGCCTCTACATTCATCGAATTTCGCATTGATCGCTCTGCCCGATCGCGCAATAGTTTCTGAATATGTTGGCGATAGAGTTCTACTTTATCCATTTTGTTATTTTCACCTCATCTGTGTCATAGACAATTAATCTAATCTGACTACGTTGCACCACTTGTTGAATAAACTTCAATGAAAAGAAGGAATCATATGCTTTTTTAGGAACTGCTAGATACAAAATACGATCGGGTTCCACTTCCTCTAAAGCATAACGATAATCGAGAAATTGTCCATGAGCAAGATGAAAATCAGAAATACTTGAAGGACTAACAAAACTTTTTATTTCAACTGCAATTTTCGATTCTTCTCGCTGGGCAGCAATCATCGCTTCTGCTCCTAAGTCAATATACATTTCAACCCCTCCTATCCTTAGCTCATAGGGATCATGAGTCACCTGCCAACCCTCATTAATTAAGGCAATCTTTACACAATTATGAAATAAATCTTTTGCCATTGGGTTTACATAGATATTAGTGTACTAAGTGTTGATAATAAAACAACGATCGGCCAGGATAAAAGAATACTCCAACCGATCGTTACAAATGTATTAAAAGTCTAAATTAAACTACCGCTAACTCAGGTTCGCAGATAGACTCAGTAGAATCTTGAAAGAAGCTCGCATAGACTTCGCACGCATTGTTTGGGCTTTCATAGAGCTTAATTTTGTGCAACTTCGCACCTAGTTCAGCGATCGGGCCGCGCAATGTTTTCACCATATAAGCCGCAATATTTTCAGCCGTAGGAACAACACGCTCAAAGTAAGGTACGTCCTTATTTAAGAATGAATGATCCATCGGTTCAATAATCAATGAATCAATCGTATTTTGCAACGCAACCAAATCAACCACCATTCCCGTACGTGGATGAATTTCACCCATCACCGTCACATCAACGTGATAGTTATGTCCATGACCATTAATTCGAGCACATTTGCCATAAATTGCTGAATTTTCCTCAAACGTCAAATCATAATGTGCAAGTCGATGTGCAGCACTAAAATGTGTACTAACGGTCAGGTAAGCTTCCATAGCGTTTCCTTGATACTCAGCCCAAAGGTTTTCATTTTCGATCAATTTGATATCCACCACAGGAAGGTGGGGCGACAGGCGATTCCAAATCACTCGCGCCAAATTTTCCGTCGTCGGCAATGTTTGCTGAAAATCTTCCCACACCTCATTAAGATAGGAAAAATCTAACTGTCCCGTGACCTCATGCTTAATCACATGCTTCACATCCGACAGATTCAGAACCATTCCATTTGCGTCTAAATCCCCAAGCATCGAAACATACAACGTGTAGTTGTGCCCGTGACCTGGAAACTGCATACAGGGTCCAAAGCGATCGGCATTTTCAGCCTCACTCAGCTCCGGCAACCAATAACGATGACTAGCCGAGAATTTCGCTCGACGATTGATAACACACTTCATAGACTCGCGCCTAAACCCAGGTGAAGGAGAATGCAATAAAAACTATTAACAGAACTTAACATCGTTCTAGAATAGCTAATAATTGTCCCGTTCTACGCGATCGGTTTCAGGGATTCCCGCCCTATTCAAATTAATTGCATCCACTCGGCATTTATCTAGCATTCACAACGCACGAATATCCCAAATCCAAATCCTTTCGCCGTCATGCATCCAATCAATAGCAAACCCACTACCCAGTTGTTTTTTATACTCTTCACCATACTCTTTTTGCAGCTTAGTCAATAATTCCGCGACCTCTCGAATCAGACGATCGGGCGTTTCATAGGTTTTCACATTGGCTGAAATTTGTCCCTTCGATCGCACCTCAAACCGCTCCTGACCACAGGTTACCAACACATAACCCGGCATCACCTCCCGCACCGCACCGGAAAACACCGCCCACACCTTCGGCATCACCATCAACACCATCGAAGCCTTCGCACCATCAAACGCCTGTAATAAAGCGGCCCGCAATTCCTGATCGCTTTTGCTCTCCCACACCTGTTTCGTCCGATCGTCTAAGGGATTAGCTAGTAAATGAGAATATCGAACGATCGCTGGAAACTGAGCCGTAGGCATAGCCAGAGCGATCACCGTTTCAAGATCATCACCGGGATAAACCATCCACCCTTGAGGCACAGAATATCCCGATCGTCGTAATTCAGATAAATAAGCCGCAGGTTGACCCGCCTGCAACGGCAACACCCGATCGTCCAACGTCACCACCGCCGCATCAGCCCGAAAAAATTTCAACTCAGTTTCAGACGGATTAACCGGGTGTGTAGATTGCTTCTTCGATCGATCGGCATTTTCATGACTCCAATAAATCAACATACAGAGCAAACCCGTCATCACAAGCAGCGGTTGATTAGTGGAATAGCGCAATACCGTCACCAGCATCATGGCAAGCAACACGACGTTCACCCCTTGTTTAGTGGTGCGAAAACAAATCACTCCTGCACCTGCCAACAACGCCGCAAGCCCCGCCGAGACTGGATCATGTAACCCATAACCCGCAGCAATGCTCCACAAATCTACTCTGTTATCCCGGCGCGATCGGGCCAGCACCAATCCCATCAAGGCAATCATGTCCCAAGCCATAACCCACTCAGAACTTCCCGTCGCCAAAAATTGGGCATGAAGCAAATAGGAGAATAAAAACTTCGCGACACCCACGCACAATAGCCCTTGCGCCACAGCCCAGCTTGTTTTATCTCGCCAAAGTGGTTGGATGGTGCCCACGATCGGGCCGATCGCTAAAATCAATAGTCCACCGAATATCTGTTCGATCGTCATAGTCTTGCTGTAGGAAATTGCGGTTAAAACTCAAAAAAGCTATCGACAATACATTGGCTATAGGAGCTATAGGTCAGTTACCTATCAATTACATAAATGTCCATGGGGGAGTTACAGAGTGGGAGGGCTGGGTATACTTTGGAACATATTATTTGTACTTCCAGCGTAAATTAGGATGCCTTCTTTCCCCCAATTTTTAACCTTGGCCGCCATCTTATCCGTCGTTTTTCCAAAGGCATCTCCCGGAAAAGCAACTGAATGGGCTGAACGCGGCGCAATTAGCTTATTCTACGCTGTTGCCGGATGGGCAATGCTTGGGGCACCAAATTTGCATAAGACAAAGGTTTCTATGCCGGATATTTCGTTACCCAAAACCGAACAATCCACATTTACCACTGCTAAAACCGCAACCCCGCTCACCACTGCCGTCACAGCTTCAGCCCAAGCAAACAGCGTATTAGTTCGCTGCCCCACGACCATTCAACTTGTTAATATTCGTCAAAATGCAGGATTAGCCACGGTTGCAACTCAGGTCAATTGTGGCGATCGGGTGATCGTGCGGGGCGGCGATCGGCCTGTCATGCAGGGAGAAACTTGGGTACCCGTGCAAAGCAAGGGCATTAATGGATGGGCTACTGCTCGGTATTTAGCATTTTAGTCTTAGATAACCTTTAATCTCAGATAACAAAGATCTCAGACAAAGAATTTAGGGCTAAACCGATCGTGACTCTTGCTCTGCAAAGGTAAAAACAACGTGAAAACTTCGCCATGATGGACCGATCGTTCTTTCACCGTCAGCTTGCCGCCCAACGCCTGAAAGATATTTTTTGTTGCAGCTAAATTTAGACTCAACACACCCGTTTCTGGCTGAAACGTTAACATTTCGCCGAGAGATTGTAGAAGGGGTTGATGAGTTGAGTAGGATTCATCGGGTTGCGTTTCAACTTGTAGCTTAAGTTGATCGCCAGCAAGACTGACTGCGACTTGAATTTTACTTCCTGACGGTAGCGTTCGCGCCGATCGTTCAATCAAACTGGTCAACGCCTGATCCAGCATAATCGGGTCACTCACCACGGCAGGCAATCCTTCCGGCAGCACAACATTTAATACCAGCCCCCGATCGCTGGCCTGCTGTTGCCAACGGGGAATGCTGTGGCTCAGGACTTGATTCAGGCAAGTGGCAGTGAGAGAGAAATCTTTGGTCTCTGACGTTTCCAATTCCACAGCACGGAAAATTATGCCAAACCGATCGATCTGATCACTACACTCGCGATCGATCACCTTCAGCCGTTTAAGCGCATCTGCCGACATATCCTTTCGTTTCATCAAAAGTCGAGTCAGCGTCCGAATCGTCGTCAAGGGCGTACGAACTTCGTGGGCAATAGCCGTCAATAATTCCACATCCAAACTACGCGGCTCACGTTCATGCTTTGGATCCGTCACTGGAATAGACGCATGAAGCAAACGGGGCGCTTCGATTGATGGCAAGTAGGACAACAAAATTTGGCTAAAATGGGACACCGTAGAGAACTGCGGTATCACGGGAGGAAACGCTTCCACAATAGTATCGAGCTTCTGCATTTGCTCCTGACTCAACATCACCACCCGCAACCGCAGCACCTGCCAAGCCTGCAACACTTCGCCCGGATCAAACGAAAACCAAAAGCCCGGTTGATGATCGACGTCTTCACCCAGTACCATAACAAGGCTAAATTTCGAGGTCAGTACCAAACAAAAATGCTCAGAGGCGATCGGATCACTCGGCAACAATGGCAAGGTCAAGCTGGTTTCGAGACTAACCGTGGGCGTTTCGCTAGAAGGCGGAAGCTGGAAAAAAGAAGCGATCGCTTGGAGTGATGGATCCGCTGCAAAGGCCCATACATTAAAGCGCTGCAAAAGACTAGAGTGGCTCAAAATTGGAAATGGTCCCGACAAAACAAGTCCTGATTCAGACTCATCTACGGTCTCTAAAAGAGCTTCGAGTGCCGCAATAGCGCCCGTCCATTGATGTTCAGCTTGAAGTTGACGTGATGCAACAGACAAACTAGGACGCGACATTCCCTGCATAAAACTCAAAACTTGACTCAACGTTGGCAAGATCCACTCGCCCATAACACGCAACCTAAGGTAAAGATTAAAACAGGTGAAACTTGAAAAGAACGCCGATCGGCGGACAAAAATATTCTTACAGCCTACTCCTATGAGAGTAACCGAAGGACTTTTTAGACGGCACCGTAGAACCGAACCGCCAAAGGGGGAAATCACCGCCAAGAGACAATATAGTTTGCATCCTAGAATTAAAATGTGAGAGTTGTGTGGATTTGTAAAAATCGCCCATCTCCATCGAAAAACATCATTGCGATGAGGCGGACAAATGGATTGGTTAGAAATTGCAGGGAATTGGGTTTTGATTCCACGCAAACCCTTGGGAATTATTCATTTTTTGGGAGGCGCATTTGTTGCCACTTTGCCCCACCTCACCTATCGCCGACTTCTAGAATTTTTGGCCCAGCAAGGTTATGTGGTCATCGCAACCCCCTTCGTTAATACTTTTGAACACACAGCGATCGCTGAAAATGTCCTGTGGCAATTTGATCGCACCCTATATACGCTTGAAGATCGCTACATGTCCGCTCGAAATTTACCTATCTACGGCATGGGCCACAGCATGGGATGTAAGTTGCATTTGTTGATTGGCAGCTTATATGAGGTGAAGCGATCGGGAAACATTTTGATTTCCTTTAATAATTTTGCGGCCAAAGACTCGATTCCCATGATGGACCAGGTGGCCCAAATGATGATGCAGTTCGCGCCGCAAACAAATCGCATGATGGCCCCCGAATTTACGCCATCTCCCGAAGCGACCAATCAGATGGTGCGCGATCGCTATGAAGTCTCAAATAATCTGCTGGTAAAATTTAGCAACGACACCCTGGACCAAACTCGGCCACTTTCTATAATTTTGGACGATCGATTTCCAGGACGCACCGAAATCGCAAAACTTAAAGGCAATCACATGACTCCGGTGGCTCAAGATCTAAAATGGACCCCAAATCCAAATTTCACGACCTTTGATACGCTGAGTTCTTGGTTCAGACAAGAAGTTTTCCGCGAACTCGAACAGTTAGAGCAGGAAATTTTGTATTGGTTGCGTCAAAATGAGACGGTGAGACAGGAATCGTCAAATTTGCTCTAAACTAACGATCGCAATCTATCTCGTCCGCACTTGACATTTTTCCAAATGACTGACTTACCACAGCCTCAACCTCCAACCCAACCCCTGCTCAAGCCGCTAACTGAACCCATGCTCGAACCTATACCGACTGTTGGGTCAACGCTTGGATTAATGGATGTTGATGCAGTTGAGGAGGCACTTAGCCGATCGCGTGCTTCCGTATATCGTTATGCTAACACCGATCTCAACCAGCTCAATCTCCCCTACAGCGCCAAACATCTCAATCCTGAAATCCGATCGCACCACACGGATCCACTGCTTTTTCATCCTAGTGAAGTAGCGCGCTTTGCAAAAGAAGTCTTAAAAATTAAACAAGTAGTCATTGAGGTCCAAAACCGCGCTCCCGACCCAACTCAAGACTTATTGAGGGAAATCTTAAGTGAACTTCAAGGGATTCATCAAACGTTACGCGATCGTAGTGAGTTTTAAAGCCTAGAAATCTTAAACTCTGATAGGTGAATTGGTCAACGATTTACCGAAAGGATGGCTAAGATACATACTTTTTACACCCGATCGCTACAATAGAGGAGTGTTAATTCACAATTTCTGCACAACTCTGCACAAGGATGACGTATGTCGCTCGTTGGATTGAGCCATAACTTAATTCTCAATGTTCGCATTCAGACGTTGCTACTTCAGGCATAATCAGCAAAAACTGTGGCTTGATGATTCCTACGTTCAACTCATCCTAAGTGCTCTTCAATTTTCCTTTTACCCTGCTTATTATGCAACCTGGTAGTTTACTCCCACCGTCCGATCGTCTTTACCCTGAATCCACCAGCGCAATGTCCAATCTGGCCCTGCCCAACTTCTTTGGGATAATGATCGCCATTTTGACCTTTGTCTTGCCCATGGTGTTGATTTCCCAGAATTCCACCACGTCTCCTCAGCCCCTCCCAGAAACCCGAACGGCACGGGGCGGTTAATCCAGTTGCCACCTGATCGTATTGTCCTCCACAATAAAAACACCACAACTCACACCATTTTCGTCCTAAATTTGTTGGGACTCGATATGATGTGGGAGATTTATATATTTTGTCTATCTGGAGTAGGTCTATGACATCCTATGCCGCCTCAACTGCCCGTGCGGAAATGAGCGAACTCCGGCGCTTGAAGACGTTACTTCCCCCGGAACTTCAAAGCTGGGTCTCTATTGAGGTCGCCACTGCGGTCAATCCAACGCTGATCACCAGTGAAGAAATTGGGCGCGATGAAGTGGAGGTTCAAATTGACATGCCGAAATGGGATCAGCTTGCAATCGATCAACGCAATCTCCTGTTTTGGCATGAAGTAGGCCGGGTTCAAGCCGATACTATTCCCCGTGATGGCTGGGAAATGGCAGCCCTCGCGATCGGACTAGGGGGCGCAGTGGGCGAACTGTGGGTCCAAGATGGACTGCTGCTAATTTTGGCGGCGGGATTGTCTGGATTTGCGGGCTGGAGACTCTACAACAAAAATAATGGTGAGAAAGTCACCCAAGAGGCGATCGAAGCCGACGAGAGAGCTATTGCTTTAGCAACTCGATTTGGCTACACCTTACCCAATGCCTACAAAAGCTTAGGAAGCGCCCTCAAGTCCCTAGTCGAACAAACACCGAAAAAACAACATCGCCAACGCTATGAATCGAGGCTAAATGCCTTGAAAAAAAGCGCCGCAAAAGCAAAAGAACGAATGCAGCAGCGCAGTAATGCTGGAGAAGTCTCCTCCTATTAGGCGTGAACTTGAATATTATGCGGGTCTGGCTAGTGAAAAAGCCGGAATCACCGCCCTTAAGACTCTTGGGGCGGTTTTACGCTGGACAGATTTTTTATAGAACTTACAACGCTGTTTTTGGGCCGATCGATTCTGAAGCCTCGGTATCAGGTAAAGTTCTGAGGTCTGTTCGACTCCACATTCAGACATCAAAAATTCTACCTATATATAAGGTGAGTGACTCATGCTCTCGAAGGGATTTGAAATCGAAGTCTATACCGGAACCCCCAATGGCGACATCGTGGGCTTATCCGATCGAATTGTGGCGGATTTAGAAGGTTTCATTCGTGAACCCGACAGTCGAAATGTGGAGTACACCACAGCGCCCAGTTACCGCTACGAACGATCGCTTCTGGATCTTCTCCAGCCACGGGCCGCGCTTCGGAACTATTTAAAACTCGATGGCTACACCTTGATTCCAGGAAGCACCTTGCCCTTGGAAGGGTCAGCGAATCGTTTTTGGCGATCGGATCCAGAAAATCCATACCATACCTACATCGAACAAACCTACGGCACCAAAGTTGTGACCGCCAGTGTTCATATCAACCTTGGCGTAAGCGACCCTGATGTCCTGATGCGCCTTTGTCGATTAGTCCGGGTCGAAGCGCCGCTATATCTAGCCCTGAGTGCATCATCACCCTTTTTCAACGGAGCCATAACGGGATCTCATTCCACTCGCTGGTCGGTTTTCCCACAAACTCCGGCGTTCGTCCCGCTGTTCACCAGCCATCAAAATTTTATTGAATGGACCGAGGAGCAACTTTGCCTAGGCACCATGCAAAATGTTCGACATCTTTGGTCATCCGTCCGGCCTAATGGCGATCGTCGTCCTTATATACTCAATCGGTTAGAGATGAGGATTTGTGATTTAGTCAGCAATCCAATCGACTTGCTCGCCATCACCGCATTGCTAGAAGCCCGATTAATTCAAGCCATGGAGAATCCTGACCTGGATCCATTAGTCATGAGCGAGTTACCTAAAGCCTCCCGCGAAACCGATCTCGTTACTATGGCCAGCGAAAATGAATTACTCGCCGCAAAATCTAGCCTCGACAGCACACTCACCCATTGGCAAACCGGGAAACCGATCGTCGCCCGTGACTGGATCCAATCGCTCTACGAAGAAGTCTGGCCCACGGCAAAACAAGAAGGCTTTAGCTGTTTCTTGCTTCCCGTTAAAAAAATCCTACGCGAAGGAAATGAATCTATGCGGTGGATCCAACTATCTAATCAGGGTTGGAGCCGTGAACAAGTCATTGAATTCGCGATCGAAGACATGAAAACTCAAGAACTGTCCCTCAGAGCAGAGGTGAGTCTACCTTAAGTGTGAGTTTTTGAAATAAATAAATAGGAGGAGAAGAATCATATTTATTGATCTACTCCTTCTGATTCATTTGAAAATCTAATCAATGATTCGATCGAATCGAAGTATTAAGAAAATCTATAGGTCTCGTCCTCCGAGACTAAACAGCCCTTTCTACGCTCATTTACTCAATATCCCCCGAAATCCCGTCCTATGCCCCGTATTGTTCTCGTTAACCCAGAAATTCCACCTAACACGGGAAACATTGCCCGAACCTGCGCTGCTACAGGGACAGAGCTACATTTAATCGAGCCATTGGGCTTTGAATTAAGCGATAAATACCTCAAACGTGCAGGTCTTGATTATTGGCAATATGTCCCCCTGACATGCCACGCGTCCTTTGAAGACTTTGCTCGCCACAGTCAAGAACTAGGAGGACGATGGATTGGCTTTAGCACTCGTGGACGATTGAGTTATACACAAATCGAATACCGAGAGGATGATTGGCTAATCTACGGCAAGGAAACGAGTGGGTTGTCCCCTGAAGTGTGTGACCAATGCTCAAGTTTGGTTAGAATTCCTATGGGAGAAACGGGGGTCCGCAGCCTAAATCTCTCTGTTAGTGTGGCAGTTGGGCTGTTTGAATCGCGGCGACAGTTAGGGTATTTGAATACCCCGTAAACCTGAACAAACAGACTTACTTAAGAGACCCTGACGTATGGAGATAAAAGGAATCTAAGCCCGATCGTATTGCTAGGGAGTTTTATAGGATTAATTAAGGAACGCAGTATTTTTTATTTTACGATCGGAATTATTTTCGATCGTCCGTCATACCCGATACAAAAGGGCTTCCGGCAGTGATAACAATTTCCAATCATAAGATCCGCAAAAATACTGACTCCTTAACCATCATCTTTGGTCAAGATATGTGGGCGAAGTCATGGTTCAATCTTCGGTCTTCAACTTAGAACTGAACGGTACTGACAAAGCCGAGATTCCCCGCCTAAACTGCATTACACCAGTTCTAAGAGGTATCTTGAATGATGAATTTTGCGGACATTCATGAGACCCGACGGTAACAAAACAGTAGCGTCGGGCACTCCCCACGTTCTGCACAACACTTAGGGCAAACTCATCTACGAGGCATATGCCAAGATTGTTCTTTCCTGTTAAGGTATTTGAGCAATCAGATGTTCTCTAACAAATCCAGCAGTTTCCATAAAGCTAGCTAATGTTTGTTATTTGATTTAGATATAGTTTCGTTGCAAAGCATTAAGAGATACAAACATCTTGATTTGACAAAAGCAACATTACGTAACTAAAGTGTGGACTCAAGACATTCATTTTTCTAGCAGCTCTGTTGCTATCAGATCTTTGAATGATGTGGGTGGCTCTAAGAACAGTTGAACGCTGGACATTTAGGAGGTTTTCGTTTGGAAAGCACAATTCCCCAGAAAAGTATCTCTACTGACCCATGTGGTGGCGAAGCGTCTTCTGATGGAGGTCTCGGTAAGAAAATGGCTCATGCATCTCATCGATCGTATGGTTCTACAGCAATGCTTGGTGTTGCGATAATCGGAACTTGTGGACTTTTTTCTCCCTATCCTGGAGATGCTGCGTTGGCAGTAGAGATTAATAACACAGAGGTATTGAGTACTGAGGCACCCGGAGTTGCCCAAGAGGTGGTTCCTACTCTTGCATCTTCAAATTCGACTGAATTAGCACAGCCAGTATTAGCCCCCCAACACCATACGGTTCAAGAAGGGGAAAATCTATCCCAAATCGCTAAAATTCACGGCGTGAGTCTTGAAGGTGTCGCCCTACTGAATCAATTGGATGCGAATTCAGTTCTCCACGTTGGTCAGATAATTTCTCTGGATCCGCTGAAAGCAAAGATAGTGCTAAGTAGGATTGGTGAGATTTCTGAAGATAGTGCGATTTCAAAGGTGAAGAAACAGCCGTCTGCAACTGGCAAACAAATTGGCAAACAATCAGCGGAGTTTGGTTCTCAGGTGTTTAAATCAGCATCGGTTCCATCTATTCAGGCTCAGCCATCTGAATTTGTGACCTACCAGGTTGCGCCGGGTGAAACTCTTTCAACGATCGCACGAACTCATGGAATGTCTCTATCATCGATCGCATCGTTGAATCAAATCACAGATAAAAATGTCCTGAAGACCAATCAGGTTCTAAAGGTTGCCCCCGCAAAAATCCCACCTGTTTCTCCTAAAGTATTCCAGACCATTGCAACAGCAACGCCTTCTTTAAGTGTGGAATTAGAGGCTGACGCTCCCTCTCCACCCTTGCCAGGTCAGGCTCTTCAAAGCCGTCGTTATGTGGATGGTTTAATGGCGGATGTGGCAAAAGCTCGCCAGAAATATCAGTCAACAACAGTTGCATACAGACCTGATGTACGATCGATTCAGGTAGGGAACACGTTACCCACACCATCGCTCCCTAAGATTCTGCCCTCGCCTTCAATCGTGAATCCAGATTTGCAGAGTGCATCCACAAGCCGTAGTTTAACGCCAGTTCCGTTCCAGAGCGTTCCAGAAATCAAGGCATCCATCGCTCCTCGGGTAGTAGCTCGGGCGTCTGTTGGGGCTGATACTTATGTACCGTTAGTTCAAACTTCAACCCGTCAGATGGTCTCCCCTGAAATGCCGACGATCGGTGCAGCAGATAGCTATTTGCCCCGTGGTAAGAGCGGCGCTATGAATGGGTTTATCTGGCCAGCTCAAGGAGTGCTGACCTCTGGCTATGGCCAGCGTTGGGGTCGTCCCCACCGAGGAATTGACATTGCTGCTCCCGTTGGAACCCCCATTGTGGCTGCTGCACCCGGTGTTATTGGATACTCTGGATATAACGACGGTGGTTTTGGCTATCTCGTTGAGGTAGACCATGCAGATGGCACCATGACTCGTTATGCTCATAACAGTCGTCTTTTGGTCAAAGCAGGCCAACAGGTCAGTCAAGGGGAGCAGATTTCAGAAATGGGGAGTACGGGCTTCAGTACAGGTCCTCATTTACATTTTGAAGTTCATCCGGGTGGTAAAGGTGCCGTGAATCCCATAGCCTATTTACCCAACAATCGCGGCTAAACCCGGCGACATATACCGATCGCATGACAGGGTTGGAAAATAGTTGATGATTTTAAAAGCGGCGTTGTACAAATTGCAACGTCTCTTTTAATGTATGTATCATTTTTATACGATGGGCCTTTGATTCCCCATAACTGCTGAGAGACACTAACAAATAGGTAAAAATATGACAGCGATCGCTTGACTTACGACGATCAAATCAGTATTGTAATAAGTGCGTTACGGCTCTGTAGCTCAGTGGTAGAGCAGGGGACTCATAAGCCCAAGGTCGCAAGTTCAAACCTCGCCAGAGCCATTTAATCTCATTCCATAAGCAAATCATCAATAGAGTTCTAGAGCATGGAGCATTTTAATAGCACCTTTACTCTCTTCCTCAGCTTGATGATCGAGGCGATCCCATTCTTACTGATTGGGGTATTTTTTTCGGGGGTTTTAACTTTTTTTGTTAGCGAACGTCAGCTCCTTCGTTGGATGCCAAAAAATCCACTCCTCGGCTCCTTGTTTGGAAGCTGCATTGGATTTTTATTCCCGGTCTGTGAATGCGGAAATATCGCGGTGGCGCGGCGCTTAATGACCCAAGGCGCACCTGCTTCGGTTGCGATCGGATTTTTAATTGCAGCACCGACCATCAATCCCATCGTGTTTTGGGCCACTTGGACCGCATTCCGCGACCAGCCAGAGATTGTCTTTCTACGGATTGGACTATCATTAGCGATTGCCACATTAATGGGATTTTTGTTTAGTTTGCAGTCTGATCTTTCACCTTTTTTGCAACCGTCATTAGTCACAAACTTAGAGGCAAGACACAAACGGGAACGATCGGCAGACCACTCCCTCCTCTCCTCCGGAACATTCTTCCTCGGGAAATCCACCACCCCGTTGCCCACAGACGATGCTCAAGCCATGAAGGCAAGCATGATGGAGATGATCAACCAACCAATCGGGTTGCGGGTCAAACTCCTAGTAGAGGGCATGGCCCAAGAACTGCGAGAGCTATCAGCCGTGTTGATTGTGGGAAGTTTAGTGGCGGCGGTGATTCAGGGCTTTGTGCCGCGTGAGGTGGTGCTGGGGTTAGGGCAAGATCCAGTCACCTCTATTGTGGCGATGATGACCTTGGCCGCACTAGTGTCTATTTGCTCGACCGTAGACTCATTTTTTGCGCTGTCTTTTGCATCAACCTTTACAACGGGTTCGTTAGTTTCATTTTTAGTCTTTGGCCCCATGATTGACCTAAAAGCGATCGGCCTATTATTGACAATGTTTAAGCCCCGTGCAATTTTTTATCTGTTTGCTGTGGCGGCTCTGCTGACCTTTTTATCTGCATTAGTGTTAAATCTATTTCTCTAAGGCTCCTTATCTTATGAAACGTAATCCACCCGTACCACTGCCAGAAGAGCTTTGGGGCGATCGTTGGCAATTTGCAAGTCTAATCGCTGGAGATTTTTGGGACTATTTTTTAGGCCGAATGATTCCGGTCCAGTCATTACCCAGTGAATGGCAGCCACTGAATTTAGGCTTAGCCTCAGACCAGTTTTTACCCGGCATCGCCATCACTGGAGGCCGCAAATCGATGACGATCGCTCGGTGGATTGAAGCTTCAATGCCCCGTGAAGTGATTTATAGTCCAGGTGCGCCGGATGGGATTATTTTGTACTCAGGCGAGGTCGATCGGCATATTCTTGCAACCTTTGAAGATCCAGAAATGCGTGAGGCGGGTGAACTCTTTACGACCCGGAAGATTGCAGCCCAGGGATTACATTTTCTGATGATTCAGCCCGATGATTCTGGGATGACGCAGAGTGGGCTGTGGCTGTTGCGGAGTGGTACGCTGCTTTAGGTTCTTTATCTTTATGAGTAGTCATGGCGCAGGATATTAAACAAGACATCAAAATTGGGATTATTGGCGGAAGTGGTCTCTATAAAATGGAGGCGCTGAAGGATATTGAAGAAATAACCGTGGACACGCCTTTTGGTGAGCCATCAGATGCAATTATTACAGGCAGTTTGTATGGAACACGAGTAGCTTTTTTAGCTCGACACAACCGTAACCACACCATTTTGCCGACAGAACTTAACTTTCGGGCCAATATCTACGCCATGAAAAGTTTGGGCGTGGAATACATTATTTCAGCCTCGGCAGTCGGTTCATTAAAAGCCGAAGCTAAGCCTCTGGATATGGTGATTCCAGACCAATTTATCGATCGGACCCGCGATCGAATTTCAACCTTTTTTGGCAATGGCATCGTTGCCCACATTACCTTCGGCGATCCAGTTTGTCCGAAGCTAGCGGATTTACTACTGGAATCAGCAAAAAGCTGCAATCTAGAGGGCATCAATATTCATGGCGGCGGAACCTACGTCTGTATGGAAGGTCCAGCATTTTCGACAAAAGCAGAGTCAAATCTGTATCGCAGTTGGGGTGCCACCATCATCGGTATGACGAATCTGCAAGAAGCAAAGCTGGCTCGTGAGGCCGAAATCGCCTACGCAACCTTGGCGCTGGTGACGGACTACGATTGTTGGCATACCGACCACGAGAGCGTGACGGTGGAAATGGTGATAGCAAATCTGCATAAAAATGCAAAAAATGCTCAAGAAGTCATTAAGGAAGCAGTGCGCCATCTGAGCGAGGATCCATTTGAATCAGAGGCACATTCAGCCCTGAAGTACGCAGTCTTGACCCCAATGGACAAAGTTTCAGAAACCACAAAGAAAAATCTTAATTTGTTGCTGAAGAAGTACTTCTAACGATCGGATGAGATGAAATTAATGGGAATCGATCGCACATCCGATCGATTTTTTTTCGTAATACTTTTAAAGTAAAAGTGCGACTATCCTTGTCATCAGTGACACTTCGGGAACAGGTCTAGATCACTCAAGCAGAGATGAACATTGCTTCCATACTGAAAGGGTGAAGCCAAGATTTCCCCAATGGGGTACCCACCATGAAACGTCAATTAGTCTCCGCATTTATAACTGCTTGTGCCACCGTTCCCTTGGTCTTCTCCAGCGCGCTTGCACAAACTTCTAATGCGATCTTAATTAATAACGCGAGTCAGACAGCAACAGTCCAGGGCATGGCCAGTTCAGCGACCTGTGCGACCGCAGCGACTGAAAAACCACAACATACTGTAGAAATCATGGAGGACAGCGATCGGCGTTTCAAAGTCAAAGGTGACAGCGAAACAACACTCTTACTAATCAACAGCGAAGGCAAACGCTTCTGCATCCAAACCGATAGTTTCTCGAATGGTGAAGCTGAACTAACTGGGCGCTGGACACGCGGGACCTACAAAGTTTTTGTGGGCAGTGGCAGTGCAGCCAAACCAAGCTACATCCTATCGGTATCACCCTTGAATTAGTAGCCAGTGATTAAGTCTTATAACTGAAAATTCCGATTGCCATAAAAACTAAAGAATGCTTCAGTCGAAAATTAAGATTAAAGGATTGAAGCGTTTTTTAAGGGGGATTGGATGGGGATTCGCATGTTTAAAACTCCTCCATCAAAACACAGGATATTCGACCAAGAAGGGATGTCCTAAGATTTTCACATGAGCAATAATTTCAGAAGTAGAGGTCTCTTTACGGCAAATTCCGTCAATTACAGAATCTCGTAATAACTGTTCGACCCGGTTATTTTCCAAGGAGGAGTAGGCCAGAATTTGAATTCTAGGACACAGATTTTTGATTTCTTCCGCTGCCGTCAACCCATCGACAACTGGCATTTGGAGATCTAAAATAACCACATCAGGCATACATTCCCGAACACAATTAATAGCTTCTAAACCGTTGGTCGCAATGCCAACTAGTTCAATGCCCGAGTGATTCTTGAGCGCGAGCTTAAGAGAAAACCGGGTCAGTTCATGATCATCAGCCACCAAAACACGAAGCACAGGACGCTCACAAGAAATCGTTGACACGTTATGATACTCAATGGACATTCATATAGTCTAATGCGAACATCCAAGTTGGTCTTCTACCGGAAGGACTAGGCAACGAGATAGAGCTTCAAATAGTGGGACTTAATGTCTTAAATATTACGCAAGCCCTACCAAGATTTACGTCGGACAAGCACAGAAACTAGCCACAAAAACAGGCATTATTTTCGCCTCAAATTGAATTAAAATCTCCTATTCTAGGGATCCATAATTAATCTAGTGATAATACAAAAAAGTACGAAACTTTATTTAGGTAAAATTTCGTACTGATAAGTTAACTCTGAAAAGATGTTATTTTTTAGGGAAAAGACGTGACGTTATAGTGGTTTATGAAAGAGATTTAAACCCAATCTTTGAGCAATGCTTGACGACGGGGATGGCGCAATTTTCGCATAGCTTTTGCTTGGATTTGACGGACTCGTTCACGAGATAAGTCGTAGATTTTACCAATTTCGGTCAAGGTATAATGCTGACCATCTTCAAGGCCATAGCGTAGACGGATAATTTCCCGCTCCCGATCGCTCAAGTGATCTAGCACTGAATTCAGCCGATCGCTCAACAGCTTACGATCGAGATTCTCATTCGGAGGAATATTGTCAGAGTCTTCAATAAGCTGCATCAGCTCCGTATCTTCGTCCTTGCCAACCCATGCATGGAGGGACAAAGTGCGTTGACTGACATCCAGAACTTGGTCTAGTTTATCCTCATCCATATCGAGAGCCGCCGCCAACTCTTGCTTCGTGGGCCGACGACCAAATTCTTGGGAAAGCGTTTGGCGAACCTTGCGGACTTGGTTCAATTTTTCCACCATGTGAACCGGAAGACGCACAGTACGACTCTGGGACGCGATCGCTCTCGTGATGCCCTGACGAATCCACCAGTAAGCATAGGTCGAAAATTTATAGCCCCGCTCATAATCAAATTTTTCAGCCGCCCGCATCAAGCCCATGGATCCTTCTTGAATCAAATCTAAGAATGGAACGCCGCGATTAAGATATTTCTTAGCAATAGAAACAACTAGTCGAAGATTAGCTCGTACTAGCTTGCGCTTAGCTCGCTCTCCAACTGGTCCGCCTTTGGCAATTTCACGGGCTAGTTCAATTTCTTCAGCCTGGTTCAGCAGCGGATACCGCGCCATTTCTCGAAGAAAGATCCCCACTGAATCATCCGACAAGCCCAGATAATCACTATTACTTTTCGGCACCGATCGCGCTAGAGCTTCTGGAGTCAATTCATCATCGCTCAGGACTTCTACATCTGGGCCAAGGGGTAACTCTTCCGTCGGAGCATCTAGATCAGTTTTTGTTTTCGTTTTAGAAGATTTAGTTACCATTAGACATCACACTACATAATTTTAGAGATTTACCGACAAAACTAAACTCTAAATCAAAGGCAGATTAGTTAAAACTGAGCTGAACATGAAAATTTTTAGTCCTATACGGTTGTTTTTTTAACAAGTTATTATTTGCTTTCGACAGAGTTAAAACAGCGCCCATCAACTAGCTAGGGCAGACCTGCACATTGAAATCCGAACGTTGAGATCCGATCGATAGCACATTCAAAAAGGTTTGCAACACAAAAATTGAAAACCCATACACACTAGATATAGCGGTTTTCAATTTTTGTCAACACTGTATGTGGATTTATTTTCAATTCTCGTAGAATCGCGTAAGAGAATTCTGAGGGAATTTAATTAGGATTTCGCGCTTGTTCCATAAAGTGAACTTGGGACGATTGCTCCACATCCGTTGGAACGCGCTGAACATAGTCGCCAGTGGGCTGAAGATCCCAGGCTTGTCGATTGTCCGCCATCATAACGCCGAGAATTTCTTGGAGGTCCGCAATCAATTCAGGATCGCGTACAGGCGTAACTGCTTCAACCCGACGATCGAGATTGCGGGTCATCCAGTCTGCACTGCCGATAAAAATTTCCTCGTTGCCATTGTTATAAAAATAAAAGACGCGGGAGTGTTCCAGGAATCTGCCAATGACGCTGATGACGCGAATCGTATCGCTCACACCGGGAACGCCAGGACGCAGGCAACAAACCCCACGGATGATTAAGTCAATCTTGACGCCTGCAATGGATGCTTCATAAAGCTTGCGGATAATCATGGGGTCAACTAAGGCATTCATCTTGGCCACAATACGAGCTTGACCGCCCGATCGTTGATGCTGAGTTTCACGATCGATCAGCGAAATCATCCGATCGCGCAAGTTCACCGGAGCCACTAAAAGCTGTCGATAATCTTTCTGGCGAGAATATCCGGTCAGATAGTTGAACAACTCCGTCACATCAGCCCCTAGGTCTTCACGGGCACTGAAAAGACCAAAATCAGTATAGAGACGGGCGGTTTTGGGATTGTAGTTTCCGGTGCCAATATGGACATAGCGTTTTATTTTGTCGCCTTCACGTCGAACGACCAAAACAATTTTGGTGTGGGTTTTGAGTCCGGCGAGACCGTAGATCACATGAACCCCTGAACTTTCGAGTCGCTTAGCCCAGAGAATATTATTTTCCTCATCAAACCGTGCCTTGAGTTCCACCAGAGTCGCGACTTGCTTACCATTTTCGGACGCATTGATTAACGCTTTGACAATCGGAGAGTCGCCGGAAGTCCGGTAGAGGGTCATTTTTATAGTGAGCACATCGGGATCGTGGGCCGCTTCTTCTATAAAACGCTGGACACTGGTGGTGAAGGATTGATAAGGATGGTGGACGAGAATATCTTGTCTTCGTAGAACACTGAAAAAATCTTCTTCTTTATCTTCGGGCAGATCTTCCACCTCATTTTCCAGGACTTTACGTAGACAAGGATGAGTAGCGCCTTTCCAAGATGGATTTTTAAGTTCAGGTAAGGGAAGCTCTAGAAAGTACATCAAGTCGCGTAGACAGAGTAATCCTTCCACTTCATAAACATCCTCATCGCGAATTTCCATTTCCTCCATCAGGAGCGATCGGATCGCGTCGGGGAGGTTGGGATTAGTCTCCATCCGCACAACGGAGCCACCAATTCGTCGCTTTCGTAATTCTTGCTCGATCGCCTCCATCAAGTCATCGGCCTCCTCTTCTTCCACATCCAAATCAGAATTACGGGTGACTCGGAAGGGATGATATTCTTGAATTTCCATTCCCGGAAATAGCCCTTCAAGATTGTGAGCAATCACTTGCTCCAAGGGTATTCCAGCCCAAACAGCAGGAACACATCGTTCGTCGGTGGTGGTAACGTGGGTTTCGATCGGTAGGGGAATAAAGCGTGGTAAGACCTTGGGGACTTTAACCCGAGCGAAGTTTTCTTCTTTAGTAATTGGATCTCGGACGACCACCAGTAAACTCACACTGAGGTTGGAAATGTAGGGAAACGGATGACTCGGGTCAACAGCCAAGGGCGTGAGAACGGGGAAAACTTGCTCTTGAAAGTAGTTGTGAAGGTAGTTGCGTTGTTCTTGGCTGAGGTCTAAATAATCGAGTAAGTGAATGCCCTTTGCGGCGAGTTGGATTCTCAAAACTTGCTCAAAGTATTGATGCTGACGGGCCATTAGAGGCCGCACCCCGTCTTGGACAATAGCAACCTGTTCTTGAATCGTCTTGCCATCGGGGCTGAGTTTGGTGACATCGGCTTCTAATTTTTCCTTGAGGATAGCGACGCGCACCATGAAAAATTCATCAAGGTTGGAGCTAAAAATAGCCAAAAATTTCAAGCGTTCCAAAAGCGGAGTTCGATCGTCGATGGCTTCATGGAGAACTCGACTATTAAATTCTAGCCAGCTTAATTCACGGTTGAGATAGTACTGCGGGTCTGAAAGATTGGGGACGATCGGGACAGTTTTAGAGGTACGTTTCATGGCTTAAAAACCTCAGCTTCTTGACCTTTCCACCATTGTCCAAGGTTCATTAGATCGTGGTGAATGTCAGCGAGAGCATGGGCGTAGTCCACAGAGGTCATGCTGCTCTTTTGTTCGTTTAGTTTGGCCAGACGCAGCTGCACAAGGAGCCAAGGCTTACTGATACCGTCAGTCTCTTCTATGTAGCGAGCAAGTTGATGACTATCCATGCGGGGTCGGAAACCAGAAATTGTACGCGATCAAAACTGAGCTAAACAGATGAAGATTAAGGCTGTGTTAAGAGACAATACAACTTTTTATTGAACACTCTTGTGTATTATATCAATTTTTCAGAGAAAAATCAAATAGTTTCAATAGTTTTAATTGATTGTTCAGAAATATGATGAGTTTTAGGTTTTGCTGGGGTAAGGATTGCTTTACAATATATCTGGACAGAGGCGCGACCTTTATTGTTATTATTCATAATGTTTCATGAAGTGCTGATACATTAATTATTTTGCTCTGATTGCTGCTTAACTTTGTTGATGAATTTTATGCTAGGAGCTTCTGCGGCGTGACTTCAAAACCTTTATTTACTTCTTCTGGAACCAAATTGGTTGCGATCGTCTCTGCATTGGCGTTGGCGTTGGCCGGGGGCGGGACTTACCTTGCCACAACTATGAGTTCTAATGAGAAGTCAAAAGAAGCCGAAATAGCGGCCCAAGAGTCAAAAAAGAACGATGTCGTATCGATCGGGGCATTGGGTCGTCTTGAACCAGCGGGCGAAATTTTCAAAATTGCTCCGCCTGCTGTTGGATTTAGTTCGCGGATTGAAAAGCTCTTGGTCAAAGAAGGCGAGAAGGTAAAACCGGGACAACCGATCGCGGTGATGGATAGTTATCAATCTCTTTTGGCTTCCGCTAAACAGGCCGAAGCCTCTGTGTTTGAGGCGCAAAGTAACTTAGAAAATGTTCGAGCTGGGGCTAAGTCCGGTGATATCGGGGCACAGCGAGCGGCGATCGGGACAGAACAAGCTCAAGGAATACAAGCAGAAGCAGAAGTTAGACGGGCGCAGGCGGACTATCAATCAGCAGGGCTAGAATTGGAAAAGGTGAAAGCGGCGGACATTAAGCTAAAAGCTGAGCTGAAAAACGCGGAATGGGAGTTCACAAAATATAGCGAACTCTACAATAAGGGAGCGATTTCTGAGTCTGAATGGCGCAAGCGCGAACTTACCGTTACCTCCAAAAGACAAGAGGTGGCCCAAGGTATAAAAGTGATTGCCCAAGCCGAAAAACTTCAACAGCAACGCGGGGATGGAGTGGCCCAAGCTCAAGCCGGAGTCCAGAAGGCGATCGCTCGGGTGTCTGGAGAAAATCAACTCCTCGGCAGCGTGTCTGAAGTGCGACCAGCAGATATTAAACGATCTGAAGCTTTGCTAATGGTGGCCCAAGCGAATTTTGATAAGGCCAAAATCGAGTTGGAAAAAGCGATTGTAAAGTCCCCTATTCCAGCGACCGTGTTGAAAATTTATGCAAAAGATAATGAATCCGTCGGAACAACAGGCATCATGGATCTCGGAGCAACGGATCAAATGTATGTCGTGGCTGAGGTGGATGAGAATTCGATTTCTAAGATTAGGGTGGGCAATCGGGCGATCGTAAAAAGTGATGCATTCCAAGGTGAGCTTTCTGGAAAAGTCGAACAGATTGGGGCACAGGTTCGCAAGAACGCCGTCACGAGTTCTGATCCATCTGATAAACAAGATGTGCGCGTCGTGGAAGTGAAAATTCGACTGGATAATAGTAAACCCGTGCAACAGTTAACGAATCTTCAAGTTAAGGTTTCAATTCAGCCGTAAATCACCACTTGATATTTATTTAACATATATATCGTAAACTCCGTTTAAGCAATCGCGACTCTTGAGAGCAAGATTAATGTTTTTTAGCATCGTTATTCCAACCTACAACCGACTGCCAATTCTTCAGAAAGCACTGCGGGCATTAGAAATTCAAACCTTTGATGCGAAACTCGTAACGAATTACGAAATTATTGTTGTGGATGACGGTTCGACGGATGCCACGATCGAATGGTTAAACAACACCATGCTCGAATTGCCGCATTTAAAAATCTATGAACAATCCCACAAAGGTGCATCTGCGGCGCGCAATTTAGGAGTAGGACAGGCGATCGGTGACACGATTATTTTTATTGATAGCGATATTGTTGTCACGCCCAGCTTTCTACAATGTCATGCCACCGCATTAATACAGGAACAGGAAGTATTGGGAAATGACAAAATCTTCACCTATGGCGCAGTGATCAATACGGCGAACTTTGAGGAGCCGACCAGCGAGGCTTATAAAATTATTGATTTTTCCAATGCTTATTTCGCTACAACGAATGTCGCAATCGCTAAACATTGGTTACTCGATGTTGGTTTATTTGATTTAGGATTTGACCTCTATGGTTGGGAAGATTTAGAACTCGGGGTACGGCTGAAAAATTGTGGCATCAAAATGGTTAAATGTCCTGAAGCCGTTGGCTATCACTGGCATCCAGCTTTTTCACTCGATCGGCTTCCACGCCTAATTGAACAAGAACTCGAACGCGGACAAATGGGCGTTGTGTTCTACAAAAAACATCCAACTCTAGATGTAAAAATCATGATTCAAATGACAGTATTCCATCGAATTTTGTGGAATATTCTATCCCTTGGCGGGGCGCTCAATGAACATTCCATGAGACCGTGGTTAGAGTGGTTAATCGATCGTAAAAAGCCACAGCTTGCCGAACAATTTGCCCGAATTTTTCTGAATCAATACAGTGTTCAGGAAGTCCATTTAGCCTATCAAAAAAGCCTTAAGTTAGATCATTAATTAAGCAGCTAGTTAGTTATTTTGCAGCTTTATTCAAGTCTGGCTTTATTTGAATTGGATAGTCAAGGGGTACACTGGCAAATCCCCAAAGTGCTGCAAGAAGTATCCAGCCTAATAAGTTAATTCGAGCATCAAAAATTGGAATATCAAATAGACTAAAGGCCGTACAGCAAAGAAACGCTAAGAGTAATGTCAAGTGAATGGCCCGATCGCGGTTTGAAAAATTAGATTGGTACCCATGTATGATGCTACTCCCAATCACCGTACCCACCAAACCATAGAACAATAATGTTGCTGGAATACCCATTTCGCAACTTAACATGAGTGGCAAATTATGAGGATGTCCGATAACAAATCCTGTGGATGCTTCGTAGAGCGCAGTGAAGTTTCGTAATCCCCATCCGGTCCAAGGGCGTTTTTCAATTAACGAAATCGCAAACTTCCACTGCGTTAATCGAAGAGATGCGATCGGACGATCAAGAAACAGATCATCATTCACCCTAGCCCAAATCATACGAGGCACAATTGTTCTGGCCCAGTCACTCAAAGGTGGCATTCCATAGGCAGCAGCCGTCACAATTCCTAACAACGAGAACAGCAATCCGGACAATTTACGCCATCCCAGCCCAATGGAAAAAATAAACACAACCCCTAAGGCGATCGCCCAAGCATTTCGGGATTGGGTCAAAAACAACGCTATAAAATTGAGTCCCACGGACAGTCCCAAGAAGCTGCATTGCGTCAAGGGGTGGTGAAGAGTTGTTTGTAAAATGGGCGGCAACTTTAGAAATAGAGGAAACGCAGCTTCCTGTCGAGCAGTTTTTCGAGTAGCGATCGCATCAGCCCATAACCCAAAGCTAACGGTAAAGGTAATCACTAAATAGCTAGCCAAGACAGTCGCATAATAAAATAGTGATGAGGCACGTCCAGCAGGCACTCCGCCCGATTTCAACAACAGATCTAATAAAATACCATCGCCCCCAAACGAGAGTAATTTAAAGTGAAAGTCCCAGCCAAAGAACATTTGTCCGATGGCCAACACCGAAATTGGCCCAGACGGCACCACTAAAATCCAGGCTAATTGCCTAAGCTGCTGCACGGATCGAAACAGGTAACTCTGAGCAATAAATGCCACAAAAAACGGCAGAAAATTAAATAAGCCCAAGAGAGAAGAATCTTTCCGATCGGCAAAGAGGGCAATAATTACCATCCAGGCGCCCAAAATTAAAAGAAGCTGATGAAGTAGACTTTGAACAAATTGGTTGGCATATTTCGCCCAGAGCGCACAGGAATTTAAGAACATCAAAGCCGCGCCCAACAACGTATTAAATGGCAACAGCAATAAGCTCAATTGCGTCAGTCGCCAATGAATACTGAGGGCTGATTCAGGATGAGGATAAAACCCAGATAGAAACTTTCGCACAACGATCGGACTGGAATAGGATTTAAGTCAACTCGATTCTACTCGCTAATCTGAAATTTGTTACCGATTGTTGGCCTTTGGACGCGTCTTAGGGGAGGGCTGAAACGTTATTGTTAGCATCAAAAGACCGATCCTCCTAAATTCTTCCTATAAAGGGGGAGTAAGAGTTGAATTTTAGTTCCTGCTTCAGAAGGGAAATCAAATGATCGGGTCCAAAGGGGAGTGATAGTTAGTCGGATGCAGCCGATTTACTGCGATCGTTCAGAGTATCAAAGATTTCAAACCAGCACTTTTTCTCATCAGAACAGAACCGTTCCATCGTCTGATAGGGATATTCAGTTACGGAACTCGCGGCAATGTCTAAACAGCCTTGTAAAACAGAGGTCCGTAGATCTTGGTTCGCATCATCGTCGGAGCTGGACAATCGTAATGGCGGAATCAGCGATCGTAAAGTATGTAGGAGTTTTTCAGACGGACGACCCGTAAGGAATCGTTGTAAAAATCGTTCAGCTTTTTCCATCGTCAGCATTTTGTAGCCTGCGATCGCATTGATACTGTTCACATGTTTAATCAGATAATCTTTAAAAACATCGATTTCACTAGCTTGCGCTTGACCATCCGACCAAATCATTTCCACAAGGGGAATCAGGTCAATCAAATAAACGTCTTCACCTTGGATACCGTAGTCTCGCAGTCGATCGAGAGCTTCTTGGCGCGTCATTTGGTACTGCTGGTCTGGCATAAGGGGACGTAGGGATGTGATAGTGGGGCTTCGATCTGTAATAGTGTAATTCTACAGAAGTCACAAGTTTACCCATCCAATCCATGGAGCTAACATTTTAAAAAAGATAACTATAGATAACAGAAGACAACAGATCACCGGATAAGTATCAAGTCTCCTACAGGACCCGGATCACCATTGGAACTCTTTGGAACTCTGCCGCAAAACTAGTTTTGAATCACCCCTTGACTCTCTAGCTGACTACAGGGTTTAGGATGAACCCATACCGTTAATCAGGACGCGATTATGACCACTCAACCGACCCTTCAAGAAACGATCGCTGCAAATACTACTCGTTGCGGATGCATTGTTACCACTGGAACGACGACGACTTGTAGTTGCGGCGACAACTGCCAATGTGGAGCAGATTGCACTTGCAAAACTTGTAGTTGTAAGAAGTAAATCCATAGGTACGGCTAGACCAACTCCCCGGTCTAGCCGCATAACGCTAAACTGTTAGAGGACTAGTGCGGGAGAACATCATGGTTGCGACAGAGACAGCAAAGGAAGCAGAAAAAGCACTTTCCGTAAAAGTTTTACCATTGATGCAGGATCCCGACCAATTGGAATTGCGCCTAAAGGAAGTTCCAGCGGAACCGGGCGTATATTACATGCGCAATGCGAGTGATCAAATTCTCTACATTGGCAAATCGAAAAAACTCCGATCGAGAGTACGTCAATATTTTAATGGTAGCGATAGTCGTCCCCGCATTCATCAGATGATGCGAATGGTGACGGAAATTGAATTCATTGTCACCGACACAGAAGCCGAATCTCTCACTCTCGAAGCTAATCTAATTCGGCAATACAAACCTGAATACAATGTATTGCTCAAAGACGATAAACAATATCCTTATGTTTGTATTACTTGGTCTGAAACTTATCCGCGAATTTTTACGACCCGTCGTCGAATTATGGGCAACAAGAACGATCGGTACTATGGTCCCTATGTCGATAGTCAGCAATTACGCACTACGATGAATTTAATGAAACGCATTTTTCCTATGCGTCAACGGTTGCAGGCGATGTATAAGGATCGAACTTGTTTAAACTACGACATGGGGCGCTGTCCAGGGATTTGCCAAGGATTGATTGAACCTGAAGAGTATCGTAAAACATTGACAAAAGTTGCCATGATCTTTCAAGGTCGCACAAGTGAATTAGTCGAAACATTGAATGAACAAATGGAGCAAGCGGCTGAATTGTTAAACTTTGAACATGCGGCTCGATTGCGAGATCAAATTGCGGGATTGACCAGTTTAAATTCAGGTCAAAAAGTTACGCTCACGGATGACACCATTTCGCGAGATGCGATCGCATTGATGAGTGATGATCATCATGCTTGTATTCAATTGTTTCAAATTCGGGCAGGACGATTGGTTGGACGATTGGGGTTTGTGGCAGATGCGCAGTCGGGCGAGTCGGGGGCAATTTTGCAACGGGTATTGGAAGAACATTATCAATCGGTTGATCCAGTCGAGATTCCGTCGGAAATTTTGGTGCAGTATGAGTTGCCGGAGACAGAACTGTTGGCGGCCTATTTAACGGAGGCAAAAGGACGAAAAGTTACCATTGATAATCCCCAGCGTCAGAGCAAAGCGGAACTGATTGAAATGGTGGAACGAAATGCAGGCTATGAATTGGCGAGAACTCAGCGGGTGGCCGATCGGAATAATCGCGCTATGCAAGATTTAGCGGAAATTTTAGATATGCCGGAATTGCCAAAACGCATTGAAGGATATGACATTTCACATATTCAAGGCTCGGATGCCGTTGCGTCTCAAGTTGTATTTGTCGATGGATTGCCCGCAAAACAACATTACCGTCACTATAAGATTCAGAATCCCGATGTGCGTCCGGGTCATTCGGATGACTTTGCGAGTATGGCCGAAATCATTACCCGAAGGTTCCGGAAGTATGCGAATGCAAAGGCACGAGGAGAACATATTCGGAAGTGGAATGAGTCATCGATCCTGACTCGCCAATCGACCGCATTCTCTGATTTTCCAGATTTGATTATGATTGATGGCGGGAAGGGGCAACTTTCGGCGGTGATCAATGTGCTGCGAGAGATGAATCTTCTGGAAGAACTTCGGGTAGTGAGTTTGGCCAAGCAGCGAGAAGAAATATTTTTGCCGGGCGAATCTGCCCCATTACCCACGGAGTCCGACCAGCCCGGAGTCCAACTTTTACGGCGATTGCGCGATGAAGCTCACCGATTTGCTGTAAGTTTTCACCGTCAACAACGATCGAAACGAATGCAACGATCGCGCCTTGATGATATTCCAGGTCTGGGGCATTATCGTCAAAAACAATTGCTTGCGACCTTTAGATCGATTGATTACATTCGCGAAGCTACTGTAGATTCAATTGCTAAAGTTCCTGGAATTGGGCCTAAAATGGCTGAACAAATTCACGAGTATTTCCATCCAAACGCAAATGACGATGACAGCGTTGATCCGTCATCGTCATCATCAATAACTACTCAAGTTTCAGTCTTATGATTCCGATGGCTTATGATTCTGTGTAGCCTCAGTTTTAGATTGACCCTTAGATAGAGAGATTACCCTAGATACAGGCTGATTCAAACTCTTGAAATAAAGCGTTCCGATCGTCCCTAAAAATGCAACATAAGCAATGGCCTGCACCACGAATAGTTTTTGGGTGTAGCCGAATAATGTACTGAATACCAATCCGGGGAATCGATCGTCTGGCAAAATTTTACTTAAGTTCCAAACCGTTGGCCCAAGAATACACGATCGGTTCATGGGGGAGGCAAAGTGTTCGTAAAAAATACAGGCATCAGCCGATTTACGATCGAGTCCAGCAAAGGTATTCACTGCCGTATCAAAATGCCCCAGAGCGGTAACCACTAAGCCCGACACAATCAACAGCAAGAATACGCCCATGTATAAAAAGAATTTACGAATATTCAACCGCATTCCAAATTTGAAGATCGCCGTACCGATCGCCGCTGCACTGACAATACCCAAAGCCGCACCAATGGCAGGCGCAATGCCTTGTTGAAATTTAGCAGCAATAAATAGAACAGTCTCAAACCCTTCACGCAAAATCGCGAAAAAGACTAGGCTAAAGATTCCCCAACCCGCTTGAGTTTGGCTTAAAGCATTACCAATAGCACCCTCAACGGTACCTTTGAGACTCTTTGCATTCTGAGTCATCCAGATCAACATCCAGCTTAGAAATACGATCGCAATCAAGCTAAAAATTCCCTCCAACGCAGGCTCAAAAACGGGACCATACTTTTCATTGGATTGACCGATATTTTGAAGAAACCAACCTAGCATGACGCCGATAATGGCACTCAAGGCCAATCCAAAACCAATACCGGAATAGACCCAATTTTTAAGGTACGATTGACTGGATTTTTTCAAATAGGCGAGGACGATTCCGACGACTAATGCCGCTTCTACGCCCTCTCGTAAGGTAATCACAAATGTGGGAATGGCCGCGCTGAAGTCCATGGGTTTGTTACGGTGGGTGACTGTATGGAGTGGATAAAATAATTGTTGAAGATCTCACACTAAACTTACAAATTATGAGTATGGTTCCCAATCCCTGGCCTCCTTGAACAGGGATTTTAATATCCTGTTTTGTCGCTTGAAAATGTCCGGCATAGAAGTATCTGGCGTGAAATTATACGGCTTCCCCTTTTGAAGGAGGTTAGGGAATCAAAATCTATAAGGGCGCTAGATAAGATCGCAACTTATTGTGATTACAAGTTGATGCAAGCCTTATTTTATCGCTTGTCCAGAAGTCTCAATTTCTTTGATTAATTTAGAAACCTCTTCAGTTGGTTTAACAGGGGCCGCAGGAGGCACAGGGGTGGGCCAGTTAAGAGTAAGTTCTTTTAATGCCACACTTATTTTTTTCCCGGTATCCGGGGACTTTGCTGCAATTTGGCTGGATATGCCTTTATATAGTTCATTGGAATACGCAACAAATCCGCGAGAATCCTGGTACTCGATCGCCTCCTTAATTTTCCCATCTGCTATGGCTGCACCATACTCGCTATTTGCGGTGTCTAATAAGCCATTCATAACTTGGATAACAAATTCCGGCGACTTCCGTTGAGCCTCAGGGAGGACTGCGATCGCACCATCAATGGCCTTCATGGACGTATCAAATTCAGCATTAACCTTTGCCTTGTCCTTTGCACCTGCTTTGACGAGTTCTTGTAATGCCATCAATGATGTTTTAAATTCTTTGACACCGCGTTCCTTCAGTTGGTCTTCGACATCAGCATAAATTTCTTCAACCGGATGGCCAATGTGAGGTTCTGCTTGATCCGGTTTGCCGAGATTTAAAAGCTCTTTTGCCACATACATATGGCCTTTCATTAAGCCAAGTTTCACCATATAATCTAGATCTTTTGCTTCACCTGTTAGGGCAATTTCTTCGATCGTCACCATGTCTTTAATTTGATCAAATTGCGCTTGATTAATGACATTTTTAGAAACAAGTTCTTCAGATTTTGCGTAGGGACGGCTGGATTGAATTTTGTTGGACAATGAAGGGATACCTAATTTAGCTTCGAGTTTGTCGAGTTGTGAGAGCAGGGCATTGTTGATATTAATCTTTTTTGCATGACTCATTCCAGCATGATCAGCCGAGGCAGGTGAAGCAGAACTTGGGGCTGAGGAGGTGGTAGTAGTGGGCGCGGAGTTACTGCAAGCAGACAGTATGGAAAGGCTTACTCCAGCCAAGCAAAGTCCTATAAATGTTGAAGCTTTCATGAAATTAGAACCAGATTTACGAAATAATGGGACAGCCACAGAATGCGATACAGTCTCAATGACACTCTGTCAAAGTAGCACAAGTTTGCGATCGAAAATCAATAATGAGGTGGAAATCTCGCTCATAATCTGACCTAAAAAGGGGATTTAAATCTTATTCCTAAGCATTAGCAATCACATCGAAATAGCCCATACAGCCCGCTTCTGCCATAAAATCTTGGTGGGGATGGAACATGAATTTCCCAGTTTCGTGATACTTAAATTCTAGGATATGACGTTCAGCAGTGCCCATGGTGATGACGTCGGTTTCGTAACTGCCCACCGTCGGCGATCGGCCCGTTTGATTGACAGTGAATAGATTTGCATGGAGATGGAAGGTGGCGGCAATATCCAATTCGATCATATTGAGAACGTAGAGTCGAATGAGTTGATCTTGCTGGATTGCGATCGGATTGTGCATGTAATAGTGAGGAATTCCATTGAACGCATACAGTTCATTTTTGTCATCCCCATTCACGTCGTAGCCTGCCATAATTAAGACTAGTTCGTCAGCCAATGGACGCGGGGTCGGTGGATCGACAATAAACATGCCGTATAAACCCTTGCCAATATGGCGCGTGACGGGTGCAACATGGCAATGATAAAGATGGACACCAAAGGGTTTTGCGTCAAACTCATAGATGAATACTTGACCGTTGCGCACAGGTTTAATGCCATCCATATTGGCGGGATGATCGCCGTGGAAATGAAGAGAATGGGCATGGCCGCCTTTGTTTTGAAACACGATGCGAATCCGATCGCCTTCATTGGCCCGCAGCGTTGGGGCCGGAACTCGACCATTCAGATTCCAAGTGATGAATTTATTGCCTTTGTCGAGCTGCAATTCTCCAGACTGAGCCACCAGCTTGAATTCTCGGACAGTCCGACCATTTTCTTGGGTGACAGTTCCCCGATCGAAGTCCCGCAGCATGTCCGTCGGGCTAATGCTACTGCCATGGTTCCTGTCTCCATGATGCATTGGGACTGTGGAGGGAACTTTGACAGCCGCTTGAGGTGAGATTAATGACTGTCGTTGTGACCAAGCTATTGCTGCACCACCAATGCCTAAACTTGCACCGATGCCAGCCTGAATAATTTTGCGCCGATTCCAAAAGGCGGGTATTGGCTGACTCAAGACTAGTTACCTGATACTAATTAATAGAATTGATTTATACATACACAAGAGATAGCAGAATACCGTAATTAGTATCGAAAATCAATAGAGAAGGATAATAAGAGAAAAGTAAACAACGTAAGGGCTAGGAGAATTGAGATTCGCTTCAGTTGGCGACACGGCTTTACACGCGAACCTAGAGGTGCTGGTGTGATTCTATGTCAATCTAGACATCGCTAGAACGCTCAAAAAGTCTAGAATTTCTGATGCAATTCGATCGGGATAAGCAGCATGAAAAAAGTGATAGCCATTGGGCACGATACATAACCGATCGCTAGATTTAAGCTTCTTCTTCCATTTTTCCTGGTCGGGCGGTGTCATAATTACATCTCGTCCACCCCCGCAAACAAGTAACGGAACTGTTATCTCAACAGGATCTATTTTTGCAAGGTGGAAAATAGAGTGAGGTGACGGAGACGCGGTTAGATCTTGACCTAAAAGATGGACGCAGGTTTTAACTGAACACCCAACACTTGGACCAAATAATGATTGCGCAAGCTGGGTTAAAATTCGACTTTGAGCTAGTGGAAATATCGCTCGTTGATGGTAGTAATAAGCGTGCCAAGTCATTCCTGGCTGAGGGCTTGTACCTAATAAAATTAAAGTTTTTACTAAATGAGGATAGCGATTGGCTGTCATCATAGCGACCACACCACTAATGCCATGGCCACCTAAATGAACAGGTTTAGATTGCTGTTGTAAAAAGCTTGCTAAAAGTTCAACCGCACTTTCCAATGAACTCCCTTCATCCCAAGTTTGAAAATATTCCCATCGAACAACAGGAAGCGCCTCACTTAGAAGTTTTAACAATGGTGAGTCAAGGGATTTTAAACTGGGACTCACATTTACCCAAACAACTAAGTTAGACAACTGAATTGAATTACTAAGAACATCGGATAGGATAACGGGAGCCAACATTGGAAGAGATGATGACATAATAGTTAAAAGTAAACAGTTAGAATTTAGCCTATATTTCAAATGCCGATCGAAGCTCAGTAACCCAAGTCTTAATTCGTTCTGCACTCAATTCAGGTTGATTGTCATCATCTAGTGCCAACCCCACAAACTGGTTACCCTTTTGCGCTTTAGAGGCATCGTGTTCGTAGCCATCAACCGAAGTTAGTCCGACAGTTTGACCGCCCAAACCACTAATTTTCTCCTCTAAAATTCCTAGGGCATCTTGGAAATTATCGGCATAGCCAATTTGATCCCCAGTTCCAAAGTAAGCAACTTTCTTACCTGCAAAACTCATGGCATCTAATTCAGATTCATAGAACCCATCCCAATCACTTTGCAATTCACCAATATTCCAAGTCGGACAACCAATGATGATGCAATCATAGTCATCAAAATCACTAGCGGAGGCGTTGCTAATATCGTTGAGAGTAACTAAATCTCCACCAAAAGCAGCCTGAATCTCTTCCGCAGAAGTTTCAGTTTTGCCTGTTTGAGTTCCGTAGAAAAGTCCAATCTTTTTAGCCATGACACCAATTCATCCGTTCAATTACAGGTTCAAAAAATAGAAAGTACTAAAAAAAGAATTCTCGATCGCCCTAATTGCAGACCTATTAAAAGCGATCGAAAACCAATCATCTAGAGAGAAACAAAAAACAACGATTAGATGAGAAAACGCCTGTTCTATAGAATGCACTCCAAAAGAAAACAGCTATCTAGGAGCATGGTCTGCATCATCTTGTTAGACAGGCGCAAAACTTTATCTTGTCGCCAAGTCAGCTTTAGTCACCGGACCTTTATTGAGATAGTTACTCAACAAGCTGTTAAAATGAGCATAACATAGTTTATTGATAAAGAATAGCAATAATAGAATTTACTGTTGGACTTCAAAGGTTTGTATCATGGGGAAATCTGGTTGAAGTAGCAGTGGATCCGGACTATAAAAAAAGTCGAAACACAAGCGATAGCCCGTTTTACGTGCTAAAAAATCATTAGTAGAAATGCATTGACGCTTGGCTTCGCTCACGATCGATGGGTGATCCAGTCCAAGAGCCTCACAGAGTTCACGATCGCTGAGTCCTTCCGATAACATGAGGCATGACTCCTAAAAATAAGCCTAGATCTCTGAATTCAATTTTTGATAAGCTTTCTCAATTGAGTCAAGGCTGCCAGGATTGACTAGCCCATAGTAATCGAAGGTGCGGATTTGATTAGTCTGAACGGCTTTAAGCTGGCTCCAAAAGGGCGAGGCTTTATATTTCTCAACGGTGCCATCCCCAGTATCAACCAAAATAAGCCGATCGGGATTCACCTCTAAAATTTTCTCAGGGGAAAGCGTAACAAAACCGCGCTGAGGACTTTCACCTTGAAGATCAGCCGTGAGGTTGGTGAGGCTCGATCGTTGAAGCATATCGCCCGCCCAACTTGTTTTATTGGGGGAGAGAATCGGCTGATAACCCGCGATAACCAGTACAGATGCAGGGTTCGATCGAGGTTTAGTCCAAGAGTCATAGCGCTTGAGCAATAGCCTAGGATCGCTTCCCGTCATGGTGGCAAGCGTCTGGGTTAGATCTTTGAGGGCGGCAAAATCGCTGCTGCTGGTCGCGAGGGTTTTGATTCCCATGCTCTTGAGCTGGTTGAGGGCTTGATCGTGAAACCCTTCGGATCCAATGACAAGATCTGGTTTAAGAGCCACAATTTTTTCGAGATTGGGCGGTGTACGACCTTCAGCAACTCTAGGCAAGTCTTTGAGATCTGGGTTTTGATCCAAAAGCTTACTGCCAGTAATTCCTACTAATTTATTTTTGCTCAATTGACTAATAATATCAGTAGATAGTGAGTTGAGGGAGACAATTCGATTAGCTTCGACGATCGGAGATTGGGTAATAGGTGATGCCTTTTGAGCAATTGGCGGCCTAGTTGGAGGTGCCGTTGAACACCCTGCCAGCACAGTCAGAATAGTTATTAAGGAGAACGATCGGGTCATCAATGTCATAAATAAGCCTATGAATTAGTTAACGACAAGTTAGGTGAACAAGCTAAGTGAATTAAAACTGAACACGAATGCTGGCAGAAGCACTAATTCCTGGTTGAGTATATAAGTCTAAGGTGGGATCACTAGCTGCCAATCCATTGACATCAGACCAATTCCAGACTTTGGCATTTAGTAAATTGTAGATACCGAGATTGATTTTGGTATTGGGATTGATGTTGTAGTAGCTGACTAAATCAACTGTTGCAAAACCGGGTGGTTTAAACTGTGTCGGTGTTGACGTGAGGTCATATCGGCTTTTTTGACCAACGATCGAAGCAATCAAATCTGCGCCCCACTGGTTTTTCGGAGCTTGATACCGTAATCCTGTCACCAGCTTCCAGGGATCAACTGAGTTTAAGGCTTGATTGGTTTCAAGATTGTTACCATCGGCAAATGCGATCGTTCCAAATATACTAAATCCTTCGGGTTTACCACTAAACCGATATTCAGCTTTTGCTTCAACACCATAGATTTCTGCACCCAATGTATTCTTCGATTGAAATTGACGTAATGATTGGCCGCCAATACTAGTGGTGCCGATTTGGACTGAATCAATGAAGTCGGTATATCGATTATAAAATCCGGCAATACTACCCGAAAAACTAGGATTGCTATATTTTAATCCTAATTCAAAATTGTCGCTGCTTTCAGGTTTGAGTGATCCATTTGGGAGAACGGTATAGCCTTGGGCAAAGTTAGTAAATGCAGTTGTCGCATCGTCATAAGGCGGACTGCGGAACCCTCTGGCATATTGACCATAGAGTGCTAGTTCGGGTGTAAGTTTGGCAATGGCTTTCAAACTCGGCAATATTTTAGAGGCCGAGATTGGTGAAACAGAATAGTTACTGATATTGATTCGATCGAAATCAGGGTCGCCCGATCGTGGGGTCAGATTGTATACATCATAACTAATTGCTGGAATTAAGGTGAAATTTCCCCATTCAATTTCATCTTGTGCATAAATGCGAAAGCGATTGGTCGTTGTATCGGGAAATGTTTTATTCGGAAATCTCTCACCAGCGACTGTTTTATTAATCACACCTGTGGCGATGGTGATTTCGCTGTTGTCACGCGGGCGACTAGTGGATGTGGTGGAATAGTCTGCTCCAAACGCGAGGCGATGATTGAGTTGTCCCGTTTTAAAGGCAAGTTCGGCTTGGGCATCAATCCCGAAAATATTCTGTTGAAATTTGTTATTTTGAACTCGTCTACGGGCCGATGTTCCAGAGAATCTAGATTGAAGGGTATCTTCAATTGTTTCAGAATTTTGATAGTATACCTTAGCTTGAATACGCTGAAGTAATGGTGATATTCCAGTTTCATTACTTGCGGTATTGTCGAATTTATAATCTAAACTAATCCGATCGCGTCTAGCATAGTCGATCGCAGTTTGCCCTACCAATCTAGATCCTGGTGGTCCAGGCAATGGCCCGAGGGAACTGAGTATGTTGGTTTCAGTCCGATTATCACGGAATTCACCTGTCAATCGTAAACTGCTTTTTGGGTCAATATCGTAGACTAGTTTAGCAAGAATATTATTGGTGTCGAGGATTTGAGGATTGGGCGATTGGTTCCCGAGGACACTCGGTTGATTGGCATCACGACGAGTATAAATCAGTAATCCAGAAAGCTTGTCTTTACCTGCTGCGATCGTCAATGTTTCAGCAAATGCATTACTACTACTTTCAAATGCACTACGACCACTAATATAAAAATCACGATTGAATACTTTTAGATAGTCTTTTGGATCTTTACTGATGTAGGACACGACACCACCGATCGCATCACTACCATACAGTGTCGAAGCTGGACCCCGAATAATTTCCACGCGCTTAATGGCATCGAAATCAACGACATCACGGCCACTATTGAAATATGAATCAGGAATTCTAATGCCATCCACTTGAATGAACACACGATTGCCACTAATCCCACGAATAGTAAATCCTGCATTACCTGCACGAGTTGGTCTGTTTTGAACACTCACACCAGGTTCATAGCGAATTAGATCTTGAATATTTTGAATATAATTATTGTCAAGGTATTTACCGTCAAAAACCGTAATTGTTCCAGGTGTCGTCTTAGCGGCGCGAGGTGTTCGGGTTCCAGTGACAACGAGTTCTTCTTCAGTTTCTTCCGGCGGTGGGGTTGGAACGATCGGACTTTGGCTCAGTAAATCAGCACGTTGAGATACTATGGGGCGATCGTTTACCCGAATGGCTCCTAATTCAAGATCTGGGGTTTTTGGTTCAGCTTTGACTTGATAGGCAAAAACCATTTGAAGTGAAGTCAGAAGGATTGAAGCGGTGAAAAGATTGATCGCAAATTTCATGATTTTCAGTTTGATTATAGAATTGGAGATAGAGGAATAACTTGAACACCAACGTGGGTTTGAACAACTTCGGCATTAATTTTAAACACTTCAGCCAACATTTCAATCGTCATCACAACATTCGGCGAACCAATGCTGTGGAGCGATCCCGCATTCAATACGGCAATCCGATCGCTATACCGAGTGGCAAGATTGAGTTCATGCAATACGGTGACGATCGTTAATGATTGATCTTGATTCAATTGTTTGAGCAATTCGAGCAATTCGAGCTGATAATGCACATCTAAATAAGTGGTCGGCTCATCGAGTAGCAAAACCTTTGGTTCTTGGGCTAATGCCAATGCCAAGAATGCCCGTTGCCGTTCACCACCTGATAAATCTTCAACATTCCGATCGGAAAATTTTCCCAATTGCACTTGTTTAATACAGCGATCTACTATGGCATCATCATGAGCCGAGAGATTCCACTGATACCAAGCTTGATGGGGCGATCGTCCAAGTCCTACTAGTTGTCGAACCGTCAATGCTTGGGGAATGGTTTGATGCTGAGGCAAAAATGCCAGCGTTTGGGCTGTAGCTTGCGGGGTCTGGGTTTGAATTGATTTACCATTGAGATAAACGCTGCCGGATGATGGCTTGAGAATTCGGCTAATCAATTTCAAAATTGTTGATTTCCCCGATCCATTTGGCCCGACTAAACTTAACCAGCTTCCCGATTCTAAACTCAAATAAAGTCCCTGAATCAAAGGAAACAAGTCGTATCCACCAGAAATACCTTGAATATCTAAAATTGGGGCAGAAATAGTAGTAGCAGTAGTAGCTTGGGTCATCATCACGCAGTTCCTCGACTTCGACGGTATATCAACCCAACAAAGATAGGCGATCCTAGCAATGCCGTGACTGCACCAACGGGGAATTCAATGGTTCCTAACCGACACAACAAATCAGCCCCGACCAATACGCAAGCCCCAACCAATGCGCTATAGGGCAAAATTAAACGGTAGTCACTACCTGCCAAAAGCCTTACTCCATGGGGTACAACCAATCCCACAAAGCCCGTCAATCCAGACATACTCACAGCACTGGCGGCTAATAAACTTGCGATCGCACCTAACAAAATTTGCGATCGGACTACAGACATTCCCATGACTGTTGCCATTTCATCACCCAAATTCAATACATTAAGCTGCTGACTAAAGGCAATGCCCAGTGCGATCGCAATCAATACATAGGGACCGACTAATCTGACTTCTTCCCAGCCTCTACCATTAAGACTACCAATCAGCCAATTAAGAACAGCCTGCACCCGGTTTTCTGCGGCAAACAATAGAACTAAAGTTTGAATTGAACCCAAAAATGCACTAATCGCAATTCCGGCTAAAATCAATCTCTCCGTCGTCCGAACCTTGCCCATCAAACCAATACCATAAACCAATATAGAAGCCAACATCGCCCCCACCCAAGCACCAACAGGCACCCAAAGTTGCAACCCACCGAGGCTCAGAAGCAATACGGCCATCAACCCCGCCCCGGACGAAATGCCCAGCACAAATGAATCGGCCAAACTATTACGCAAAATTCCCTGCAAAATGGCGCCCGACATCCCCAGCGACGCACCGACCAGAACTCCTGCAATTACTCTAGGAATTCGTAAATCCCATAGAATAGTTTGGTAGACCGGATTGCCCTGACGTAGAAATGCCGAACTTAGATCACTCAAACTCAGCGCAATTGTTCCTTGAGACATTGCTAATACACAAATCGAGATTAAGACAACAATTAAAGCGATTCCAATAGAACTCGATCGGAGTCTTAACCAAATAGGTTTCTGTTGCAATCGGGAAGCTAGCATGATTCAGATTTTCCTCAAAATATCAAGTCAACAATTAATGTGTTAGAGCATGGAATAGCAAATTAAATCATAAGTTAGCACATAAATTATTGAGAGTCAATTTCATTAGTAAACAATAAAATCAAATAAAAACGAGATGCTTACTAGGGGCATCTCGTCTCAGAATCTGTTTAGGAAGTATTCCGTTCCAACGACACAACGAGTATGTGCTGGTTTCACCCACTTACCATACTAGCTAGAGGTCATGACTCAAATTCAATGCGACGTCTACTCTTATTGAATTCTATTATCATTATAGTAGATTGGTCTTAAAATTAGTCGTATTCACGATTACATTTTGAACTATTTATGCCGATCGTTCAGATTTAGATTTAGATTCAGAAGTATCGACATCAGCATTAATTCCTGATTCTGTTTTTATGGCCACCACTACGATCGGCTCCTCAGCAATCACAGGACGAGGAACCGGAATCATCATTTGCCAATTCCACTCCGCATAAACCTGCTCCAATAATTCACCACTCCGCACTCGGTATGTATGCCAGAGATGACCGACTAATGCGATCGTTGCGACCAACAGTTGACCATTAGCCAACCCCAAGGTGTCATCACCATAGAGTTCAGTCGGATACGCTAATGAATTGTGACTTGCAAAAGCAGCGGAAAGAAAGCCCATAAAAGCCAAACCCCCGAGACTATAAGACAACAACGCTTCACCACTCACTTGCAATACTCGCCGCGCCCAAGGCAACATCGGAACCAGAATATGCCAAATGCCGCCCGCCAACAGCACAATTCCAATCCACAAATGCCCACCGACAATATCTTCTAAATTATCAACCGCCGCTAATCCCCATTGACTGTAGCCCGTTGGTGTTTGTCCAGCCAAATACCCAAAAATCACAACAGGATTAACAGTCGGCTGACGGACCACTCGGACCATATGACTCACGCCATCATACAAACCACCACCATCAGTCGCTTTCCAATACAATGCGATCGCCCCTAATCCCAAAAATAATAAATGATGGCCTAAAATCAATCCCAATCTACGCGGATCTTGCCAATTAATATGAAACATTTTCGATCGGCCCGATCCTTTACTTAAATCTGCCGGACCTTTGACAATATGATAAAGCCCACCTGCGGCCAACACTGCTGATGAAACTAAATGCAATGCCGCAATCACTAAATATGGATAGGCATCAACAATAGTTCCACCCGGCCCGACCCCGAAGCCCAAAGTCGCAATGTGGGGCAACACTGTCATATGTTGTTCCCCCAATGGCACACCCAATTGCAATCGCTGAAGCTCACTCAATGTAGTACTTCCAGCCCACAGCACAATTAATGCTGCATGAGCTAAATGCGCACCTAATAGCAATCCAGAATACCGAACCAATCGAGCATTCCCAATTAGCCATTCATACTTTTTATTATGTTCAACGTATGTTTTTGCAACAGATACAGTCATGATTAATTCCCAAAACAACAGCAGTTCGTCAATCTATTTCAGTAAATCTATTTCAGCAATGTCAAATGTGTTATGAATTCATGGGCAAAGAATGCACCCCCACAGCCACCCACTAAGAAACTCAATGAGAACTGATTCCAGCTACTGACGGTTTGTAATGTTTCTGGCAATTGCAATGAATCTAAAGTGACTGTCGCCGATCGTAGTTGTAATGGCCGATCGAACGTCACACGACCATACAAACTCATAAACACCGATGCAATCACAACCGCACCACAAGCCCCCAATAATCCGACTAATGCAGCCTGATCGCTATCACGCATTGGCCCAAGCTTCAAGAATGGTCCAATCAACCAATATCCATGAGCCATTCCTACTTCCAGCCCCCGCCGCAATGGCGAAAGTCCCGATCGAAAGATTGGTAAACCCGATAAAAAGTCCCGGCTAAAACTCAATGAATTTAATGGTGTAGACAAATTTCCAACAAATTCCGCATTACCCAACATCACCGCATTTACCGCCCGATCGTCTGTATTCGAGTAGGCAAATCCAATTCCAACGTTTGCAGCCCTAGCTTGAATTGCGTGCCAAATATGTCCAAATAACAACAACACAGCAAACGCACCATGCACCGTATGCAACCAGCCGCGTGCTGATACCGATCCATCAATATTGTACAAACTATTTAAAGGTCCATAGAATACTTCAGGATACATAGTGCCATTGACAACGACAAAGTATGAAACCAATGCACCCATATAAGCCAGCCCCGCAAGACTATAGGACAAATAAGCTTCACCGGAATACACCAATACTTTTTTAGCCCAAGCCAATGGCTCCGTTGCACAATGCCAAATGCCACCCAGAATACACAGCGTCCCGACCCACATATGGCCGCCGACGATATCTTCTAAATTATCAACCGCAGCCATTCCCGACCAACCATGCTCACCGACCAAATATCCAAATATTCGCAAGGGGTCGATCGTTGGACTGGTGATAATTCGTACATCACCGCCATTAGCTAACGCAGAATCAAATAATCCACCAAAGAACATCGCCTTAAATACCAACAACCAAGCCCCAATGCCCAGCAATGTTAAATGAATGCCCAAGATCGTTGTCATCTTGCGCGCATCTTCCCAACGATAGCTAAAGAATCCAGGGAAATCTTCTTTTTCCTTCAGTTTTGCTTCACCTTTCAGTGCATGAAACATTCCACCCGCACCCAATACAGCAGATGAAATCAAATGTAATACGCCAATCAAGAAGTACGGATAGGTATTGATCACCATTCCGCCTGCACCAACTCCAATACCCAAACTCGCTAAATGGGGCAATAAAATAAGTCCCTGTTCAGCCATGGGTCGCGTGCTATCTAAATTTGATAATTCAAACAGGGTCGTGCCTCCTGCCCACAATACAATCAATCCCGAATGGGCCACATGCGCTCCCAACAGTCGCCCAGACAAATTGGTAAGACGTGCATTCCCAGCCCACCAAGGAAATTTACGATCGGGGGCGATCGGTATAGACTTTGGTTTTGATAATACAGATGTAGTCATGAAATCTCTCCTAGTTCTAATAGTGACTCTGATATTGACTCTAATGTTGATGATCGAGCTGACGAATTAGCATGGCTCGACGCAAGATTTGAGGCCCGACCTCCGGCGGATAATAACGCTCCAAATAAAGCCACCAGCCTGTTTTCGCTTGCAAATAATCATGCGTTGCCATCCCTAAATATTTGGCTGTCTTCGCGACATCACGGTACTCCCAACCAAACTGTTCACAAAGCGATCGTTGACTCACGCTCGGCAAACTTACTAACTCAAAACTATCAATCATAAAGTACTCCTAAATATTGAGTATTTGTAACCATTGAATGCTGCGGCTAAACATCTAAAAATCTGAATAAAGCATTGGAATTCCCTCATCTTTCGATAGACTAAAATTTGTTTGGGAACTTACTTCAATGCTGGATTGAACCCTTACTTGAATCTTAGGGAGATTGACTTTAGTGTGGAAATATTTCCAAATTTCTTTAGGGATTGGATTCTCAAAGCGAGGACGTTTACGTGTCACAACTTCAAAATCTCGACAATCGATCGCCTGCTCTGTCAATGCATCGCAAGGTCGTACTGTACATTTGAGATTGTAGTCACCTGTAAAATATACACAGCGAGAACAAGGAACCTGATGCATTCGACGCAATTGCTTCCAACCTTCGACAGAAGCAACTCCCAAACTACAAACAAAGCCCACCACCAAACCCCAAGCAATAAGACTCAAAATGATTGTCATGCGATCGATGCTCTTTCAGGGATGAATATACGGAAACCATAGAACAAAATGAGAATAACTGTCAATAAATTTGCAATTGTGTCTTGAGATACAAGTTAAAAATTGGATGCGATCGGACCTCGAAGACAAGTTCAATTAACACAAACAACTGCTAAATAAGGGTTTTAGCTTTACATCAAGTTTCTCTGACACAAAAGTTAACTTGATCTATTTGAGAATCTTTGTAGATTAGATGCAGCGAAGTAATTGAGTCTTAATTTCAGTAACGAAGTTGAAACCTTACCTCGCAAGACATTCGATCGGTTTATGTTGCAGTTCTGGAGGACATAATGCAAAGCTACGGAAACAGTGCTGTGAAATATGGATGGTGGGCTGGAAACTCCCGCTTCGCCGATATGTCAGGCTTATTCATCGCAGCCCATGTCGGACAAGCGGCCTTAACCACAATGTGGGCTGGCGGATTTACGTTATTTGAACTATCGCGCTTTGACCCAACGATCGCCATGGGTGAGCAAGGTTTAATTTTAATGCCCCATTTAGCCACACTTGGCATTGGAGTCGGTGATAACGGTGTAGTAACCAATACCTACGCAATGTTTGTCGTCGGGGTTGTGCATCTTATTTCGTCAGCCGTTCTCGGTGCAGGAGCGCTCTTTCATACTTTCAAAGCACCTGCAAGTCTCAGCGATGCAACGGGCCGTGCAAAGAAGTTTGACTTTAAATGGGAGGACCCAAAAAAGCTTGGATTCATTCTCGGACATCATTTGTTGTTCTTGGGTGCTGGCGCATTGCTATTTGCATGGTATGCCACCAACATTGGAATTTATGATGCGGCCTCTAAAACGGTTCGCATTGTCACCAATCCAACATTGGATCCCTTGGTTATTTATGGCTATCAAACTCACTTCGCCAGCGTAGATAACCTTGAAGATATTGTCGGTGGACATATTTTTGTCGGCTTGATGCTAATTGGGGGCGGAGTATGGCACATTTTGATTCCTCCATTGGGTTGGGCGAAGAAAGTATTGTCATTCTCGGGTGAGGCGATTCTGTCCTATTCACTCGGCGGCATTGCGTTAGCGGGTTTCGTAGCTGCATACTTCTGCGCTGTGAACACCATGGCCTATCCAACTGAATTCTACGGCGCACCGTTGGATATCAAATTTGGAGTTGTGCCTTACTTTGCAGATAGCGTCACTCTGGCATTAGGCAAGCATTCGTCTCGCGCATGGTTGGCCAATACTCAGTTCTTCTTGGCATTCTTCTTCTTACAAGGCCATCTCTGGCACGCACTGCGCTCCATAGGATTCGATTTCCGTCGGGTCGAGCAGGCGTTGAGTTCAGTTGAGAGCTAGAAGTTTGAGAGATAGAGTTTTAAGATTCTAGATTTGACCGTTGAAGACATGTTAAAGGATTGACTTCAGATCAAAGTTGAGAGATTTAAACTGTCTCTCAACTTTTTATTTTTCAAATTGTTTTCTGAGCAAATAGAGAAGGTTTATACTGGAAGTGTGTATTCAAGTTTTACTATCTGGAAAGCATATGGAAAGGCAGCGGATCACGGCGTTACAAGATATCTTCAGTTCTAGACTCGATACCCTAAGTCATCTTTTAAACATAGTAGAGAACCATTTCGCTGAAAACACTGAGTCTCTGTTACAGCGACGCATCGCACCGGATATGCTCCCTTTTGGTACACAAATTGCGTTTACCTGTAACCAACCTCGTAATTTTGCATTATGGTGTTTAGGAGAATTAGAAAGTAATTTAAATCCTGAAGTTGGATCTTTAGCAGAAGCCCGTAGTTATATTTTATCAACTAAAGACTTGTTGAATAAGATTACGATCGATGACACAAAGCTCTCAGAAGTCAAACGTATTAATGCTGAGCAAGGGGCATACATTGAACTATCTGGATTCTCATATGTTGATGATTTTTTGATGCCAAATTTCTATTTCCATCTCACAACAGCCTACGACATTTTACGAATGGCAGAAGCTCCGATCGGTAAACGGGATTTTATGTTACATCTAGTCCCTTTGATTAAACTAGACGGTACTCATTAATGGTTAGCACCTTACCGACTCCTCAACAACTCATCACAACAGATGCCTGGATCTCTGCGACTTGGGACGAGTTTTTAGTGGCATCTGAAGATTCAGAACAAACCCATGCTCGCTGTTATTACGATCTAGGATTGATGAGGATTGAGACTATGCCTACTGGATCGGCTCATGCACAAGATAATGCATTACTTGCGACTACGATCGGTTTTTATGGCGCAATGAAGAATTTTTCATTTGTCTCATTTGTTAATGGTAGTTTTCGGAAATCTGGAGAGCGTGAGTGTCAGCCGGATTTAGCCTATTACATTGATTCTGAAGTTCAACGTCCTACCAAGAACAATCAGCCTATTGATGTTGAAGTTTGGGGTGCGCCAACGTTAGCGATCGAAATCTCGTCAACGACCCTGAGTGATGATCTGGGCGGTAAGCGCTTATTGTATGAACGGCTGGGAGTAGGCGAGTATTGGGTTGTAAATGTTAAGGCCGCAAAGATCATTGCATTTGAAGTTGCGAATGGTGGCAGTCGGCAAATTCAGACTTCCTTGGTATTGCCAGGATTGCCCATGGGGCTTGTAGAAGAGGTGTTACAAAGGAGTCAGACGGATGATGATGGGGCTGTGAGTCGTTGGTTAATTCAACAATTTAGCGCTTAGAAATGAGGATTGTGTAATATCCGGTTTCTCTGGTTCCGTGAAACGCACGATTCTCAATAATGCTATAGTGACAACGATATTGGTTCTAGTTGGGAAGCAGCCACTAGAGGAAACGGGGAAAGTTTGGTGAAAATCCATCGCTGTCCCGCAACTGTGAAAGGAAGTCGATCGCTTCCTAAGCCAGGATGCCCGCCAATCACAACTCTTCACATATTATTATCTGCGAGGTACAGAATGACAACTCAAACACAATCTTCTTTCGGGCAAAAGGCAATCAGCCTAACCCTTTCGACCGCTGGCCAGTCAGCACTTTACTTATCATTGTCTGGACTGATTCTATGGACTGTCTATTTCACGACCTATCCTGCCATTCATGACAAAGTTCATTCCTTGCGCCACCATACAGCAGCCGTTGCCTGCCATTAAAGTCTGACGCTTGTTTTTGTTCTTAATACTAATTCGGAATTATGTCAAAACGGAATATTTCATTGTTGATTGGAATAGTTTTTCTAGTCAGCACAGTTTTTTATGGGACAAAAGTACCTGCTCAATCGTCACTTTCTTCGATCGGTCTCTCTGTTGAACCCACAATCGAAAAAATCTTTCCCTTTGAAGCCGAAGCCGAAAAAGTCGAACCCCCTCCCCAATTTAGCTTTAAAGCGATCGATGGTGCTGGGAGACCGATTCAGAATGCCAAGATTCATTTGCAAATTCTTACGCCATCCGTTAATCCATTTCTGACAACGGACTTTCCCATTGTCGAAGGTACAAAGCTTTTAGATGTAGAGACGATCGCCTCTCAAGGTGAATTGAAGCTTCAACAAATGATGCCCATTCGCGGGAACTATACATTCAAAATGGATGTTGCACCTGCTATCGGGGCTAACTTTGAGCCATTCCAGCAAACCCAAATTCTCTCTGTTCAAGAGAATGGCATTAAATATCAAAATCTTATAAAATTATTGCTGATTTTATTTGCGATTGGATTAGTTGGCGGCTGGATAATTGGTGCGCGGCAACCCATTCGACCGGGTGAGATTGCACCGAAAAATGTGCGTTTACTATTGAGCGGATTGATCATAATGTCGATCGGCGTACTTTTGTATATCAATGTCAGTGCAGAATTGGCTCAATCGCATATGTCCATGGCAATGGATCACGAAACCAAATCCGCACCATCCTCTACCTTGGTGAAAGATACAGTATCACAAGGATTGAATGTTCGATTATCGGGAGACACCCAAGCCATGGTGGGGCAAGCTGCGAGTTTGCAAGTGACAGTTCTAGACTTTAAGACCCAAAAGCCTGTCAATGCGCAAATACAAGTGACGAGTACTCAACTTGAGCATGATTGGACAGCCTTTTCAATGCAAGGGAAAACAGATACTGCCGGACAGTTTGCTTGGCAACAGCAATTTTTCGATGGTGCACCTCATAAAGTGGTTGCGATCGTCTCCCCCCTTACTAATTCTGGGCTTCAATTTACCCCGATCGAAGTCGGCGAAACATTAGAAGTAGAAGGCGTTGCTCCACCGCTTCAAGTTCGACTCACGTCACTGACATACTTTGTGGGAATGGTGGCATTGGGATTATTGACGGGATTATTCATCCGTCGATCGCGCCGTCCAAGCGGGAAATTTAGTGCGTCATAATACAATGAATCATCAACATACTGTGTTTGTTTGTAGCAATTGTGGTGGAACTGCGCAAATGAGAACTGATGGGATTGCGAGTGAGGGTGAGCAATTACTCCACCAATTACAGCATTTACATCAAGATTGGGATTTGCGTGAAGATTACACCATTCAAAGTGTGACCTGTATGGGAGTTTGCGATCGTTCTTGTGCAGTCGCATTTGTCTCACCGGGAAAACATACCTACTTGTTTATTAATCTCCCGGTTACAAAGGAGTATTTAGACTCTACAGCGATAGCAGTTTTAGAATGCGCCTCGCTATATCATTCAAAGTCGGATGGCATGATGGCTTATCGCGATCGACCAGAATTATTGCGATCGCGAGTACTCGCTAGAATTCCGTCAATGCCTAGACTGAACTGAGATGGATAGATGGTTTTCATCTATGGTTTTAAGAGCTTGGTGAGTTCAATGTTGAACCGATCGCCCTAATGCGTCGCTGATTTATCTGTCCGCAGAAGCGAACCAAACAGGCGATCGTAATCAATGCCGTCACGCCTGAAATGCTCGCCAAAGGATTGCCATTCATTCCGGTCAACCAAGTTGGAACAGAACTAATGGGTTTGACCAAGTTGCCAACATTCAGAATGTAATACCCACCAACCAAACCCGCATGAAGGCCAATGGACAATCCCAAACGCCCTTGAGTCGATCGCTTTGCCCAGATTAAGGTGATGCTTAAAATAAACAATGCTGGAAATGTTAACCAACCTGCAATAAATTGATCCCAAGGTCGAATGAAATGGGAAATCGCAAAAATAGCAGAACAGGCGATCGTTGCCGTTCCTTGTGAATAATCACGTTCTAATTCATCTAATAACCATCCACGAAATAGCAATTCTTCCGCAAACCCAACCGCCAAAGACACGACAAAGCTTTCGAGTACAATTTTACTCAAACCAGGCGACAGATTAAACCACTGTACCCAACCTCTATCGCCTTGAAAAAAGAACAATATTAAAACAAATCCCCAGGCTACAAGTAACCCGGAGAAGAGATTTTTAAAGTTCAAATTTAACGATCGTAATCCATAGCGCTTCAAGGGTTGATTTTCAGAATGAACCGCCGGATTCCAAATCTGAAGTAACCCCACAAACAATAAATACAAAATTGGCATCGTCAACAACGATCGTAAATTTGCATCATTCACCAACAATAAGATTGGCAATGCAAATGGTACCCAACAGAGTCCCAATATTAACAGAAACGAAATCACCCGAATCGGAGCCGGAAATTGTTTCAAGGATGCAAGCAATCGCATTAATTTAGACTCTTGAACACCCAGTTGACGGCTCATTCGTAATTTTGCCATGGGCCTAATCTGCTGGCTCAATAGAACTATCTAAACCGTGAGTTTTCAGCATTTCGCTATAAAACTCCGCTGGCTCCATCGCACAGGTAATCACCAACCCAAATCCATTATTGTGGGCCTCCATCATCACATTCACAGCCTGAGCTTCCGACAGCATGGGCACCGTCTGAATCAACATCTTGACCACGTACTCCATGGAATTGTAGGGATCATTGTGAAGCAGAACACGATACTGAGGCGCTAACTTACGGACGACTTTGCGTTGTTCAATGGTCTCGACTGCCACGGAAATACCCTCATTACATTTCTAGATTACTAAGCCTAGATGCCCGCCCACACAACGAGGTCGATCGGATCTTGGCTTTCAACTGCCTTACCCGTTATAGCACCTCTTTTTCGGATACGGAATCAGGAATGGAATAAATCTCATAGAAAATTTCGCAACCTATCAAGATGCAGTTTCCACCTAGGTTATTCGGAATGCCGTATTATTCGGTGTAATTTCGTATATTAGAATAGCTATTAGGTAACAGATGTCTGTTCGATGTCTATTCACCTAGCAACAGACTGATAACCCACAGATTCAAGACCATCAGAGGCGATCGCAGTGCAGTATTCTAATAAACAGGCTCGAACACAACTGCGACGCTATGATGCAGACGCGATCGCCCGAATGTATCGTTTCCAACCTTGGCTGATTGTCGGTCGCGCACTCAAAATTATTTTTCTATTCCTCAGCTTCTTCATCGGCTGGCAAATTGATGCATCTATGGGCAAAGCCGAGGGCAACCAACAGGCCCGCGCCAAACAGCTTCGCGATACTTTGACAACTCTTGGACCCACCTACATTAAAGTTGGCCAAGCGCTCTCAACCCGCCCCGACTTGATTCGACAAGATTTCTTGGATGAATTGATTAAACTCCAAGATCAACTGCCGCCGTTCCCCACCCCGATCGCCTTGGCTATTATTGAAGAAGAAATCGGGCGTAGCGTTTTCCAGCTTTACAAAGAAATTTCCCCCCTCCCGATCGCTGCTGCCAGTCTGGGCCAAGTTTACAAAGCCAAACTTCACACCGGAGAAGAGGTCGCCGTTAAAGTCCAACGGCCCAATCTTTACCCACTAATCACATTGGACCTGTGTTTAATGCGCTGGGGAGCCAAGACCTTTGGACATCTTTTGCCACTGAACTTGGGCCATGATTTGGCGATGATTATTGATGAATTTGGCACTAAATTATTCGAGGAAATGGACTACGAGAACGAAGGTCAAAACGCTGAACGGTTCGCCATCAATTTTGCGGGCGATCCCGAAGTGAAAGTACCCTGCATTTATTGGGACTACAGCTCTCAACATATTCTCACTTTGGAGTGGATCAATGGCTACAAGCTCACAGACGTGGCCGCTGCCCAAGCCGCTGGTCTCGATAGCGATGCCATTATCCGAATTTGCGTCACGTCCGGACTGCGCCAGCTTCTGGAATTTGGATTATTCCATGCGGATCCCCATCCCGGCAACCTGTTTGCGATGCACGCCGAACCCGGAACCAATATGCCCGGACGCATGGCCTACATTGACTTTGGTATGATGGACCAGCTCGAAGAATGGATGAAGGAAAAAATAGTTGATTCGGTGGTGCATCTAATCAATCAAGACTACGAAGAACTGGCCAATGACTTTGTGGCCCTCGGATTTCTAACGGCTGATACAGATATTCGTCCGATCGTCCCTGCCCTTGAAGCCGTGTTCGCCCAAGCTATGGGTGCCTCTGTTGGTGACTTTAATTTCAAAGCCGTCACCGACCAGTTTTCCGGCTTGATGTATGAATATCCCTTCCGTGTCCCAGCCAAATTTGCCCTAATCATCCGATCGCTTGTCACCCAAGAAGGTCTAGCCCTAACCCTTAACCCTGAGTTCAAAATCCTCGAAGTCGCCTACCCCTATGTCGCTCGTCGATTGCTAACGGGCGAAACCCCGGCCTTCCGCGCTCGGTTATTGGAAGTGATGTTTAAAGATGGCAAGCTGCAATGGAAACGGCTTGAAAACATGATTAATATTGCCCGCAGTGATAGCAAGTTTGACCTATTGCCAACGGCTCAAATGGGGTTGCAATTCTTGATGTCTGAGGAGGCCGATGATTTCCGACGGCAGATTATCTTGGCCTTAACGGAAGACGATCGGCTCCACACGGAAGAAGTACAACGGCTTTGGAACATGGTGAAGGGTGAACTCAAACCCGATCGGATGCTGAATGAAGCATGGCGTGCCCTAATCCAATTTGGCGCAGCACGAACAGTTGAAGCCTTCCCTGCCCTAGCAAATCTATCTGTTTTGACGGGAGGTCGCTAAGAGCGGTACTGTAGGGCTTGGTAATAAAACTTTACGTCCCCAGCCGAACCATGGATCTTGAAAATATGCCCGTTGATTCGATGATGAACCAGATGCCCGTTGATCAAATGGATGCATTTCCGGAGTATTTCATCTCTTTAGATCCACCGATTGTGCTAATTGGGGCGGCATTGCTGTTCAGCATCTTGTCGGGTGTGGCATTTCAGGGTGCGCTGGTGGAAGATTTGAATAATTGGAAAGCAAATCCTAAGGCCCGCAGCATTACGAGTTTGCAAAATATCAATTTAATTCTGCCGTTTTTAGGAATGGCGATCGGGTCTTCGTTTTTTTTGTCATCGGGAGTTGAGACCTTTGGGTTTCCGCCCAAGATTGCCTATGCGATCGCGATTCCCATGGCATTTTCCGTCGGTTGGCTAGTGTGGCGGCAATTAGGTTCAATTTTGCGTCAGATTGAACAAGGTGGATCGGCGGCGATCGATTTGGATGACGTTGGGTTCTAAAGTATTCAATAATAATCCCTCGTCATTCCCACGGGGGATTCTGGGAATACTGATCAAACTGGAGATGCCGATCGAACACGATTGAACCACTACGATCGTCCCATCAAAATCTTTTCTACCCATCCTCCATCCGCTGCATCCAATTCATCACCGGGGGTTCTTAAAAGTTAATCACCATATCAAAGCCTGCCCGTTCGTAAACCCCTGCAAAAATTGTCTGTAGATCAATTGTGGGTTTTACGTCTCCACCCCTTAAAGGTAACGGAAACGAGGATAGGGACGATCGCAATAAAAAAGCATACAAATGTTCATGAGGACAGCGATCGCCGTGCGCTACTAAAACATAACATTGCGTTGAAATAGAAGATTGGCCGAGGGGGAAATGAGTTTTCCGCAACAAATTTTTTTCCGGTAGCGTCAAGGAAATCGATATAGGCTCAATAATTGGAACCTCTAGAACCGAGACCTTGCCTAAGTTTCCGATCGGCATGTAATCGTCACATCGGGAATTTCCACAGGTTGACGATCGTCGTTTGTCAAATAAAACTGACGATTGTGGGACATATGGCTATGGGTCAGGGAAATATTAGGCGACAGCGTATCCACTAAATTGGCGTTTGAAGGGAGAGTGAAACCCTAGCACGATATCTGAGGCAGGGATTCCCTTCTCGTTCAAGACTTGAGCGATCGCAGTTTCTGTACCATTATGTTGAATCCAGATTTTGCCATTTTTAATATCAAAGTGCAGGATAAGATTAAAAATGCGTTGCTGGTCTTCCCAACCCACATAAGCGAGTTGGTAGTGATCATGTTCTGTATCGCAAATAATCTCAGTCTCGACATCATTGGAATGAGAATAGGGATGAGCTTGTTCGGTTAAGACTTGACGAATTATTTGTCGGTATTGTTGTAGTTTGTCCATTGTTTGATTTCCTCCTGAATTGGGTCATAAATAATTAGGTTTACAGCATGGCGTTTGAGAGATTTTTGGATGAAGGGAATTTGAAAAAAGTCACGATGGGTTTCAATGGGAACTGCAAGATACAAGATGCGATCGGGTTCTTTATCTTCGAGGGCTTGGACATAGTTCAAATATTGTCCTAAAGCGCCATGGAACTCGCTGATATCTGAGTCTGTGATAAAGCTTTTGATTTCGATCGCAATTTTTTCCTAGTCTCGTTGAGCTGCGATCGCGTTCTCAGCACCCAAATCAATTTTCAGTTTTACGGCCTCACTAATTTGGATCGTAAATGGATCATGGGTAATCAGCCAGCCATCTTTTTCTAGCGCGTGTTTCACTGCGTCATGAAATTTATCTTTGCGTGACACTATACTACACCTCCACTTCTAAAACGATCGATGGATTGCACCAGATTGTAGCAGCCGTCAGAGAATTAGGCTTAAAGAATAGGTGAGTTGGCCAATCAAATCTTACTCAAAATTCCATTCACCCGATCGACCCAAACTCTATTTCCCAATTGTTGATATTCTGCTTTTGCAAATTCCAAAACTCGTTTCGCTTCAGAATAATTTTTCTGTTTTAAGAACGTCATCCCAGCACCATAGTAAGCATTTGCAAACTTTGGGTTTAATTGAGTCGCCGATCGAAAAGCCACGATCGCATTTGACCAATCACCATCACTATACAAAACCGTCCCCAACGCATAAAACGCATCGGCATAATTAGGATTCACCTGCACCGCTTTACGAAAGGCTGCGATCGAACCTCGGTTCCATTTAGTCCGTTGATAGGCAAGACCTAAATGGTAATAAGGCTCAGGAATGCCAGGATTCAATTCAGTTGCTTTTTGGAAGAAATTCGTAGCACCTTTAACATCACCTTCAAGATTTTGAACTAATCCCAAATTGTAATATGCCATTCCAAGCTTTGGATCAAGCACAATTGCTCTAGACAAATATTCTCGTGATTGTTTTAGATTGTTCCCTTCAAGGAGTGCCGCACCCAAGTTTGCATAGGTCAAGGCATAGGACGGATCAAGCTGAATTGCACGATAAAAAGCAGACGCAGACGCCTGAACTTGGCCCGATTGTCGAAGTGCTAAACCTAAATTGTATTGGGCCGCAAAGGATTTAGGATTAAGCTGAGCGGCGCTAGAAAATGATCCGATCGCACCTGAAACATCCCCTGTTTTCACCTGCATCAAGCCTTGCTGATAAAAACTTTCAAATGATTGTGCGGAAACTGGTAACTGTGAGGGCAATTGTAATACAAAGGCTAAAACAAATGCTGCGATCGGACCACTTTTCATAATGCCTAAACCAATCCCTTGACAACCATCAACGACTCATCAATATGCCCTTGAAAGTTTAACTGTGAATTGAACATATGACGGACAATCCCAGCACGATCGATCACATAAGTCACACGACCGGGCAAAATTCCCATCGTCGCTGGAACCCCAAAGGCTTTACGCGTCGCATTTCCTGCATCGCTCAATAAGGTAAAAGGCAATTGATACTTGGCTGCAAACGCTTGATGAGAAGCCATATCATCACCGCTAATCCCGATCACTTCCGCGCCAGCGTCTTGGAATGCAGCATAGCTATCCCGAAAACTACAGGATTCCTTTGTACAACCCGGCGTATCATCTTTTGGATAGAAATACAGAACCACGCACTTCTTCCCGACAAAATCTTTCAAATTGACCGTATCGCCCGTTTGCGATTTCAAACTCACATCCGGAAGCGTATCTCCAACTTTGAGAGCCATGTTAAATTACCTAAAATCTAAGAATGAACACTTATCAAACTATTGTTAATGCTATAGCAACCGACCTAGAATCACTCACGAAATTACAATTCCTGCTTTTAGCACTGATTTAGAACTATGGAACCGATTTCAGCGATCGTCTCACTTTTACTTGGACTCATCGCACCCGTGGGTATTGTCAGCGATCGAATCGCCGAAAACCAAATCCGCAAACAGCTCACCCGCGCCGAATCCTTAGAAATCCGAATCGACAACGCCCCAACCTATCAACTCCTCGGCGGCAAACTGAACAAAGTGCGCCTTGCAGGTCGTGGATTATTCGTCACGCCCGATGTCCGAATTGACACCTTAGACCTTGAAACCGATCCGATCGCCCTCGCTGGATTAAGCGCTAAACTTGCCAAACCCCTACAAGGTGCATTTCGCATCGTCCTCACCGAAACCGACATCAACCGCGCCCTCAACTCCCCACAATTCAACGATCGGCTCAAAAGTGGTCGCTATCAAGTCACCCAACCTCAGGTCAAAATTCTAGAAAACGATCGTATTTCATTCCAAGCCCAACTCACCGAAGCGCGCTATCCCGGCCAGCTCAAAATCCTGATCGAAGGCAAACTCAGCAGCACCTCAGGCAAAACCCTCCAACTCGAAAACGCCACCTTCCAACTCAACGACAAACCCGTTCAACCGATCGTCCTAAAACAGCTCTTCCCAAGCGGCATCCCCGGCATCGACCTCACCCAATACGAAGTTCAAGGCATCACCAGCCGGATCCTCAAACTAGAAACCCAACCCAACGGGCAACTAGAACTAATCGGCTTCCTACAAATCCGCCCCGACACGAGCTTACTAAGATAAAACCTAATACTCAGTCAGCGCATCATGAATAGGTTTTCATGGCTCGTTGAATATCCCGCTGATCGTCCTTGCGACGGCTGTCTTCTCGTTTATCGTGGAGCTTTTTACCGCGTACTAAGGCGAGATCTATTTTCACTTTGCCGCGCTTGAGATACATTTTTAGCGGAACCAACGTCAGCCCATCTTGTTCCACCCGACCAATCAGCTTACGGATTTCTTGGCGGTGAAGAAGAAGTTTGCGCGTGCGGCGTGGATCGTGGTTAAACACTTGAGCCGTGGTGCCATGGGGAGAGACGTGGACATTGTTCAGCAAAATTTCGCCATCACGAATGGAAGCATAGCCATCACGCAAATTCGCTCGACCTTCCCGAATGGATTTAACTTCGGTCCCGACTAGGCAAACTCCCGCTTCAAAGGTCTCTAATATTTCGTATTGGAATCTTGCTTGACGGTTATCAGCCACAATTTTGAACCCGTCGCCTGAGGGTTTGCTGGTTTTGGCGTTATTTTTCGTGTTCATTTGAGGCAGTAACCATCGCGCAATAAGTTCTATCGTAACTCAAAATAATCTGAACCTAATCTGATTAAACTCCCGCAAACCATTCATAGCCCTGATCTTCCCAAAAACCCTTGACGGGGTTGAGTCCATATCGCGCTGTGGCCATCAATAGGGCACGATCGGACCTCTCGCGTAACCAAACAGGCGGCACCAAGGACGAGGTAAAGGTAATCCGCGTGACCCATTTGCTGAGTTTGTAACCCAACTTAATGGGCGAAGCAAGGCGTAGGGGTGCGCCATTGGGAATGGGAATCGGATTGCCGTTCATCTCATAGGCTAATAGGGTTTGGGGATGAACTAAGGATGCAATATCCCAGCTTTCGTAATAGCCATCGGCGGATTGAATATAGACATATTTGACATTATTAGCAGGTTGGGCCAGTTGGACCAGATCCCGCAGTGATACGCCAGCCCATTGCACAATAGCCGCCCAGCCCTCGACGCACACATGACGAATTACCATGGATTTCTTAGAGAGCTTATACAAATCCTCCATTGATAAATTTAAGGGCTTGACTACATCGCCATCTAGAGTCAACCGAAAGGTACTCGGGTCGATCGCCGGGGCATAGTTAGAAAACCCATTCACAATCAGCTCGGCGGGCTGTATTCGGCTAAGGGCAAACTCAGGCACAGGCGACTGCTTTAATAACAGGGCTTCGATCGACTGATTAAATCCTTCCGTCGCCATCCCAACCAAATTTCCCAGATCCGCCGAAGCACACCCCGTCAGCCCAAGGCTCAGTCCCGCCCCGCCCGCCAACCTTAAAAAATCTCGTCGTGCAATCATGCTAGATGTTCCATGGGGTGATCTTTCGTAGAATCCGCAGGTCAATTATATAGGTAAATTTTATGCGACGATTTCTAGTGTATCGCCATTGCTGGAACGGCGCAGGTTTTGGGCACTATAGGATTTCAGACCAAATTAAGGTAGGGAATTGACCCTTGTAAAACAGATTTTAGCGAAGCATTACGGTACAATTTCGTTCGTAAGTACCGATTTCATCACAATCTCTACTGTCACTTGGCTCAGGATTGCAGACACAACCCCATTGATTTGGCTGGGAATTTTGCAATTCGTTTCAGCAATCCCAAATAAATCTGTTCAAACATAAATTTATTTGAGAAATTGTTACTTTTTTTTCATAAAGATTCGTAAACTAAGAGCCAGTCACCGTTCATCGACACCCCTCCAAGGAGAAATAAGATATGCAAAAACTTGCGATCGCAGAGCGAGCAAGCTTAGTGGGTCATAGTGTCTCTCTAGCATTTGGACTCGCGGGCCTACTGATTGTTCTGCCCAGTCCAGAAATCATTGCAGCCCTTCCAGCCATTGGCCAGCAGGCATTCGGCTACAGCATGTCTGGCGGGGGTGTTGTATACATTGTCCTAGGGGCAATTGTGATGTCCCTGTATGCCTACCAAGTCCTAGGGACAAAGCGCTGGCTAGGCTTCATGGTGCCTGCGGTGGTGCTGTCCTTGGGGAGCGAACTCTTGGGAACCAGCACAGGCTTTCCCTTTGGGGCCTACAGCTATTTAAATGGTCTGGGCTACAAGGTTGCGGGGCTGGTGCCATTTACTATTCCACTGTCATGGTTTTATGTGGGGCTTGCTTGCTATGTCATCGCCCGGTCTGGCCTAGAGCAGTTTAAGCTACCGATGTGGGTTCAGGCTGTGGGCAGTGTGTTTGTAGGGTCCGTACTCCTGACGGCTTGGGACTTCGTGTTGGATCCGGCTATGAGTCAAGCGAATTACCCGTTCTGGCAGTTCCAGGATGTGGGTGAGCTGTTTGGGATGCCTTACCGGAACATTACGGGCTGGTTGGGGACGGGCATGGTGTTTATGACTCCAGCAGCTTTTATTTGGGGTAATGAAAAACTCAACTTGCGCCGATCGCAGCTTTTTACGCCCATGGCCGTTTATTTGATTAACTTTGCCTTTGGGGCCGCTATTACTTTGGCACAGCTTAATCAAAGCTTCTGGGTGATGATGGCGATTTCGGTGCTTTTGGGCGTAGTTCCAGCCATTTTGCTTTGGCGCAAGACTCCGATTTCGACAGTGGCTGATTTGGAAAATAGCTTAAAAAATACGCCGCAGGAGCCTGTGACGCTTTGAGCCAATCTCTGAGTCAATTGTATTTAGCTCCCCTAATCTTTCTGATATTGATCGCGCAAATTCCGGCGGTGCTGTTGTTGTTATCGCGGATGATGCGTGGTCCCTTTCGCCATCCACCACTCAAGCCTAAGCTCGGTAAATCCGATCGGCCCAATACCGTGAGTGTCGTTGTGCCTACCTTGAATGAAGTCGAGCGGTTGTCGCCTTGTTTAGTAGGACTGGGAGCGCAAGATTCGACCCTGCGGGAAGTAATGGTGGTGGATAGCCGATCGACCGATGGAACGGGGAATTTGGTGTTGGCGGCGAAGGCGAAGGACGATCGGTTCCAACTGATGGAAGATCCATTGCTGCCGTCCGATTGGGTTGGGCGACCTTGGGCATTGCACAATGGCTTTTTGGCGACGAGTCCTGACAGTGAATGGGTTCTGGGGATTGATGCAGATACCCAGCCTCAGCCCGGACTAATTGCGAGCTTGGTCGAAGTCGCGGAAAAAGGGAATTACGACTTAATTTCTCTGTCTCCACGTTTTATCTTAAGAAAACCGGGCGAAATCTGGTTACAACCAGCCCTGCTGATGACTTTGGTCTATCGATTTGGGGCGGCGGGGGAAACGAGTAACGAGGCTAACCGGGTCATGGCTAATGGGCAATGCTTTCTTTGTCGCCGATCGCTTCTAGTTGATTTAGATGGATACACAACGGCCCGCAGCTCATTTTGTGATGATGTCACGCTGGCTCGTAATGCCGCAGCCCAAGGCGCAAAGGTAGCCTTTTTAGATGGTGCGAAGGTCTTGAAGGTGCGGATGTATGACGGGATGGCTGAGACTTGGAGAGAGTGGGGCCGATCGTTGGATTTGAAAGACGCAGCAGAACCCGGTCAAGTCTGGGCTGATCTAATATTTCTAGGACTAGTCCAAGGCTTGCCCCTAGTGTTACTTGCCTTGGCTAGCGGTCTATGGCTCAGCGGCATGACAACCTTGACGGTGTTGGGCTTATTCGTGACGAATTTGGTTTTAGTGGTGATGCGGTTTGCGCTGTTGTTTGCGATCGCCCCTTCCTACGATCTCAGTTCGGCAAGCGGGAAATGGTTGTTTTGGCTATCCCCCTTTGCGGACCCAGCAGCAGTCTATCGAATTTTTCTATCCTCAACTCGTCAACCCAAACAATGGCGGGGTCGTAGCTATGGAGCGATGTGAAACGAGTTTAAATATGTCAGATTGTTGCGGCGGTGGCATTCTAGAGGGCGATCGCCAGCCATCATAGTAAAGTGAGGATCGGCGGTCAGAGTTTATCTTTCGATCGCTTTAATCTTTTTGACCAAAATGGGGAATAACACTCATGGTTCAGCGTGGTTCTAAAGTTCGCATTCTGCGGAAAGAGTCTTACTGGTACAACGACATCGGTACTGTCGCATCTATTGATGCAAGCGGTATCAAATACAATGTGGTTGTTCGGTTTGATAAAGTAAATTACACCGGTTTCAGCGGTAGCCCATCTGGGGTCAATACCAACAATTTCGGCACGAGCGAACTCGTCGAAGTCGAAGCGCCACCAGCAGCAAAAGCAAAAAAAGCATAGATTCGTCTATTCTCTATTTGCTCAATACTGGTTTCATCAAACCAAAAGGGACTTCAATCATTACGATCGGAGTCCCTTTTGATTTAAGTAATTTTGTTGATTATCGTGGAGTCTTGGTTCAACGATCTAACTTGCTCTGGCAGATTCTTTGGTAGCTTTCCGATTCTCGTTTCGAGAGGCTCCGCCAACGGGGTTGATCTTGAGAAACGATCGGGATAGTGTGACTACAGATAGTAAGAAAGTTTCTGGATAACCCCAACGGGATATGAAATAGATCTGGCTGAGTTGCGAGGAGTTTTAAAATAGTTGAGTGAAGAAGTGTCTGTATGATTATGGAGTTTGGGACTATGGAAAGCATCAGAGTACGTCAGCACGTTGGACAAGATGGTATTCTTCATCTCAATATTCCCGTTGGATTAGTGGAGAGAGAGGTAGAAGTTATGGTGATTTATCAGCCAATTCTTTCTTATGCTGTTGTTGAAGAAGAAAAAGCGTCAACACCTGTCTCGAAGTCGTTGGACAGTCTTTATGGGATCTGTGCAGATGATTTGATTGTTATTGACGATCTCGGGATTTCAGAGAGTCTTGATGATGAACTTGTTGGAGCTTTTGACTAAGAATGCGTTATCTGCTGGACACTAATGTTTGTGTAATGTATTTGAATGGTCGGTCAAGTGTAATACGCGATCGCTTAATTTTGACCCCTATTAAAGATATGGCTGTATGCTCTGTTGTCAAGGCTGAGCTGTTTTATGGTGCGATGCGAAGCAATAATCCAACTAGAACATTGGAACGTCAACAAGACTTTTTAGAGAGATTTGTCTCATTATCTTTTGGAGATGAGGCGGCGCTTTTGTTTGGTCAAATTCGGGCGAGTTTGGCTAGTGCAGGTACTCCGATTGGTGCTTATGATTTACAAATTGCGGCGATCGCTTTGACAAACAATCTAATTCTGGTAACCCACAATACACAAGAGTTTGAACGTGTGAATGGGTTGCAACTTGAAGATTGGGAGATAGTGGTTTGAGTAAAGAAGATTTTTTTGCAATTCAACCGTGAAAATTTTGTAAGGGGGCGATCGCTGAGATAAGCTGAAGACTAACGTAGCATTGATGAAAGGTGAGCATGAATGAAATCACTTTACAGACGATGAAACCAAATGTGGTGGAGAAACTTCAGAATCTTGCGCGATCGCATCAGCGTACTTTGGAGGAAGAAATTACGGTGATCTTAGAGAATGCTGTGCTTGTTGATCGGAGTATGGACTTGATAAGAGAATCTCTACAAGAACCTAAAGTTTCTAATTTTTGGAAGGGTTTGGAAAAGTTTAGACTGGCAATCGAAAATGATGGATTGCAATTTACTAACGATGATTTTGCGGATTTACGCGATCGAAGTGTGGGAAGAGAAATTGTTCTATGAGCTTTCAGTATTTACTTGATACTAATACTCTGACGGAGCCAGCGAGACCTGTTCCAAATGAAAATATTTTATATAGGCTAAATATTCATCAAGCGGAGATTATCCGTATTGCTTATTTTAATGATCTGATTTTGGTAATTAACAATGTTTCTGATTTTCAGTTTTTCAAGAATTTAAGGGTTGAGAATTGGTTTCAGTGAATGATATCGCAAAAGTCAGTTGCTGATAGAGCCTTATGAGTCTATGCCACTGTCATTAAGTCGGCGACTGGACGAACACAGGCGATTTATTTCAACTCTAACTATTGACTTTAACCGGATTGGATTTGGAGAATTTGGTCTAGGGAAAGTTCCGCCAAGCGATCGATCCCATTTGATTTACGGTCCACCACATATTTCAATGATCACGAATTTCGGACAGTGGTGAGTATTACCTTAAACTGCATAGAAAATTGTATTTTGTAATAGGTTAGCTGACCTCTCGTGAACTCCTACATATCTTCTATTGCTATGAAAATTAATCGTCGATCACTGCTGATTCCTTGGGCGTTCCTGATTGCGCTGTTTGTGGTGCTGATTCGACAGTCAGTCAGTTATGCAATAACGCGATTGGCGATCGTCCAGATAGGCATTGTCGTGATTGCGGGATTGCTCTATTTTTTGTGGAAACAAACGATCGTGCGGTGGAGTACGATCGCAAATGTCCGGTATGTCCCCATCATGCTCTAACAGAAAATGCGATCGGTTGTCGAGATTTTGAAGCTATCACTTACCAACGTCCCCGCATTAAGAACCTAAATCCTAGTGGACACGATCGTTATACGATTGATTTTGATGGAAGCATCGAAAGATAGCCCAAATAGCGTATTCGATCAAAGGGACAGACTAGTTCACTTAATTCATGGAAAATTCTATTTTTTTTACTTAAAGAAGACAGGACTTCGATCGTAATAATCCAAGTCCTGTTTTAGTTACATGATGATTTTGTTAATTAGCTAGCTGTGCTTAGCTAGTTATTCTAGGGAATAGCGATCGCCTGAGTACTTACCGATCCATTGACCAAATTCTCTTTCGCTACTGGACCGAGTTTGACGGATTCTAAAAGTTCCTGCCAACGTTTTTCTAAGACGGGATCATTAGGTTGAGCGCGGCGGAGTGTCACGAGATTTTCTAACGCACTATACCAAATTCCTTCCTGAGCATAAATTTTAGCTTGGTCACTCATAGAAGCCGTTTTCAGTTTTTTCGCCAGTTGGGCACTGGGTTGAACCCGCTGAATGTTACCTTCCGTTGACATAAATTGTTCATTGCCACAGGCTACCTGAAACTTCCAGCGATAGTCTTTGCCCACTTGCAATGGTGGAATGCCACTATTACTTGGCAAACTAATCGCAATCACACCGGGTTGACCGCTCAATTGAAAGCGACTGCTATAGACTTCGGTCTCCTGATCTAAAAGCACAAATTCACCGAAGGTTGGAGCCGTGGCCGGGACGGACCAAAACATGGTCGGATAGGCAGAAACAGTAGTGCCGGAATCTTCTGGAATTAAGGCAGTCGCCTGAATAATGGAGCTATTTGGGGGTGTATTATTTTGAACGATCGTAGTTAGAGACGTATTCATGCAAGCGCCGCGTGTACCACCACTTTCTCGACGGCCAGGAATCCCCGCTCGCTTCGGCACATATCGATCGGCAAATGCAACACTACTCCAAGCGGATAGTAGCAAAGACGTGAGCAACACCACAGTAATTGGGCGGACCTGAGTTAGGGAAAAGTGGCGTAGATGCATAATTTAAGTGAGCTTTAGGATTAAAAGGTCAAGTATTGACAGAATTTAGGTGTTCATAGTGTTCCCCGATCGGATTCAAGGTTGCATCCGCAAATATTCGGGGTTCTGGATCGGTGCTTAAAATTCGATAAACGCTAACCTGCTGGTGTTTGCCTTTGAGAGAAATTTTTCCCCAAGCTTCGAGGGGCTGAGACTTTGGTAAATACTGTTCATATTCAGCCAAATAAGCCTGAGTTTCCCCAGAAATCAGAATGCGGCAAACTTCGGTTTGTTGTTGTTTTGAATAGCTCTCTAACCGAGAGGCAATATTCACCGTATCGCCAATAATCCCGTATTCCATGCGATTCGGGCCGCCCAAGCTCCCCACAACCACATCCCCCGTACAAATACCCACTCGCATCGAGACGGGCGGTAATCCCTGAGCCATCCATTTTTCATTCAATGCCGTCAAGCGATCGCCCATGACCACCGCACAAGCCACCGCACGAGAAGCATCCTGCGCTATGGCCTCGGGTTTGACACTCGGGATAGGCACACCAAACGCCGCAAATACACCGTCGCCTGTAAATTTACTTACGATGCCGGAATGATCATGAATCACTTCAGTCATCACCGATAGATACTCATTCAACCAATCGAGCAGGGCTTCAGGCGTGAGCTGTTCAGAAATACTACTAAAACCTTTGAGATCAGTAAACATCATAGTGCCCGTCAGTCGCTGGCCAGGGAGTTTGCCCGATTGCACCAACCGATAGCGGTTTTTCCAGAGCGCTAGAGCGATTTCTTTGGACGTATTTTGCCCTAACAGAATCATCACCATCCGATTTTGCTGCTGCATTTGCTGGGCACGGTAGGCCACAACCGCCGCGATCGTAGTAATGGCCGTCAAGGTAGGAGCCAAGAAGGGGAGCCAGAGTGCATGAGCCAGCAGCAAGCCAAAGGTCGTGCAACTCAGGAGCAACAGTACAATAGTTGTGATCATCGCCAACATCAACGGACCACGCTGTCGCCAGACTAAGCCGCCACCCGCCAAGGCCCACAACAATAACCAACTCCATTTCCAAATCAACGGCACCCCCGAAATCAAGGGTCGCTCATCCAGGGTACTGCTCAGCAATTGACTAACCATTTGGGCATGAATCGCAACGCCAGAGGCTTGATGATCAGCGAGTTTTCCAGGGCTGTAGGGCGTGTAAAAGTAGTCTTTTCCGCTTACTGCTGTCGTACCAATTAGCACTACTTTGCCTTGGATCCATTCAGGTTGAAACTCACCATTAAGAATTTGGGACAGACTGATATGACGGGCTATCGATCGGGCCGATCGATAGTTCAGCATCACTTGGTAGCCCTGGGTATCGGCCTGCTGATATCCGCCGGAATTAGGGGTGATGGGGATGAATGTTTTGGAACCAATTTGGAGATGATCGGCATTATCGGGATCAGGCTGAGAACTAATATTTTGAGCTTCGAGATAGGTAAGGGCGAGTTGATAAGAAAAGGAAGGCATGTCTCGTGCCACCATGAGATTTCGCCGAATCACGCCATCACGATCGACCACAAGATCGTTAAAACCCACCTGTTCTGGGGGCAAATAAGCTGGGGGAGGGATCCGATCGGCATCGGTATCACCCAGTTTGGTAATGGCGACAATGTTGGGGCGGTTGAGCGCTTTTTGAAGTTCTTTGTTACCCGGTTCCTGAGGTAAGTCACGATGCAAATCCATGCCAATAGCGCGGGGACGATGCAGCTGTAATCGGTTGATAAGCTGGGCTATGGTCCGATCGGACGGTGTGCCTCGATTGAGGAATCGTAAATCAGTTTCAGTAATCTCGACAATCAACAATCGCGGATCTGGCCCCTCATTAGGTCGTAGTCGAATCATCCAGTCATAGGCTGGAAGTTCTAGGGATTCTAGCCCACCCAACTGTTGAATTGTGCCAATGAACCCTGTCACCATCACGCTGAGCACAACTACTTTCAAGGAACTGGATTGGCTTAGACGTTGCCGGGTGTCTTGAACGATTTGTTTCAGTAAGGGCGGCGGTTGGAGGCGCGGAAACCGGGACAAGATTTTCTGAAAATGCACGGTACTTTATAGCAAAAGATTATTGCTTATACTACCTAAGAAACAGGCTGTACTTGCATTTTTCAATGTTCAGCATGAACAGATATGTTGGGTTCTGTTAGCCGATCGGTTCTGGTAAAACACATCTAATAAACTTCGTACGCCTTGACGGTGCTACCAAGGATTACCCACCAACGTAAACGCCGCCCAATAATAGGGATGCTGAAAATCAGGATCACTCACCCGAACACCATCTGGCAAAGTAAGACGTAAGTTTTGAGATAGACCCAAAATCTTGCCATCATTCACAATAATTTGTCGGCGCAGCAGTTTAATTTGAGCTTGTCTCAGGGCTGCCGCTTTAATAGGAGTCACTCTAAGCGCCGCATAAAACTGACTAAACAGCAACGTCGTGGCCGTATCATCAACAGACCATAAACTTGCGATCGCCGTTTTCACCCCCGTCTGCACCGCCAATCCCGCTAACCCCAACTCCGAAGAACGATCGCCCAGAGCCGTCCGGCAAGCACTCAACACCAATAATTCTACCGGGGGATTATTCCAGCCGAGTTGCTTAATTTGGTTGAGTTTTAACCGATCGTCCCAAAGTTGAATATAGGAATCCTGCACCGAGCCAGTCGTGAAATTGGCATGGGTCGCGAGATGGACAATGCGAAAAGGTTGGCGTTGGCGGGCAGTGCGAAGAACATCTAACGTAGCTTGGGCATTGCTGTAGCTCAACTGCTGAGGCCATAGCTGACCAATGGCAGACAGTTCAGTCGTCACCATGGGTAGCGGCATTTGACCTTGAGTCGCTTGAGAAATGCCCAGAGCCAATAAATCAGACGCACGAAGATCTTGATAAGCCGTTTGGGTCAGGCCAAGACTGGGCATTAAGCCAACGCTGTATTGTTCAATTAAAAATTGTTTACCATTATGCAAAGCGCTGTAAGGAATGGCCTTAAGACCAGTTTCAGGAACAAAGACTAGATTGGTAATGCCCTGCGATTGCAACTCCGAGCGAATCGGTTCAATCAGCCATTTGTAAAGCTGCTGACTAGCGGGAAGATAGGTTTTGGTGTGGGTTCGCATCGGATTCACCACCTCTTGACGAAAGAAGCGAGCCGTGGCTAGGAGTTTTTCACTATCGATCGGCAGCCGTTTACGAAACCGCCCTTTAGCGGTCACAAGAGTGAGTTCTACCTCTTCTAAAGCCTTAGCGGTGGCAGGTTTATTATCAGCTTCATTCACTTTCGCCGCTACCAATCGAATGTAAATCAATGCAGCCTTAATACCCGTTTTTGATTCAATCAGACGAGTCAATTCACTACCATCCACTCCGCTTTTCGCGCCCGCCGTATCGAAACCCGCTGCCTTGAGTTCATTTGTAAGCCGCCCATCCAACGCCGCCACATCAGCCGCAGACACATTAGACAAGACACTATCATAGGGAAAAGACACAGCAGGTTTATCCGGATTAGGTGCGACGAGTTGAATATCTGGAATTTCAGGCACATCAAACCGAAGCGGAAGACTAGGATATTGCTCAAAGGCAGTGGCCACGGGCGGCACATCCAATGCCACAATTTCAAATGAAACCCCGATCGATCGGTTTTTTGGCGCAATATAAGTAAGCAAATCAGTCATTTTAACTGGACGAGCAGCACTCACTTCGCGACCTGTGGAATCAAACAACCGTCCGGCAGAACCATCAGCATTGCGGACTCGAATATAAATATTGACGAAATCTTGATTGGGATCGATCGGTGCAGTGAGACCCAAATCAGCCAGAGTAAATTGAATACTTTGGCCAGGTTTAACACTGAGCGACAGTAGTTTTGCATTGGCTAAACCTGAAAAAAAGGGTCGCTGATTTTCGGTAGTAATAGTGATATTCGATCCAGGAGTAGCCGTAACGGTTTTGTCCTGAATTGCAAACTGACCCACGGTTAGCGGAGGATTGCTCACCGGATCATTTCCCACAACCAAACTTCCAGTAGACCCATTAAAAGTCGGATTACCAATGATAAAAGGTTGATTACTCTTTCCCCCGCGATGATTAATTGTCAATGATTCTCCAGCATGAATACTACTAATCGTAAACAATCCAGTAGTGATATCTTGCTTTACGCTAGCTCCCGTGATTCGGACCCGATCGCCGCTTATACTAACGCTCCCACCACTACTACCGATCGCCTGAATACTATCTACCGTGACATCGCCCGTTTGATTAAACAGCCGAACATTGCCTGCACTATTAGTTGCACTATTAATATTGTTAGTATTACTACCAGCATTTGCCTCAATACGACCTGCATTTAATTCCGTTTGAGCAGTTAGAGTAATATTTCCCGCATTGCCTGTAGTCTGAGGTGTTGTCCAAATCAAACTAGTATTCAAACGATTGGCTTGCAAATTCACACCGCCACCAAAGGTGAAAATCGGACCGACTTGAAGTAATCCAGTACGCAAATCAGTCCGAGTCGCCAAATTTACATCCTTACCCTGCGTAATAATTCCCCCCACTACAAGCGGACCTTGGCTCTGAATATCGACCCGTCCACCTAAACCAATGGGGATACCTGCACTAGTTGTAGTACTAGAAGCTTGGGTAATAATGAATTGTGTCGTAGCCCGATCGGCTCGGAGTGCGACATCTTGATTGGGAGTAATAATGTTACCTACATCAACTCTTTGAGCCAATTGACCATTTAGCCCCTGCAATAGAACGGCCCCACCCGAATTCGCTGACCCGCCGCTTAATGAATTATTTAATGAACCGCTGGCCGTATTAATGGATTGCGCTTGAATAATAGGTGCTTGAATATCGATCGATCGTCCTTGGCTTTGGAGTGGTAAATCCGATCGGAACTCAGTTCCCGCCTGCAATGTAATCATCCCACCCGTGCCAAAATTCATTTGATTTGCAGTCCCCTTTTGAATCCAAAGTTGTTGATTCGCCGCCAACACCAACGGCCCATCCACCTGCACAGCTAAATCATTCACCACTACCCGATCGCCCAACCCCTGAAAAGTGCCACCCGCAACTCGCCCCGCAACAATCGTGAGACCGGGACGATCGCCGATCATCACTCCCGATCCCTTAAGTTGAACTTGTCCGGTAGCTGTGGTTTCCAGTTGGGTCGCATGGTGCAAAGGATCGCCCTTCGCTAACAATTGTGAAAACGTCGCCGGAGTCCAAGCAGCCCCAGTTGTTGCGGCTAAAGGCTGAAACTCTAGACTCAGAATATTGCCAGCTTGCTGCAACCGAATGCGCTGAGTACCCGGTACTGATGCCAACGTTACATTCCCCCCCGAGGCTACGATTTCGCCCGTATTAACCACCGTACCGCCAATCAGGTTTAATGATTGGCCAGGAAGAACAGACAAATTGCCTAGGTTTACGATCGAACCGGGTTGATTTAGGGCAAACAGTAGCGCCGTGGGATCACCTGTTAGGGTTGACGATGGGCTACCGCTCAAGATGTTCCACTGACCATTATCAAAGTTCAATCCCGTAGCCGTGGTGGCTGTAAACATTCCGGGCAAATTCAGACGAACATTAGGACCAAACAAAATCCCCGCCGGATTCATTAAATATAAGTTTGATGACCCGCCGCTGACCTTGAGTATTCCATCAATCACCGATGCTTCCCCGCCTACAATTCGAGTGAAAATATTACGAATAGCAGGGGTTGATTGAATATTAACAATTTGGTCGCGGGTGAAACTAAATCTATCAAAACTATGAAATAAATTGGCACCATTACGCTGACCGCCCGTAATATCAAATTGATTTCCAGTGGTTTGAGATCGAGTATTTATACTGTCAGCAGAAGGAATGACTTGAGCGTTAACAGACAAGCTACTCGCGACTATTGGCAAAACGACTATTGGCAAAACGGATCCGATCGCAATCATCGAACGTCCCATACATGATAACCAAAAGTAAGAAGTCATAGATTACACCCGATCGCACTATCCTAAGCATTCCCATAATTTTGAAATTAGGAGAGAGTTTAAAAAAATAATCCTAAAAAACAATCTTGCCCTCTAACTTCAATTCCAGATCCCGACCATTCAGGCCCAAGCGTGATTGCCAGCGCCCATTGTTATTAGGACTTTGACGTTGAACAATAATCCCAAAGGCATTCCCCGCCGATCGATTGTTGAGACCTGCCGTCGTCTGAAAATTTTGAGCATATATCCCAGCCGACCATGGAAAATCTAGGCTTTGCAACACCTCGACTGACCCAAATAAAGAACTGGTGCTCTGTTCTAACGATCCAGTCAAACGCAATCCTGATAATAATCCAAGATCAGCGCGCAAAAAGAGAATCGGATCTAGTTTGTTATCTAGTTGAGTATTGTAAGCCGCTAGAAATAGACCTGCTGTAATTCCATAATTAGCCGCCGTAGTTTGTCGAAAATAGCCATAGCTAGCGGTTAAGGTCGTCGGATTACTTACATTATTCGCACTATTCCAAACCAATTGTAAACTAGGCGTTGAAGTAATCAGAGCATTTATCTGTTGATTCGCATCTCGCTGCACCTGATTACTAGTCCAATTGAGTAGTAGATTGGCATATAGTCCAACATGCGGTTCAGGATTCGTAATTTGATCATATTTAATATTAGGTGCCGGATTGCGACTGAAGTTCCCCCAAGCACCGATCGCCGCGCTGTAATTGAATGCTCCGCGAGACTTAGACCAAAGTAATTCTAAGGACGGTAAATCGAAAAGACCATCAAACCGATCGATCGTAGAAATAATACGACCCGTTTGAGTTAGATCAATCCGATCGAATGCCGAATCAAACGATCGAATGGCAATAGGCACAACGGTTAAGTCTCTATTATTTAAATCTGTAGCATTTAAGCCTGCATCATTCGAGAGTTGAAATTGCTGCGTTCCATCCACACTCGTCAAGATGGTTTTGACCGCTGCCGTGCGATTAATGGGTGGCAATCCCGTTTGTGACTGGGGAATCACATTACCAATAAAACTCAAGGGACCAAAACGATCATCAGACAACCGAAGTCTAGAAATGTAGGTATAGTCTTCTTGCCAAACTTGCTGAATTCGTACTAACTGAACCCGGCGTTGATGGGTGCCCGATCGAACCTGAAAAATACTAGAACGATCGGGAGTAATGGTGCTGGGCCAGGTGAATGAACCCGACACTTGATTGAGTCCACTGACCCGATTTACACTATTAAGAGTACGGTCCAGACGTTGATTGATTTGTTGACGTTGTTCGGGTGTTGTTTGAGTTCGCAGCGGCGTAAAAGGATCTCGACGGCGCGATCGCAAATTAGCTTCCCAAATACTGGTTTCAATTCGAGCGGGATGAATCAATTCAAATAAACTACCCAACACCATTCCAAAAGTTGTATTTGCCGTTTGTCCTTCATTTAATTTGCCGCGCTCAAAATTATATGACAGCGCAATACCAGGATTTGCAAATACATTATAATAAGTGGCAGTTCCCGGTGTTTTTTCATACTGTAGTAAGGTCCGATTGTGGGGACGACTGAGGCGAAGTTGATGCCAATCTTGGGTTTGTATATTTGTCGTTTTTGTACTAATGATTTTTGGCGATCGTAATCCCAATGACACCCAATTCAATGAATTTAAATAATACAATTGTCGATCGTTTTGACTTAAAAATGGATTGACCAATACATTCAATAAATCCAGATTATCAAACTTATCAGGCTGAGCAACTTTAATCCCCGGAATAGACGTTACAGCGGGTTTAAAACTATATCCCTCACCACTAAGCGGATTGCCAAAATTAATCCCAGCCTTACCGAGCACGCCTTTCTTGATCAAAGCACCTTCATACAACCCATCACCTTCAAGCAAGACCTGCAAATTTGTCGTGGGAAATGCCTGCAACAATTTTGGAGTATTGCCCAATGCCAAAAACTGAAACAACGATCCACCGCCGGAAGAACTATAGGTCGAACCTGTCCCTAAACGGGGTGGCAGAATAGTTTGAATATTATCACGCACTACATTATCCGTATTAATCGTAATAGATGGAGTAGGAACGCCTTCAGGATTATTAATTTCGCCTGCGATCGACAAAATCGAGAATTTATTTTCAGTGTCATTACCAACTAAATCCTGAAACGTCTGAGGCAAAATCCAGGCAGCTTGCAATCCCCACAGCGGCTGAGTGACTTCAAGAATTTGCTCAACAATAGTTCGGCTCGCTTGACCTTGATATTCAATGCTTGTTTGCCAACCCTGGGTTTCAATGACAATTCGATTTCCCGGCAACACCCAATAAAGCTGTTTTTCTGGGGGAAAGTAAGAATCCGAAAATTCTTGCAACACCGTTCGGTTATCGGTATTTTTAAGATTCAATTGAATACTGTGGCCTCGCTGACTCGGCTGAAACTGCATCGGGATTCCGGGCTGAGGCTTGCCCAATGGATTAACCAAAGCGGGATAACGCGTATTGGTTTTAGTTAAGGCTCCTAAGCTGTCCCCAGCGATCGGGTCTACAGGAGTTTCTGGAGCGATCGGCACTATCGGCACTATTGGAATAACAGGAATAGGGGGAATGAGAGGAATAGGGGGAATAACTGAATTATTGTCGGGCGGGAGAGGTATTTCGGCGATCGCGTTATCACTCAATGCAGGAGATAGAACACCCAAAACAATAATGAACAAAAGACTGCAAAAATTTAGGGTAGGAACTCCGCTCACATCGTAACTCCGGGACTGTCCCCCTAGAATGCCCAGAACATGCAGATCGATCGCAAGTTTTAACTGACTACTCAAAATTCGATTGAAGGAAGGTCTAGAGTCTTCAAAGAAAATTCGCCTGTTGTTATGAGGCTTGATAGACCATCTCACAACAGCAGGCGGGAACGATCGGGCTAAGCCCAGAACCGACACTAAACTAATTTATTTGTTACTCCAAACCGTTTGCACCAGCAGCAGCTTTCAAAATAGCCGCATAAGCATCCAACCCAGACTGATCTGTAGTCGTAATGGCAGATAGCTTTGCAATCACTGCATCTTTCAAAGTTGCGCTGCTGGGAGCGGCTACCGTTGCTGTTGCTACGCCAGTGTTCAAGGTCAATCCGAGAGGCGCACCTGTTGTTCCTGGAATCGCCGTCACTGTCAAAGCAGCATCGAAGGCATAGCCTGTAGGCGCAACTTTTTCAGCAGAGATAGATGTGGTGAATCCGGCTGGAGTAGTATAGCTAACGGATCCGCTGACAGATGCATTTTCTGCAAAGGCAGGTGCGATTCCGATCGATCCTAAGCCGAGCAAAGTGATACTGAGGTTAGCCAATACAGCAGCAGAACGAGAGAGTGAAATCATTATTATTCCTAAATATGCGCAAGATGATAGAGACCTAGACAGATTCGCAATAAGATACTTAATGAATAGATTCCTAAGTAATGACTTTCTTGGAATCACTTAACTTATTTTTATATTCACTATCTTAGCTGAACTAATAATCGCTTAAATCATTCCCCCTGACTTCCGAGACTTTACGCAAGTTTAAAAATTACTGCTTGCTATTAAGCAAAATGACCGGGCATACTCTTAGGAGATTTAGGTAATTTTAGGGGCAAAAAAGATGTGGAGGTACGGCAAACGATTACGCAGCAAACGATTCAGGGGCACTGCTAGATTGTCTGTTCTGCTGAATATCTTATCCACGATCGTTGCTTCTCAAATAACTGCAAGCTCAGTAACAGCAAGTCCAGTGATAGCAAGCCCAGCAGGGTTAAGCAGTAATGCCCAAAGCAACACCCAAAGCAACCGATCGGACGGGCAGCGTATCACTGTTCAACAATTCAAAGTTCATGGCAGCACTGTGTTTGACCCATGGGAATTGTCGAATATCACCCAGCCCTTTGAAGACCAAACCCTGACCCTTGCTGAACTTCAAACTGCAGCTGATGCGATAACTCAGTATTACTTCGATCGGGGCTATCTCACATCCCGCGCTATTTTGGGCGATCAAACCATTGAAAACGGTGTAGTCCATATTCAGGTGATTGAAGGCCAACTCGAAGGCATAGAAATAACGGGAAACAGGCGGATTAATACAAACTATATCAAAGGACAAATCAATCTAGCAGGTAATCCTCTCAACCAAGAAAATCTGGAAAATCAACTGCGTGTTTTAAAAAGCGATCCCCTAATCGCCAAACTAGAAGCATCTTTAAAAGAGGGCACTCGCCTCGGCCAGACCCAACTTAGTCTCAGCATCACGGAAGCAAATCCCTTAATCGCCAGCATTAACTTAGATAATTATGGCTCCTCCAGTATCGGCACTCGTAACTTAACGGCCTTAGTCGGTACCCGTAATCTGACGGGCGATCGGGATACGCTTTTGGCCAGCACCAGTCGATCGGACACAGGTGGCGCTAACCTACTCAATTTCAGCTATCAACGTATTCTCAATCCCCAGCAGGGTAGTGTACTGTTGCGGGCGGCTCCTAGTCGGTATCGAATTACTGAGGCGGGCTTGCAAGATCTCGATATTACTGGAGCATCGAATCTCTATGAAATTGTAGTTCGCCAGCCTTTAATCCGTCGAGCTAATACTGAACTAGCATTATCTGTCGGCGTGGTGAACCGATCGGGAAAAACGCTGATTTCTGATTTTCTAACCAATAGCAACACCACAACAGTATTGAGATTTGGGCAAGACTGGCTACGTCGAGATCCTCAAGGTCTTTGGACTGCTCAAGCTCAATTTAACCTCGGCACCACCCAAAGCGAAGGTCGTTTCGGAGGCGATCGTCAGACCCAGTTTTTCACCTGGACAGGGACGCTACAACGGGTTCAACTGCTAAACAAAAATCATACTCTAATTGCAAGTTTGGGATGGCAACTCAGTCCCGATCGATTGCCCAGTTCTCAACAGTTTATTTTTGGCGGCGGGCAGTCCTTACGCGGATTTCCTTTGAATGCATTTAGCGGAGACAACGGGTTGACGTTTTCCCTGGAGAATCAAATTACGCTTCGACGCAACAAAATGGACGAACCAATACTACAAGTATCACCATTTTTAGATATGGGAAGCTCGTGGAATCAGTCAGATACAGTTGCCTCTGAAAAATCGCGGGATTTATACACCAGTATCGGTGTCGGCGTGACTTGGCAACCCTTTCCAAAATGGTCCTTACGTGTCGATGCAGCCCTACCGCTTAGTACCAGTGAGTCAGGAACTGACCGAACATTGGCGATTTATTTCAACTCTAATTATCGATTTTGATTGGATTAGATTTGGAGAATTTGGTTTAGGGAAAGTGATCCACCATACATTTAATAATCACGAATTTCGGGTGGCGGTGAGGATGCTGGCAAACATAAGTTATCCAATGTAATCAGTTATCCAATGTATAAGTTATCCAATGTATAAGTTACCGGATGAATATCAGATCCCATAAGATTGTCTGAAATTGCATAGAAAATTGTATTTTGGGTAGTCCTAAAGATATAAGGATAGGAAAGATGAAGTTACCCTAATTGAAAGATGTTGATTCCTCAACTGCCCTGCCCTGCCCTGCTTGCAACTCAATTCATATCGTCAAAAATGGCAAAATCCATAATGGCAAGCAGAACTTTAAGTGCCGCGAGTGTGGCAGACAGTTTGTGCAAAACCCACAAAACAAAATTATTGGTCAGGCCACTAAA
>JANXWB010000043.1 GCA_025351345.1 Synechococcales cyanobacterium GL140_1_metabat_312
GTAGAATGCTGCGGAGCGGTGAGAATTAGCGGGATATGGGGCGGGTATTGGAGTTAGTGAGTGTTGGGGCGAGGTTTGCGATCGAGGAGTTGTATTTGGATATGGAAATTGTGTCAGACGAGTCTTGTAATGAGACTCAAGATTAGTCTTGCTTGAGTCTTTAAGCTCACATCAGTTCTAAAAACAGCAAATTTCTAAAACTGATAGGAGACAATTCTTCGTATTTTACTGATGGGCTATGCGTTATTTTCGAGTGGAAGTTTGCAGGGATTGAATTGCGCGGATTACATTTTTGTCGGTGGGACGCATGGCTAGGGCTTTTTGGTACCAATTGAGGGCGACTTGAGGTTGATTTTGCTGGGTGGCGATGTTTCCCCAATCCATGTACATGCTGAAGTGATCGAGTCCTCCTTGACTGGTGTAGGTTAGACCCATTGTTTGTTGGGGTTGGCGAGGTTCTGTTGTGGAATAGGGTCGGGTGTTGGTTTGTGGGTAGGTGAAGTATGGGCTTTCTTGTGGGGTGGGTGAGAGGCGATAGGGGACGATGTTTGGATTTGTATAACGTGGGTCATATTGGGAGATGTCGTTGCCATAGGTGTAGTTTCCGGGTCTGACCATTTCTGAGGTGCTGCTGTTGGAGCCTTCTATGACGGTTACGGTGTCGGCGAATGCGATCGGGACGTTGATGGCTAGGGTGGAAACGATCGCTAGGAAATATTTACTGAAGGATTTCATGGGTTGAGCTGCCGGGTAAGAAATGGCTAGACCCATACTAGACGGTTGCTTAATCAATTGAAACATTACAGAAAGAAATTGTCTGAAACTTGATGTAAGTGATCTGTTTCTTTTCCAAAAATCTATCATGGAATCTCAACTTCTTATATTCTGCTTAATATAAGACTTGTTTTGGGTCTTGATTGAGATTGAGAGACGATTGTGGAGTCAGGTTCTCTGAGGGCTTTTCTTTTGTTGAGTTGAGATTGAGGGGCGATCGAGGATGTGGATATGGAAATTGTGTTAGATAAGGCTTTTAGTGAGACTTAAGAACAGTCTTATTTGAGATTTCGTGTAGAGTCTGGATTTTGATTTAATTGATGGGAAGAATCAGGGATAGATGTTAGGTAATTTTAGATAGTTACATATATCCTTTCTAAGGTTTTGCTCTCAGTAGTTTCTGTGTGGTTTTTGGCGACTTTGGCGACGATCGCTCATTCAAAAGAGCCTACGATTGCTATTTATTTTCGTTAGATCGCTCGCGAGGTGAAAAGTTGAGTTAGGAATTTCGATCGGTTTCTAGGATTAAACTGACGGTTTTGAGACCATGTTTTGATTCGATTTTTATGGTTTATAGTGATACGAACTGAGGGCAAGTAGCAGGTAACTAAGGGCTATGGAAGGGCGATCGCTACAGGCCGTGCTGTCAGGGAATCGGGTGAAATAAGGTTAAAAATTTAGTCCAATTCTAGGCCAGAGCTTTGAGTAGTCCAAAAAATATACTCTAAAAACGTTGATATAGAAGAGTTTCAGGCTACCTAAATATTTTGGGTTAACTGCGGAACACACAGAAGTCCAAAGCTAGAGAAATAGTCTATATGTACTGTCAAGATTTTTGGGGATTTGTAGGGGAAATCGATCGTCTTTCAGCAGTAGTTCCCCTCACCTCTAACCCGCTAGAGCTATACTAAATCCAAGATCTTTGTAACTCCTCAAGAAGTCCATGATCGCAACATCCCTGACTCCAACCCCATCCAAAATCACCCTCTGGCAACCTGCAAGCTGGGCAGATTATGAACGACAACGCGACAAATCTGAGACAAGCGATCGTCACCGCTTGTACTTTCACAATGGATATTTACGGGTAAACGGCATGGGTTGGGAAGGCATGGGTCATGCGAGAGTTCACGATTTATTCACAGCAATTCTAACGATCTGGTTTCTTCTCCATCCAGACCAAAAAGCAGAAACCTTTGGTGGTGCCCTCTTAGAAAAACCGGGATACCAAGCCGCAGCCCCAGACCTCATTCTGTACCTGGGTGATGGTGCCCCAACTTGGAAGGAAGGCCAATCTCGGCGTATCGATCTCAATACATGGCGTATTCCCGATCTCGTCGGAGAAGTCTCGGATACAACTCTCGCTGTTGACCTCGATGAAATGAAGCAACTCTACGCCGCCCTCGGTATCCCTGAATATTGGGTCATCAACGTCAAAGGTCGGCAAGTCCTCGCCTTCGGTCTCCAAGAAAACGGAAAATACCAACCGATCGAAACTTCTCTCAATCTCACCGGACTCCCGATCGCACTCCTCGAACAAACCCTCGACCGCCTCACCGAAGAATCCAACATCAGCGCCGCCCAATGGTTCATGAAAACGTTGGTGTAGCCTCCCGAAACGTTACTCTCCTTCTACGGTGAGTCTTAGTTGGGATAGGGAAGATTAGGAATCTCCGATCGTTTGAAGATCCTTACCATGAGAAATTACCGCAAGGGAAAAGACTATACCCGTCCTACTGCTATCATTCTCTTGTTAGCCTTCTGTTCACAACCGAGATGGGAAATAAAATACAAAATCTGGCTGCCATAGCAGGTATTTTTGGTCTGATCGTAGGTGTATTGGCTTTGATGCGGGACATGTCTGACTACAAAATTCCATAGATAGCTGAGCGAAACAATTCCTCTACGCCAGAGTCACGAGACAGCGGTATCTCGAAAACCGGAGTAGCGATCGTTTTTAACCCTCCATCAAATATCAGAAAATCTCCAAACGAAGAAATCCTATGCTCGGTTCGAGAAAAGAAGACGATTAATGTCTACGGCTCAACTGGATCTTGGTATTGGACAGACATTTGTGGCACGATGGGGGTGATCGATGCAAGCCAAGTCACATTCCAGCCTAAGTGAACTTTTATATTGCAAGTACTAAGGAACCCATGAAGCAGTTCAAGATTGTCATTGAAAAACATTTAGATGGATACGTTGCTTATCCGATCGGTATTGTGGGGGCGATTGTTGGACAAGGAGACACTTACGAAGAGGCTTTGTCAGATGTGAAATCTGCGATCGCTTGCTACATTGAGGTTTTTGGCAAAGAAATGTTGGAAGATACTCCCTCGGTCGAGGTGTTTATTGCTGAGGCAGGGGTCGTAGTCTGATGCCAAAGTTTCCAGTCGATTCGACCAAGAAGCGTGTTATCAGAACTTTTGAGTTACTAGGTTTCGAGATGGTTCGCGAACGTGAGCATATTGTGATGAAGCGCAAGAATAAAGACGGGACAGAGACACCATTAGTCATGCCGAATCACTCAAATATTAAAAGTGGCACATTGCGGGCGGTATGTACTCAAGTTGGTGTTTCCAGAGAGGAGTTTCTTGATGCGTATAACCAAAGTTAGAGGCAATGCAAGCAGGCTAATAATTCAAGTGCAGCGACAGTTGAAGATCAATGTTTCTGAGTTCGAGTCTATTTACCCTAAGAAAAGACTACACTCGTCCTATTACTCTCCTTCTACAGTGAGTCTTGGTCGGGATAGGGAATATTAGGAATGCCCGATCGGATATGGGGCCTACAGAAGATAGTTCAACATCTCTAGAAGTAGCTAACTCTATTCCCTACCCCATGAGGTTTCGGATTTCTGCAAAGGGCAAAATTGATAAGAACATAACGCTAGAGGCTTGCGCCAAGTGCAAGATTTATAAAGAGCCTAGTGAAATTCCTGAAAACATCCGTTCATTCAGCCCAAAGCAATCAATAACTATTTCACCCGGTCGAAACTTCGTTATTTGGTCTTACGACGGTGGCAACATATCTACCACTCAAGCCTATTGGGATCTCAAGCAAGGGCATAAATACTCAATTGGTCCGGTGATGGATAGGACTCAGGGACGATCGAATTGGGATTCCGTTAAGTGATGTGCGGGCATGGCCTAAATAAATGCTTGGTCAGCGATCGCCCTCAAAAGCTCGTGCTCTCAAACAAGACTTAATCCAAGTCCAATTTCAAGACTCAACCAATACTTCAATCCCAAAAACCTACAGACTTTCTTCCCCTCCTCAACCCTCTACAGCCAATACCATAGAAATACTACTTCCTCCACAAAACATCATGGCCACCCATCAAGAACTCCGCCACTATCTCACTCACTGGTTCCAACTGGGCAAACGCATCATCATTAACAACACCCCCCATACGATCGCCCCTACTCTCAACACCGATCGCCCCAGCCCCGAATTTGAAACCCTCTGGCAGGAAATCCTCGCAAACCC
>JANXWB010000053.1 GCA_025351345.1 Synechococcales cyanobacterium GL140_1_metabat_312
CATCAGACAGGTTCGCGGTCGTGCAATGAGTAAAGAATAGAAATCCAAGCGTATCAACGGCTAGGTGCCTTTTAATCCCATTGGTTGCCTTGTATCGGCAAAAGCCTTTCGATTCAACACTCGCATTACAAGTATTTTTGACCGCTTGCGAGTCAACGATGATTAAAGTGGTCCATTTTCTTTTTTTTTACCTGCTCGCGGGTTGCCTCATGAAGTAGAGTCATCAGTTTCTCAATCGAACCCGCTGCACGCCATTGTTTGTAGTGCCAATAGACGGTTGAATAGGGCGGTAAGTCTTTGGGTAAGTCTTGCCAGTTACAGCCATTTTTTAGTTGATATAAGACTCCATCTAGAAGTTCTCGTTTGGTCCAAGCCGGAGGTCTAGTTTGTTTTTTAGGGGGCAACACTTCTAACAGGAGTGGTTCTAGAATTTCCCATTCGTCGTCGGTTAAACTGCTGGAATTCGTGACTTTTTGATATTTACTTTAGTATACTCTATGATGTCAAATAGGTTCTATAGAAGCAATCGTTTGGGGAGTTTCCGACTATAACGATAACCTTAGAAAAAACTATCGCAATTACGCCTGAGCCACTTCCGACTCAGCAAATGGTAAATTCCTAAAACTTGGGAACAATTTGAGCTTTTGCAATTGGCTCATCCTTTGGCGTAATGATTACCACATCCGATTTTTCAAAAGATGCGAGAGATTATGTAACCCGCATTGAGAAAAAATTGTGTTGATCAATGGCGAAATGTTAGCAGAGTTAATGTTGGACCATAATGTCGGAGTGAGTGAAAAAGAACGCTTTGTCATCAAACGAATTGATACTGATTATTTCGATGAAACCCAATGATTGAACGATCGGTACATCTAGTGACCTGATGAAAAAATGGCTGATGTTACGATTCTAGATACAATAAGGACGAAACGCATCGGCTCGAAATTGTATGAATATTGTTGCATTCTCTGGTGCATTAGAACTAGGATTTCTCTATGGTTTGGTTGCCCTAGGGGTTTATCTCTCATTTCGGGTATTAGATTTCCCTGATTTGACCGTAGATGGTAGTTTCCCATTAGGGGCAGCCGTTGGTGCGGCGTTGATTATTAAAGGAATTCCGCCACTGATTGCGACAGGTCTTGCAGCAGGGGCAGGAGCGATCGCGGGTCTTTGTACTGCAACTTTGAATGTTAAATTTAAAATTCTGAATCTGTTGGCTAGCATTCTGACTATGATTGCATTGTATTCGATCAATCTTCGGATTATGGGTCGCCCAAATCTACCCTTGCTCAATCAGCCGACGGTATTTCAACCAATTAATAATTTCATGCAATCTTGGCCAGAACCGATTCCGACCTTTGGAAATACTATACTTCTAGCCACGATCGCCCTAATTACTAAGTTAATACTGGATTGGTTTCTACAATCTGAAATTGGTCTCGCCATGCGGGCAACAGGTGCAAATCCGGCTATGGCCCGATCGCAAGGAATTTCGACTTCTGCAATGGTGATGTTAGGAATGGCTATTGCAAATGGTCTTGCTGCCTTTGCAGGGGCATTGTTTGCACAATTAAATGGTGGAGCAGATGTAGGAATGGGAATTGGGACGATTATTTTTGGACTGGCGGCAGTCATTGGGGGCGAGACGCTGTTTAGTCGGTTGAGTATTGTACAGGCAACGATCGGTGCAATTGTTGGCTCGATTTTATACCGTATTGTCATTGCAATTGCACTTCAGGCCGATGTTTTAGGCATTCAATCTCAAGATTTGAATTTGGTGACGGCGGTGCTGGTGACGATCGCTTTGGTATTACCTAACAAATTAAGAATTAAACATTGAGAATTGGAGATTTAGGTATGATTTCTTTGAATGGGATTCAGATTACATTTAATCCTCGGACAGCGTTGGAAAAAACGGCATTGAATAACGTGTCACTGACAATTCCAGAGGGACAATTTGTGACGGTGATTGGGAGTAATGGTGCGGGTAAATCAACACTGTTGAATGTATTGAGTGGGGAAATTCGATCGGACTTTGGTACGGTCAAAATTGGGGATCTTGATGTCACCCCTTGGAATACAGCGCGCAGGGCAAAGTTAGTGGCGAGGGTCTTTCAGAATCCATTGATGGGATCCTGTGCGGATTTGACGATCGAAGAAAATTTAGCATTAGCAGCGAAACGGGGGATGCCTAGAATGATGAAATCTGCATTGAACAAATCATTTCGATCCTACTGTCAAACCCAACTGGCTAGCCTTGGACTCGGGCTTGAAACGCGGCTGGGCGATCGGATGGGATTGCTCTCTGGAGGACAGCGGCAGGCCGTGAGTCTGCTCATGTGTACTCTCGCGTCTAATCAAATACTGCTATTGGATGAACATACCGCAGCCCTTGATCCGAAAACGGCTGAGTATGTAATGAAATTGACCGATCGGATGGTTCGCGATCGTAAATTAACCACGCTGATGGTGACGCACAGTATGAAGCAGGCATTGGTTTGGGGCGATCGGACCATTATGTTACATGAAGGACAGATTATTTTTGATTTGAGTGGCGAGGCCCGATCGAAGTTAACGGTGTCAGATTTATTGCAACAATTTGAACAACTTCAGGGAAATCAGGTTTCAGATGATGCCTTACTATTAGGATGAAGACATTGCCATCAGCAATTAGGGGTGCATATGACTACTCAGATTTCCCAAGAATCTTCAGAACCGGGCAATCAACTGCCCATAACCTTGTTTTCGCAGCTTCCCGTTGACAATGAAATCATCGAATTGAGCCTAGAAGCGCAAATAAAAACAGCCTATCGTCTGCGTTTTCCCAAGGAAAATGAGCGACGATTTCAGGTTTTCTACAGTAAGACATCGCTTCTATTTTCACGGGCAACGTTACTTGTAGCGATCGTGGGATACATTATTTTCGGTTTGACTGATCTATGGAGCTTACCTCTCAGTTATCCTAAAGCGTGGTTCATTCGCTACGCCTTAATTTGCCCGCTTTATACCCTGGTGTGGGCACTAAGTTTTCAGGCTAAAAGGTCTAAATTAATTCCAAAATTAGCGGGAATGACCCATTTGTTTGGGGCCGTCGGAATAATGGCAATTATGGCGATCGCATTGCCTAGTGAAGTGGGCCATCGCATGTATTTTTTGGGATTAGTATTTGTAATTTTAGCCGTTCATTTTTCGCGACTGAGATTTGGCTATGCGACATTTTTGGGTTGGACCATGATGTTGTTTTATACCGGGTTCGGCATTTGGAAAGCGACGGTACTACAATCATCTGCCGAGACTGCATTTTTGATTGGTAATGTGTTCTATCTTAGTTTTATGAACATTGCGGGTATGTTTGTTAGCTATATTCTAGAAGCATCTGCCCGCATTGAGTTTTTACAACGTCAGGCATTAGATCGCGAAAAGCAACGATCGGAAAGTCTTCTATTCAGTATTCTGCCGCAAAAGATTGCTAAACGCTTAACTCAAAACCGAGGCACAATTGCTCAGGAATACCCGGTCACAAGTATTTTGTTTGCAGATATTGCGAATTTTACGCCCTTATCTGAGAAGCTCACGCCGACTGAATTGATTATGTTACTGAATGAAATTTTTAGTGAGTTCGATCGATTAGTTGATCAGTATGGTGTCGAGAAAATTAAAACGATCGGAGATTGTTATATGGTCGCATCAGGTGTGCCAAACCCACGTCCAGACCATGCTCAAGCGATCGCCTGTTTAGCAATTGACCTTGTTCGCTATATTAATAACTTTGCCCAGAAATATCGTTATCCTATTAATCTTCGTATTGGTATTCATAGCGGTACGGTTGTGGCAGGTGTGATTGGTCAACAAAAGCTAATGTATGATTTATGGGGTGATACGGTGAATACGGCTAGTCGTATGGAATCCCATGGTGAAGTGGGCAAAATTCAAATCAGTCGCGCTACATATGATTTATTGGGGAATGAGTTTATTTGCGAACCTCAAGGGGAAATAGAGATTAAAGGCAAAGGTAAACTAGAAACTTGGCATTTGATCGCAAAACGTGGAAAAGTAGATTATTGATAGAAAATATTTAATGCTAAATAAATTAAACATTCCCAGGTCAAGCACATTCCCACTCTATGCAATTGATTTAGTTACTCGATCGATCGCACCACCACCACACGCTGACCTGCGCCTAATTCGATAAGTTCACCTTTATCTTCCCGAACACCCAAGGGAATCTGTTCAATGGGGAGTCTCAACCAATGATTGTCTTGAGTCCCGATCGCGATCGAGGTTTCAGGAAACGCCACACTCATTCCGATAACAACATCAGACTTTTGAGTAAATTGAAAAACGTGCTGGCCCAAGTCACCAAAGTTGCAAAGCTTCAAAACGCCCACAGTCATCCGTTTGCTATAGCCCTGAGCCGACAGCATCAAGAATTCATCCTCATAACCTGCGATCGCCCAGCCTACAAACCGTTCTAACTTCAGGATTTTAGTTAATTGCGCCCCTGTAGCCGTGCGGCTAGTCAACGGCAACGTATCTTGGTTAATTTCCACTCGAATCACACGACCCATACTCGTACAAACGACCAACTGATCGCCTTCTTCAACAAATCCCATTTGACAGATCCGATCGTCGTCTTTTAACTTAAACGCCACTAATCCGCGATTGGTCACATCGGATAATTCAGACAGAGCAATTCGTTTAATTTTTCCCTGTTTGGTCAATATTAATAGCGCTTGATTTTCTGCATCTTCGGGCAAGGTGAAGAGACCCACGATCGCCCCGTCATCGGTTCCAGCGCTGCTCGGCAAACAGGACAATAATGAAGCCCCGTCACCTTTCGGAATGTCCTTTAAAGCTAAGGGATAAATTTTTCCATGAGCTGTCAAAACCAACAGCCCTTCATTGAGCATCACGAACTCGGTTTGAACCGTAGGATCTTCGACAGTTGTGAAGACGTCTTCTTCTAACTCATGGATGGACAACGCATGATCGGCTTCGTAGACCGTCAAGCCCACCCGTCGAATCAATCCGTTTTGGGTAAGCTCGATCGCATTTTCGGCTTCTTCTAATTCCAGAACCTTAGGCGAAGGTTTAACGATCGGCTTAAACGCTTTTGGAATAGCGATCGGTGATAGCTGATCTTCAGTAGGAGACTGGGCTTCGATCGGCATCTCTTCTGCCGTAATATCGACAACCCTCTCATCAGGCGGCTCATCCGTCAGGGCAACCTCAGTCATAGCAACCTTGGCCGCCGCCGCTTCAGGTTTGGGCGATCGGGTTTTAGGAACTTTAATGGTTTTGGGCGGAGTATTGCTCTGAACAATTCGGGTACGACGCGCATCGCCAAATTGTTTTTTTAACGATCGTAAGTTTTTTTTCAGCGCCTTGAGCAATTCGTTGCGATCGTTCAAAATTTTCTGCAAGCCCGCCACCTTGACCGTCAATTCCTCAAATTCTTTTTGAAGATTAGTGCGCTCTAACCCAGTCAAACGGCGCAATGGCATACCCAACACCGCATCCGCTTGCCGATCGCTCATGTCAAAGCGATCCTGCATCGTCAATTTTGCCGTACTCCCATCGGGCGAATTTCGCAAAATATCAATCACGCCATCCAAATTGGACAGGGCCAACAACCAGCCTTCTACAATGTGCTGACGGCTTTCTAATTGATCGAGTTCGTGACGATAGCGTTTAGTGAGAGTTTCTTCGCGGAAGGCCAAAAACTCTTGAAGCGCTTCTCGTAGCGTCATTTGCTTCGGTTTACGATCCGTCAAGGCCAGCATGATGGTGCCGAACGTATTTTGCAGGGCCGTTTGACGGTGCAAATCATCCAGAATTTTTTGGGTATTGGCATCGCGTTTCAGTTCAATTACAACCCGAATTCCTTCCCGATCGCTCTCATCCCGCAGGTCAGAAATTCCAACAATTTTCCCAGCATTCACCAATTCCGCAATTTTCTCAATCAACCCAGCTTTATTCACCTGATAAGGCAATTCCGTAATGATGATCGAACTTCGGCGATGCTTGCCCTTACCCACGGACATTTCTTCAATCGTATGAACGCCGCGCACAGTAATACTGCCCCGCCCAGTGAGATAGGCTTCCCGAATTCCATCCGTGCCCATGATAATGCCGCCCGTGGGAAAGTCGGGACCAGGAATCAGCTTCAGCAATTTTTCATCGGGCAATTCTGGATTATCGATCAGTGCAATCAATCCATCCACGACTTCATTCAGATTGTGGGGTGGAATATTCGTCGCCATTCCCACGGCAATGCCTGAGGAGCCATTCAGCAATAAAAATGGCAGTTGGGCTGGAAGTACGGTTGGCTCTTGCTGCGAGTTGTCAAAGTTACCCACAAAGTCCACGGTCGCTTCGCCAATTTCCGTCAGCATCGCCTCATTCCCGATCGGAGCGAGCCGAGTTTCGGTATAGCGCATAGCAGCAGGAGGATCGTTGTCCACCGAGCCGAAGTTACCATGCCCCCCTAAGAGCGGGTATCGGGTCGAAAATTCCTGAACCAACCGCACAAGCGCGTCGTATACCGATTGGTCGCCATGGGGATGATATTTACCCAGCACATCGCCAACGACACGGGCACATTTTCTAAAGGGCCGATCGGGCGTTAGTCCCAACTCATGCATTGCGTAAAGAATGCGTCTGTGAACGGGTTTTAGGCCATCTCGGACATCCGGCAAGGCGCGCCCAACGATCACGCTCATGGCGTATTCCAAATAGGACTGCTGCATTTCCTGATGAAGGGCAGTCGGAATAATTTGTCCTGATTTGAGAATGTCGAGCTGATTTGCCATGATCGTACGGGGAAGACTGAACTAAAAGGTAGGTGGGGATTGATTCAAATATCCGTAGACACTCTTATCATGATTTTGGAGGTTAATGGTGAAACCAGTGGTGAAGACCAGCGGCGAAACCCCTACCTAACTCTAAATTTGATGATCGAGAGTGCTGAATTAAAAGACGGACTTAGGCGATCGGGATAAAAAGCAGGAGAAAAGCTGCATTTCCTTAAGTAGAGATTAGACTAGTTAAATCATGAGATGTACCGCTAAAATCGACTCGGCGCTGTATCCTATGGCCATAGAGAAAGGTAATTTAAGATCTTGACCTTAACGTTATTTTTATTGATCTACATTGAATTGGATACCTAAAATTATGCCTGAATTACCAAACTCCTTTGCTCAAACTATCCTGTTAGTTGAAGATGATCCGACGAATGTTCGGGTATTTTCAAAGATTCTCAACAAACGAGCGGGGCTGAATGTGCGCCATACGGAGAATGTTGAAGAAGTTTTGGCCATAACGCAGGCCCAAGAAGTGGATTTAGTGTTGATGGATGTATCGCTTTCCCACAGCATGTATCAAGGAAAGTCAGTGGACGGGATTCGGTTAACCCAAATGCTGAAGGCAGATCCCACAACTGCCCATCTTCCGGTAGTCCTGGTGACAGCCCATGCGATGGATGGCGATCGGGAAAACTTCTTGAGTGTAAGTGGGGCTGACGACTATATTTCCAAACCCGTGACTGACCACGAGGCATTTGTTAATCAAATTCGATCGCTCCTTCCGCCGTTGAGCGAATGATTTTTTAATGAATCTATTACTAGTCCACTTGTCTAGTAAATTTGTACTCTTTTCCTTCGAGTTTGGCAAGTCATGAAATTATTGCGTACTCCGTTAATCTTGATGGCAGCAGCGTCAACATTGGCAGGTGTCGTGTATTTTGTTGAATTTCGTCGTCCAGCAAATCCTCTGATAACGGGTCCAACCACTGGCCCGCAGATGACTGGAAATTCGACCATCGCAACAAGTCCAGTGGGGTTGTTTGCGTTTCAGGAGCGCGAGATTCAGGGGCTGTCGATTAAGACAGTTGCGACGACGATCGTGTTGGAAAAGGAAAAAACTTGGATGGTCCGATCGCCCTTACCCACAGCGTCAGCGAATGAGGCCGTTGTGGCATTTCTAACGAGTTTATTGATGTCTCCCCGAGAACGTGTTGTTCAGGTTCCGGCAACGCGACGATCGGAATTTGGGCTGGATCAACCGCTGGCGACGATCGAAATAACGACGGTCAATCACCAGCGTCATAGTCTAATTTTAGGACGGTTAAATTTCGATCGGACCGGGTTGTATGCGTTAGTTGATCCATCCGTGGACGCAAATGCGGATCTGTCGATCATGGTGGTGCCAACGAGTTTTGAAAGTGCGGTGATTCGCAATGAATTAGAATGGCGAAATTCGGTAAAACCTGGTATGAAATCGAAATAGAAGTATCGAATGAGTTATCGAATCATCTTAAGACGAGGCACAATAGGGACGATCGTATTCATGTTGTAGCGAAGCTCTCCCATGTCCGCCACTGCCACACTTCTATTCTCCTGTCCCGACCAAAAAGGCTTAGTCGCCAAACTCGCCAACTTTATCTATTCAAATGGCGGGAATATCATTCAGGCCGAACAGCATACCGATTTCTCGGCCCAACTGTTCATCACTCGCATTGAATGGCAATTGGATGGATTCAACTTACCGCGAGATGTGATTGAACCTGCTTTTAGTGCGATCGCAGCGCCCATGAATGCAAGCTGGCAGATTCATTTCTCAGAAGTCATTCCACGCATGGCCATTTGGGTGAGTAAGCAGGATCACTGTTTATTAGATTTACTGTGGCGACAAAAGGCGGGGGAATTGAATGCATCGGTGTCATTAATTTTAAGCAATCATTTAGATCTAGAACCGATCGCGGATCAATTTAGTATTGACTATCACCATATTCCCATTACCAAAGACACTAAAGCCCAGCAAGAACTTAAACAACTCGAATTGCTACAGCATCACAAGATTGATTTAGTCGTATTAGCGAAGTATATGCAGGTATTGTCTGCTGATTTTGTTGAAAAATTTCCCTGCATCATCAACATTCACCATTCATTTCTCCCCGCATTTGCCGGAGCCAATCCCTATCAGCGGGCCTACGATCGTGGGGTCAAGATCATAGGAGCAACTGCCCATTATGCAACTCCTGACTTAGATGAAGGCCCCATCATTGAGCAGGATGTGATTCGAGTGACCCACCGAGATGACACGAAAGACTTGATTCGTAAGGGTAAGGACCTAGAACGAATGGTATTAGCACGGGCGGTCCGATCGCACCTTCAGCACCGCGTCTTAATCTACGGAAACCGGACTGTTGTATTTGATTAAGCAGGGTTTGATTAAGCAGGTCATAGGCGTGCCGATCGGTTGTTACTGTTGCACCGATCGGACATAATCCCCCGACTTCCCACCTATTTTTTTCAGCAACATAATCTGGCGAATCTCCATATTTTTGTCCAGCGCTTTGGCCATGTCATAAAGCGTTAGGGCCGCAACAGACACCGCCGTCAATGCCTCCATCTCCACGCCCGTCTCACCCTTAACTCGCACCGTCGCCGTAATCCGAAACCCTGGAAGCTCAACATTAGGAACAATTTGGACTTCAACTTTGTGAATCGGCAACGGATGACACAATGGAATCAACGTAGAAGTCTGCTTTGCACCCATAATGCCCGCTAGCCGAGCCGTCCCTAAAACATCACCTTTCGGACTGTTGCCCGCCAAAATCGCCTCCAGGGTTTCCAAGGCCATCCAAACCTCACCTTGGGCCACAGCTTCTCGGGCCGTGATGGGTTTAGTAGACACATCAACCATTTGGGCTTGACCGTCAGAATCTAGATGGGTTAAGACGTTGGGGGCATTGTCCATCATATTTACTCGACTATTTTCAGAAATACTTTGCATTCTCTCAGAGGGTGTGATAATTTAGTTGAGCCGAACGCAAGGGCTTGTAGCTCAGTGGACTAGAGCACGTGGCTACGGACCACGGTGTCGGGGGTTCGAATCCCTCCTGGCCCGTTCCTTGCAGAGCGGAGAGAAGAGTTAATTTTCCCTCCGCGTTTTGATTTTGGAATGATTTTACATCGATTTTAATCTGGGATAACAGTTCCCGGACAGGGCCGTCCCCATAGAGAATATTTGGGTTAATTGCTTCAAGTGGCCAAAACAAAATAGATACTGTTATAATCATCAACCGTCAGCCTGTGTGTAGATTAAGTTGCGATCGTATCATTTTCCAATCCCCCATTTTTGAACTATGTCTCGTTTCCTGAAACCCTCGCTTGTCTTAGTTTCTTTGATAGTGACTGCCAGTGTGTCCGCCAACCTTTCGAGGCCCGCATTGGCGAGCGGAAAGTCAGAAGCCTTGTCCCAGTGGCGATCTAAATCGAGCATTATCCTTGCTGCAAGTTCTGAACTGGACGACGTGCTGAAGCAAGCCCGCGAACAAGCCGACGCTAAGAACTATCCCAGCGCTCTATCGTTGTACGAACGCGCCGCCACCCTCGATCCTAAAAACGCTCGCATCTTCTCTGCCATTGGGTTTCTCCAAAGCGCACAGGGTAAGTTCCAATCCGCTCTATCAAGCTACCAACAAGCGATCGTCCTTTCTCCTAAAGAAGCTGACTTTTTCTACGGCCTTGGCTTTAACTATGCCAACCTCGGCCAACTCGACGCAGCCATCACCGCCTACCGCAACGCCGTTACCCAAAACCCGCGCCAGATCAACGCTCAACTCGGACTCGGCATTCTCTTAAGTCGTCAACAACAATATGATGCCGCATTCCAAGCCTACCAACAAGTCTTAAAAACAGATAGCAAAAATACAGCCGCTCGAGAAGGTATTGGCTTTATTCTTTTAGAACAAAATAGGCCCGACGATGCCATCAATGTACTTCAACGTGCTTTGACATTTGATGCGAAATCGAGTCGAGCCAATCTAGGACTCGGCATTGCCTATCTAACCAAAGGCAACCCCAGCAGTGCGCTAAAATATCTTGACCAGGCCGCCCAGCTTGATCCGCGCAATCCCAGCATTCAAGTGCAGATTGGAAAGGTGGCTGAAAGCCTCGGAGAACGCGATCGGGCCTTAGACAGCTATCAACGGGCCATTAGCCTAAACAGCCAAAGCATTGAAGCCTACCAAGCGATCGGCGACTTTTATTACACCCAAAGTGATTTCGGTAATGCGGTGCGATCGTACCAAAATGTTACGCGTTTGAATCCTCAAGACGGGGACGGGTTTTATGGGTTGGGCAAAGCTTATCAGTCTCAAAATAATCGCGATGAAGCGAAACAAGCACTGCAACAAGCAAAACGTAACTATCAAACCCAAAATCGTCAGGACGGAGTTCAGAAAGTGAATTCGACACTGGAACAGTTTCAGTAAGTTCACATTGAAGATTGAAGTAAGTCAAGCCGAATGGTTTTTTGGTGTTAGACCAATCGAATGAGGCTAACAGGACACTCTAGGTATAGTCTTGGGTAATTTTAAACCAACTCGATCGAATGACCCTTCACTTCAGGTCTGAGTCTAAAGTTCAATCAAAATCTTAATTCAGAAAAAGCGGTGCTGAATTCAATATTCGACACCGCTTTTTTTCACTTTTAGAATGTAACTTTTGGAACTTAGCTTTTAGAACTTAGCTTCCACAGGTTGACGTGGTAGCGGTTGCAGTACTTGTCCAGGCATCATACTAGGAGGTGCCGCCATAGGTGCCGCCGTAGGTTGGCTAAACGTAGGCATCCCGCCCCTGTCTAATGTATTCGAGTTAGTCAGATTCCCAGTTTGCGTGGGCAGAAGCTGAACTGACGTATTAAACGGGGAGTTCAGATCTACAGTGCGAAGGGTGGGATTAGAATAAGTCTGCTGCTCTTTCAGATAACGATGCATTCGGTTAATGCCCTTGGAGTCCAAAATAATGGCATTGTCGTTATAGCCAGGTAACCCAATTAGATGAGCTGGGTCCAACACCCCACCAACATCACGACTTTTTAAGATACTTTTATCATTGTAAAAAAATTCACGTTCCATGGCTTCTTGAGGTGTTTCCTGGGGCCGAAACAGCTCATTATTTACTTCTTGAGCCTGCACCGATGCGGCACCGAACCCGATGACTGAGCCACCCATTAAGAGTACACTAGCCAAAATTCTCAATTTCTTGCTCATAGCAAACTTATAATCCTGTAAGTTTTCGATTCATGGTAGCCGACATTTCAGATATTGATTTAGTTTGCCCCACATCGAAATCGATCGTTCACCTCCATCTAAGCCATTACTCCTTGACTTCTATGACCCAATCTTTTGCCTGGACTACCGCCGATCGTTCTGCTCTCCAGGATGAATTGCTGACATTGCTTTGCGAAGTGGCCTACAAAGAAGGGGATTTCCTATTATCCTCCGGTCAACGCAGTACCTATTACATCAATGGAAAACAAGTGACGCTCCATCCCCAAGGCGGACTGGCGGTCGGTCGGGTATTGCTTGACTTAATCCCGATCGATACCGTGGCTGTTGCAGGCTTGACGTTGGGGGCTGACCCGATTGTGACGGCGGCTAGTGTGGTAGCGGCGTATGAAGGCCGATCGTTGACAGCTCTGATTGTCCGTAAAGAAATTAAAAACCATGGAACCCAAGTCTACATTGAGGGTCCGACGTTGCCAGCAGGAAGCCCCGTTGTGGTACTAGAAGATGTTGTAACCACAGGCCAGTCGGCGATGAAGGCGGTCGATCGGTTGCGTGAGGCGGGCTATGTGGTGACGCAGGTGATTTCGCTGCTGGACCGGGAACAAGGTGGCGCTGAGTTTTATGCGCAGCAGGGAATTGAGTTCCAGGCGGTGTATACCATTCGTGATTTGCAAGCCCGCTGGAAAGTGTTACACGCTTAAAGCCTTGGCTGAGTAGCTTAAGAGGGTGTTTGAAAAATCGAAGGTTTGACAATTGAGACCCGATCCCCCTAAATCCCCCTTGGTAAGGGGGACTAAGAGTTGAATTCTAGTTCCCCCTTATTTTCTAGTTCCCCTGCTCCAATGAAATCCGTCCCAATTCTCAACCGTGCAGCTATAGCGCTTGGTGCAAACCTCGGAGACACGGTTACAACCCTCAACAGCGCAATCGATGTCCTTGTCCAACATCCCAACATCACGCTAATTTTTCGATCGTCCTGGTATCAAACCGCCGCCGTGGGGCCGCCGCAGCCAGATTACATCAATGGTTGCATTGTGATCGAAACTGAACTCGAACCTCAGGAACTCATGACATTACTGCTGACCACTGAAGATCAGTTTGGTCGGGTGCGTCAGGAGCGTTGGGGAGCGCGAACATTGGACTTGGATTTGCTGCTCTATGGCGATCGGACGCTTTCCACACCGCATTTAGAACTGCCCCACCCGCGCATGACGATTAGAGCTTTTGTTCTGGTGCCCTTGGCCGAAATTGCCCCCGCTTGGATTGATCCAATTTCAGGCCGATCGATCGAACAGCTCGTGCAGATGGTAGATTGCTCACAAGTTCAACGTTTTCCACGGGTTCCAGACGTATGTTAGAGCTACCGCAACTCCTCCGCCGGAAACTGTTTTATCAGGGGCGCAAGTTTGCCTACGAAATCAATCGTTATCGACTGCCCAACAAGGTCGAGGCTGAACTCGAATGCATTCGCCATCCGGGGGGTGCGCTGGTGGTTCCCGTGACGGCATCTGGGGATTTGATTTTACTTAGACAATATCGATTTACAATTCAACGCCGAATTTTAGAATTTCCGGCTGGAACAATCGAATCAGGCGAGACTGCTCTCAGTACAGCCGATCGTGAGGTTCAGGAAGAATCGGGCTACAAGGCAGGTACGATTCGGCAAATAGGGGATATTTTTCTGGCTCCGGGCTATTCCGATGAGATGGTAACTATCTTTTTGGCGACTGAACTCGAAAAAATGGAGACCCCGCCCCTTCAGGATGAGGATGAAGATATTGAAGTTCTAACCATGACTCCGATCGCCGTTGAGCAAGCGATTCGATCGGGTGATATTACGGATTCAAAAACCATTTCGGCATTCATGATGGTGCGACATTTAGTTATGGTTTAGTCTTGTGATTTGGGAGTATTTGACGCTCTGTGGATGAGATAAAGGTTCTCAAGATCGAGACATATGGGAGTATAGATTCAGATGAAGATAAAGGCGATCGTTCATGTGGCGCAAAAGGGTGGCTTTCAGACGAAGGTGCCTGCGTTGCCCAGTCGTGTAACGGAAGGGGATTCGATGGAGGAGATGATGGCAAATTTGAAGGATGCGATCGAGGGTTGTGTCTATGCTCACTCTAAAACAGATCAAATTCTCTCAATTCCAGTTCATCGTAATCAGGATTTCAGAATGAGTACATTGAAAACATGAATGAACATTGCTGAATTAAAATGAAAAAGATTTAGAGTCAGCTATATCTCAGTCGCTATCTTGAGATGAACGACGATCGCCCTATAGAATTGAGGCAGCATTTTGGCAGCCCAATTCCGCAAGTCCATCAATGCCTCTGATTCATTGGTAATTGATACGTTCTCACGATACAACGCAACACGAGATGCTCGCCTACTCTCAAGCCTTTCCCAGCTTAGGTGCTCTCCAAGGTTTGATTCAATCTCTGCTTTGTATGTGTGTAGTTTATCAAATACATACTTATTGCGCTCTCGCTCACCAGAGTCGATATAGAGTTCGAGACGGAATCGTGATTTGCGAGCAAAGGCAAAGTTTAGCCAGGTTTTTTCAGGATGTTCTGCCGAGGAGATCTCAAAGCATATCCATGATTGACCTTGGGGATTGTTCGCTAGTTTGACCGTTAAGCCATCAATGTCTTGTAGTTTAGGTTGCAACTCATTGAAAAAGGTAATATACGCGCTCTGTCGATCGCCCATTAACGAGAACACAACTCTTTCTTCACGCATGTTGACGCTTGATACTCGCCAACCCACTTCAATCCACTGCTGAGATTGAGTATGTGAAACAGAGTCATTAGCCCACCAGGTTCGATGCTGCCTTGCAGAGGGTGGTAATTTGTCGTCAATAATTTTCTCAATTTGTTCAAAAGAGAGCAAAAGATTTTTTTGATGGGTTCCGGTTTGGGTTTGAAGCCAGATTGCTAGTGGAGCATACCGACTTTCATTTAATCCAATTTCTTCATCAATTGGAGGGAATTCTTCTTGAAGTCCTTCGGTAGCATGAGGAGAGGCTTCGACAATCACCGAGGACAGTTGCTCGTCGTCGATGGCAGGAGCGATCGCATTACTTAGTGAAGCTTCTTCTTCCAAAATAAAACGATGCCGATCGAGTAGGCTAGAACAAAACTTGAGTTGTTTACGTTGATTGGGACTCACCTCGCGAAAATGAGCGATCGCATTGCGTATCTGACGAACTTCATCTAGAACCTTGTTGATCATCTCCCATTCAAGACCGTTGAAAGCAGTTTGATACCTATCCCAAACGTTCTTGAAAAGCTGAATGTAATCAAATAGGGTTAGTTTTTCAATAGGTTGAATTGTGATAGGCTTATACAAATGCTGCATAAAAACAGCATCAATAAAGCTCTGATTTGGTGAAGGCGGCATCTGTCCAGCAAGATCTAGATATTTGCAGACAGCCTGCTTAAATTTATTTCTTAGCTCGTTGCCAGATGGAGTAATGTCTTCGATCGCGCTTTGTAAAGCTTCTTGATCTGGCTCTCCTTGATCATTTTTGTAAGCAGACTCAATATAGTCTCTGAGGGTAGTTTCGATCTCCTCAGCGAGCATCATGTCTTCAGCTCGTTGTCGATAGTATTCAGTAGTATCGTAATTGGTTACGATCGCAATAAGTTTTCCAGATTTATCGACAATAGGAATGGCGCTGGAATCTTTCAGACCGTTAAGCAGTTCTGAGAGTTCATCATCTTCACGACAAGTTTTTACAGTATTAATTGCATGGGAAACTTTGATTTTATCGAGCGTACTTTTGAAGTAGCTGACCGTTCTGAGAATTGAATCGCTAGTGACTAAGCCTCTCAGTTTAAAATCATCATCAACTACAGGTAGTTGGCTAAAATCGTGTTCGATCATTAACTTAAGTGCCTCTTGAATCGTCATCTCCTCTTTTGCAGTGACAAGAGTTTGAGATTCTGGTCTTAGGTTTTGAACAATAGAAGCCATAGACTTTTTGCAGGAAGATGCTGATAATGATGTACCTAAAACTTATCATGAAATACCATCAGGCTTCTGCTTTATTTCGCAGAGCCATTAAATCAATAAATCAATTATGTATTCAGCGCAGTAATATGTTTTTGTGGTGTGGTCGCCCTTCCAATACGGCAACCCCCGCAACACCGACACCTTCAAAGGTCGCCGCACTAGCCGATCGCCTTTACCGCCTGATCCCTACCCGCCAAGACTTCAAAACTAACCCCTACACCACACTCGAAGACTAGCTGGACATTGCCCTCCCCTCCTTCCCTCAGGCCGTTGCTTTCTCCTCAACCTCGACGAAAGTTAGAGAACGCGCGATCGGTCTCTAAATGCTCATCTCATATACGATCAAAAGTTAACATTTAGTCGTAGTAGACATTACATCTCAGGAGATCACCCAATGGATACCTCAACCCTTCGGGAAGCCGTCAAACAAGTAATTAGTCGATACGCCCAATTTACGCCGTCCCATGGCACTATTCGATTAGATCCCGTATTTGATGAAAATAACGATCGCTATGCCCTTATGCAAACAGGCTGGAATCGAGGACAACGGGTTCGGGGCAATCTCATCTACATCACGATCGAAAACTGTCAGATCAATGTTGAATATGACGGAATCGAACAAGGAATTACCCAAGATTTAACTGAACAAGGCATTCCCATTTCCCAAATCACTCACACATTTCTCTCCCAATCCGCTACTTTAGTTGAAGCATAGAAAGCAACGATCGGAGCGAAATCCTCCTGCTCGATCATTGATTCAAAGAATGGGTGAGCAAGCCTAAGCTACACATCTGGCAACTCCAAAGCCCATTGATAAAGTTGTCGCTTTGGAAAATCAGTTTGCAATGCCAATTGTTTGCTAATAGACGATCGCGACTCTCCCGCACCTAACAATCGTCGCATTTCTGCTTTTAATTGCTCTTCTGTTAATACAGCAGCATTCACAATTGCTCCTGCCACAATCAACGTGTATTCCCCTTGGGGTTCTTTGGTTGCGTAAAGCTCGATCGCACCCTGTACAGTTCCGCGCCAAAATTCCTCATGCCGTTTGGTTAATTCTCGGGCGATCGTCAACTCCCGCTCTAGTCCAAACACTCGACCCATCGAAGCCAAAGTTTCCCGCATCCGGTGAGGCGCTTCATAAAAAATCAAGGTCCGTTCCTCCGATCGCACTCGCTCCAGCATTTCCATCCGAGCATTCTCTTTAGCTGGCAAAAATCCCTCAAAGGCAAACCGATCGCTCCGTAACCCTGAAGCCGCCAACCCCGTAATCACCGCCGTCACCCCCGGAATCGGCACCACTAGAATCCCCGCGTCACCGCAAGCTTTAACCAATTCATAGCCGGGATCCGAAACACAAGGCATTCCCGCATCCGTCACCAAAGCGATCGAAGCCCCGCCCTGTAACCGCCTCAACAAATCAGGAATCCGCTCCAACCGATTATGTTCGTGATAGCTAATTTGGGGCGTTTTGATTTGAAAATGATGCAGAAGCTTTCCCGTATGACGCGTATCTTCCGCCGCGATCGTATCTACTTTTTGCAAAACCTCGATCGCCCGAAACGTCATATCCTCCAAATTACCGATCGGCGTACCTACTAAATACAATGTCCCAGAAATTACATCCATACGTAAGACACACTAATTTAGTTTAAAATTATCAAAAAAAGTCTAGGAGAAAGAGAATCTAATTGATAGTCCCCGTTGCTCATTAATTGTAGGGATCAACGGGAATGAATGACTCAATTTCACGACAGGATGACCAATTAAAATCGCCCTGTACTAATTTAATCGATCGAAGCTTAATAAATACAACCTTAATTTGGGTTACTGAAGTTATTAAGGAATACAATCATCTAAATAAACCGTTACATTCCCCGAGTCGTGATTATGACTGAATCTTCAGACGATCGGCCAATGTCTACAGCTTGGACCGGACTGACTCAACAGCAACATCTGTGGATTGCCGCGAGCATCTGGACAATTGTGGGTGCGGGGTTGCTGACCATGGGCGGCATTTTTTGGTTTCATTTCCCTTATTTAGGCGACCTGGATGTCGAACATATTGCCATCGGCACTATAGCCTTGACGATCGGGCTTCTGAAAGGAAAGTTTGTTCTCGATAAAACGGCCAGTCGAGTTATTGAAAATACTATTAACCTACAAGAACCAAATCCCTTTAAAAGTATTTACCAAATGTTTGGCGGAAAAACGATCGCTCTCATCGCGGCAATGATGGGCATCGGTGTCGTACTACGGGCCATAGGGATTAGTTTTGAAGTCCGAGGACTGATTTATCTAGCCATCGGGACCGCATTACTTTGGAGTTGTCGGCAATATTGGACTAGCTCATTGCAACTCAATAAATCAGATTCATAAATCAGATTCAACGGTATGGACATTCGCCAACCATATAATTTGATTAACGGTAAATTGATTGACGATCGTGAGATTCATGATCGTTTTTTATTGATTTAATTAATCGAATTCATCGATCGATCGCGACCCTTGCCTCCAAGGACCCCAGCGCAACGTAAAATCGGAAGAACCCAGTTCAACCAATCACTTGCGCTATGTCTACTAATCCCGCCGATCGTCTTAGTGAACTGTACAAACTCACCTGCACCACAGCCCAGGGAGCTGCCGACATCTTGCTAGAACATCGATCGCACTTTGAAATCGGTGGAGATACAGACAGCCCCGTCACTAGCGCAGATCTTGCAGCAAACCATCACATTCTAAGTAATTTACGGCATCATCTGGGAACCGAGGATTACGGCTATTTAAGCGAAGAAACCTTTAAAAATCAAAATCCCGCCGATCGCCGTAAGGATTGGGTGTGGATTATTGACCCACTGGATGGCACCAAAGATTATATTCAAAATACGGGAGATTATGCCGTTCAAATTGCCCTTACATACCAAGGTAGGCCCGTAATTGCAGCGGTTGCTTGTCCTGCACAAGGGAAACTTTACAGCGCACTGGTCGGGATGGGCACTTGGGTTGAAGACAATAAGGGAAACCGCCGTCAAGCAAAGGTTTCAAGCCGATCGACTCGATTGAAAATGACGATCATCACAAGTCGGAATCATCGCGGCAAAAAATTAGAAGAATTCATAAAAATTTTACAAATCCCTGCCCAACGAATGATGGGTAGCATAGGATGTAAAGTGTCAGCGATCGTCGAACAGGATGCAGACCTCTACCTTTCAATCTCTGGAGAAACAGCTCCAAAAGATTGGGACTTCGCAGCCCCGGAACTTATCCTCACCGAAGCAGGCGGAAAGCTTACGTACTTTGACGGTGGTCTAATTCTGTATAACCGCGAAGATGTAAATCAATGGAACGGAATTATCGCAAGCAACGGGATCTGTCATGAAGAAATCTGTAATCTGCTTAACCCAACAACTCAACAATAGCTTTCAGGCCTGTTGGGAGAAAGTGCAGCGTTTACTCATTGGTAGCAGTGATGAAGACTCGCAGTTGTTAATCACTGCCTACGCCAGAGGTAAAGACGTGAATTTTGGGGCAGTCGTCCTGAGCCAAGAAGGTGTTTGCCTCCAAGACAATATTATTCCTTGGCGTGCATTGCGATCGGTCCGCTATGAGAACCGTCAATTAGTTCTTGTTAGACAATTTGGTAATCAATTCAGCAGCCTTCGGGTCTCGGCGAGTCAACTTCGCAATTTGCCAATTCTATTGCATCTCCTTGAACAAAATAGCCCATGTCCAACTATTGCCTTAGTCCATTAGTGAGCGCTTTTGGTTATCCTGACACCAAACAAACGTTGGGTAAGTGGGTAGTAGGACGATCGTCGAAAGCTCTTCAAAAGGGTAGTTATAAATTGGGTTAATAACATTACTAATGGATGGATAATTGTGCCAAAGCCAGCCTATACCTATCGAGGTCATTCAATTGAACGCATCGGTCATGGTAAAAAAGCTCTATTCCAAACCACCATTAATGAAAAAGAATGGTCCGCTGCAACGGAAAACCTTGTTAAAGCAAGTATTGATACTTGGATCGATCAGGGGATAGAACCCGAAGAAATTCAACTCTCTCCAGACTAAAAGGTAATTTGTTTCAACGAGCCGATCGCCCCTAAATTACTGTGCCATTTCAACAAATCGACTCACACGGTTAGGGTCGATCGCATTTTCTCGTTTTCCTTGACGCTTCAAAGAACTGGAGACAATAATGCCGTCAGAAATTTTCATAAACTGAGCCGCATTTCCCCAATCTGCACCACTGCCAATCAAGACAGGAGTTTCGCCCGCCGCCTTTTTGGCGAGTTTAACCTGATCCATCTCTGGTGGATGCCCCGTGGCTGAACCGGAAATAATCACAGCATCCGCAAGACCCCGATCAACAGTGTCATGAATCGCCGTCATTAAATCAGACGTACTCAACGGCTGGGCATGTTTTACCAATACATCCGCAAAAATTTTTACATCGCTACCCAGTTCTCGGCGATAGCGCATTAGTTCATGGGCGCGGCCTTCAATAATGCCCTGATCGGTCACCATGACTCCGCTCCACACATTTACCCGAATAAATTGCGCATCCGTACAGGTGGCGATCGCAATGGCACTTCTCGCATCATTGCGCAGGACATTAATGCCAATAGGCAACGTAACAAGATTCTGCAACCGCTGAACCGCGATCGTCATTGCACTGACCACAGCCGGATCCACTTGATCTTTTGGAAACGGCGCATCAAAAAAATTTTCAACAATAATGCCATCAACACCACCGGATGCGAGGGCTGTGGCCTCTTGTTCTGCACGATCGAGAACGGCCTTAAGACTGCCTCCCCAACGCGGAGATGTAGGTAAAGGCAGAAGATGCACGACCCCGATAATAGGAGTCTGAGTTTTGAAAATCTGTTTTAGGTCCACGGGAATTTAACTCGGAATGGGATAACAGCGATCGCTTCGGCTAGGTCGGCGTGTTTAGACGGCGTTTTAAAGCAGAACTTATCTTACCGAAAAATGTTCATCGGTTTAGGATGAGATATATACGACACAAGATGGACAACAAGATTTTATGCTGCTTCACCTTTCGACTTGGCAAGAAGTAGAGGCTTATCTGGAAACCTCTAAGGGCATTATTTTACCTATCGGATCCACAGAGCAACATGGTCCCAACGGATTGATTGGCACCGATGCTATTTGTGCTGAAGCGATCGCGAAGGGCGTTGGGGAAAAAACAGGGGCGATCGTTGGTCCAACCATCAATGTCGGCATGGCGCTGCATCACACGGCTTTTCCCGGCAGCATGAGCTTGAAACCTAGCACGATGATTTTGGTGCTTCGGGATTATGTAACGACGCTCTCGAAGGCGGGATTTCGCAAGTTTTTCTTTATTAACGGTCATGGTGGAAACATCGCCGTGATGAAAGCCGCGTTCTCAGAGTGTTACGAACATTTAGCAGAACTGCGCATTGAGGAGGCTGACCAAGTGCAATGTGTCGTTAGCAACTGGTTTATGGGCGGCGGCGTATATCGGCTGGCGAAGGAACTCTACGGAGACAGCGAAGGCTCTCATGCAACGCCCAGTGAGGTGGCACTGACCCAGTATATCTACCCGGAGTCCATTAAATCGGTGGAGTTCGATCCGAGTGCGCCTAGCGGCCATAGAATCTACAGCGCTATCGATTTCCGTCGTCACTATCCTGATGGTCGCATGGGGTCTAATCCTGCACTGGCCACACCTGAACATGGAAAGCGTTTCTATGACATTTCTGTTGAGGAAACGACGAAATCCTATTTAGAGTTTTTAGCCGCAGGGTAGAGATCGTGACGTTTTAGGTTCTTTCTTCCGGACTTTTAGCCATTTTGAGGGAAGAGATAGTAGGTGGAGATTATAAAACTATGCATCGCTCTTGAGTTGTTGGAATGAGTTGCTGAGATTAGGTATTGGAACTTGAATTATGATCAGTCCGAATTCTTCCGATCGTACCGTTACGCGTTCTTTAACAGGACGGTATTTGGCTTCTTTGGCAGCGGTGGCATTAGTGGCGATCGTTGGACAAGCGCTTATCCAAAAGCAACTGACTCGCCAAGAAAGTGATCTCAAAATTGTCCGTATGGCCCAAGAACGCCAAACTATTTGTCAACAATTGCTTAAGGAACTTTCTAATGTCTCTAATGGGCGAGGACAACCTTCTAAGGGGCCGGGGCAATCAATGACGGCGACGGAGCGAGAGACGATTAAGGAGTTGATTAAGAAATGGAAAGGCTCTCGTGAGATTTTACGGGATGACATCATGGCAATGGTGAGCGATCGAGATATGGGTGAAATTGATGATTTATTTACTCAGATTGAACCTGCGACAAAGGAGATTTTAGGCACGGCTCAGCGGTTTGTGAATCAAGGGACGATTACGACTGCCGATCGGGCCAGCATTAGCACGCCGCAATTGATTCAGGCAGAACGGGACTTCACCCAAGTCACGGATGAGATGATTGATTGGTATAGCCAAAAGGTTAAGGATAATGTTTCCCAACTGAAGCTTTTAGAGTTTGTTTTATTAGGCGGAACATTATTACTGTTAGGTTTAGAAGGATTGTTTATTTTTCGGCCTGCGGTCGAGCGGCTGCGATCGAGTTTACATAAGCTCTCTAATGCACTTTCTACGGTTCAAAATGAACAGGAAAAGAGTGAAAAACTTTTACTCAACATTTTGCCGCGTTCAATTGCCGATCGGCTGAAATTGAGTTCAGACTGTATTGCCGATGGCTTTCCTGAAGCGACGGTTTTGTTTGCTGATATTGTGGGCTTTACTGAATTGTCAAGTCGGCTGTCACCACAGGATTTGGTTGCTCGTCTGAATCAAATTTTCAGTGCATTTGATACGTTGGCCGAGAAGCACGGACTTGAGAAGATTAAAACGATCGGAGATGCTTACATGGTGGTTGGGGGATTGCCAAAACCAAGTGCAGAGCATTCAGTTTCGGTCGCAAAGTTTGCCTTAGAAATGCGATCGGAATTGCAGCGAATCAATGAATCTTTGGGAGAGTTATTTGATATTCGGATTGGGATTAATAGTGGTCCTGTGGTGGCAGGTGTAATTGGGATTAAGAAGTTTACCTATGATTTATGGGGCGATACGGTGAATGTTGCGTCGCGGATGGAGTCCCATGGTAAACCCGGTGAAATCCACATTAGTGAGTCGTTTTATGAGAAAGTCCGATCGCATTGTGACTGTGAGTCTCGCGGGACGGTAATGATTAAGGGTAAAGGTGAAATGAACACCTATTGGTTACGATCGGTAAAAAATTGAGAACGGTGACTCAACAAAGGAGGCAGATGGACGATCGCAGCTCAGTTTCATTTAATCGATTACAATAAATCGACACACAACACCTAATTTGAACCACTGTCATGAGTATTGTCGTAATTCTGGGCGCGATCGTCATTGCATTCATCGTTTTCACCATTTTGATCAACATCATCAAAATGACGGTTAAAACTGCATTTTTCATTGCACTCGCAATTTTTATAATGCAATTTGTATTGAATATCAGAATTGGAGAAGTGTTTCAAAACCTGTTGAAGATGATCTTTAAGTTCTAACTTCGAGTTCGCTTTAGGGCATCTTTGATTTCCGCCGGAAGTTGACGAAGAATCTTACCCTTTACAATATCAACCGCCACAAGCGTCACTTGAGCCGTCACATGGGTAACGGTACGATCGATCGATTGAATTTCATATTCCCAATTAATTCGGATGCCATGCATCTCCATCATCCGCGTCCGGATAATCGCTTCCGCACCCATCTTCAACGATCGATGGTAGCGAATTGACAAATCCACCACAGGCAACTCACACCCCATAGCCACCAAATCCGCATACTCAATACCCAACGATCGTAACGCCTCCACACGGGATTCCTCCATCCAGGCAAGATAGGTGCCATGCCATACCACGCCAGCATAGTCAGTATGGTGCGGATGAACCTTCACCGGATATTCAAACCAATCTTGAGATGACCAATGCACTCGAGCTAAGGCACTGCTAGAAAGAGAATTTACCATACGTTATATATCTTGCGTTACATTTCGCTTTACATCTGCTTTACATTTTATGTGTCCGATCGGGTCTTGACCTGAGGATCTGGATACTTAAGAATTATAAATCGAAGTTCTCCTTAATTCTCATCAAGGTGTCCTATTTAGGATTGTTTGGATGGAATTTTTCAAAAAATCTTATAATTTTTGTAATATTTCAGAATAATATTCTTCAAAACTTACATCAAACATTACAAGTTCTTACCATCTTCTTACCATAGAATCACAAGTATAGAGATTTATTCATGTTACAAGTTAATAATGCGATCGTTCTTTTGATATCGATCGAGACTTTGCTGGCCTATATTAATGAAGATAGAAAAGTTAGTGAGATAGAAGAGCGACATAACTGCTTCGACATAGCTAATTCAATTTTAAATAGGCGACTGAACGTTAACAATCTTTAATTAGTATCAATTTTATTGCACCTAACTCCTTTTATCGACCTTCTTTGTATTCTTTGTGAGGTAACGCACCATGATTGAAAAAATCCTTCTCGCCGACTCCGGAACCGGACATTCTGAAGAGATACTTCAGGCATTAATTACCATTCCGTCGATTCGTCGCGCCATGGTAACAATTTTGCATGTCGTGCCCCCTCAGATTTCAGCGATGGAAATGGAGGCTAAGACAGAAAAAGGTACCGTACTCGTACAGGCTGCAATCGATCGGTTAAAACTTGACCCTGAGAAGGTTTCGGTAATCATTCGATCGGGCGATCCAAAATCAGTAGTGTGCGAAGTGGCGGAAGAAGTAGATACTGACCTGATTATTATGGGATCTCGGGGCACGAAGAGTCGCCTAGTTTCTATTTTTGAAAACTCCGTGAGTCAGTATGTATTTCAGCTTTCGCCACGTCCGATGCTATTAGTAAAGGATGATATATATGTGCGTCCAATTCAGCGCGTTACTGTTGCCATGGACAAGTCAGAAATGTCTAACAAAAGCTTGAATTTGGCAATTTTCCTATTGAGAGATATGCCTGAGAGTAGGCTGAATTTGGTTCATATCAATCCAAATGCAAAAACAGAATTGTCGGGTGCGGCGGCTGAACAAAACTCGGTTCTATCCGCTGCATTAGCCGCAGTAAAACGCTATGGCATTGATTGCCGCTGCTTTGTGGGTAATGGGAAAACGGGCGAAACGATTTGTCGTATTGCCGAAGAAACCCGCACTGACTTGTTATTGCTTGGGTCTCCCGATCGTCGGCCATCGATCGGTCGCAATCTTCCAGACATCGATCGGCTCTTGGGAACATCCCTTTCGGACTACGTGCGAACTCATGCGACTTGTCCCGTGTTGATGTCTCGGGCCGTAGGTTGATTTTTAAAGACAAAGGACATGATTCAGAATTAGCTTACAAAATTCAATTTCTAAGCTTCTTTTCTAAGCTTCTTTTCTAAGCTTCTTTAAGTGCAGCCTGGGCAACGATCGATTCTCCGATTTTTCCCAGGCTTTGATTTTTTCGACTCAAGCCGATGAAACGTTCACTCTGTAATCACATTCAGTAAATCAGGGCGAATTCGGATTTCTGAGGTGAGTCGGAGGGATGAGGGGCACTACAATAAAGTGTAATGTTTCGCAATGTAGTCATACACCATGTCAGCAACAATCGAAATCTATACTTGGAGTACTTGTCCTTTCTGTGTGAAAGCGAAGCGGCTCCTCGACAACAAAGGCGTACAGTACACCGAATATTGTCTGGATGGAGACGAAGCGGGTCGGACTAAAATGGCAGTCCGATCGGGGGGAAGCAAGTCTGTTCCTCAGATTTTTGTCAACGATCAGCATTTAGGCGGTTGCGATAGTATTCACGCCCTCGATCGGGAAGGAAAGCTGGACGTTTTACTCGCAGGCTAACAGTTGCGGCAGTGAATGTTAGACCTACTACAATTCACTGCCGTCTCTTCCCAAACCAATCCTGAAGCTGCGATCGGCACGATTCTTCTAAAAATCCGCCAATCACCTGCAACCGATGATTCGACAATGGACTATCGGGGATATTCCACATACTGCGCACCGCACCCGCTTTGCGATCATCTGCGCCGTAGACCAAAGTCTTAATTCGAGCCAGCCCGATCGCTCCAGCACACATAGCACAGGGTTCTAAGGTGACATATAGCGTACAGTCGGTTAAATGCCAATTTTTTAGAGCCAATCCAGCTTGCCGCAGCGCCAACACTTCAGCATGAGCGGTCGGATCTTGGTCTTGTTCACGACGATTCATAGCCATGGCGATCGCCTTCCCGCAACTATCCACAACGATCGCGCCCACGGGAACATCACCTGCAATTCCAGCCTGTTCGGCCAAGTCTAGGGCTTTCACCATCCAGCCATGATGTCGCAAATATTCAGAATTATTGAATTCGATCGGTGGGATAGGATAAGGCACAGCGCATTTAATTCTCGTTAGTCATCCCATCATGCCTCATTCTCCTAATCTTCAAACCCTCGCCGCCTATCTAACAGGAACGTTCGATAATCAATCGCAGGCCATGGACGAGCCAGTTTGGTATGTCGGGCTTCAAGTCTGGCACCGTGCTACTCATCTTTTTTCAGATGACAGCATTACTATTTTTGCAGAGCAAGCCAATAGGCTCAAATTAGAACAATCTTACCGCCAGCGATTAATACGATTACAGGACAATGAAAAGGGTCTCACGGCCCAGTTTTACGGCTTTAAAGATCCATCTATTGTCTTGGGAGCGGGGCAATATCCCGATCGGCTTAGTACCCTAACCGTCCAAGATATTGATTTTTTGCCAGGATGCTTGCTTACAGTTCAGGCACGAGCGCTGAATGGGAAACCCGGATTCTATGCGATCGCGCCTGAGGGAAGCTGCTGTCAATTTAAATATGGCGACAGAATCGGTCAGGTTTCCCTAGGATTCGCCGTATCGGAGACTGAATTTCACAGCTACGATAAAGGCATTGACCCTGAAACCCTAAAACCCATTTGGGGTGCACTGATGGGACCCTATCAACATCAAAAACGATCGAGCTAACTATTGACCCAACTACGGTATGTATCTTAAAAATCCTAACCGTCGCTCCGATGAACCCCTTCGAGTGCTTCTTCTTGGGTTAAGAAAATTTCAAACACAGAATCCATCATCGTCACCTCAAATACGAGTCGTGCTTCAGGATGAACATTGCAAATTCGGAAACTTCCATGAACCTTATCCGCATCACGCATTCCCGCAACCAACGAGGTTAGCCCTGAGCTGTCAATAAAATTTACTTGCCCCAAGTTGACCACCACATGACGGCTTTGTCGGGAAATGCATTCCTGAAGTGTCAAACGGAATTGCCACGCGGTCGTGATATCTAAACGACCGATAGGAGTGAGGACAATGACCTTATTCCCATCAGTCGTCAAGTGTTCTTTCTGGTCCATTCGCATTATTCCTTGCTCTAAATCAATCACAACATATACCGTACTTGTGGGCACTTCTCTTTTAGTTAGTTATCCCAAAAAACGAAGCCTCCCAACCCAAATGTTGTATGGATTGTTCTAGCCTTTCCAATTTACCCAATCCTGAGGCTTCAGGAAAATCTCATACAAGCGGGACTCGGGCGATCCTGGTTCGGGTTGATAATTGTATTCCCAACGCACTAAGGGCGGTAACGACATTAGGATAGATTCGGTACGTCCGTTGGTCTGCAAGCCAAAAATAGTTCCCCGATCGTAAACCAAGTTAAATTCGACATAACGACCCCGACGGTAAAGCTGGAAGTTTCGTTCCCGATCGCCATATTCCGTATTTTTCCGCTTCTGCACAATAGGAGTATAAGACGGTAAGAAGGCCAAACCACAAGACTGAGAAAAGGCAAAGACATCCTCCCAAGAGCGATCGGCTACCGGACCGACTTTCTTAGCATAGTCCGCCGCAACTGTATCCGCCTGAGACCCAGGATAGGACAGAGGATACAGCGTGCCACTGTTGTCTTGGTAGTCAAAGAAAATGCCGCCAACTCCACGAGTCTCATCGCGGTGCTTTAGATAAAAATATTCGTCACACCAAAGCTTAAAAGTATTGTAGTACTCAGGATTGTGCCGATCGCAGGCGGCCTTCAAAGTCTTGTGGAAATGAACCACATCTTCTTCAACCGGGTAAAACGGAGTTAGATCAATTCCGCCGCCAAACCACCACACTGGACCCGCTTCAAAGTAGCGATAGTTCAGATGAACCGTGGGGATGTGAGGATTTTTGGGGTGCAGCACCATAGATGTCCCCGTAGCATAGAAGCTATGGCCCGCTGCCTCTGGGCGCTGAGCCAAAATTGATGGCGGTAACTGGTCGCCCCATACTTCTGAAAAATTCACACCGCCTTGCTCGAAGACGTTTCCATCTCGCATCACCCGCGATCGTCCGCCGCCGCCCTCTGGACGTTCCCAAGCATCCTGTTTAAATTTCCCTACCCCATCTGCTTCCTCCAGTCCCTCGCAAACTCGATCTTGAAATGACTTCATCCATTCGCTAACTCTTTTTTGCGAATCGGCTGGCGGTAAATTTCCAACAGTTGAATTCGATGCGGGCTTAGATTCTGGTTGGGGTGCTGGTTTAGATGCAGCAGGGCGTGGAGAGAATGCAGTCATGATGAATATAAAAAGTTGGGTCGCGCTTTTCTTCATAATAGAGTACAGCTAATTGCACTCTAATCCATAGGATTGCGTTCTATTCCGGGGTTTAAAGGCTATCTAAGGCTGTCTTTAGAGTCTGTCTAGCAAGAGATTTCAAGGTTTGTTAATTTGTTTATAGTTTCGCCCCTGCAAATTGTATTGAAACGATCGTCCCAAATGTGGCCACTCATCTGCGGCTTAATCTAACGACGGAGACAACCTAGCAAACCCCTCAGTACCACCAGTAAATTAGTAACACCAGTGAATTAGTAACACTAGTAAATTTATCCCCGCCAACCCACGCTAAATGTGACGCTCTAACTGTTATCTTTAGTTGGGAATCTTCACGGGTAGGGGCAGATGTTGAGATGGCCTTAACGTATCGGCGAGTGTTGCTGAAGCTAAGTGGCGAAGCATTGATGGGTGATTTGTCCTATGGGATTGATCCAGCCGTGGTCGATGGCATTGCTAAACAAATTGTTGAAGTGGTGAATGCGGGTGTCGAAGTGGCGATCGTAGTTGGCGGCGGGAACATTTTCCGGGGTGTCAAGGGATCGGCAGCAGGCATGGAACGAGCGACAGCCGACTATGTGGGGATGATTGCGACAGTGATGAATGCTATCACATTGCAGGATGCACTAGAACGCCTGGGCATCGAAACCCGTGTCCTGACGGCTATTGCAATGCAAGAAATTGCAGAACCTTATATTCGGCGGCGCGCAATGCGACACTTGGAAAAGGGCCGGGTTGTAGTGTTTGGAGCGGGATCTGGCAATCCGTTCTTCACGACAGACACGACGGCTGCGCTGCGCAGTGCGGAAATTGGGGCGGATGTGGTACTCAAGGCAACGAAGGTGGAGGGTGTTTATGACGCTGATCCAAAGAAAAATCCGGATGCCAAACTATTTAAAACCCTCACCTACTCCCATGTGTTGAACAATGATTTGCAAGTGATGGATAGTACAGCGATCGCGCTTTGCAAAGACAACAACATTCCCATCATGGTATTTAATGTGATGGTGCCGGGGAATATTCGTCGGGCGGTGATGGGTGAGGGAATTGGAACGATCGTTGGAGGTTCTTGTGAAATTAGCTGATGTAGAAAGTTCGATGAAGAAGGCGGTGGAATCCACTGTCCGTACGTTTAACACTATTCGTACTGGGCGGGCTAGTGCGTCGTTGCTCGATAAAATCATGGTGGATTATTACGGCTCTCCTACGCCCATTAAACAAATGGCAAATATCACCACACCGGATGGGACGACGTTGCAGATTCAGCCTTACGATCGTGGGACATTGAACACGATTGAGAAGGCGATTTCTCTGTCCGACATTGGTTTAACACCCAACAACGACGGAATTGCTATTCGGCTTAATATTCCGCCGTTGACCACGGAGCGCCGGAAGGAGTTTGTTAAAATGGCTTCTAAATATGCCGAAGAAGGAAAAGTTGCGCTGCGGAATGTGCGTCGTGATGGCGTAGATAGTGTTCGCAAGCTTGAGAAAGCTAGTGAGATTTCCGAGGATGAGTCTCGCGATCAGCAGGACAAAATCCAAAAGATGACCGATAAGTATGTTGCTGAAATCGATCGGATTTTTGGTGAGAAAGAAAAGGACATCATGAAGGTGTAGATCCAGCGCCCCAGTTCCCCTATCCCTATTAAATAATAAGGGGAACTGGAATTTAACTGTTTAGTTCTTCTCAAGAAGGAAGATTCAGGGGATTGAGTTGTAATAAGAGTAAAAGAACTTTTTAAACACTATCCTTAGAACTCTTCAATCAATTTCCGATCGCTCTACAATCCCCATGCTTACGCCATGACTGATATTGCTTTTCCCCACCTTCAGAACTTGACCCCGATCGCTTATATCAATGCCTCCGGTCAACTCCCAGAAGAATTTCAGGGGAAAGTGGGTGTTTATGCAATTTTTGATGGACAGAACGAATTGCAATATATTGGCTATTCGCGAGATGTGTTTTTAAGTTTGAAGCAACATTTAATTCGGCAGCCCGAAAAGTGTGTAGCCGTGAAAGTTCAAACGATCGATCGGCCCAGTCGCACTGCTCTTGATGAAATTTGTCAAGCTTGGATTGAAGCAGCTAATCAACCCGATCTCGCCACAATTCACAAGGAATCCGTTTGGACCCGATCTATTGATATCAAAACTCAATTGACGGATGAGGAACAAGCCAAGGTAGCGAATGCGATCGATGACCTAGAGAAATCCATGATTTTGAAAAAAGCTTGTCGGCGCGTCGAAGCGATTATTCTCGATGTGTTGAAGGCACGGGGATTAGAAACCGAAATTCGATTTAACCCAAAACTTAAAGAGTCGGGACTGTTAGATTTGAAATAGGGAATGGATTTGGACTAAAGATAGATTTGGACTAGGAAATACCCGATCGCTAGTAATAACTAATAACGATCGGATAAATGGATTTATGGTTGAAAGCTGTTGGGGGCGAGGTTTAGCTATGCAATGGTATCCGCTAGCCAAACCCTGGAATCAAACCCCCGCTCAGTTTTTTTAGCGCACGGGTGGCAACATCGGCATATTTAAGCTCGCCACACATTATTTTGCAAAGCCGATCGGTCGCAGATTGACGCTTAACGCCGACCTTATAACCAATTCCTGGTACACGGTAGAAAATGTTTGCTAACTTCTGCGCCCACACCATATCCTGCCCCCATTCCGCTTGGATCACTTGGGTATAATTCGCCAATGCTGCACTATTTCCAGATAATGCGCTGTCGATCGCAACCGCCGCCTTCATCCCACTAAATAACGCTGGACGAACTCCCTCTGCTGTGAAGGGATCGCTCAAACCCGCTGCTTCCCCGGCTAATAGGGCATTGCGCGTATGCAACTGCTGGTCTTCAGTCCACAGGCACATGGGATGACTATGAAACGTCGCTTGGCTGATGTCCAAGGCTTTGAGCTTTGTATATTGCAGCAGTGCAGCTTGAAGATCTTCATTATCCTTACCTCGAAAAGTTCCCGTGCCAATTGAGTAGCCGTTCGCTTTGGGTAAACTCCAGATGAAGCCATTTTTGATAATGCCGAAGTCGAATTGAGCACTGGGAGCAATATCTTGAGCAGGAACTTCCATCACCATGCCCATGCGGACACTCCGATCGGCAAACCCAAGCCACTTCGCCATTGGTCCCTTTGCGCCATCCGCTCCAATCAGATATTTGGCTTGAAACGTGCCCTGATCGGTCTTGACGGTCCAAAAGTCGCCCTTAAATTCAATGCCCGTGACAGTGGTTCCGGTTTGAACCTGTGCGCCTAATGCTTGGGCCTGCTGGATGATGTGGTAGTCAAATTCCGATCGGTTCACCATCCACATCGGCTCTGT
>JANXWB010000057.1 GCA_025351345.1 Synechococcales cyanobacterium GL140_1_metabat_312
TCGTTGCGAGACATCACCTTTCTCATAAGCATCAACAATTTTCTGACGTAAGTCTAATGAATAAGGCTGCATTAACTGTTTATAAACTGAAACTATGATTTTGATTAATAGCGTACCTCACTAGACCAGTAATGGCTATAACAATGTTTGACAGCACTGAATAATCTAAGTTTCTCTACGACGATCGGTCCTGAGGATGTTCTATACTTTTTAGTCTAGTTCTTGCGTAACCGAGCCTGCCATGACCGCCGCCCCCAATCTCATTGCCCCTAATCTGGTTACTCTCGCCCAGAAGACTCGTGCCAGTGCCCGATCGTTAGCCCTAGAGCCAATTGAACTTCGTGATGAAGCCCTTGAATCTATTGCAAACGCATTACTAAGCCATGCCGATGAGATTGTGGCGGCAAATGAGGCAGACTGCAAGGCAGCAGTTGAAGATCAGATTTCATCAGCACTGTATGCAAGACTAAAACTCGATCGGACTAAGCTGAACGGGGCGATCGCAGGCGTGTGGGATGTGGTGAAACTGGCGGACCCGATCGGGGAATTGCAAATCCACCGCGAACTGGATACTGGGCTAGTCATGAAACGCGTCAGTTGTCCGATGGGCGTATTGGGGATAATTTTTGAGGCGCGGCCTGATGCAGTAATGCAGATTTCTAGCTTGGCAATAAAATCAGGAAATGGTTTGATTTTGAAAGGGGGCAAGGAAGCGGTGCGATCGTGTGTGGCGTTAGTAAAAGCAATTCATGCAGGACTCGAGGCAGTTGGGCTTGATGCTAGCCTAGTTCAGCTTTTGACCACACGAGAAGAAACCTTTGAATTGTTGAAACTCGATACCTATGTAGATTTGATTATTCCCCGTGGTTCAAATTCATTTGTACAATTTGTTCAAAACAATACCCGAATTCCGGTGCTGGGTCATGCAGATGGAATTTGTCATTTGTATGTTGATAAAGCCGCCGATTTCGTGAAAGCAATTCCGATCGTGATTGATTCTAAAACTCAATATCCAGCCGCCTGCAATGCGATCGAAACTTTATTAGTCCATGAATCAATTGCAGCGACATTTTTGCCAGAAGTGGCGATCGCACTCAATAACTGTGGCGTTGAATTACGCGGAGATGAACCGACTTGTAAAATTTTACCAAATGCGACTCCGGCAACGGATGAAGACTGGGTAACTGAATATGGTGAATTGATCTTATCCATTCGGATTGTCAAAAATATAGACGAAGCAATTGAACATATTACGCGTTATGGATCTCGCCATACAGAGGCGATCGCCACAGAAGATGCTCAAGCTGCCGCCCAATTTTTAGCCGAAGTCGATGCGGCGGGGGTCTATCACAATTGCTCTACCCGATTTGCAGATGGATTCCGCTATGGATTTGGGGCAGAAGTTGGCATTAGTACTCAAAAAATGCCGCCGCGTGGTCCTGTTGGACTAGAAGGATTAGTGACCTACAAATATCAAATGATTGGCAACGGCCACATCGCTACAACCTACGTCGGAGATCATGCAAAACCCTTCACTCATCGAGATTTAAACTAACTTTTAGAATGATTTTTAGTTAGCGGTCAACCAAACAGTACCTAAAGCAAATGAGTACGTAATAGTAAGTGAGTAGATGATAGTAGGTGATCAAATTTTCAGGACGTCATAGAGTATGGATTCATCATCGTTTAAATCGCAATTAGGGTGCGATCGGGGTGAATCCTTCATGAATGCTATGGAGCAAATTATGGGTTTCTTCAGGATTGAGAGTTCCCGATTTACAGAAATCCTCTAGAACTGGAGAAAGGGCTTGGGTCACTGACAGTCGAATAATGAGCCACCGAGCAGACAGTAATGCTCGCGATCGGTTGGGATAGACTGCGCCAGATTCAAAATAACTATTACCGAACTCTGGTGGTTCAACAATTTCCCAAACCCAGCCGTCACTCTCAGGACAGGCCCGAATTTGCCAGCCGTGGTAATCGATAAAAGGAATGGCTTCAAGCCAATGATGGAGTAGTCGGGACTGTTGGATGAGAGCTTCACAAGTAGTCATGGGTGAAGAGTTGGAGTAGAGGTTAATAGAGTAGAAGCTGCTGCATTGTTTTAGGTGCAGGAATTTATGAGTTAAATCTAGGATCTTAGTTTATGGAAGTGTTAGCAAAACTTATAGAGCTAATGTGTCGAGATAAAAATAATGCATAACTTAATGCTATCCATCTCCGTAATCATTGCATAATTTTGCTTTTGATTTGTAGTACAAAATCATGCCTTTATATGAAAATACTGAGATTATGCGGTTTAGGTCTACGATAGATGATATTCTTTATGAAAAAATTACAACTCTGCTTAAATCCTTACAGGCGATCGCTTTGAGAAGATTTTAAGTTGGTAACGATTGATCAGAAAAATATTAAAGCCTTGGATTACGATCGCAGCAAAAAATGATACCTACATCAAATATCAATCTAATTATTAAGCAGCGGGATTGAACTGACGAATTTTCCAGACGATCGCAGAAATTAGATTTGTGAGGACATGGGCCACGATCGGGACCAGCAAATTACCGCTGATCAGAGCGCTCCAAGCAAAAACTCCACCGATGAAAGCGGCCCACATTACATAGGACCATTGTTTCAAACTGCTCAGGTGCATCCCCCCAAAACACAGACTCGACAGCAAAACACCCCCCCAATCCAAGCCAAATTGCGGCAACATCACCCCACGAAACAGAAGTTCTTCACTGAGTCCCGGCAACAGTCCAATCCAGATCAAATCCGGGAGTGCGAGAGGTCTTAAGATCAAATCCAAGTAGTAGTCGGCACTTTTACGATAATCATCCCAAAAGGTATAAATCACGGTGCTAGCGATCGTAATAGCCACCGCAAGCCCCACGCCCCAAAGTGCATCGACTGGATTCCAAAAGACTCTGAGAACTTGGACCGCACCAAAATAGGTCCAGGTTTTAGCAATGCCCAACAGGACGATCGCGGTAACTCCTAAAACTAACAAAATTTGCGATCGGGTCATGGGTTGCATAGAGGATTCACAGGATAGAACGGTTGTTACGGCTTATTCTTTAATTATTGTAGTGGAGTCGGCGGTCATGAGGTCACGGAAAAGGTTCATAAAAGAACTGAACAGCTCTAGAGACGGCGAATTCGATCGATTTTGGGACTGAGAGAATCTGGAGAAATACCGCAGCGGTGGGCAACGAGAACTCCGATCGCTTCAAGGTATGAATTAACAGAGATCGATCGGATTCCCAGATCTACAGGCGAGACTTGCATCCGACTTGTATTTTCTCGAACCGTAATGATTTGAGTCGAGGTTTGGCTTAAGTGCAAGAGCGCGCTTCCCCCACAGGCACTTTCGGGTAAGACCAAGGCGTTGACTTGACTGCGGTGAATGTCTGTAGATCGAGGACGATCGAATGAATTAGCCGCCATAGAATCGACCAGGGCAAACTGCGGAGCACGGCTGAGACCGACTAAGACGCACGGTAAAAAGGTATGACCAAGTTCTTCAGCGGCGGATTTTGGCGAGATGGAAATATCGAGTTCTAGCGGCGAGAGAGCTGGGGCATGGGCACAGGGGATCTTAAAATGGCGGACAATCAAATGACTAATGACGGCTTCAGCTCCAGCCAACGGGTCAACGCCCTGGCCATGTCGGTAGTCGTGGAGCGCATTTTCCGGCAGATCTTCTGGAAATCTAGCAATGACCGCGATCGCCGTGGCTCCAGCTTGATTAATCAATTTATCAGCAGCGCGCAGCAGACTGTCGGGGTTGCCGATCGTGCCCCAAGTTGCCCCCGACTCAGCGCTTTGAATCCCGACATTCAGCGGCTCATCTGTCAAAACATAATCGGTGAGAGTCAGGCCCAGAGTGGCACGGGCGGCATCGGCGGCTTGGAGATGGCGGGCAATCAGGTCGGGTTCGGTACCGCTGTCTATTAATAGTCCAATTTTGTTTTGGTGGACGGGGCGTAGGTTCCAGTGGCCCGCGGCAAATTGGTCCAAGGCATAGCCTTCGGTATACAGAGTATTCGGCAAGTTCGAATAGAGTTGTGCACCATTCATAACATTTGGGTGCGTAATCAGCCGATCGCACACCTGAGAAATAGCTTTAGCGGTAGGTAATGCGTCTCCGGCATACCCGCCGATGGCTGCCCCAATTCCTGTGGGGACGATGAGCATGACAGTGTAAGGAAGCATGGAGAATAGTGAATTTAGAGAGTGAATTTAGCGTTTCAGAAGACATTTAAGAAGTTCTTTCGTTGGTGTCAAAAGACTCGATCTCCCAGATCTCTCGTTTTAAGGAGGACTAAGAGTTGAAGTCTGGTTCCCTCTTTTTAACTGCCGCGTACAGACCAGTCATTCTAAGCTATGGAAGCGTCCTGAACTCACTTCTGGCCCTGAATAATCCAATCCTAATTCCCCCTCAGAAAAATCAAACAACTGTCTTTAGAGAGACTTGGCTGGTCAAAAAGGGATTGGCTTTACGACTCAATTGGGGATTAAGTTTCAAGGGTTACAACCTTCGACGTTTAAAACAGCCTCTACCGTTGGCTAACAGTACCTATATCGACGCAGTTTTTTGGGCGCTAGTCCCTCTTTTGAGAGTTTACTTCACTTAGATAAATTCGGTATTTTAAATGGGCTTATCTCACTAAGATTCAAGGTATATGTTGCAGGACTCATGCAAAATTGGAGAATAACTAATCAAGACTAATGTGAAAAAGTCTGTGGGACGTAATATGCCTTGTTCTAATTAAAAATAAGGAGAAACAATTATGAATCAGTTATCACTATTAGGCTTAGCTCAAACGGCTCTCACTAATCCTATTGAAGCTTGGTATTGGACGCGTTCTTTAGTGATGATCGGATCCTGTTTGTTGATTTTGTTTATTGCAAGTCGCACCATCAATCAGCCCCATGTCGGACCAAAAATGCTGCTAGGTCCGTTTGGAGCGCTCTTTAAAAATATCAGCTTGGCGGGCTTTTTAGCTTCAATGAGCTTGGGCCATATAGTAGGTGCGTTTTTAATCATAAAGTTTTTTAATTCTTAAGCTGGCATCAAGCTGGCATCAAGCAAAACTTACATTTAGAGTCGAAGAAATGCAAATATCACACAAAATTCGTAGCTTCATTCTCACCATGGGTTTAGCCTCTGTGCTAGTCACAACAGGCGCATTTCTTTTAGATCCTTCTGGTAGTAGTGCCGCCGCGCTACCTGGTAATTCGATCGTTGGACAATTACCGATCGATAACTCCGTACTCATATTTCCCGGAGATAAATTTGCATTAGCAGTGGTGGCTGGGGTGATTATGGCCTTTGCCTTCCAACTGCTCTTCGCCAATTTAGCGATCGCGGTGATTGCCGGACCTGATAGTTCCACGGACAGAAACGAATCTGACGAAAGTTTGGGGGACACCATTCGCGGAATTGAGACGAAGGTCGGGGTAGGACTACTGGTCAGCGTTAGCATTGCCCTATTCCTCGCTTCATTCTTGGCGGTCAAGCTAAGTTTGGTGGGAAGTTCTATGATTGGGGCTATTATCGGCGTCATTATTTGGGCTATTTTCTTTACCTTGTTGACTTGGTTTGGATCGACGGCTGTGGGTTCGTTGATGGGATCAATTATCAGCACCGCCACCACAGGAATTCAGAGTTTGTTGGGCACGGGTAGCGCTGTTCTTGGTGCAAACTTGGCGAAGAGCCAAATCGTTTCGACAGCTGAAGAAATTACTGCCGCCGTGCGCCGTGAGTTAACCTCTGGCTTTGACCCGGATAGCATTCGGACGACCTTGCAACGTTCCTTGGACCAAGTACAGCTGCCTCAGTTGAATGTAGATCAATTGGGAGGACAGTTTGAGCGGTTGCTTAAGGATGTGGACCTTAGCGCTATTGGCAATAGTGATCTACTTAAAAGCGTCAATCGTGATACGTTGGCCAAATTAGTCAGCAGTCGCACCGATCTTTCAAAGCAAGATGTTAACCGCATCACAGATCAGCTAGAAGCTGCTTGGAAAAAATTGGTTAATTCTAAAGATGCGATCGATCCACAAGAATTAATTCAGCAATTGAAGTCAGCCGCACCACAAGATCTGAAATCAGGTAAGCTTAGCAATCAACTTAGTGAACTCGTTAAATCGGCATCTAAACAAGAGAGTTCCGACGGCAATATAACCACCAGAGCCTTGCAACTTGGCGCGACTGCGATACTAAGTCAAGTTTTGAAAAATGTTGATCTCTCCGATGTGGATGTGGAGAAGATTGGATCACAACTACGGACGTTGAGCAGTAGTGTATTGAATCCCCAAGGTAATGCCAATGCTTCTTCGGAGCGTAGTCTTGCTAAGAACGACGGAAAAGCTAACGGGAAGTCTAACTTCAAAGCGTTTAGTATCATCCAGGCTGATTTAGAAGATTATTTGTTGTTTTCACCGTCCTGGAGGTTCAACCAAGAGAATTCTAAGGAAGAATTTCGCGATGTAATTTACGATACTGCTGCTGAAGCAAGTCTAATCCAGCAAGAATTGACGGCGATCGATCGGGACTACTTTGTCCAAGTACTAAGCTTACGAGATGACTTAACGCCCCCCAGGATTCAAGATTTAGCAGGTAAGTTTGATGGGATTCGGGTTGATGTGCTGACGACAGCTCAGACCGCAGTTACCCAAAAACGATCGCAAGATCTTCGCCAGAACGTTGAAAATTATTTGCGGTCTACCAATAAAGCCGACCTGAATCCAGATGCGATCGCCCGTGACTTTGGACCGTTGCTAACCGATTCGGAAGTGGGGTTTGATATCTTGGGTCAGCGTCTGGGGCAGTTCGATCGCCCGACTTTAGAGCAGTTGCTGAGTCAGCGTCAAGACTTGAATAATGAGGAATCGAGTCAAATTATTAATCACCTCGAAAATACGCGCGATCGGATCCTATCGCAAGGCCAAGAATCACACAATCAGCTTCAAGGACAAGCGCAAGAACTTCGTCAGAAAGTATCAGACTATCTCCGCGACACTCACAAAGAAGAACTTAATCCCGAAGGCATTCAACGAGATTTTAAACTGCTATTCGATGACCGGGAAGCCGGAGCAAATGCGTTACGAAATCGGCTTTCACAGTTCGATCGCGATACACTGGTCCAGCTTTTGAGCCAACGCCAAGATCTGAGCGAAGAACAGGTGAATCAAGTACTCGATCAAGTGGAGTCGGTGCGCGATACCGTTGTTCAAGCCCCACGAGAGCTGGCTGGCAAGGCTAAAGAGCAGTATGAACAGACGACTCAAGCGCTGGCGGATTATCTCCGAAAAACCAAGCTTGAAGAACTCAACCCTGAAGGAATTCAACGGGATTTGGAGACGTTGTTCAATGATCCGAAAGCGGGTACTCAGGCATTGCAGGAGCGGTTGTCCCATGTCGATCGTGAAACCCTCGTCAAGCTCTTAAGTCAGCGCGACGATCTGACCGAAGAACAAGTCAATCGAACGATCGACCAAGTGCAATCAGCCCTGCGTAGTGTGATCAAAGCCCCAAGACGATTGGCGAATCGGGTTCAGAAAAAGGCCATTGACTTTGAATCGAATCTGGAAAGTTATCTGCAACAGACCCAAAAAGAAGAGTTAAATCCAGAAGGAATTAAGCGCGATCTACAACTGTTGCTCCAGGATCCGAAAGCGGGACTCTCTAGCCTAGGCGATCGGGCAGCTCAATTTGATCGCAGTACTTTCGTAGCGCTGTTGGCCCAACGGAAAGACATGACGGAGGAAGAAGCCAATCATATTGCCGATCAGGTGGAGTCCAATTTCAAGGCTGTTAAAGATCAGATTCAGCAAGTGCAGCAGGCGGTTCAATCCACCATTGATGGAGCCTTTGACAGTGTGCGAACCTACTTAAATAATTTAGAACGCCCTGAGCTTAACTATGACGGAATAAAACAGGACTTTGGCCAACTGTTTAATGATCCACAGCTCGGATTAGAAGCTCTAAACGATCGCCTAGCCCACTTCGATCGAGATACCTTAGTAGCACTATTGAGTTCGCGAGACGATATCTCCGAAGCCGATGCAAACCGAATTATTGGCCAGGTTGAATCAGCTCGCAATGGGGTGATTCATCAGGTCGAACGAGTTCAGCAAGAAACGCAAAGACGCCTTGAAGCTATCAAATATGCAACCCAAAAGCAAGTACGCGAAACCCGGAAAGTTGCTGCTAGTGCTGCTTGGTGGGTATTCAGTTCAGCATTAGTTTCCCTAGGGGCATCCGCTCTAGCAGGCTCTATCGCTGTGACTCGCTATGTAATCTAATCATTTAGTCACATAGGTTTCAGTCACATAGATTGGCTTGGACAACTTCTTAAGAAGATAGTTTGGAAGGCGAAGGTTGTAATCCATTAACACCTGATCCCCCTCAACGCCCGACCCTTCGGGAAGTCTTAAGCCTATAAAAAGGGGAACTAAGAATTGAATTCTGGTTCCCCTTTTTCATGTCCACGTTTAATGGCCGCATAGTTTAATAGCTGCGTATAAACAAACCGTTCTACCCTAGAGCCGCATTAGGCTGTGGTGACGATCGCTTCGATGTGGGCGGTGTCGTTTTCAATGCGGGTGATGGCCCAGCGTAGAGGTTCGCCGTGATGATTGAGGGCAGTTTCGATCGCGGCGTGGAGTTCTGCGATCGTGGACGGAATAGGAAGAGCAAGGGTAATGAAGGCAGTTTTCATGGTCAGAAAATAATAAAAACTTGATTGATCTCTAGTTTCCCATATCCAGAATTCCTATGGCCCATGAATCACCCAGAAAAACCTCTGCTAGAATGCATAAACTAGAAAGTCTGAACTAGAAAGTTTGAACTAAAAAGTTTGAACTAGAAAATTGCATTATTTTGGGTAATCCTGCGGTTCTATGCCCCAATCCCTTGCGCGTGATGCGGTTTCTTTTTTAATAGACTTGGCTGAAAAGGGCGAAGTTGATCCTTGGGATGTCAAAGTGATCGATGTGATCGATCGCTTTTTGGCGCAGCTAAATCCCTTCACAGCAACCCAACGAACTCAATACGAAGCGAATCTTTCTCAGTCGGGACAGGCATTTTTATATGCGTCAATGTTGATTTTGTTAAAGGCGGATAGTTTAAGCAATCACGATCGCCCTGCACCTGTTGAAGATTTTTTAGAGGAAGATTTTGCAGATAATGACCCAATGGGACCGGGATCGTTGCCGCGCAATCTCGAAAAACAACTCCGTCGTCGGGCCGTAGCACAACCTCCCCAACGTCGTCGCGTGACCTTGGAAGAGTTGATTAGTCAGCTTGAGGTGATTGCATCGGCTTTAGAAGACAACGGTAACCGATCGCGAGTGAAAGTCCGTCGGCCCAAACCCCAAAGCCGCGCTCAAGCTATTCGGGCGATCGCACAGTTGGCTCACCAAGAAAACCTGACTGAAATGGCAGTGATGCTAGAAGAGTTTTTTGTGAGTCACTGGGATGAACTATCGGTGGGGAATGATTGGATTGATTTTGACCTACTGTTGGAATTTTGGCTCACGACCCGCGCTCAAGACTCTCCCGGACTCGATCGGCACATTGTCACGGATGAGAGGACTCATGAAAAAGTCGGGGTTTTTTGGGCGTTGCTGTTGTTGAGTGCTCAAAACAAAGTCGAACTGTCCCAAGACGTTTTTTATCAAGACCTGCGAGTCAAAACCCTTTTCCAGATCGAAGATCTTAACTTAGATGAACTCAGTGCCATGGTGTTGGCCGATTGAATTTGGAGAGATTCTCCTAATTGTTCTTCTCAGAATGACGGAGATTAGGTGAATTTCTCAGTGGATTGATTTTACTCTAGAAAAAAATAGGTAAGTCTAGGTATTGTAGAATAGAGGTTCGCTTAGGAAGAGGTGTGAACTTTTCCTTGAGAGTTGCCTGACTATAGTTAACTATTACTGATTGAACCTACGGTTAGAGAGAATTTCTATGAAAGCCATGATCCTGGCGGCAGGTAAAGGGACTCGTGTTCGTCCTATTACGTATACGATTCCTAAGCCAATGATTCCGATTTTGCAAAAGCCCGTCATGGAGTTCTTGCTGGAATTGTTAAAGCAGCACGGCTTTGACGAAATTATGGTTAATGTGAGCCATTTAGCCAAGGAAATCGAAGATTATTTCCGGGACGGTCAGCGCTTTGGTGTACAGATTGGCTATTCCTTTGAAGGCCGGATTGCCGATGGAGAACTGCTGGGTGAGGCCGTTGGATCGGCGGGCGGTATGAAGCGGATTCAGGACTTTAATCCATTTTTTGATGATACGTTTGTGGTGTTGTGCGGCGATGCGTTGATTGATCTAGACCTAACGGAAGCGGTGAAATGGCACCGAGAAAAAGGGGCGATCGCAACCATCATTATGAAAACGGTACCGCGCGAGGAGGTATCAAGCTATGGTGTGGTAGTAACCGACGAAAGCGGACGGATTCAGACCTTCCAAGAAAAACCGTCGGTGGAAGAAGCGCTGAGCAATACCATTAATACTGGAATTTATATCTTCGAGCCGGAAATCCTAAACTACATTCCATCAGGTCAAGAGTTTGATATTGGTGGGGATTTATTTCCAAAATTAGTCGAAATGGGTGCGCCATTCTATGGATTACCCATGGAATTTGAATGGGTTGATATTGGCAAAGTGCCCGACTATTGGCACGCAATTCGATCGGTTTTGAAAGGGGAAGTTAAAAATGTCTCGGTGCCTGGTAAAGAAGTAAAACCGGGCATTTATACAGGACTAAATGTTTCTGTGAATTGGGACAAGGTAAACATTACGGGTCCGGTGTATATCGGGTCTATGACTTGTATTGAAGATGGGGCGACGATTATTGGGCCGTCAATGATTGGACAAAATTGTCATGTGTGCAGTGGAGCGACGGTCGATAACAGCGTGATTTTTGATTATTCACGGCTGGGGGCTGGGGCTAGGCTCGCCGATAAGCTAGTATTTGGTCGCTATTGTGTTGATAAAACGGGGGCTACAATAGACGTTCAGGCCGCGTCATTAGACTGGTTGATTACAGATACCCGATCGGCAATTCCCACCACTCCCTCGCCTGAGCGTAAAGCGATCGCACAGCTTCTAAATAATCAAGAGAAGTAATCAGGACATTGTTTCTATATCGATCTGACCAAATCAATTTTATTCACTTTGATTGATCCTCTTTCACCATTAAGAGGGTTTTTTTTTGAAATTCCTAATGTTTCAATGAACAAAAATTTTAATCCATACTTTGATTTTGATGTATTTATAAACTACTTAACACAAACGCCACATTTTAGGAGTATTGTCAAATCAGAGTAGCTAAATTGAGATCAGGAATCAAATCAGAGTAGCTAAATTATAAGTCAGCTATCTAGTTTTATATCTCCAATTTATTAATATTTTGACTGCATCAAACAACACGATCGGGTTTCAGACGTAGTTGTTATTTCTGAGACATTCCATAGCCTCATAGACTATTTGCCTCATAGACTATTTTTAGATCTGGAAAATTTAAATTGGTTTAGAAGAGTTGTAAAGCAGGGTAGCGTTATTGAAGGAGTGCCACTGATGTTTTATTAAGTTGAATTCACTTCATAAACCACTTTTAAAATAATAGGCGGCAATAAATTCATGGTTAAAATATTATCGATCGAAAACGATCACATAGTAGCCGCAGCTTTGATGGATCTGACGACTCAGCATCACTATATTGTGGAATCAGTCCACGATATTAACTGGGCTTGGAGATTATTGAAACAGTCTCAATATGACTTAATTGTTATGGATGTGACATTGCCCGAGCTTAATGGGATTACCCTCTGTCGTCGTATCCGATCGTATTCTATTAAAACCCCGATCGTCATCCTTGCAAATCAAGGCCCAATGTCAGAAAAGACCGTTGGGTTGGATGCTGGAGCTGATGATTACTTAGTCAAACCGTTCCATCCAGAGGAATTGGGCGCCCGTATTCGTGCTCTTTTAAGACGGAATGTTCCAGCGACAGATAGGTTCGGGTTTGATTGGGGAGATCTTCACCTCAATACTGTTTCCGCAGAAGTCCGGCATGGCTCAGAGGTCTTGCCCCTCACTCCCAAGGAATTTGCCCTCTTGGAGCTGTTTCTGCATCATCCTCACCAGGTTTTTAGTTGCAGCGCAATCTTAGACAGACTCTGGCCGTATCCTGAAGCCCCTAGCGAAGATGCGGTCCGCACTCACATTAAGGGACTGCGCCAAAAACTCAAGGCGAGTGGTCTTCAGCATGATCCTATAGAAACCGTCTATGGCATAGGCTATCGATTAGGAGAATTTCCACCCGATCAGCCCTACCCCAGCGTTACTTCGTCTGTGAATTCGTCTGTGAATTCGCCTAAAGTCCCGTCTGAGACTGCGCCTGAAACTACCGATATTTCTACTGCTCCATCGTCTTTTGAGAACAGCGACATTGTGGCTATCCGAAGAACTGATCCAGAACCGAGTCTAGCAATGATTCGACAAGTCTGGATACAGTCGTACGATCGAATTCAATTACAAATCAAAACGGTCCAGGTCGGCATTAACAATTTGCTTAACCCAGAATTTCAGGCCACTGCCGAAAGTCATTGCTTAATCGCCGCCCAACGGGAAGCCCACACGCTATCAGGGTCGCTAGAAATATTTGGGTTTATGAAAGCCTCCAAGATTGCTAAACATATTGAATTGGGACTTCTAAATCCTGCCGTACTTAATGCAGAGGATGGAGAACAATTTCAGGCACTTTTAAAAGATTTACAAAAAGAAATATCACCCTCTAAATTTGTCTTTGAAGACGATAGAACGCAAAATGAATAGACTAATTCATATGATCTAGCCATCTAAATTCAGATTATAAATTTACTCAATTTGTTTTCATCCTCACAAGTTCCTCACATTTACTTGATACCTTGAGTTGAGATTCAAAGTTCTAATGCGAGATGAACCTATTCGATTTATTCCTACGATCGTTAGAGTTCAAGAACCTTGGATTAATTGGGTTCCTTGTCGTCCAATGTAGCTATGAATATAGGATCGAATTGTAGGATTTAGAAATTCGATCCCATAGCTATCAAAAGTATTAGACACTATTAGACAAATATTTGATTGTCGATCGCATGATAATCAAAAGTGTGAGGAAGCTAGATTAAATCACTCCCTTTTACTACACTTTAGGCATCTTAATGAACACTTTAATTAACCAAACCCAAAGCATTATCGAGCGAGAAATTAGTGAAGTCTTAGAAACCTACCCAAACCATCCCTATCAGCAAATCTTCGCGCACCCAGATCATCGTCAAGAACTCGTTGCTTACGTTCTGAACCGTGTTCCCAGCCTTTATACCAGTGTCGATATTACCAGCCCTGAATTCACCCTTCCATCGCCAACCGCCATTCTGATGAATGTTGAAACGACCATTCATCAAGGGATTAGTCAGCTCTTAAGAGGTCAGTCTCTTAAACAGGAAGTTCCCAGCATTAGCGACCCTAGCCTCATGGCCTCAAATTGGTTTGGTTAATTAAATTGGTCTGGTTAATTAAATTAGTCTGTTTAGTTAGCAAATGGCCAATCCCGTTCCTGGATCGAACAGATGTAGCTTATCAGGTGCGATCGATAACCATACTATCTCTCCCACTCGAATATCCCGATCGGCACTCATTCTCGCGACGATCGGGATATTGGTATTACTATTTATATTAGTGCTATTAATCGTTTCTGAACTATTAATCAAACGTCCATAGATATAAGTTTCACTGCCCAACGCCTCCGTCATTTCCACATGAATCGAGATATTTTTTGGAGCTGGAACACCATAACTAAAATGTTCCGGTCGCACTCCTAAATGAACATCCTGTCCATCATATCCAGCTAACAACGGTTCATATTTTTCCATTAACGTCATCCGAAATTCATTTCCCGGTTCATTCCCTAAGCCTTGAATCAAAAGGGGAGTCTTGACTTGTACTGGAATAAAGTTCATGGGCGGCGATCCGATGAATTCGGCAACAAACCGATTAATGGGGCGATTGTAAAGTTCTAATGGAGTCGCGAGCTGCTGGATTTGGCCATTATTTAACACCGCAATCCGATCGCCCATGGTCATCGCCTCGGTTTGATCGTGGGTAACGTAGAGGGTAGTAGTGCCGAGTTTTCGCTGAAGTTGAACAATTTCCGATCGGGTCTCAGCCCGAAGTTTTGCATCCAAATTTGATAATGGCTCATCCATCAGAAAAACCTGAGGATTCCGCGCCATAGCTCGACCTAACGCGACTCGCTGCATTTGACCGCCAGAAAGCTGCTTGGGGAACCGCGTAAGTAAGCCTTCGATTTGCAACGACTGCGCCACAAGTCTGACCTGTCGATCGATTTCCCGTTCGCGATCGGTGACGTATTGCCAGCCTTTTGGTAATTTACGACTAAATTCAACCAAGAATGTCTCAATGGCCGGGTGAAGAGTTGGCTTAGATTTACCCTTCGCTGATTGACCAGTTATGGCCTGCGTTGTCCGATCGCCCGGATTTGCAGCACGCCGAAGTCCAAACGCCAAATTGTCATACACCGTCATGTGGGGATAGAGCGCGTAACTTTGAAATACCATCGCAATATCACGATCTTTCGGCGGCAAAGTATTCACTACCCGATCGCCCACCGAAATTGTCCCACCCGTAATGTCTTCAAGTCCCGCAATCATCCGCAGCAGCGTACTTTTCCCGCACCCCGACGGACCCACCAACACCATAAATTCGCCATCATGAATCCGAAGATTAATGGCTCGTAACACAGCCCCGCCCGGTTCGCTGTCACTATTTCCATTCTTCTGATAGCTTTTATAAACATTCTCAAAAACAACCTGTGCCACGGCGATTTGGACTCTCTTGTTTTGACGGATAAACCAAGTGCTAGTCTATCAGCCGATCGTCGTTACGTTGTACCCATTGGCTTCAGAATTTCATTAACCGATTCCGTCCGATATCTATTCTGATAGCGGTTAGTCATTCCTTAATCAACAGACCGGGCCGAGACATCGATCGCATCCACGTCCATCACCTTCATGTTCATCCGATCAACCTCCATCCGATCAACCTCCATCACATCCACGGCCATCACATCTATTGTTCCCTCGGTTGCGACCCGAATAAATTGAAGATTTTCAACTCGCAATCCTTCCCCACAATTAGGACATCCAATTTGGCTTCCATTCACGCCATTTACGGGATATCCACAAGCTGGACAGTCTCCTACGGCAATATTTTTTCGGATCCACCAAAACCCAAATATCACGCCTACGATCGGGAGCGCAATCAATAGCACCACCAACACGCCCACCGCCTTCAACAGCCAGCCCAACCCCAAAGACCCCAATATCCAAACAAAAAGCCCAATCCAAAGCAACCTCCGCAGACCCGCCCCCAGCAAAGGAAGTGCAGAAGTCGTCCGATAGGTGGAGGTTGGCTCTGTGGGAGGAAGAGAATTCATAAGTCAAATCCTAAGCAGTTTAAACAATTTATTTACACCAAACGATCGGACAACAACGCATCAGGCGATCGTTTCTTAAGCATAGAAGATTCTTCTGACATCGGAAAACGGCAATCCCATCTAAAGAAGTACGCTTCTCCCGCTTCCAGGAAACATGTACAGTTAGTTTGTGAAGCAAATTCCATGGGATTCCCCTCAAATCAGTTGCATGATGGAACCCACTCCTCTAACGAATCCTTGGCGATCCTATCTACATCAAACGGCTGCAACCCGATTATCCGTTATTAAGTGGTCGTCATTATCAGATTCAACCTTGGCGGATCCTCTCATGCCCTTGAGGGATAGGGATTTACAGGAACTCGCAGACTGGTTTGGGGGCGCAGACATGCCAGATGTCGAGGAAGACATTAATAAAACCCTGGTTTATCTTTTCCCAGAACCTTGTTGGGATGAAAATTGGGTTTTTATTTAGACGATCGGTTAAGCGTTATGGTCTCTAAGTGATGGCTGAACATTCTAGAGCACTAATTTAGAGCACTAATTTAGATTGTCCGTCGTATTGGTTTTGCAATGGGTCCTGTCGGCGGAACAACACTAGTCAGGCTGGGCGGAACTTCCGTCGCGTCCGGGGAAGGGTGCTCTCAGTAATCAGCCTTTTCGATGTAACTCCGAATCGCATTCAAATCGATGTAACGATCGGTAACATTTCGCAGTTCCCGAGCAATCATTCCCTCGGTTGAAACCACCGTAATATGGGTGTTTTTAGCCCGCAATAACTCGATCGCCCGTTCAAAATCTCCATCACCACTGAACAAAATCACCCGATCGTACTGATCGACCGTACTGAACATATCCACGACAATTTCAATATCCAAGTTCGCTTTTTGAGAATAGCGGCCCGAAGTATCGTCATAATACTCTTTCAAAATTTTAGTGCGTACCGTGTAGCCCAGACTAATCAACGCATCTCTAAACCCACGCTGGTCCTGAGGATCCTTAAGTCCGGTGTACCAAAACGCATTTACCAAGTCTAAATTTGTTTTCTCCCCTGCAAAATATTCAAGAACACGCTTAGGGTCAAAAAACCACCCATTCTTCTGTTGGGCATAAAACATATTGTTGCCGTCCACAAAGATGGACAGTCGATTTAAAGGATAAGGCATGTAAGTTATGGACCTAAAAATTAAGCAATAAAGAAATCGAAGGGAAAAGAAAAAATAACGTCAGAATACTAAGTTCAACACACAGGGAATGGATCTAGAGTAACGAATTAGGGAAAATAACTCATCTATATCTGTAGGTATATTTCTTAAAATACCCACATCCATAGATTTCTATTGAATGAACCATGATTTGTGATTATCAACGAAATAATAGTTTTGTGGCGATAGCAAATAATTCTTTCGAGATTAGAATAACCAATCGAATCTACTGAATAGCAAGCCTTAAGCATCAAGTTTCAATCCTTAAGGCTGTAATTATAGCATCTCTCTATCGATCGCTTAAAGCCCGATCGCGTTCCAGGTCGCACCGCCCACAACGCCATCCGCTTCAAGTTTATATTTTTGCTGGGCCGCTTTGACGGCTTTTTCAGTCAACTCCCCAAAGTCTCCATCCGGGCCGATCGCCAAAAAGCCCAAGCTTCCTAGCCGTTGTTGGAGGCGGTATACAGCATTGCCTTTTGCTCCACGGCGGAGAATTGGGGTGAGGCTTTCCTCACTTTTGGGGTTGGATTTCAGCTCGGGCTTTTTGGAGTCAGATTTCACGGGTTGGGGGGCAGCCTTGGTGGGCGTATTGGATTTTACGATCGTCGTTGAATCCCCCGATTGGGGCACAACGGGCAATAATTTACTCCAAGTTGAGGTGCCTAAAATGCCATCTTGGCCTAATCCTGCGCTTTTTTGAAACTCGCTCACCGCCCGTTCGGTGGAGTTTGTGTAAGTACCATCTAGCTCCCCGTTGTAGTAGCCCAATAATTGAAGTAATGCTTGAACTTCCAACACATCAACCCCTTGACTCCCCAATTTAAGTACCGGGCGACTGGCTTGGGCGGGCAACCCTCCGGATAACACTCCGGGCAACACAGAGACAACGGTCAATAAGATGGTAAAAAATAGGGATAAGTATGGGGGTTTCCAAGACATTGGAGGATCCTTAAGATTTAAGATTATTATCTGGTCAAACTCAACAGGCTAGTTTTGGGCCTGCGACATTTTCGCATGTATTCATTGCTCGATCGATTTCATGGTGGACTTTTGGGGATGACGATCGCAATTAGGCTTGATTCATTCTCCAAAAACAACAACGGAATTATGCTAAGAATTCCTGATGTGATGTTGGGTCACGTTAGCGGTAGGGATGTTATGACCTGCCTTGAAAAGAGAACTGACAAGCCTGTTGCAGTAACATCTGCGGAGTGGAGTTTTTATGCGGCCTTGAGTCTATCGATCGCAGGTATCTTAACTCCCACGCCTCAAGACTATGCAAGTTGGACTCAGACAGAGAACGGGGTTCACCAAGAGATTCTAGACTGGGTTACACAATGTGTGCAGCACCGAGAAAGTCTAGCGGCTGTTCAGGATTCGTTGCGATTGCTTTCCCTGAGTTCAGTTGAACAATCGATCGCGCTGGCCATATATGGTAGCCAAAGTACGCCGGGAAACTGGATGCTAGCCTTTAATCGAATCTTACCCATTAGTCCTCAACCAGAGTTAACAGCTCCACTCCTAGGCTGTCTTTTAGGGGTTCAGTTTGGCCAACTCAAGATTCCAGCTTCCCTTAGGGTTCAATATCAAGCTGAGGGGGAAACTTGCCTAGAGAAGTCGCGAAGATTGGTGAAATTATGGTCAGGTGGACAGGACGAAACTCTTGTAGTGTCGCCCCGGCGATCGCATCTAAGCTCACGCTAAATTGTCTAGATTGTTTCAAGTAGTAATGGTCTAAACCCGTGGCGGACAGAGGCTTCACCGATTTGATCCATTTTTTCCACGGTAATCATGTTACGTCCCCAAGAAAAATTGGTGTGCCATTTCTCAAATTCCAATAGCATCGCCTCAGCAAAACAGGCGAATAACTGACGCCCTGGAACATCCATGTTCACAATACCCATGATTTTCCAGTCAATGTCTAGGGAATGCTCCACAATGCCGCCATTCAAAACATGAATACCGGGATGTTGGACTTTAGTGGCGAGATTTTTCGGATAGCCGCCATCAATTAACAGACAAGGCTGCTTTAATGTTGTCGGATCGATCTCTACGCCCTTTGGCATACTGGCGACCCAAACCACGATGTCAGCCTGCGGTAAAGATTCATCCAAACTCATCACTTTTCCACGGCCAAGTTCGTCTTGGAGCGCTTGAAGACGTTCGGGATTTCGAGCAATCAGAAGTAATTCTTTTACGTCCAGACGCTTATTAATCCAACGGCACACAGCACTGCCAATGTCGCCCGTGGCCCCACAGACCGCGATCGTGCAGTCAGAAAGATTCATGCCCAATTGCTTGGAGGCTTGTTCGACTTGGCGGGCAATGATGTAGGCCGTGTGAGTATTGCCTGTAGTAAATTTCTCGAAGTTCAACGTGACGTTGCGAACTTGTTTGAGTTGAGACAAGTCAAAATTTTCAAAAATGATTGAGGAGAATCCGCCTAGGGCCGTAATATCCAAGCCATTTTTCTGGGCATGGACCATAGCATTAATGATTTTCCGTGTGGCAGCTTTAAATCGGCGAGTGGCGAGCATTTCCGGCAGAAAACAGGATTCTACGTAACGCCCTTCAATCACTTGTCCCGTGGCACTCGTGACTGTAATTTCGTCCACGATTTGGGGCGGAGCACTACACCAGAATTCCAAGTCTTGGTCCGCATATTCGGGATAACCTAAATCGCGTGCGACAGATTGGGCGTGCTTTAAGCTCGTGAGATGACCGATTAAACCAAACATGATTGCGGCGAGATAGGGGATGATGGACAGAACTGATCAGAATATTATGATCAGGGACAAAGCCGATGCCCTATCCAAAAAATAATGAGTCTGATGCTCAGGATTAGCTAGGCATCAGACTTTTAGAATAGCCTCTTCTAGACAGCGGCCAACCCGTAGGCTGACATCCGCATGATGTCGCGAGTGGCAAACCCGATGTTCGCTAGGGCTTCGCCATACGCAATCATAAAGTCTTCAATTAATGCTTCACGTTCCATGCCGAGTTCAATCGCATCTTTAGCGACCTGGTTCAGCATTGTCCACACTAAGGGAAGATTTTGCTTGTTGGCTGTTTCTAATTCCTCGCGAGCGGTCGCAAAGTTAGCTTTGAGCCATTCTTCACCGTAGTTAAGATGCAAGTACTCGTCTTTAACCACGCCTTCAGTAATTTTGCGGGCAAAATCATCGGCAACGGGGATGTAGATATTGTAGGCCGCGATCGCAAAGCATTCAATAATCAGGGATTGAATCAACAGACAAGTGACGATGTTTCCCGTGGCTGCGGCTGCTTGGAAGTTTCCATGTAGACTGGAAAAGAAGTCCTTTGCAAACGCAATGTCAGGCGTTACCCCAAGATTTCTGCCACAAGCCTCGAATCCTTTTTTGTGTTTGAACTCCATTTTAGCGAGTTTTTGTAGCTCTTCTGCATCCGTTGGCATCAAACCAGCCAATTGGTTGTAGTTGCAGTAGGCTTCCTCTTCACCTTCGATGACGATCGCATTGATGCGACTGTAAGCGTCCTTATAGACGTCACTTTGGTAATCGAGTGCTGACATCATCTCAAGCTGCGGCATAGATTCGGTTGCTCCTCTTGTGAACAGTCTGGCGAAGTGCCAGGGATTAAGCCATCTGACTCTAAATTGAATAGGAATAATCAAAAAGATTTGTTAATTCCGATCTCCACTGTACCTCGTCTCATCGAGCATTGTGATGTTATCTATGACGAAAGTGTCTAGGATGAAAGTCTGTCACAGACAATGGTGCGGCAAGGGATAGGATAGGGTCTCGTTTTCTTATCTTGATTTTGATGAACCATCGGCTAAAATTTGCTCTGCGATCGAGCACCAATCTTGCCGCAGCCCTGCATCTTCGGGATCTGGAGTGAGGGTACGACCATTCAGTTCTGGGTGTTGACGGGTAAAACGGGCGTTGACCTGTTGATAGAATTGAGCCTTGGTTAAGCCCGCCTCTTCATAGCGACTAATGGTGTCCGCACAGCGTTCAGGTTTTGCGCTGGCCCAATTGGGGAGTTTTACGTTAGGAAGGGTCGGGATGTTGAATTCGGGAATTTTTACATCGGGAAGTTTTACTTCGGGCAATTTAATCTGTGGAAGCTTCGGCATCTGCCAGTCGGGTTGAGGGGTATCGGATTGGGCCGCATCAGGTTCAGCCGATCGGGTCTGTTCTGGTCCATTTGCTTGGAGTTGCGGGCGGTTGGTCCAAAAGAACGAGGCCATGGCTCCACCTGCTATCAATCCCCCAATCAAAATTGCTCGCCAGACCCAGGTCAGCACCCAGTCGATCGCCCGAATTCCTATCCAAAGTCCTTTGAGGAACCAGAGTAGAAGTTTCCATGGCAATTGAAGAATGTTGATTGAGATGTCTTCGTTCAGGCGATCGTCATGGGGACGGTACAAACGATCGTCTTCCAAGACGCGATTATCTTGCTTGAGTCGATTATTCTTGACTTGACTATTGTTGTTAAGCCGATCGTCTTGTCTATCGCTTTGCCTGGGGATTCGGGCGGGGTAGGTGGTGGGAAAGCTTGAATTAGCTGGGGCGACGGCGACGGTTCGCATTTGGGATACGGGAGGACGTCTAGCATCAGGTTGAACGGATTGAACGGGCGCAGGAATATAAGGGTCGGGAATATAAGGGGCTAAGGTTCCGGGGGGAATAACAGAAAATACGATCGCATTTAGAAGTTGGCTTGCATTCTTGGCGCTTGCGGGACGATCGGTCGTTTGGTAGGCGAGGAACCGATCGAGTAGGTCGGCAAATTCAGGATTGAGGTGCAAGTAATTACGCCAATGCCAAGTTCCGAGTTGACTGTCGTAGAGTTCTAACGGCGATCGTCCCGTCATTAGGACTAAGGTTGTGACAGCGAGGGAATAAAGATCTGTACTTGGGGTGATGTTTCCGTAGAGTTGTTCTGGCGGTGAAAAGCCGGGTTTATGGATTTGGGTTGCAGATTTTAGACTAGTGCCAGATTGACCACTGGCGATTTGTATGGCAGTCGTGGCGATTTGTTTAACGCTGCCAAAATCGATGAGAAAGGGTTTTCCGGTGGTGGCTTCGCGAATCAAATTATCTGGAGAAATATCTCGATGGATAACGCCCCGATCGTGGACATAGCTCAACACTGGGAGTATGGCTTTTAAAAACTGTACCGCTCCAATTTCGTCTAGGCGGTTTCCAGCTTCAACCCATTGTTCGTAGGTTTCGCCTGAAATATATTGTTCAACAATTAACAAAACATCATTAGTGTCAATTGTGGCTTGGAGAATAGCTCGGAATTCTGGGATTTGTTGGTGCCGAAGCTGATAGAGGGTTCCGGCTTCACGCTGAAATAGTTCGGCGGCTTTACGCAAGATTTCCGGTGAGCTGATTTGGGGTGCAAATTCTTTGAGAACACATAATTCATTAAACCGTTGCCGATCGCGCGCCAAATAGGTTCTTCCAAATCCGCCGTAGCCCAGAAAATGAACCACTTCATAGCGATTGTCTAAGACGAAGCCAGCAGAAATCGGGGTAAGTAATGGCATGGATAGTGAGGACGATTGACGACTAGATACGGTTAGATGCGTACAGGATATGGATACATGCCGGGTTCATCGCATTCCGAGCTGTGTTTCAAAATATATTCCGAGGCAGATAAAATGATCTTAGTGGCGATCGTGTGTCTCGAATCTTGAACTGATCCTTGTTGGGGATTATATCCTTTGGGCGACGTGAGATTAAGAATTTTCCACAAAATTAGAAGGACTGATATTGATATTCACGATGGGCAATAAGAATTAAAAAGAAGTTAAAAAATAGATTTGACAAATTTGATTATTATCAAGCCTGTCAAATCTATTCAAGTAAATGTTAAGTGGGAATTTTAAGCGAGTGACTTTAAGCAAATGATCTTCGATCGTTATTCTTGACTCACTTTCAAGACATAATTTACAGATTGATTTCGTCCCTGGGTTCCAATCCATACTTGATATTCCCCAGCTTGCCACTGACCATCAAGACCAGGATTTTTTCCCTGAAAATCATCATTACACCAAGTTCCGCCTGGACCTTTGACCACGATCGTAGTATCCGTATTACTATTCACCACCACCGTCAAATCCCGAAATCCCGAATTGAGCCGCAGGATTTGATCCGGCTGTCCTTTACCAAATCCTAGACAGCTTCCAGTCGCTGTTTCATCTTTTCCAGCGACATCTCTCAAGGAGGTACCCCCGCCAGCTGTTCCTGAAATAGACGTTTGGCCAAATCCCGAATTGAGGGAAATATCAGCCCGAGCTGGAGTAGCGCTCAAACCAGTACCTAACACCAATGCAACAGCAGCAGTAGACCAAATAGAGAAACAGCGATTTAATAGCATAGAAATTTGTTAAGACTCAACTTGAATGATTAGGACTTCAATGACCGATCGAATATCAGAAAGTTCCCGAAAGCCCCGGCCCCATTTCTGGGGGAGTAAGAGATTCCGAAGCCATCAGAATTGGGAGTTGGGGGCCTCCGACAGGCTTATTCTTGGGAGTCGCCTAAGTCATCCGATCGCACCCGCCAATCGTGTTTTATCCCAACCTTTTGCATTCAATAACAACCAAGATTGTGTTAAATCAGGCCCATGTAATGATCCCGTTAATCCGGCTCGTAATGACTTCATGACCAATCCTTTTTTAACGCCATTCTGTTTCACAACCAGATCAATGATTGCTTTAGCAGATTCTTCAGTTAAAGGTTCTGCTGGAATTGCAGCTAATACCGCCGTTAGCGCTCCCGTTACGCCGTCAAGACCCAACTGTTTTAGGGCTTCATCTGTAGGCATGACCGTTGGATTAAATAAATAAGCCGCCATTTCGACCGCATCAGTTAATTTTGCCAAACTTGCACCAATGACCGCTACCAATTGTTCTAACCAAGCCCGATCATTTACAGGATCAAAAACATAGCCCGCTTCTTGCCAATAGGGAATGAGTAAGTCTGTCAATTGTGGAATAGGCATTGCATGGAGATATTGACCATTAATCCAATTGAGTTTATCCCAATCAAACTTTGCCCCCGCTTTGTTCACCCGATCGAAACTAAATACTTTTCCAGCGTCTTCAAGGGAAAAGATTTCATTCATTCCTTCGATCGGCGACCAACCCAAAAGACTCATATAGTTTGCGATCGCTTCTGGGACATAACCCATTTTTTGGAAGTCAAAAATCGAGGTAACACCATCGCGTTTTGAAAGCTTTGCGCCTTTTTCATTCAAAATTAATGGCGTATGGCCAAACGTTGGAACCGTTGCCCCTAATGCTTCGTAGAGCAAAATTTGTTTGGGTGTATTAGCAATATGATCCTCGCCGCGAATGACTTGGGAAATCGCCATATCAATGTCATCAACAACAACGACAAAGTTATATAATGGCGCACCGATCGTCTTCGCATCAGCAGCCCGTGCAATTACCATATCGCCGCCTAAATCGCGACCTTTCCAGGAGACTTGACCCCGAACTAAATCAGTCCAGATGATTTCCCGATCGTCTTCAATTTTAAATCGAATCACCGCCGGACGACCTTCGGCTTCAAATGCAGCAATTTGGTCTGGCGTTAGGTTACGGTGGCGGTTATCGTAGCGGGGAGCTTCGTTGCGGGCTTTCTGACGGGCGCGCATGGTTTCTAGTTCTTCTGGCAAATCGTAGGCACGATAGACTAAGCCTTTGTCGAGTAGTTCTTGGATTTTGGCTTGGTAAAGATCCGTCCGATCGGTCTGAAAGACTGGGCCTTCATCCCAATTTAAACCTAGCCATTTCAAACCATCAAGAATATTTTGAGTAAATCCAGGTTTCGATCGTTCGAGGTCGGTGTCTTCGATCCGCAGAATGAACGTCCCGCCATTATTTTTGGCATAGAGCCAATTAAAGACCGCTGTGCGAGCGGTGCCGATGTGGAGGTTTCCCGTAGGACTCGGAGCAATACGAACTCGAACTGACATAAAACTACTGAAGATAAAGGAATTAAGTGAATCCTAATTCTATCGTAGGCTGCGATTTCCCGATGGAGATCTCTTTATTTAAGATAAGCCCAATGCCTCAAACTCTGTTATGCCAACTTATACAGTGTTGTCCGTTCTGCAAAGGGGCGACCGATTGATCCGATCGCTGCCTGCAACGCATCCACCGTCTGACAGGTTCCGCCCATCGCCCCCGCCATACTGGTGATATGTTCCTCCATTAATGTTCCTCCAATGTCATTACAACCCCACCGTAAGGCTTCCGTCGCACCGGACAGGCCGAGTTTGACCCAGCTGGGTTGATGATTTGGGATCCAATTTCCCAAGTAAATCCGCGCAACAGCCATCAAGCGCAATGCATCATTTAGATCAGGTTGATCGCGGCCCACCCGACTTCTTAGGGGCTTTGGTGCATCTTGACCGACGAAGGGTAACAAAATAAATTCGGTGATGCCTGTTGTGCTTTGGGCGTGCGATCGTTTTTGGAGTTCTCGGAGTTGATCTAAATGCTGGATTTGGTGCAGTGGCGTTTCAATATGACCCGACATCATGGTGCTGGTAGTGGGCAGGTTTTCACGATGGGCCAGTTCTACAATCTCTCGCCAAGTTTGTGAATTAATCTTTTCGGGGCAAATGATATTTCGGATTCGATCGTCCAATACCTCTGCTGCGGTTCCTGGAAGCGATCCAACTCCGGCAGCCTGCAATTCACGGATCACCTCAACATAGCTCAAGCCATCTTCACGAGCAATAAACTGAACTTCTTGGGGTGAAAAGGCATGAATGTGTAGCTGTGGATAGTTTGAAACAATTGTATTCACTAACTGAATGTAATAATCAAGAGATTTTCCATTCTGCTTTGCGGCTAAATTCAAACCGCCCTGCATACAGATTTCAGTTGCGTTTTGCGAGACTGCGATCGTGGCTTTTTCCAAGATTTTCCCAAAGTCTAGCCAGTATGCCCCGTCGTCCCCTTCATCTCGTCGAAATGCGCAAAAGCTACAATGCTGCTCACAAATATTTGTGTAATTAATATTTCGATTGACGATATAAGTCACCGTGTCGCCAGATTGCTCGCGGCGCAGGGCATCGGCGGTGTCACGAATTTGAGAAATTGCATCAGGGTCCGTCGTTAGCAATAATTCTAAGCCCTGTTCAAGAGTAAGATCATCGCCATGACGGGCAGCGGCTAAGGTATTAAGCATTGACATGATCGGCTATCCATATTAATGCCAGCACCTTCTATTTTACCAGATCAATTCTTAACCATAATTTTCCAAATCGAATTGGGCGAGTAAATGGAGCAAGTGATCATCATTTTCCAAATGTCCAACAATACGTCGGAGTGGCAAGGGATGAACTCGCAATAATGTCGGGGTTGCAGTGACTTGATCATATTCGGCTTGTTCGGGATGTTTGGAAATATCGACCACCTGTAGCGTGTAGGGCTGCAATAACGATCGTTCCAAAGCTCGATGAAGATTACGCAAGGCGAGTTCGGTGGACGAGTGGCGACAGGAAACAAAAAGTCGTAACACATAGCGGTTGGCTTGGGAAATTGGGGAAATTGGGGCCAAAGTTGAGGATTCGATCGGCGGGGACTCTTCAATTATCGATCGTTGCAGGGTTGACATGTCGGACTCCAGTAGGGTCTGTCGAGAATCGGGTGGAGATTGGGTCACGGGCAAGATGAGATCGTGAAACTCCCAAAGCTCTGGAAAATCTTGTTTATATTGACGTAGTAATTGAGCTTCACATAGCTCTGATTGAATTCTATCGAGTTGCCAAGAGGTTCCTGGAATTTGAAACAAATGATTTAACAAAGCTCGATATTGAATGACTGGTGGCATGGCTATAGCGGTAATCTGTAGGTTTCCCTGTTCGACACCCCACCAGACATCCACGGTGGCCTTGTAGTAATGAAGCAAAAAATGAGGCGGTTCTGAGAGCTTTAGTGCCTGCTGCAATTCGCCACAAAGATGGACGTGCCAGTGCTTTTGCTTGTTGGCATCAATGCAATAGGCTACATCTCCACCGGGCGTAAAGAGTGCGATCGCTTTAAAAGGAGAGAGCAGTTGCATAACACTTTCAATGCCTATGTCATCACACCCAGATGATCATCTAAGCCAGAGGGTCATCAAACCCACAAAACCACTACTTTAAATATAAAATAGATATAAAATTTACGTAGCCAAATGCAATTATTTAAGTCAGGCTATTTAATATTTCTCTACTGTGCCTTACCAAGTGATTAATTGGGCATCATTCGTCAGAAATTGCCGTGAAATCGTTAGGGTTAGTAATATTGTTGTTAACAATGTTGCGAATAATGACATAAATAGTACTAAAAGTTGATAGGCTCCGGCCTGTAATGGATCCAAGCCAGAGATCAACTCGCCAGACATAAAGGTCGGCAAGATTCCTAATCCTAAAATTGTCAGGGCACTAAGTTGTGGCATGACTGCACTGCGAACTGCATCCCGTTGATATTGGGCTATGGCTTGTTTGGGGGTTGCGCCAAGGCTTAGGTGGGTTTCGATTTCGAGGCGATGACTATTGAAGCTTTTAACTAGTTGAGTGACGGCACTAGTACTAGCACTCATACTGGCAAGAATTATTCCTAAAAAAGGTAACATCGATCGGGCTTCAAACCAGCTCCAATTGGGCGTTACGAATAGATGGGTATAGCTTAAGGTAATTACGCTACTAAACAGTAGAGTTCCGGTCAACATTGGGAATAAAAATGCAATCCTATGGTTGATTTGATTTTTAGAAAGCAGACTAGAAATCACAATTAGAGTTAGGACTGCGATCGCGGTTGCCCAAGGTGAATGTAATGCAAAGACTATTGCGAGTAGATAACAAAAAACAATCATTTGTAAAATCGATCGGCCCACGGCGACCAAAATCGGCATCTCAAGATCAAGCCGTTGCCATACTGAAAGCCCAATGGCTCCGACGACTAATCCTAGGCTCCCTAATAATTGTTCTGGAGTATCCATAAATCAAATCTCTGAGTTAGTCTAAAATTCTAATTGTTCGCTCTCTATCCTAGAGTAAAATCAAATTAATTATTCATTGCTGGTGTGGAGTGATTTAGGTATGAATATTGCAATCGTGTCGGCATCCCGTGCAATTTTGGCGGTTGGATTATCTATTGGATCATATTTTGGGCTGATGGGCGGTGCTGCTGTGCCGACAGCTAGGCTCGATATGACGACCGATCGATCGTCCTTCTCCTCGACTGCTGGAATGAGAACGATTCCCCTAACACAGCTTCCCCCTGAGGCCAAGACTACAATTAATCTAATTCAGCGCGGCGGGCCATTTCCTTATCCGCAAAAAGATGGCACTGTTTTTAGTAATTTTGAAAAGCGATTGCCTGTTGCAGCACGAGGTTACTATCGAGAATATACTGTTCCAACACCCGGTGCCCGGAATCGCGGGGCAAGACGAATTATTGCTAGTCAACGACGCGAGTACTATTACACGGGCGATCACTATGCCACTTTTGCAAAGATTCAGCTTCCTATTCTTAAGCGATAATCCCAAACAGAAATCCCAAACAGAAATCAATTAAGTTCTCTTATCCTAGCTAACTTCAGGAGCTATTTCAAATGACTATTTCTTCGCATCTACCGACTCAGGAATTCTCTCTAGATGCTATGGAGCAACTTCCGGGGTTTTATTCAATTGACAGTGAGATCGATCGTCCAACGTTCATTCGAGATTGTACGGAATGGGGATTTGATATCGTTGAACTCAATGGTCGCAAGGCACAAGGCGAAGCGAGTTACTTTACTGAGTTGGCTAAGGCTTTGGAATTTCCAGATTATTTTGGTAGAAATTGGGACGCAGTTGCGGATTGTTTGACTGATTTGGAGTGGGAGGAAGGCGATTGTATTATGGTGTTGTATTCCGCTGCCGATCGGTTTGCTAAGGCTGAACCAGTTGGCTGGAAAACCATGATGGAAATTTGGCAACCTGTAGTTGATCATTGGAGCGATCTTGGTGTTTCACTGTATTTAGTATTCCAAGATTAAGCGTTGCTAGTCTAAGATTAGAACTTGATATTCTAAACTTCGCGATCGCCCGACTATTTTATCGCATTATTTTGCCGTAGTTATAGCGGGCGAATTCACCTTCATTGATAGTGTTCTAGGCATAAAATTAGATAGAAAACTAGTGATAAATCTTCGATAATAGTGCAATTTTTGGGCCTAATTTCCGGTATTTTAAAGATGATGCGGGGAAATCCCCAGACTATTTTGAGGAATACCCCATGACTGATACTGCTCTGCCCGCTGTGATTCAGGCGATGCTTAAGCCAGATTTTTATTCCCATGCTGTGACTGAACCCATTGAGTTGATTCAAACGCATATCTCCTACGTGTTTCTAACTGGAGACTATGTTTACAAACTTAAAAAGCCTGTTAACTACGGATTTCTAGACTTCTCAACCCTTGAAAAACGCCAACATTTTGCCGAAGAAGAAGTACGGCTCAATCAGCGCGGGGCGGGGAAACTATACCTCGGGGTGGAATCCATAACTCAAGTTGGCGATCGGTTCCAAATCGGGGGAGATGGCGTGGTAGTTGAGCCTGCGGTAAAAATGCAGCAGTTTCCACAAACAGCACTACTAAGTGAAATGTTTGATAAGGGTGAACTCACCGACGAATTGATCGTCACCTTGGCTAAAGAACTGGCCACATTCCACGCGAAGTCCGAAAGCAACGATCATATTCGTAGTTTTGGAACTGTTGAAGCAATTCGTCAAGCGTATGATGAGAACTATGCTCAAAGTATTGGGTATATCGATCGTGCTCAAACCCAAATTCAGTGGGACAAAACTAAAGCCTATAGCGATCGTTTTTTTGTTGAGAAAGCGGCTGTATTTGAATCTCGCGTGAGTGCCGACAAAATTCGGGAATGCCATGGAGATATCCATTTACGAAACATTGCCTATTGGCAGGGCGAAATGTTGTTGTTTGATTGTATTGAATTCAACGAGCCATTTCGGTTTGTGGATACGATGTATGATTTAGCATTTGTATGTATGGATTTGGATGCGCGGGGCCGATCGGACTTTGCAAATCTATTGCTAAATACCTATTTAGAACAAACTGGAGATTATGAAGGCGTGCAGGTTTTGCCGCTGTACCTCAGCCGTCAAGCCTATGTCCGGGCAAAAGTTACGTCATTTCTATTAGACGATTCAACCATTCCAGCTGATGTCAAAGAATCGTCGGCTAAAACAGCGGCGGACTACTATCGTTTGGCCTATAACTATACTGCTGTCAAGAAGGGTCGATTGATTCTAATGTCGGGGCTTTCGGGTTCAGGCAAAAGCACAACTGCCAAAGCAATCGCTCGTCGCCAGAATGCAATTCATTTACGATCGGATGCAGTGCGTAAACATCTAGCAAATATTCCAATTGAGCAAACGGGAACGGCTGATATTTATAGTCCTGAAATGACTCAGAGAACCTACGATCGGTTGCTTAAGCTTGGCGTATTACTCGCATCTCAAGGTCATACGGTGATATTGGATGCTAAATACGATCGGATTGCATTACGAACTCCGGTATTAGCGACGGGAATTCCAGTAACTATTGTTCATTGTGATGCGCCGATAGAGGTCTTGATGGCACGGGTTGCAGCACGGACGGGAGATATTGCGGACGCAGATATTGGGGTTTTGCAACAGCAGAGTTTTGAAGAGTTTAGTGAGGCGGAAAAAGGCTTTGTAAAAGTAGTGGATACGACGGGTGTGGTGGAAGTGAGTTCAATTTAAATATTGACAGATCCCCTTCAATCTTTCTTGTGAGGCGAGACTAAGAAGTTCAATTCTAGTTCCTCCTTCACAAGGGAGATCAGGGGATCGGGTCTTTTGATGCTAGCGAGAGGACGATCGCAGTTAGCTGCTAATTCATGCAAAATGCTGAAATCCTTGATTTAAAGAAAGCGATCGTATTCCCTCCCTATCGTCTTTTAATAGGACATCTGTTGTATTTGTAATAGTCCCGATCGGAATGCTTTTTGTTATTTCACAGAATTCATCTGCTTGGTCTGGCGGCATACACAAAATCAATTCAAAATCCTCACCCCCATATAAAACCCAATCCAAAGCTTGTTGTAATCCGACAACCGTACTCAATTCTTCAATTTCGGGATAATTCAAAATACTAGCTTGATCAAGAACTGCTCCCACACCGCTTGCCCGACAAATCTGTATCACCGCATCCGCTAAACCATCACTCGAATCCATACCCGCAGGGGTTGGATCTGGTAATTGCGAAACTAAATCTAATCGAGGTTGAGGATATTGATGGGCCTTAATCCACGCTGCCCGATCGGAGAAGGACAAATCACGGCCCAACAGCAACTCCAAACCAACTCGCGATCGTCCATGAACTCCCGTCATCACAATCCGATCGCCTAATTTTGCACCATTGCGTCGAATAATTTTCGCAGAATCAACCCAACCGATTGCCGTAATCGCCAAAGACAACTGCCGCGATCGCACCACATCGCCTCCCACAATAGACACCTGCCACGGGTTCAAACAATCCGCAATCCCTTGATAAATCTCCTCAATCCATTGCACCGGAATCTCTGAGGGCACACTCAACCCGATCGTAATACTCTCTGCCGTTGCCCCCATAGCCGCCAGATCCGAAAGATTCGCCGCCGCCGATCGCCAACCTGCCGCATGAGGGGGCGTAGTGACAATCGGATTCTCTAGCCCAACGCTAAAATGGACACCATCGACCAACACATCCGTCGTCACCACCAAGCGCCCCGGTCCGCACTGCCCCCCAATCTCAAGAACGGCACCATCGTCACCAATAACCTCCGCCGGACAAAAGCGCTGGAGACGTTTTAATAATTCCTGCTCACCAATATCTTGAAGTTGTAAACCGGAATCAATCGACATGATGTAAACCCAATACTCTAGACCCAATGCCTAATTCACTCTCTATGATAAATGTAGAGTCCCGACATGGGATAGAATCATAATTCTTGAATCTTGATAGGAAATCCCAACGTCATGGCACGATCGTCGCAATTTCAACGGTTGATCAGTTATTTGCGGCCTCATTCATCGATGGCTCTGCAAGGGGTTTTTGCATTAATGCTCGTGAATGCACTCGCGATCGCCATTCCCTTGGAAATTCGCAAGGCACTTAAAGAATTACAAACGACATTCACTATGAATAGTTTGCTCTATCATGCTGGATTTGTGGTTCTCATGGCCAGTGTTATGTGGGCGATCCGCTTGTTTTCACGTATGCGGCTATTCGGCGTAGGTCGGTTTGTAGAATTTGATTTAAAACAAAAAATATTTGAACATTTACTACGGCTCGAACCTTCTTATTTTGCCAGCAATACTATAGGTGATTTAATTAACCGTGCCACCAGTGATGTCGATAGCATTCGTCGGTTAATGGGCTTTGCCTTACTCAGTACGGCGAATATTGTCTTTGCTTACGCGTTCACGCTTCCAGCCATGTTCTCATTAAATATAAGATTAAGTTTACTGGCGCTTAGTGTTTATCCGTTGATGTTACTCGTCGTGAATTTGTTTAGTAATAAACTGCGAACTCAACAACAGGAAGTTCAGGAATCTCTTTCTGATTTAAGTGAATTAATTCAAGAAGATCTCAGCGGCATTGCATTGATTAAGATATATGCCCAAGAGGAGAATGAACGTCGCGCATTTGATGAGATGAATGAAACATTGTTTGATGTGAGTTTACGATCGGCCCAAACCCGCACATTCCTATTTCCACTTTTATCCGTCTTGGCCTATGGCAGCACCTTGATTATTTTGTGGTTTGGTGGCCCAGCCATTCAGAACGGTGAGATTGGGATTGAAGATTTAATTCCCCTATTGATTTTTGTAGGCCAATTAGCATTCCCTACTGCACTAATGGGATTCACAATTACAGCCTATCAACGCGGCACAGTCAGCCTCGATCGGATTGAAGCTATTCTGTCCGTTGAACCCAAAATCAAAGATGCTGATGATGCAGTTATGGTGCTTTCTGAACATATTAAAGGTGAACTTCGCGCTCAAAATCTTACCTATCATCATTCTGGAACTACAATTGAAACTCCACCTGCATTAAAAGATATCACCTTTACAATTGCACCGGGCGAAACGGTTGCGATCGTGGGCGAAGTGGGTTCGGGTAAATCGACATTGGCCAATAGCATTCCGCGTTTACTAGATATTGCTCCCGGTCAATTGTTTTTAGATGGCATTGATTTGACCCAGATTCGATTACAAGATTTGCGAGGTGCGATCGCTTACGTTCCCCAAGAGAGCTTTTTGTTTAGCACCTCAATTCGAGCCAACATTGCCTATGGAATGCCAACCGCGACTCAAACTCAAATCGAACTAGCAGCCAAAGAAGCTCAAATCCATCCTGAAATTTTGAATTTTCCGCAGCATTACGATACGTTAGTAGGAGAACGAGGAATTACGCTTTCCGGGGGCCAACGTCAGCGCACCGCCTTGGCTCGGGCCTTGTTGGTCGAAAGTCAAATTTTGATTTTAGACGATGCACTTTCTAGTGTAGACAATCAAACAGCAACACAGATTTTAAATAATTTATCCGAAGGCACCGATCGTAAAACCGTAATATTTATCTCACACCAACTCTCTGCCGCCGCAATGGCCGATCGTATTTTTGTCATGAGCCATGGCAGCATTGTACAATCGGGTTCCCATGCTGAGCTATTGAATCAATCGGGCATTTACCGAGATCTTTGGAAACAACAAGAACTAGTCGCTGCAATAGAAGCCTAACTATAATCCACTTATAATCCACTCACTCAGACAACTTTATGCTCCCCACCGACCTTTTAATGAATCGTGTGAATGGTGAAACAGTTGTGCCTAAGCGAGTGGAATTAGATCAGGCTATGGTTGCGATCGCATCTGAATTAATTAATATCTTCACTCTTTCCAAAGGTAGTACCCGCACTGAATTAAATCGTCATTTACTAGAACTCGAAGGCGAGGAAACTGATTATCGATTTAAACGTGGATTAGCCCATTTACTATCCAGTTCATTTAGTGAATTTGAAACCGTATCGCCACTTGAACCACCGATGCTCCGAGAACGGGTCTTTGCCGCGTCCGCAATGGTTGTGGCGAGTTCTCAAAGTACGATCGACACCCTAAAAATAGTTGCCGACCAACTCAGTCAAGAACTGGAAAAAGAAGTTCTCCCTGACCAAATCAAACAGGGACTTTATGCTGATTTACCAGACAACCAAATCCTAACTGACTTTAAAGCGCCAACGCCCGAAGCCTTACTCCACCGATACAATCTCTCTCAAGTCCAAGGCATTTTTTACAGGGCCAGCCATGTCCGCATTGACGCGCACCGCAATGATCCAGGTGAATATAAGTTACTTTTCCGATATACCAAACTTTTTCAATTAATGACCTATATTGAAGGTGACGCGGACCATGGATTTACGTTAACAATGGATGGTCCCACTAGCTTATTTAATGCGTCAACTCGATATGGTTTGGCGTTAGCTAAAATGCTTCCAGCACTTCTGCATGTCACAAAATGGACATTGACCGCAGATTTACAAATGAAAGACTTCTATTCTGGTGAGATTCGTAAAACGCGATTTGCAATAGATTCTGATTGTGGTTTGGTGAGCCATTATCCGCCAGGAAAAACCTACGACAGTATGCTTGAAGAGGGCTTTGTCGATCGGTGGAATAAAACTAAAACTGAATGGAAACTAGAACGAGAAGTAGATTTAATCCCGATTCCTGGAAGTGTAATGATTCCTGATTTTCGATTAGTTCATCCTGATGGGCGAACATTCCTATTCGAGATTGTAGGCTATTGGCGACCGGAGTATTTACGTAAGAAGTTTTATCAAGTCAAAATGGCCGATCGCACAGATTTGATTTTAGCGGTATCCGAGCGATTGAATTTAGAAAAAGCAGGCGTGAAAATGCAGGACATTCCCGATCGGGTCATTTGGTTTAAAGACAAACTTCTACCAAAGTCAGTATTAGCACTTTTAGATTAAGAATAGTCCTGCATATTTTCTACGCTTTCAAATACAAATCACACCAGCGCACCATTTCCCAGAGTGCATGACCCACTGCTTCCCGCGATCGGTAGCCATGGTCTTCTAGTGGCAAAGAAACATAGCGAACCTGTGCTCCCAGTCCTTTTAATGCCTCAAACAGTCGCTCAGTTTGAACTGGATAGGTTCCAGGATTACTATCGCCTGCGCCATGAATGAGTAATAATGGGGATTTAATTTTCGCAGAATGGGTGAAGGGTGACATATGAATATAAGTTTCCGTTGCTTCCCAGAAATCCCGCTGTTCGCCTTGAAAGCCAAAGGGCGTAAGGGTTCGGTTGTAGGCTCCGCTGCGGGCAATGCCGAGTTTGAATAAATCCGTATGGGCCAAAAGATTTGCTGTGGTAAATGCTCCGTAGGAATGACCACCAATGCCAATTCGATCGCGAGATGCAATACCCCGATTCACAACATAATCAATAGCTGAATTCGCGCTGGAAATCAATTGTTCAACATAAGAATCATTTGGTTCTGCATCGCCTTCGCCCACGATCGGCATACTAGGATTATCCAAAACAGCATAGCCCTGCGTGAGTAAAAACAATACTGAAGTAAAGTGCGGACGGCTAAAACTATGGTGAGAGCTAGTAATTTGTCCAGCTAACTTTGCATCTTTGAATTCTTCAGGATAGACCCAAAAAACGATCGGTAATGGTCCATCCCGATCGGCAACATACCCGAATGGTAAATACAACTGAGCTGAAAGATTCACGCCATCCGATCGTTCATAGGTAACGAGTTCTTTTTGAATTCCGGAGAATTGTGGAGCAGGATCCCCATAATGAGTAATCTGGGTCAGAGTTTGGTCATTGAGCCAGAAGTAATTGCTTGGTTCTGTTTTGGATTGACGACTCAAAATTAGTTGAGAAGCATCTGGGGTTAGAATTCTCGAAATTCCCGAATAATAAGGATCTTGGCATTCCCAAATCCGACGTGCTTTTTGATTTTCTGCCAAATCTTGAGTATCTCGAATATCTAAAAATGGATGAACACCTGCATCAGATGCGCCTTTTCCAGCATAGTAAATGCCACTATTGTCAGGAGTAAAATGTAATAGTTGCCAATGGTAAGGACCAGGAGTTAGGCAGGGACCGCCTGGATCATTGTAATGATCTTCAAGACTACGATCGAAAATCAATTTAGGCTTATTAGTCGGCTCACTCGGATTGATCTGCCATACTCGTTTGCGCCGATCGTCATACCAGCGTTCGGTCACAAGTGCGAGATTTTCATTCCCCCAACGCACTTGACGGAACCGAAATTCAGATTCCCAAAGCTTCGTCGGTTCGGTATTGAATGGGGCTGCTAGACAAGAAAGCCGATCGCGTAAAGTGGACTCTTCTTTCGGATCGCCATTGTCTAGGGCTTCAACCCAATACAATGTGGCAGGCTGATCTCCTCGCCAGGAAATATTGCGCCGTCCCACTCGTACGGAATCAAATTTTGTTGAAAGCCGATCGATTAGTGGAACTTCTGCAACGGTATAAACAGGATCTCCAGCTATAGTAATCACTTGAATTAATCGTGGAAAATATCCCGAAGGCAATTGATAGGAATAGGGCTTTTGAACAGTAGTGAGCAGAATATATTCATTATCGGGTGAGGGAATAGCTTCATCAATGATTTCTGCATTCCAAATACATTTTCGCGATCCCAATTCAGAGTCATTTAATTCAATGATCTCTAAGGACGATCGGGTATAGTAATCAAACAGATTTTCATCGTGAGAATTTTTGAGAAGATGAGTATAAGTTCGGCTTGGAGTCTTAGTTCCAAGGTTTTCTTGAACGATCGGTCCAATCGGAATGTGGGGGGCGATCGGGACTGAACCTTGGGTTTCATCAATCACTTTGCAAAGCAGACGTTTCTCATCAATCCAGCGATAAGGCGTTCCATAGGCAGCATTTAAAATAGGAGCAGTAACTTGTCTGGCCTGTTTGGTTTCAGCATTCAAAACCCATAGTTCTAATCCATTAGCTTTAATCCAAGTAAAAGCCAAAAGATTTCCAGAATCAGACCATTTAAAATTAGTTAACTTCGCATCATCCGGCAAATCTATCGTAGTTCTATTTTCTCTATCATTCAGTAATTCCCCAACTGCAATTTTAGTACAAGGATTATTGCGGGCACTCGTTCGAGTTTTAGGATTAATCCGAAAGCCACCAATACCCAGCTCAGGTTCGGCCAATGACGCGATCGAAACGAGTTCAGTTCTCCAGAATTCTACAAGCCAGCGGTGATTTGGAGAGATGGAGACGACTGGAGATCCCGGAGTATCTAGAATTTCAGCGATCGGGCTAGGTGGGTTTTGCCAAGTGGTCGGGTTAGAGATATTCTGGGGGCGATCGGAGGCCATCGGGTGATGCTGCATAGGAAATGATTACGTTAGAAAAATGCTTTCTCTAGCGTAACTCAGATCAATTATAAATTTATAATTTCTCAGCTAATCGTATTGACATATTCCTACGACAACTACTGTCCAGTTGCTCACTAATCTCTAGCACAGATGCCCTATTTGACTAAGACAAAAATCAAACTACTGGAAACCGTAGAAACGGGATCTTTTAGCATCATTATCAATTGAGGAATCACCGATCATTTCCAGAAGACGGTAAACTAGTAAAATGATGCCACCTGCTGACTTTACAAAAGCGATCGCAGCGATCGATCCAAATCCCTATCTTGCTCCATTACTTTGGCAGCGAGGACATCGTGATATTGCAGCATTACCGAGATTTTTGAACATCGATCGATCGCAAAGTGGGGATACCCAAGCCTTTGGATGCGAGATGGAAAAGGCCGTTAAACGAATCAAACAGGCGATGGCGAATGATGAACTCGTGGCATTATGGAGTGACCCGGCACCCGATGGAATTGCGACGACAGCATTGCTTTGGCACGGCTTACAATTGGGCGATCGCTTCTCGATCATTCAACCAAACCATAAAAATTGTTTGAGGGGATTGTCGATTGAAGAACTCGATCGGTTGAAAATACAAGGCGTTACGTTAGTGGTTGCTTGTGATATGGGAAGCCACAATGCAATTGAACTCCACTACGCTAAATCAATAGAATTAGATGTAATTATCATTGACCACCATACCGACGATCGGCCCAACGTCATCCATTTAAATTCGCGACATCTCGATCGAAATCATACCTGTGCCACATTACCTAGTGTGGCGATCGCTTACAAGTTGATTGAAGCAATTCAGGGAGAAGAGCCAACTAATCTACTTGATATTGTTGCGATCGGAATGCTAGCAGATTTAGTCGAATACAAAGGCGAAGCGCGTTCTCTATTTCAAAATAGTATTCCACAACTGCAATTACAAGCCAATCCTAAAACAGCCACAAGACCAGGCATTCATCGACTTTTAAAACATTGTCGAGACCACGGCGATCGGGCAACAGAATTCAATTCAGGACTAGGCGCACGCATACAAACATTGAGTCAAATTCAGCCCGAGCGTTGTATCAAATTGCTCACCACCGACGACGCCACAGAAGCTACGGCAATAGCAGACCAAGCTGAACTTAGCTATACCCGGTCACTGGGATTACACAAAGAAATACTCGATCAAGTTTTGACCGCCCTTCAGACTATTGATTTATCGACCACTGAAGCGATCGTTCTGGCCAATCCACAATGGAATTTCAATACCTTGACTAGTGTTAGCAAAACGATCGAAGAAATCTTTCAAAAACCTACGTTTTTATTCAGTACAGAAGACCCTGAAATTGTACGAGGAGTGGGGCGATCATCCCAGGATTTATATGACTTACTGAAACCACAAATGCATTTACTTCATCGGCTAGGCGGACACCCTAATTCCGTGAGCTTGAGTTTACAGGGTGAAAATTTAGCTCTCTTTACCCAAGCTATTGATCATCATTTACGACTACACAAGCCCAATGCAATCCTTCCACCACCCGATCTCTGCGTCACCGTTGCAGAACTTGGAGAAAAACTCTACAAAGCACTTCGATACCTAGAGCCCTGTGGAATCGGAAATCTGGTACCGCGTTTACTATTAAAAAATGTACAGTTTGACGATCTAGTTACTAGAAATATTAAAGACAGCAAACAGCAGCGAATTGTTTACTTGCAAACAGAATTCAAATTACACAGTAATACAAGACAAAATAGTATTCCAGGAAGCTGGTGGGGACATTCCAAAGACGAAGTGCCGAAAGGTCTCTGTGATGCGATCGTATATCTCGAAAATAATGTTCATAAGCAACGCTATGAAGTGCGATTAATCGAATGCTATCCTGTCAATCCGATCGTCATTAAACCGAATACTATTCCAAATACCATTCCAATTCTCGACTGGCGAGCTGAATCCGTCCAATCAACTGAAAAAGTAGTACGATTGACTCAATGTCCTAGCGATTGGAATACATTAAAAATTGCATTCAGACACGCGATCGCCGCTCAACAACCTCTTGCACTAGACTACTGTTTACCCACCCAGAACAATTGGTCTCAACTCATTGGTATTGCCAAATATCTCGCCCGCACCGGAGAACACATCTCACCACAATACTATTGCGATCGGCTCGTTGTGAGTGCTACAACATTCCAAGTTGGTCTCGAAATATTACGAGGTTTGGGATTTAAAATTACTAATCAACAGAACGGATTACAAATTTCTCGGGCTACAGACAATCCGCCCAAAATATCAGAACTAACCGCCGCAGAGTCGTCTTGGGGTATCCGAGTGCGAGAAGAGCGATTTCGCCAACGCTATTTTGCACAGGTGAGTTTACCGACTATACAAGCATTTCTAAATCAAGATTCATCCAGCTTTGCGACTCTATGAGAGAATGGATAGAATATCTTCAAGCCCTAACAAAATTATTCATCCGCCATGAGTATTACTAAAGAATCCGTTCAAACCCTGCTCAGTTCAACTGATTTTGGCGATCGTCTTCGGGGAGTCAATCAATTAAGAGAACTCGATCGTGCTGTTTCATTTGAAATGGTTCAGCCCATAGTTCAAGATTCTAATGTGCGGGTACGTTATGCGGCCATGTCACAGCTTTCAAGTTTAGGCCACGAAAATCCAACCCGCACTCTAGAGATGCTCCGCGTTGGCATCAAAGATCCAGAAGCGGATGTTCAAGCAGCAGCAGCAGATTGCATTGGCGCATTGCATTTAGTGGAAGCCTATCCAGAACTTAAACAGCTCTATATTTCAACATCGGATTGGATTGTCCAAATGAGCATTGTGGCAACTCTTGGTGAATTAGGGGAACCGTTAGCCATAGAGATATTAGAAAGTGCAATCAATTCGGGTACAGAACTATTAATAGTCTCTGCGATCGGTGCTCTGGGTGAATTAAAAGACGAACGTGCAATCGCGATTTTAGAACCATTTGCCAAAAATCCCGACTCCCAAATCCGCTACCGTGTTGCACAAGCATTAGCCTACTTCCCAGATTCAATTGAAGCAAAAGCAATATTGAGTACTATGGTCAACGATTCTGAAGCATTAGTTTCAGACTATGCAAAGGAATTAGTATAAGGATCTCCTAGCCCCCAAAAACGAATGCCCGACTACTACGATCGTTCCCATCTTCCAAACTTTGGCAATATTGGTGAAGGCAATCCAGAACTAGCCGAAAAGTTTTTCTCGTACTATGGTGCAGTCTTTGATGAAGGAGCATTATCAAAACGTGAAAAAGCCTTGATTGCGCTAGCCGTTGCCCATGCGATTCAATGTCCCTATTGTATTGATGCCTATTCAAAAGAATCACTTCAACAGGGATCGGACTTAGAACAAATGACCGAAGCCGTTCATGTTGCCACCGCAATTCGGGGCGGAGCTTCGTTAATTCATGGCTTACAAATGCTAGATCGGACCAATCAACTTTCAATGTAGTTCTTAATCTAATCCATGAAGACTCAAACCCTATCGCGCCAAAATTTACCACTCTCCAATCCACTCAATCAGATCACACTTCTCAATAGTCTCAATTTACCCAACGGCAACTTCGATCGCGTCACATCAAAACCCATCATTCCAACCAATCTCGACATTTTCCAAATCAATCTTGGCAAGCTTTGCAATATGACCTGCAAACATTGTCATGTTGACGCCGGACCCGATCGGACTATCGAAAATATGGACCGAGCCACGATCGATGCCTGCTTAGCTACATTAGATCAAACCCCTGCTCATACCGTTGATCTCACGGGCGGGGCACCAGAATTGAATCGACATTTTGAATACTTAGTCGATCAATGTATTCAACGCGGCAAACATATCATCGATCGCTGCAATCTAACAGTATTGCTCCTTCCAAGCAAAACTCATTTACCTGAATGGCTTGCCGATCGTAAAGTCGAAATCGTTTGTTCATTGCCCCACTATTGCAAACGTAATACCGATCTTCAGCGCGGCGACGGGACCTTTGAACAATCCATTGAAGCATTACGACGACTCAACATCGCTGGGTACGGCCAAGGCGATCCCGATCGGGTTCTGACCTTGATGAGCAATCCTGTAGGAGCCTTTTTATCTGGCGATCAAACGCGACTTGAACATGAATGGAAAATAGGGCTGAAAAAAAACTTTGGCATTCAATTCGATCGGCTAATCACGCTAAATAATATGCCTATTTCTCGATATTTAGAATGGCTAGAAAGCTCTGGGAACCTGCAAGCCTATATGGAACAACTCATTAATGCGTTCAATCCAGCCACCTTAAATGGCTTAATGTGTCGCAATACGTTATCCGTAAGCTGGGATGGAAAACTCTATGACTGCGACTTTAATCAAATGCTTGATCTGCCTATTGAAAATTCAGTTCATAGCTTTAATTTACAGGATTGGAATACAAGAACGATCGTCACCGGAAGACATTGCTTTGGTTGCACAGCAGGGGCGGGGAGTTCTTGTGGCGGTGCCTTGACGGATAGTTAATCCAATTCATTTCCACGACTCTTACATTCTATTCCAGTCCCTTTAACTCTGCAATCCGTAATTTAGCCGATCGCGATCGAAAATTAGTATCCACCTCATCCTCCTGCGGCAAGATTGGTTTTTTGGTTAAAACTCTAAGCAATTCAGATTCTCGCAAACGATGTTTTACAATCCGATCTTCCAAACTATGAAAACTAATCATTGCAACACGACCACCCGAATTTAGCCAAAGTGGTATTTTTTTAATCAACGTTTCCAATACCTCTAATTCTCGATTCACCGCAATTCGTAATGCCTGAAACGTCCTAGTCGCAGGATGAATTCGGCCCCGACGCGCACTGGCCGGAAAGCATCCAGCAATCGCATAGGCCAATTCCGTCGTTGTTTCAAATGGCCGCTCCTCCACAATCTTGCGAGCAATCCGCCGAGACAATCGCTCCTCACCATACTTATAAAAGATGTCCGCCATCTCTTTTTCATCCCAAGTATTAATGATCTCCGCCGCATCAAGATCCTGACTTTGATCCATTCGCATATCCAAGGGAGCCGAGTTGCGAAAACTAAAGCCTCGTTCCGCAATATCAAACTGCGCTGAACTAACTCCCAAATCCACGAGTATTCCATCAAACTTTTGTTTACCCGGCTTAAAGTCCGCAAAGTTTAATTTCTTAATGGTTACCCGATCGCCAAACTCCTCTAAATTAGCCGCTGCCGCTCCGATCGCCATTGCATCTTGATCAATTCCAATCACCTTCACATCAGGATTTGCTTCTAGAATTAATCGACTATGACCACCACCACCCAAAGTTAGATCGAGATATACTCCACCCGCCTTCACCTGCAACTGTTCCACCACTTCCCGATACAATACCGGGATATGTACAAACTCCTGAATTGTGTCACTCACCACAGGCTCACTCACTACAGGCTCACTGATTAGAGGCTCATTCATTACAACACGCCCTTTGAACTAGGAATCTCATGGGCACGACGCACATCCACTTCTGTCGCCATTCGCATCGCCCTCGCAAAGGCTTTAAATGTCGCTTCAATAATATGATGGGAATTAATGCCATCCAATTGACGAATATGCAATGTCATTTGGGCGTGATTAATGATTGCTACAAAAAACTCGCGGACCAATTGAGTATCATAAGTACCCACACGCTGCGTCGGGATTTGCAACCCATAACTCAAACTAGGACGACCCGAAAAATCTAGCGCAACCTGTACTAATGACTCATCAAGTGGTGCCACAAAATGACCAAATCGGACAATCCCTTTACGATCGCCCAAAGCTTTTGCCAGTGCCATCCCTAAGGTAATTCCGACATCTTCATTAGTATGATGATCATCAATGTGAATATCACCCGTTGCTTCAATATCAAGATCAAAAAGACCATGGGATGCGATTTGATGCAGCATATGATCTAGGAACGGAATTCCGGTATTCACCTTACATTTTCCCGTACCATCTAAGCCGATCGTCACCAATACATTAGTTTCCCCAGTCGTACGCGAAACCGTCGCCGTACGCGACAAACTACCATCAATCTCCTTAATCGTATCTTTCGACATCATGGTAAATCCTTTCGTTTTAAATAGGCTTATTATTCTACTACGTAGACGATCGCACTATTCAATCCATGGATGACAATTTCACTGATTACAGACGGAGCTTATGAGGAAGTAGCAATGCCGCCAACAAGGACTAATTTTGCACCAAAAAAGTATTTCCTAGCTCTATATTCAGATCGATCGTCTCATCAAACATCATATAGCCATTACTGGTCTAGTGAGGTACGCTATTAATCAAAATCATAGTTTCAGTTTATAAACAGTTAATGCAGCCTTATTCATTAGACTTACGTC
>JANXWB010000008.1 GCA_025351345.1 Synechococcales cyanobacterium GL140_1_metabat_312
CTAGTGAGGGCGATCGGTTGGGTAATTCCAATACGATCGCTTTTTTTGAATTTTTTTTGAACTATTTTTTGTGCACGATTTTGGTGAGAAGGGGAGATGATGAAAGGAAAGGTTTTTAGTTTTTTCCTGACTGCTGAGTAATGCAATGATCAATGCCCTGACGACTGCGATGACGGATTTGGATATTGTGCGGGTTGAGACATTTGTGCTGCGGTGGGAGAAGGCGGGTGGGAAGGAACGGGCGAATTATCAGATGTTTTTTGCGGAGATGTGTGATGCGCTGGGGGTCGATCGTCCAAATCCTCAAGGCGGGCCGATCGCTTATGGGTTTGATTATTCGATGACGTTTTATACGCCTAGTGGGAAGAAGACACCGGGATATATCGATTTTTATAAGGAAAACCATTTCGTGATTGAGGCGAAGCAGGGGAGCGAGAAGAGTGGGAGCGGGACGGCAAAACGAGGGACACAAGGGTATTTGAAGGCGATGGAGGGAGCTTTTGTACAGGCGGTGAGCTATGCACGGAATGTGGGGGATAGGCCGCCGTTTGTTTTGACTTGTGATATTGGGAGTCATTTTGAGTTGTGGTTGGGGTTTGGGGGAGATTATGGCGGGTATGGGGCGCGGCGGGATATTGGGCTGGGGGAGCTTGTAAAGCCTGAGATTTTTGGGTTGTTTGTGGATATTTTTACGAATCCTCAGGCAAGGAATCCGGAGAAGATTGCAGCGATCGTGACTCGTGAGGTGGCGGCGGATTTGGCGGATTTGGCGAGGTCTTTAGAGAGGGGAGTGGGAAGTGAGGGTAGAGATCCGCAGGAGGTGGCGCAATTTTTGATGCGGTGTATTTTTACGATGTTTGCGGAGGATGTGGGGCTGCTGAAGGAGCAGTTGTTTACGGAGACGTTGAGCGCTCGGTGGTTGAAGAATCCGGCGGAGTTTCGATCGGGGGCGGAGGATTTGTGGGCGGCGATGAATGAGGGAAGTAAGTTTGGGTTTTATGGGCGGTTGTTGCGGTTTAATGGCGGTTTGTTTGCGAGTCCACGGGCGTTTGATTTGACGCGGGAACAGTTGGAGGTGTTGCTACGGGCGGCGCGGAAGGATTGGCGGAATGTGGAGCCTGCGATTTTTGGGACGTTGTTGGAGCGGGCGTTGGATAGTCGGGAGCGCAGTAAGTTGGGGGCACATTATACGCCGAGGTCGTATGTGGAGCGGTTGGTTCGGCCTGTGGTGATGGAGCCGTTGCGCGATCGGTGGGAGATTGTGCAGGCGGAGGTGGTTCAGATTTTGGGGGATGCGCCGACGAAGATGCAGGTGACGAAGGCGATCGCGTTATTGGAAGGTTTTTTGAGTGAGTTGCGCGGCGTGAGGGTGCTTGATCCGGCTTGTGGGAGTGGGAATTTTTTGTATGTGACGTTGGATTTGATTAAGCAGTTGGAGACGGAGGTGTTTCGGCGGTTGGCGGATGTGACGGGTTCGGATCAGTTACGGTTGGATATTGAGCAGGTGGGTCCAGCGCAGTTTTTGGGGATTGAGTTGAATCCTCGGGCGGCGGCGATCGCGGATCTGGTGATTTGGATTGGCTATTTGCAATGGCATTTCAAACAGTTTGGAGATGTGCCACCGATCGAGCCTGTGTTGCGGGAATATAAAAATATTGAATGTCGGGATGCGGTGTTAGCGTTCGATCGGACTGAGCCAGATATTGATAAAGATGGAAAGGCTCGGACTCGCTGGGGTGGACGCCTGATGAAAAGTCTGGTGACGGGTGAGGACATACCAGACCCAACGGATCAAGTGACGATTCTGAAATATATTAATCCACGACAAGCGGAATGGCAGGAAGCGGATTATATTGTGTCAAATCCGCCGTTTATTGGGAATAAACCCATGCGTGAACGGCTTGGCGATGGCTATACTGAAGTGCTACGACAATCTTATCGAGATGTTCCAGACACCGTAGATTTCGTGATGTATTGGTGGCACAAAGCTGCCCAATTAGTTAGAAATAATAATGTGAAGAGATTTGGGTTTATAACAACTAATACAATTACTCAGATTCGACAAAGAAAAGTAATCGAATTCCATGAATCTCAGAAACAATCTCTACGTTTATTTTTCGCGGTTCCAGACCATCCATGGACTGATGGAGGTGCCGCCGTCCGCATTGCCATGACAAGTGCCGAGAATAGCTCCGAGAGTTCAGGTTCGTTTAGATTGGTGACGGTTATTGATGAGTCCGAGAATCTAATTCCGGAAGATGCAGCCGAAAACATTCTTGTCGCCGTGACCTCTGTGGGGCGTATTTTCAGTGATTTGCGGGCAGGAACTAACTTAGTGACGACTAAACCTCTCCAAGCCTCAAAAAATCTTAGTTCTGACGGTGTTAAACCTTATGCTTCAGGATTTAGTGTACCTATTGACCAACTGTCAAATTTCCCGCATTTCGAGCGTAAAATTATACGCCCTTACATGAATGGAAGAGATTTAACGCAAAAAAGTAGGAAGATTAATATAATTGATTGCTTCAATCTTTTAGAATCAGATCTTCAATTGAATTTTCCTACAGTATATCAATGGATTTTAGAGCGCGTTTACCCAGATCGTGCTGTAGAAAGAGATGGAAAAATTAAGGGAAATTGGTGGCTTTTTGAGAGAAATCGACCAGATTTGCGGAGAGCGATTGAAAAGCTGACGAGATACATTGTCACCGTCAAAACTTCAAAACACCGGGTGTTCAGCTTTCTGGATTCTTCTGTTTTGCCAGATCAACAGTTAGTTGCAATTGCATCCAATAATGGATCTCACTTAGCAGTCCTTTCCAGCAAAATTCACGTCACTTGGGCACTAGCAGCAGGTGGAACATTAGAAGATCGACCACGCTACAACAATTCTGTCTGCTTCGATCCCTTCCCCTTCCCCGATCCCACCGAATCCCAAAAACAAACAATCCGTGAACTGGGCGATCGTCTCGACTCCCACCGCAAGCGCGTCCAAGCGGCAAATCCCGAAATCACAATTACCGCAATGTACAACCTGCTCGAAAAACTTCGCAAAGCCGAACTCCTGGACGACAAAGACAAAGCCTTCAATCAAAAAGCATTAGTCTCCACCTTGAAACAGATTCATGACGAATTGGATATTGCGGTATTTGAAGCATACGGCTGGAATGATTTGTTAAACATAGAAAATATAGACGAAATGATTTTAGAACGATTGGTTAAATTGAATGCGGAACGGGCACAAGAAGAAGCAAATGGCCTCATTCGTTGGCTCCGACCCGACTACCAAGCCCCCCACGAAACCCAAACGCAACAAACTCTCCCCGGCATAGAACCCCCGATCGAAACCATTCCCATCCCCACCGAACAACAAAAATTCCCAAAAGCCTTCAAAGACCAACTCGCCGCCGTCCGGGATCTCCTACGAACCCAAGGCAACGAATGGACCGTGGCCGCGATCGCCGCCCAATTCAAAGGCACCACCAAACAAAAAGCCACCATTCCCGACTGTCTTGAAAGCCTAGAAACCCTCGGCATCATTGCCCGACATACAGAAGAAGGCACCGATCGTTACTACCTAGCCGAACTCCAAAAAGCATCCCTCTCAAAACAACCTATCAGCGGGTGATTACAGCAGAACAGGACAGGGAGACTAAGGCCGATCGAATATTTGGAAACTAAAAAAACATAGAGACAATAAAAAAGAGGGAAACACTTTTAAGTCCCCTCTCGTAATTTAGGCATCGATTAATTGATGGCGTTAAAACCAATCACTTTGTTCTAGCGGATTATTGAATAACCCTTGTAGGCTGGACTACGGGATCCATCATTTTCTGATTAGAGAATGAGTCTCAATTATTAATTAGAAGGAGGCATCAACACGGTGTCAATGACGTGAATTACACCATTACTTGTTCTCACATCTGCTGCTTGCACGGTTGAGTTATTAACCATGACTCCGCCACTACCGACCATGACTTTGACCGGACTTCCTTGAAGAGTATTGACTTCACCGGATTTGAGATCAGTCGAAAGGACATTACCGGAGACAACGTGATAGGTCAGGATTCGGACAAGTGTTGCTTTGTTCTCAGGCTTGAGAAGCATTTCAACGGTTCCCGCTGGCAGTTTTGCAAATGCAGCATCCGTGGGCGCAAATACAGTGAACGGTCCCTTACCTCGTAATGTTTCGACTAGACCTGCCGCTTGCAGAGCTGCGGTAAGCGTTTTGAACGATCCATTAGCAACGGCGACATCTACAATAGTGTTCTTGGCCATGTTCGTCATAGGCTCTGAAGTGGATGTCGTAGAGGTAGGCTGTGGAGTGGAGGTCGTATAGGTCGGCATCATACCCGCTTCATCTTTCGGCGTGATGTATGGAAACTGATCTGGAGTAGGTACCGGAGCCGATAGAACCACAGCAGGAGCTGTTGCTAGTGCGCCGAGAGTCAATAGACCTACAAGGCTGAGCTTTTGAAATACATTAGTTGTTAATTGCATGGGGTTCCAATATGTATAGTGCAAGATGGACTTCGCGTAGAGTCCCAAGTGAAAATCACCAGGCACCAAGTCCACATAGACGATCGTCTTTTCTTCTGTTCCCAGTTATACAATTAATTTTTTAAATTAATATCTATCTAAAGTCTCTAATTGATGAGGTTATTGAGTACATTGCCCATAACTTCATGGGGCAAAAGTATATTTTTTAGAGCGTGTACTTAGATTTTTGCCTGCACCAAAACCGATCGCGAATCTTCTCGACACCTTCCGCGAAAGCTGATGTAACCCGACAAAACCCCACGCAGCAAACTCTTTACTGCTGTTCGCAACTATGTGCCTGATCGCGACATGGAGGTCAGCCAGACGATCGGTTCCAACCTCAGTTTTTTGGCAAGTTCAGCGATCGTCATTCCCTAACCGAACTTTAAGAAGCATCCCTCTGAAAGAAGGTCACCCCAGTTTTGCCATACTTTTTCTCACGGCAAATCACTAACCCCGGAACAACGATCGACCGCCCCATTGCATGTTCTGCCGCCACTTCGCCATACTCCGAAAGTAACCCATATTCTACGATCGCCGCCAAAGTCGGTTCATATAATTCACTGTTGTAGGGCGGATCAAAGTAAATACGATCGAAGGGCAAGCCACCACATTGGGACAATAGCGTCGGCATTTTTTTCAGCACATGTCCACGAATCATCAATGCCTTATGTTCAGGTTTAGCGAGGCGTTTCCAGTTGGCTGCGGCCAAAGCACAAGCGTCCGGCTCCCGTTCAATGCCCACGATCGTAGTCGCCCCACGACATAACGCTTCAGCCCCCATTGAGCCACTGCCTGCACAAAGATCTAACCACCGACACCCGTCAATAGAACCCTGCCAAATATTAAAAATAGCCATCCGAACTTTCGAGCTAGTGGGACGTAATTCGTCGCCTGGTAGGGTTTCAATTAAACGATTGCCGTAGATTCTCAGGCTCATGGGACTTGTTGCAGATAAACACAAGCTTACAGACTACCGCAAAGCCTGTTCAAATCACGGACCGATCGCGCAAAAACTGATCAAATTGGCTCCGATCGGCCATCGCCACCTGTGCCCCGATCGTCAACGTCGCCAACGCCCCCGCCGCACACCCTCAATGATTGGAAATCCCTCAACGATGGCAACCGCCAAACCACCCGCAAAGGCATCTCCCGCCGCCACCGTATCGATCGCATCCACTGCAAATGCCGGAACAAAAGAAGTCATAATTTCTGAACCATTCTCTTCTGAACACAATTCTGAATACACTTCTGAATACAACGCGCCTTGGGCACCGAGTTTGATAATAACGGCTTTAGCGCCCTGACCGTGAAGAACAAAGGCGGCTTTGGTGGCGGTTTCCACTGAATTCACTTCAAATCCTACCAATTGTGAGGCTTCGGTTTCATTAGGAATCAGCAAATCAATATAGGGATATAAATGAATAATAGAACATTTCGGCACAGGAGCCGGATCTAAAATTACAATTACGTCCGCTTCCTGGGCAGCTTGGGCAGCGAGTTTAACGGCATCGATCGCTACTTCAAGTTGTAATAAAAGCACCTTTGAATCATTTAAAATAGGAATCAACCGATCGACATCAGTTTGATCTAAACATTCATTTGCACCATAGACCCCAATAATTTGATTTTCGCCCGTTTCTGCCACGGTAATGATCGCAACTCCAGAATGAATTGTCGAATCTATTTGGATGCCTGATGTTTTAACCCCATGGGTTTGTAATTCCGATAGCAACGATCGGCCCCAATCATCATTTCCAACGCGGCCAATTAGTGTAGTTGAAGTTAGTGTAGTTGAATCGCTAAGTTTTGCCCCGCTGCGACAGCTTGATTAGCCCCTTTGCCGCCGGGAGTTGTAAAGAATTCATTCCCCATCAATGTCTCACCCGGTAAGGGCAACCGAGACACCCGCGTGACCAGATCCATATTCAAACTGCCAAATACTGCGATCGTCATAGGGTTTGGCCTGCGGTGAATTCTCTAAATCTTAGGCATTTTTAGTTTATCCTGTGGATTGTATCGTTCTAAAAAACCACGTAATTTTTATGCTGCCTTCTACGATCGCGATCGGGTCTATCGTCAAGCTCAACAAAGTTCTGCCCTATGTAAAAACGGCTGAATCCAAACCTATGCTCCGTCCGGGTACCGTGATTTCGATCGATGAAGCAGGGACAGTAATTTCTCGGCATCCGGCGGATACTTGGGGCGTGCAGTTTATTCACGGATCATTTTTGATTAACAATGATGACTTGGAAGCGATCGATCGGGACTAGAACTCAATTCTCCTCAAAATCAAAACGTCCCAACTTAAGATTGAATTTGTTACTATCCCATTTATGAAGTCAAAATCATCTAGTCAGCCGATCGAAACCGCAACCAAAGCGGATATTCGTCAAGCCCTCTGGCGATCGATTCAGTTGGTCATGGAATCTGCTCCGAAAGAACTCTGGCAAATTGCGATTTTCAACTTAATTCGTGGAGTCGGTCCCTCAGCAGCCCTCTATTTCAGCAAAGTCGTCATTGACCAAACCGCATCTCTGGCAGGCACGGCAGCGAACAAACCCCTAGACTGGACGATCGTTGGCCAATATCCGCAATTACTCACGGCGATCGGGGCTTTAATTGGTACTAATTTATTTATTGAGTCTGTATCGTCCATTGATACGCAAATGTTTGCAGCATTGCGCGATCGGGTTCAAGGCACCATTGAAGGCAAAGTGATTTCTAAGATTGCTAATTTCAATGATATTGCATTATTTGAACAGCCTGAATTACTGAATATTGTGCAATTGACAACCAAAGGCATTCAGCGAATGCAACGTCTCGCCTTCATTTTCGCTGGATCATTTATGGGGATTTTCACCCTAATTCCTGCCGTAATCCTAGCCGCTGGTATTGCCCTATGGGTTCCTCTAATGCTGTTAGGATTTGCGATTCCCAGCGTAGTGATTGACTTGCGCTATTGGCGAAAAAGTTGGCGGGTTGAGGAGTCGCAAGCGGCACTATCACGGGAAAAGGAAATTTATGCCAAATTGCTAAAGGAAGAAAACTACGCCAAAGAAATGCGATTGTTCTCATTACAACATGTGATACTCGATCGCTGGAACGAGATTTTCGATCGCTTATTTAAACAAATGCAAGACATTCGTCAAGAAGGGGCGATCGCATTGATCTGCCTGTCTTTTTTAGGTGGGATTGGTTCCAGTATTCCCTATTTATATGTCATTTTTGGAGTCGTTACGGGACGGTTTACATTGGGTGATATTGCACTTTATACAGGCGTGATTATTCAACTTAAACGCAGTGTTTATATGTTGGTTAGCAATTTGGGTGATATTTATGATGTCGCACTGGCAACTCGTCCAGTATTCCAATTATTAGACTTAGAACCTACTTTGATCGATCGGCCTGATGCATTACCACTACCCGATCGGGGCAACGGATTAACAATTAAAGACCTCAACTTCAGCTATCCCGGTAGCGAGAAGAGTATTCTAAATAATATTAATTTCAATGTAAAACCGGGAGAAATGGTTGTTCTTGTGGGTGAAAATGGAGCTGGAAAAACAACGCTTGGTAAATTACTAGCCAGACTTTACGATCCATCGTCTGGGAACATTGAGTGGAATAGTGTGGACTACAAAGATATATCACTAGATGAACTCCGATCGCGGATTGCAGTCGTTATGCAAGATTATGCTCGATTTCCTGCAACCGTCCGCGAGAATGTCGGCTGGGGCTATCTTCCAAAACTTAAAGAAGATAACGCATTAGAGCAAGTATTAAAAGAATCGGGAATCAATCATATCATCATGGAACTCGAACAAGGACTCGAAACTCCATTGGGTAAACAACTTGAAAAAGGTATTGATCTATCCGGTGGACAATGGCAGCGTATTGCGATCGCGCGTGCGCTTCTCCGTCTCGGAACATCAGAACTTGTGATATTTGATGAACCTACGGCAGCGCTTGATCCTAAAAATGAACATGAGATTTATGAAATTTTCCGCACGATCGCCCGTGGCCGTATGACAATTGTAATCAGTCACCGTTTGTCCCTAGCCAAGATTGCCGATCGGATTATTGTTCTTGAACATGGCACAATTTTAGAAGAAGGGAATCACGCTGAGCTTATCAAACACAATGGACGTTATGCCGAAATGTTTATGCGTCAGGCTAATAGTTATATTAACTAGATAAGGGGAGCTAAATGAATGGAGCTAAATTAAAGCATGTAATAGTTTAGATAAAAATACTTAGATAAAATACGATCGCACATCATGTTAAATCTTGGCAACAATGACGACGTTTAAACCATTATCATAAGATATAGTAGAGACTCATCATGATTAATACCCCAAGCAAACAAATTATTCAGAACTTTATTCAAGTCGTCTGGAGCTATGGTGATATTGATGCACTAAAAGATTTTTGGACCGAAGATTGTATTAATCATGCGATGCTAAGTGACAACAACAAAGGACTTGAGGCACTGCGGCTATATCATGCATCATTTTTAGATAGCTTTTCTGCCTTCTCAGATCTTCAAATTGAACTAATTCAACAAATTGAAGAATCCGATCGGGTCGTGACTCATATGAATTCAACCGTATTGCACAGCGGGACATTTATGGGAATTCCAGCTACCGGACGATATGTGTCCCTCGCCTCAATTCGTATCGATCGTATTCAAAATGGAAAAATTGCTGAACATTGGTCGATTGCCGATGTACCGGGTCTGATGCAGCAGCTTCAATAGTATTCAATAGCCTTCTATCGTGCTTGCTTTAAACAAAAATAAGCTAAATGAAAAATCTGTCCGATGAAATAGTTTTACTCATCAAACAGTTTTTCTACTAATTTCACGAATCTGTAGGGAATTGAATCTAACTACTCGATCGCCGCCATTTCTTGTTCAGTGAGATGGACTTTTAGCTTTGGTGTAAACTTCACAACGAATGGAAAATTTGCACTCACGGGCCGACCTTTCCAAGAAGTCGCGATCGCAACTACTTCTCCCTCATGGCCATTTAGATCAAAAGCAATATTTCGATGTTCAGGGTGGTGATAAATCAAGACCGATGTATTCACCCGAATGCGTGTTCCAACTTCCATAACGGTTCCGTCTGTGTCTATCAGCATTTATAGTCCTCCCATTTTTGCATAAGGCGGTACGTTGGTCTCGAATTTCACGGGTGTAACTCTGAGACTTGAGCTAAGACTTCGGTAACCATTGCTGGAGATGGGGCTGGACGTCCTGTTGAATTCGATCGCGCACGCCATTAAATCTAACTGGATCCGCAATGGACCAAGCCGCAATACCACCGCCTCCGAGTAAAATTGCCAGTAATAAAGCTAAACATCCCTTCCGTTGTTTTTTAGGACCCATCACTGACATTGTTTCTGGGACAACTTCAGCTGTACTGCTTTCCGGTTCTGCCCTCGTGGAAAAGGCGACTTTTCGGGTTAGGTCCGTGATTTGGCATTGAGTTAACACCAGAGAAATATTATCGCTGCCATTTTCTCTATTGGCCAAATCCACCCACTGTTGGGCTGAGTCTTCCAGAGATAGACCCGATCGCAACAATCCTTCCGCCAACTGTTGCCAATGTTGTTCGACTAAATCCCTATCGCTAAGTCCATCAGAACAGAGCAGCAAAACCCCGTCCTCTTCCAAGATGAATCGTTGGACTCTAGGCCGCATTGACTCACTATCACGGGTTCCCAGCGCCTGAGTCAATGCCCCCGCATCAGGCCGCATCAGAGCCTCACGGTAGGTACTGCGCCCTAGCCGAACTTCCCGCGTACTCACATCATCATCCACACTGAGTTGATGTAAACTTCGGGCCGTCATCCAATAGGCTCGACTATCGCCAACGCTGACCAAATAAAGCTCATGGCCGTTGCTCAGAACTGTTCCTGCGGCTGTGCGAACCCGTTGAGGCACTTGCAATGCCAGCATCAACGTTGTGCCCATACGACGCCGATCGCTGCGGTCTTGTTCATCATTTTGATTGGAAATCAGATTGTTAACCACGCGAGTAATGGCCGCAAGCTGTTCACAAATCACCTCTGGCGCCATCAGCTCCGATTGCTCGGCCACTTCAGCCAAAAAGGCACGGATTTGGGGTTTAAACGACTGCACCGCCATATGACTCGCCACTTCGCCGCCTTCATGGCCCCCAATGCCATCGCAGACAATGGAAAGCCGAGGAAACAAATCGTCCTGAATGGTGGCGTTGCCCAGCGGATAGCAGGTGTCTTCATTATGCTCGCGGGACTGACCAACGTCCGTAATGCCAAAGGTTTGTAGCCCTAGGGATAGTTGTCCGGCTTGCTCTAGTAAAAGCTGATTGAGGGCCGTGCGCAGGGTGGCTATTGTGGTTTTCGGATCGTGCATTTGGACGCAAATTTCTTGCAAAGGCTGGGCAATGCTCGATCGGGCTTCCGGCAACAATCCTGACCATAAACTAGACAAATCGCTCAAGGTCGGTTCCGTGACGTCTAGCGTCAACTCGCGCAACCGCAGCCGCCAATCATGAACCCGTAGATTTGCCTCAACCAATAAGCTACTCGCCACCTGCCAATCCAACATCGGCGACCACAATTCCAGCATCTGCCATAGCCAATACACCTGCCGCACTGCGCTGCTCTGGCCAAAGCTTTCCATGAATCCTGGATAGGGTGTGCCTTCAGAGTTGAACGGGATGTTGTCTAGCAGCAACGTACTTTGGTCACCGTCTTGAGCCATGCCGTAGATTTCAGGGAGGTGCAAACGATGATCATAGAGATGCAGATAGGACAAATAGGCATCCGGAATTTCGGCTGTGGCGGGAACTAGCCCCGGTTGCAAATCCAGCCAAAGCTGAGGTGACACGACCTTGTAGCGACCATTGCCGACGATCGAGCCAATAGGACGTTCAGTTGATTCTATTGCCCAGAGGTAGCGATAGGTAATAGGCGTACCGCAATTTGCGCAAACCTTGGCCCCAGAGGAGTTTTCAGGCCGATCGCAGCGGGGATTTGTGCAGTAAATTTTTAATTCAAATCGGCTCATGATGTAGACAAAGTTGTTAGAAAGAAGAAGTTGTTTGAAAATGGAAATTAGACCTGTACCGATCGGAATCTCATATTTTTTAACAATTCCGGAATGATTACCCTGAGACTTGAAGCGAACTGTAAGCCCCCCAAACTATACAGAATGATTTCCGACCTTGCAAAATTTTATAGACAAAATCTTATAGACAAAGTGCATCTCAAACCATTTCAATCTGAAGAATGTCACTTCATAGGGCTAAATCATGTCTGATGTATCACTAATGTGGCTTTTGGTCGGCAGCGGGTTTTGCGCGCTGGAGCTGGCTACCCCGATCGCTTTTGTGTCATTGGTTATGGGTCTGAGTGCCTTTCTGGTGGCCCCAACCTCCTCATGGTTGCCGTTTAATTGGCAGGTGATGGTGTGGATGATTCTATCGTTGGGGTTAGTTCGGGTGTCGCAGAGTTTTATTCGGCCCCGATCGCAAGCCCGTAAGCTAGATGCCGATTATGCCTACACGCTGACGGAAATCCTGCCCGGTGAAATGGGACGGGTAAATTACGAGGGTCAGTCGTGGTCAGCCCAACTTGATGATCCGACGGCTCACCTTGCAGCAAAACAAAAAGTTCGGGTGATCGATCGTCAAGGCACACTGCTAATTATTTCTCAAGACAGCGCGCTCCTCTAGCGAATCGGTATTAAATCCTGATTCCAAGCCTGTCTTTAATTTACTAATAGAATTGACTAAATTTATCAACGGAGCCTAAATCATGTTTGCCTATCTTATTGCTGCTACTTTGGCCGCTGCCGCTGCATTAGCAACCGTCAAAATCATTCCTCAAGGGGACGAAGCCTTGGTTGAACGTTTGGGGCAGTTCGATCGGAAACTTCCGGCGGGGCTGAATATTTTGGTACCGGGAGTAGAAATTATTGCCTACCGAGACACAACCCGTGAAAAAGTATTTGATATTCCACCCCAAACCTGCATCACCCGCGACAACGTGGCCATTAGTGCAGATGCGGTGATCTACTGGAAAATTGTGGACATGGAAAAAACGTACTACAAAGTGCAGAATCTTCAAATGGCCATGGTTAATCTGGCGCTCTCACAGCTTAGGGCTGAAATGGGTAAGCTTGACCTCGACGAAACCTTCACCGCCCGCGAAAAAGTTAACGAAGCTCTGATGCGGGAACTCGACCATGCCACCGTACCTTGGGGTATCAAAGTGACCCGTGTCGAACTTAAAGAAATTATCCCGGCCAAGGCCGTTATGGAGTCGATGGAACTTCAGATGGCGGCAGAACGGAAAAAACGGGCGGCGGTTCTGACCTCGGAAGGGGAACGAGAATCTGCGATTAATTCGGCACAAGGTCGGGCAGAGGCGCAAGTTTTGGATGCGGAATCACGGAAACGATCGACCATCTTAAGCGCAGAAGCAGAACAGCAACGAATTGTCCTCGAAGCCCAAGCCAACCGTCAACAACAGGTTCTGAAGGCGCAAGCTACGGCGGAATCAGTGGCGATCGTGACCCAAGCGCTCAAGGCAGATCCAACGGCTCCCGATGCGGCCAAGTTGCTGATGGCGCTGGGATATTTGACCATGGGTGAGACGATCGGCAAAAGTGACAGCAGCAAAGTGTTGTTCATGGATCCGGCGAGTATTCCAGCTTCTATTGCTAGCATGATGGCGATCGCGGATCAGCCTCGTCAGTCATAAGGGGTAAATGTGAGGTTCAAACGCCCATACAGCCTTGACACACGCCAAAAAACTCCAAGACGTGATAGTTCATTTTGAACCCGTACTGTTCACTGAACTTCTCCTCCAATGCGTGAACGGGGCATGAATCCAGCTCAATCGTTTCACCGCATTGCAAACAAGTGAGATGGTGACGGTCTTCTTGGATCAATGAATACAACGATTCCCCTGTCGTGAGGGTGCGGACTTGGACTGCACCTTCTTTTTTTAAGGCATCCAGCGCCCGATACACTGTCGCAAGTCCCATGCTTTTTTCATGTTGTCGCAACTCAGAGTAGAGATCTTGGGCCGAAATCGATCGGTCCATCTGCTTCAGAGATTCAAGAATTCTAGTTTGGCTACGAGTGCGACGAAGGGAGGTCATGACGATCGGGACGCAAGATACAGAACGCATTTTATAGATTTGAGTGTACCGCATCCCTTAGAATGATCATCGATTGTCGCATCATGTGTTTCTCTGAGGATCGATGGCCCATATGACTCAAACGTACCAAGCTCAAATTTATGTCACGCTTCGGCCTTCTGTGTTGGATCCGGCGGGCGTTGCTGTTCAGTCTGGCCTCAAGCATATGGGCTACGAAAATGTAGACAGTATTCGCATTGGTAAATACATAGAACTGACGGTCTCGGCTGAGACTGAAGCGGCGGCAACAGAGCAACTGAACGTGATCTGCGATCGGCTCCTAGCGAATCCCATTATCGAAAACTATCGCTTTGATCTTAAAGTACTGTCTGCTGCCTAGCCCTAAAAACCTCAGTCCTAGCGCTCAGTCCTAGCGCTCAGTCCTAGCGTCTGATTCTAATGCCCAGCCCCTCAAGCCCAACCTGAAAACTATGAAATTTGGCGTAATTGTATTCCCTGGTTCTAACTGCGATCGTGATATGGCTTGGGTGACTCAAGGCTTATTGGGGCAACCGACTCGAATGGTTTGGCATGAGGATTCGGATATTGATGACATTGATGTGATGATTGTGCCCGGTGGTTTCAGTTATGGCGATTATTTGCGCTGTGGGGCGATCGCTCGTTTTTCCCCTGCGATGCAAGCGACGGTGAAACATGCATCTCAAGGTAAGTATGTTTTAGGGGTTTGTAATGGGTTCCAAATTTTGACGGAAATTGGATTATTGCCGGGTGCGTTGACTCGGAATCGGGGGTTACATTTCATTTGCGATCGGACTCCTTTGCGTGTTGAACGAAATGATTTGCCCTGGACTCGAAACTATGAAACGAATCAAGTGATCACGATTCCGATCGCCCATGGTGAAGGCTGTTATTTTGCCGACGACGACACGCTAAAGTCGCTTGAAGATAACAATCAAGTGATTTTTAGATATAGCGATGTCAATGGTGAGATTAACGATCGGGTTAACCCCAATGGTTCACGAAATAATATTGCAGGGATTTGTAATCGTGAGGGCAATGTTTTGGGCATGATGCCACACCCAGAACGATCGGCTGATATTGCGATCGGTGGAATTGATGGGATGGGATTGTTTACTGGATTGCTAGAAATGGCAATGATTGATTAAGTAATTTATCAACTTATTGATTTATCAACTTATTGATTTAGCCTCATGGCTCACCCCAACAACGTAGTAAATTTGCATAGCTTTTAGAAATCAGATCAAATTCTGACGTTTTACCATGCTGTGCAAAGATTGATTGTCGAGCCGTATCTAAATCAAATAAAATTTCCCGCGATCCCGCATCACGAATTAGACTCTGTATCCATCCCACAATTGCAACTCGTACTCCATTCGTCACCGGAGTCACCCGATGTAAGGTTGTAGATGGATAAAGAATCATTGAACCCATCTCTAATTTAAATGCTTGTTCACCTTGCATTGTTTCTATGACCAATTCGCCCCCTTCATAGGTTTTAGGATCACAAAGAAACAGGGTAAATGATAGGTCCGATCGCATCACCGGATTCCCCATAAAAGCATTGTCTACATGACTACCATATTCCATACCCACTTCGTATCGGCTAAGGATCAATGGACTCAGAGTTTTGGGCAGTGCTGCAATTTGGAATAGGGTATTGCGATCGAGGGCTTGAGATACGATGCCTCGAACCATAGTGCTTTTGGGTGAATCCCCTTTGAGTTGCGTATTTTTCTTGACTTGACGGGCGTGCCAACCTGCGGTGATCTGACCATCTACAAAATCTGCTGTAGAAATTTTGCTTACAATCTCGTCAACCTCCATTCCTGTCAACACGTCCGCAATACACATGACCATGAAGCTTATAAAATCCTGAATCTTTTAAGTTGACAACTAAGACTATCCTATATAGTATCTTATTGAAATCAGATAGCAATAAAGACCTTTCTTTGCTTGATTAGTTTGATATCTTACCGCAATCTGGTGTGGCAAATCTCCTAATCTGAGGTTTTTTGCGGGTTATTTTCAATAAGTATCATCTCAAGTACAACCTGCTTTTCACCTTATTATTCTGTTCTCACACCCATTATCGATCCCTATTTGGAGTTATGTTATGAGTTCTAGTGTCATTAAAATTTGGACAGGCGTTGGCGCATTTATCCTAGCAGGTGCCGCTAGTATCACTCTGGGGTCTCCGGCGGTTGCAATGCCTACTGGAAACTTCGTAATTGCGGCTGAGGCTGGTGGTGAAGGGGGCGAGACTGCTGAGGGCGCGGCCAAAGCTCCTGTCCCGGCTAAAGCTCCGGCCTATCCGGTTCAGGGCGGAGAAGGGGGTGAAGCTGCGAAGCCCAAGTTTGTTAATAAACTAACAAATGCTCAGCTTAAGACGGCTCTTCGGAAAGGTGGACATGTAATTTATTTTCGCCATGCTCAAACTGAAAAGGATTATGTTGACCAGACTACGGCAGTCATGGGGAAATGTGACACCCAAAGAATGTTAAGTGTAATGGGCTGGAATCAAGCCAAGAGCATTGGCAACGGCTTTAAAGCTTTGAAGATTCCCGTGGGCAAGGTTTATTCTAGTGAATACTGTCGGGCATGGCAGACCGCTGATCTCGCATTTGGGCAATACAAAATGATGGCTGCCCTCAATTTTCCCAAAGCGGGCGAGTATACTGACGCGCAGAAAGCTCAAATGAGAGCCAATCTCACCCCACTATTGCTAGAAGCTCCAACTCCTGGAACGAATACGGTGATTGTGGGACATGATGATGTGTTTGATGCCGTAACTGGAATTTATCCTGAACCGCAAGGAATAGCTTACATCGTTAAGGCTTTACCTGGTGGCAAACTTGAGGTTATTGCAGGTATAAAAGCTGAAGAATGGCTGGAGATGTCGAAAATATCGGTGTCGAGATAGAGTATCAGTAACGATCGATGGTCTCGATACTAGGATTATGCTCTAGTTAATGATGACGATGGGCATAATCTAGTTGCAATTGAGAAGTACTTGCGATAAAATTTATTGATATTGCAGTAACTAATTCTTAATCCTCTCCACATTAGACATGAATATTACAAGACGAGCTTTCATAGCGGCGGGTGCAGCAACGGCAGCGATCGCGTCTGAACAATTATTCAGAGGCCGATCGGCACAAGCTCAAAACAAAGTCCTGAATCTCTACACCGCTCGTCACTATGGGTCTGATACTCAGATTTATGAGGGATTTTTCAATAAGACTGGCATCAAGGTGAATCTTGTTGAAGCCACAGCAGATAAGCTGGTTGAGCGGGTCAAGAGCGAAGGACGTAATAGTCCGGCTGACGTGATTATGACGGTGGATGCAGGCAACCTGTATCGTGCCCAGCAGGCAGATGTGTTTCAGGCTATTGATTCTCGTATTCTAAAAGATTCTATTCCTGAGAACTTGAGAGATAGCAATGGAACTTGGTATGGATTTACCAAACGCACTCGCGTCATTATGTATAACAAGGAAAGAGGAATTGATTTATCTAAAGTCAAAACTTATGAAGATCTAGGCCGTGAAGATTTGGGATATAAGATTTTAGTGCGATCGTCTAGTAATATTTACAATCAGTCTTTAATGGGTTCGATTGTTGAACTGTATGGTGATGAGGGTGCTGAAAAATGGGCTAAGGGAGTTGTGAAGAATATGGCTCGTAAGCCTGAAGGCGGAGATACTCCACAGATTCAAGCCTTGGCAGCGGGAATGGCAGATTTAGCAATTTCTAATACCTATTATCTCGCTCGGTTAGCGAAATCCTCTAAGCCTGAAGATCGTGAAGTTGCCAGTAAGGTAGGGATTATTTTTCCGAATCAGTTGGGAGATGGAAAGTTAAATCGTGGTGCCCATACTAATATTAGTGGTGGGGGTGTTGCCAAATATTCGCCGAATAAGGATGCCGCTATTCAATATCTAGAATACTTAGCAACGCCTGAAGTCCAGAAGATGTTTGCGGCAAACAACAATGAGTATCCAGTTCTTCCGAGAGGTCAAGTTGACCTTGATCCGGTCATACTTGGCTATGGATCTTTTAAGGAAGATCTGATGTCCTCTGAGATTTTGGGTAAGAACAATCAACGATCTATTCAAGCGATGGACCGGGCGGGTTGGAAGTAATAGGCAACCGTCTGTGTTTTTAAGTTTAATCCTCATGTAGTCAGTAGGATGCTCATATGGAGTATCCTATTTTTTTAAGGTTCTATTCATCTCAATTGGATTATGTCGAGCGCCATCGAATTTCTCAGCAAAGGCGGACCGATTATGGTGCCGATCGGAGCCTTATCAGTTCTGACGATTACTTGTGCCTTGGAGCGGACTTGGTTTTGGTGGCATACCATACAGGGCGAGAAGCAGCTTGTCTCTAAGATTTTGCAAGTGTCACAAGATGATTTAGGGAAAGCAAAGACCATTGCAGAACAAGCGCAAAGATTACCTATTGGTCGATTTATCTTAGCAGCATTGCGTTTGAATCAACCCACTCCAGAAACATTTCAATTGGCGATGGTGGCGGCGGGCGATCGAGAATTTATTGAAATGCGAAAGTGTGACAAGTTGCTGGAAACTATTGTTGCGATCGCGCCGTTGCTGGGACTATTGGGAACCGTAACGGGTTTGATTGCGACATTTTTTAATTTGAATATTGGTGGCGGGGGCGGTGGAAATGTTGACTTATCAAAAGCTTCTCAAGGAATTGCAGAGGCTTTGATTACTACAGCGGGCGGAATGATTGTTGCGATTATGGCATTGATTATTTATCGGGCCTGCGTTGGATTGCAAGCCGCACAAATGGATTACTTTTCAGAAGTGGGGAGTGAGTTGGAGTTGATCTATCGGCAACGTTGGTATGAACCGCGTATGAATCAAGAGCAACAGAAAAACCTAAGCCAAGATCTATTACAGCAAATGGTGACCTTGTTGAACGATCGGCTTCCTGCTCTTAATTCAACGCTGACGTTTGATGATGGTGTTGCCCATTTGCCAACTGAGAACCAGGACGGGTAATAGACCGACTAATACAATGGTTAAAGCTGGGAGTGCAGCTTCGGAGAGCCGTTCATCCGATGCGAGATTGAAAACGCGAACAGCAAGTGTGTCGTAGTTAAGCGGTCGCATGATCAACGTGACGGGCAACTCCTTCATCACGTCAACGAATACTAAAATTGCAGCACTAATTAATCCGCTGCGCATTAGGGGTAAATGAATTTGGAATAGAGTTTGCAACGTGTTTAACCCTAGACTTCGAGCCGCATTGTCGAGATTGGGCTTGATGCTGTTAAGGCTAGATTCAACCGCACCATAACCCACCGCTAGAAATCGTACTAAATAGGCAAATACTAATGCAAAAATAGTTCCGCTAAGCAGCAATCCCGTTGAAATATTGAATTGCGATCGCATCCAACTATCTAATGCATTATCAAAGTTACCCAGTGGGACCATCGCCCCGATCGCAATCACTGCACCAGGGATCGCATAGCTAAGAGTGGCCCCTTGAATAGCCCAGCCCTTGAGTTTCGAGGGTTGTAGCCGTTGACCATAGGCAAGAATAATGGCAATGATGACCGCGATCGTGGCGGCAGTGGTCGCCAAGGTGAAACTATGAATTGCATAGCCCCAAAATGGGTCTGGGGCATTTGCTAGAAACTCACCTGAAGTTGCGGTGCCATAGTCTCCATCACCACTTACATCACTTGTATTACTGCTCAATCGATCGCCTTTAATCAGAAACACCAAAACACTTACCGGAATACCAAAACCTAGAAGAATTGGAACAGTACAAATTCCGATCGCAGCCCATTGATGCCAATTACGCAGCACATATCGTTTGATTTCAGTCATTTGGCTAGTTTGGTAAAAACGCTGGCGATTACGTGATTGACGCTCAAGGATCACTAGTACCGCGATGAAACTCAATAGCAGTAGGGCAAGTTGTAGGGCCGCAGCGCGTTCACCCTGACCGAGCCAAGTGCGAAAAATTCCAATAGTAAACGTTGGCACCGCAAAGAATTCAACGGTTCCATAGTCATTCAATGTTTCCATTAATGCCAGTGACAATCCGGCGACAATAGCAGGTCTCGCCATAGGTAAGGCGACTTTTAAAAATCCCTGCCATGGGGTACAGCCTAGACTGCGACTGGCTTCTAATGTAATTGATGATTGATTTGAAAAAGCCGATCGGGCGAGTAAATAAACATAGGGATAGAGCACCAAAACAAACATGCCGATCGCCCCTGGCATCGATCGAACATTGGGAAACCAATAATCTTGAGCATTTTTCCAGCCAAACCATTGCCGCAATATAGATTGTACTGGACCGTAATATTCTAATAAATCCGTATAGGTGTAGGCCAAAATATAGGCTGGAGCCGCCAACGGGAGCAACAACGCCCACTGAAATAGCGATCGGCCCCGAAATTGACACATCGTCACCAGCCAAGCGCAAGTGGTTCCCACGATCGCCACGCCTGCACCCACGCCCACCATCAAAATCAGAGAATTAAGAATATATTCCCCTAATACTGTTGTAATCAAATGTTGCCAAACCGATCGCGTGTCTGAAAAAACGCTAGTTAAGACTGAAACTAGCGGCAACATCATCGATAGGGCTAATGAAACAGTGGCGACCGTCCAAATCGAGAATGATTGAGATGAGGCTTGTGGGGCGGAGATTGTTAGTTTGCGGACCATAGGATTTATAATAATGACATACAGATTCAACTAGTATTATCTTCTCATGTCTGACCCAACGATTGTTCTTAAAATCAATCAAATTTCTAAACAGTTCGATCGTAATTCACCACCCGTTTTGAATCAAGTTTCTTTGGAGTTGCAAGAAGGGGAAATTCTAGGGCTTTTGGGTCCGTCTGGATGTGGGAAAACCACATTATTACGACTGATTGCTGGATTTGAAACCTTGAATTCAGGTTCTATTGAGTTATCGGGTGAATCTATTGCAACATCTAATAAATCCGTCGCGCCGGAACATCGAAATATTGGCATGGTGTTTCAAGATTATGCGCTATTTCCCCATTTGACGATCGCTCAAAATGTCGCCTTTGGCCTTCAGAAAACTAGCCGAAAACGATTTGCAGCCGCACAAATTCAAGCCTTGACCCAAGAGTCGATCGATCGCGTAGGACTATCTGGTTTGGAATTACGGTATCCCCACGAATTGTCGGGAGGACAGCAACAGCGAGTTGCATTAGCACGGGCATTAGCGCCGCAACCTGCGATGATTTTGTTGGATGAACCGTTGAGTAATTTAGATATTCAAGTGCGGTTACGATTACGACAGGAGATTCGATCGATTCTGAAAAATGCGAGAACGTCTGCAATTTTTGTGACACATGATCAAGAAGAAGCTTTATCGATGTGCGATCGGATTGCCGTCATGAACAAAGGGAATCTAGAACAAATTGGCACCCCAGAATCAATTTATCAAATGCCCACGTCTCGCTTTGTGGCTGATTTTGTAACGCAAGCTAATTTTATCGAAGCAACGTTTCGATCGGGATTTTGGCACACAGAAATTGGTGAGTTTGAGGCGATCGGAGCCGTTGCTAATCCTGATAAAAAATCTCAAGCGACCTTAATGATTCGTCAGGAAGATGTGAAGATTAAAACGGACGATCGCAGTAACATTATCATTCGCGATCGTCAATTTTTAGGCCGTGAATATTGTTATGAATTGGTTCTACCTTCTGGTCAGATACTATTAGCGACTTGTCCGATCGGGGAGAAATATGAAGTAGGAATCAGGGTTACGATCGAGATTGAGACTACTAAGGTTAGCGCTATTTAATGTTTCTAAAGAACACCGCCCAAAGCAATAATTTGGTTCTCATCTTTGAATATTACATTAACCTTATTACCCGCTACAGGAGGAAGTATGAAATAAAGAAATTTGTTTGTTTTATTGTCTTTAATTCGATAGCCTACAACCTGACTTTCCGTAGGTCGATCGCCAGCATCTTCCGGTGAAGCGGTATCATTTATTTCTTGATGTTGGTTTCCAAACTGCTTCGCTAAAGTAGCAAGTATTTTGTCCTGTGGTGCAGAAACTTGACTACATCTTGATTCACCTGGACAAGGAATTCCAGTCAGCAATTTATTAACGGTTCCTTCTGGCGTAAGGGCTTCGGTGGGTAGTGGAGTGGGTGAAACGATCGGGGTGGGAACGGGGGTTGCTGGGGGTTTAACGGGAGATTCTGAGGGCTTAGGTTGCGATTGAGTTTGAATCACTTTCTCAACAATTCTTTCAACAATAACTGGACTCGTTGAAGATTTTGAAGCAGTTGTGGTGGGAGATGAGGCAGGAGTCGAAGCTGTTAACGGAATGGCTGTTGGAGACGCAATAGGCAGGGGCATATTTCCGATCGCCTGAAGTTGTGCTTCTTTTTCAGGGACGTTCTCTTTTTTTATCTCAGTATTCACTGGAATCCATAGCACCAATCCATGCATCATGAGGGCGATCGGAGTCATGGCGAGAAGGCCGAGCTTTTTGAAATTTAGCTCTGAAATCTGATGAGGAGAATTCATAACGTATTGAGAATCTAAAGCAATTGTTTTAGATTTTAGCACCTTATTGAAAGCTGGCATCAATTAGATTGCACATTTATTCATGATATTTCGAGATCACTAAAGAACGATCGTCTATGAATATTCTATACTAGTTCAAATAAACCGACGTTGGAATCGATCGTCTATCCGATCGCGTTTGCTGGAGTTGCAGCTTTGGCAGAGGGTTTGGAGATTACTGATGTCGTTGCTGCCACCTTGGTTAAGGGAAACAATGTGGTCTATGGTGAGATTTTTGTGGGTGCCGCAGCTTTGGCAGGTGTGGTTATCGCGATCGAGAACGTATTGACGGACTACGATCGGGATTTTGCCCCGTAGAGTTTTATCGGGTTTCATGGGAAGTCGAAATTGATGTGTGTGTATAATTGGAGTTGAAGCAATAGTCGGGAGGGCGATGGGCGATGGCATTGACCAAGGCGAGATTTGAAAGCTTTGAAACGTATCTAGCGGCTGAGCCATCAGATTTGCCGGAAGCTCGTTGTGAATATTGGAATGAAGAATTGATTCCGGTTATGTCTGAGTCTATTGGTAATGATACGATCGCAAATTTTATTTTTTTGGCATTACTTGCGATCGGTTTACCGTTTAAACTCATCCGACCTGGCAGCATAGAAATTGTCGTTAATGGAAAACCTCGGACTCGATTCCCCGATTTAACAGTGTTGGAGGAGATTCATTTAACTCTTCTCAAACGCCGTGCGACGATTAGTCAAGATATGCCTGCGCCTAGGATGGTTTTAGAAGTTGTTTCTCCTGGTGATGAGAAATCTGATAATTACAGACGAGATTATCAAGAGAAATTATATCAGTATGCCGACCGGGGAATTCCTGAGTATTGGATTATTGATCCCGGTCGGGAATGGATAATGGTTGGATGTTTGATTCAAGGAGAATATCAATTTAATACTTTTCGGGGTAACGATACTATTGTTTCTCCGACATTTCCTGAATTCATATTGACGACCGCAGAAGTCTTGGAAGCTGGACGGTAAGCTTTTCATGAGTTTTCACGAAAGGTGTCGAGGGAAGGTTCGATCGGCTGATTTGAAGGATTCTCGCCTTCTCCCTCTAGAATGAATTCGGCAACTACTCTAAGTCTTAAACGACCCTTTTTCCAAACTGATCCAGGCTCTAGTATCTGACTAGGAAATCCTTCATCAAGCCATTGCTCATGATCGTTTTCATCAGACAATACCATACGTTTTACTAAACCTCTATGAAAGTCATATGAAAAACTAGTTGCGTATGTTCTGACTATTTCATCCACCGTATCATTTGTTATTCCCACTTTACCTAGTAGAACTATGGCATCGTTTGGTATTTCTGAGAAGTTATCTTCATTCATATTCTTAGTCCAAGCTTTTGTATATTGAATTAATGGGCTTCGATCGCATTTCTAATATCGTCTAAGGATGATTCCGATAGAGGCTCAGAATCTTGGATGTCATCAGGTTGATATCCAACTTCTAGATAAACTGTTCCTTTACTCCAACCCTTTGATAAGCCAGGAAAGGAAACTCTACAAGGGATACCGTAATCTAACCAGGCATACCTATACGAATTCATGTCTGTCAACGATAAACGTTGCCTTAGATGTGTCACTAATTCTTTTTGGGTAAACATAGTTCTACCCATACCCAAAAGTGTGGTTGCTGCTGCTAGTTGATGTTGTTCCTCCATAGCTTCTAAAGGAATACGTATTACACATTCTTCATCAATACTGATCCGACCACTATCTGAAGAACCAATCAGTTGTTCCTGAGAATCAGATTGATGGCATGAAAAGATAAATTTTATTGAAATGTCACCTCTCACCCAATTTGTAGAGTTTTTTACCGAGTCTAAAATCATACAATCTACGCCTTCTCCAAACCAGTCAACTTCTGGCGATTCGGGATGAGTAAACTTTTCCCGTAGCCAATTGTAGAGATTGGCAACTGTAACTACTTTATACCGACTACTTATCTCATGCTGTTGAGTAAGAAATTCTACGACTGCACTATTGGGCAAGATAATGTCTTGGCCTTCCATGATTGACTCCATATTGATGTATTTACAATTTCTGGTCTTCTAGTTATCTGATCTGATGAATTTTTCACATCTTTTTTATTGCCCTATTTTCATAAAATCCTCCCCACCGATCGCCCCAATCCGATCGATCGCCCCCTCAAAAACTACAATCTTCTCTTCAATTTCTGCCAATAACTGATCTCGTTGTAACACCTGTTCTTCAGCCTCCCGCCGCAAAACATCACCCAAAAACGATCGCGCCTCATCATATCGATCGGGAATTGAAATCACCAACAATTTCGATCGTTCCAACAAGATTGAATTCAATGTTTGATTAATCGTTTGTCTAAACGTTCGTAATACCGTTATTTTTACCTTTTGTTCAAAATCCAACTTCAACAACTGACGAATCGCAGGTTCCGCCGCCACCATATTGGAATAATCATATCCACGACAAGCCTGCGCCATCGTTTCACGCAATTGAAAAATCGAAGTTGTCCCCTCCGCAAAAAAGCTTTCACATTCCCGCACATACCGATCGCACTCCACCCGCGCCGCATTCACCAACGCCAAAGTCGCCAACTCCTTACCCTGCAACAACAAAGCCGCAATCCCACCATCATGACCCAAAAGTCGATTCATCTCTTGATAATAACTTTGTTGCGAAATCCGATCGTTCAACTGTTCAAAAAATCCATTCACCAATTCCCGCGAAGCCTCAACTAAGGTATCTTCCAGCCCATTGGCCAAATAGTAAAATGCCTCCGCCAAAATCCCCAACAACGGCACCACAGAATTTCGTGAATGACTTCCCTGCGCCCGTTCATGCACCATCCCCACCGAAAACTCCGCCACCAGCTCATCTAAGCGTATGACCAATTGTCCTTGAAGCCGTCGAAACTGAGATTCAAACGCCTCATTTCTTCCACTCGCCACCACCTGATTCAGTTCATCCTCAATATGCAATTGCAATTCCTGAGCCACCTTCTGCAACATCACCCCTAATTTCTGCAATCCCTGTTCCCGCAAAAGTTCCACATCCGTCGGCTGCGATCGTAATTCTGATGCCCGCTCCAAATAAACCCGTCGCAATGCCAACGCGATCGGACGCAAATCCGACATAACATTGGACAATAATAACGGACGCTTTTCCTCAGTTAAATAGCGCGTGATTCCCGATCGAAATGCCTCAATCCCACTATCAGCAATCAATTGATCAATCAGCGGCCTACCTTCAGAACCCAAAATTCGAGTATAGTTCTCCGACGCACTTTCATAACTTCGCACATCAATCCGAAAGCGATCGATCGGCAACCGTCCCGAACTTGCACAATACCGATTGAACTCATTCACAAATTGCGGTATTGCCTCCCCCGCAAAAATCGAATCTAAACCAAAGCGATCGTTCAATCCCGTCGTCCGAACTTGCCCACCATAAAAACCCAGCAAACCACTCGTCTTATAAACCCGCGCCGTATCTCGAAACTGACTCGCAATCAATCGCGTCAATCGATCGGCCAATTGTCCGTTATACCAACTCTCATCCACCCGATTAAATACATAAAAAACCCGATCGCGAATTCCAGGATTATGCTTTGTCTTCTCCAACAACTCCGTCTCTTCCGTCGTCAAATCCCCCGCCGAAGCCGTTTTTAATACACAAACTACCGCCGCAGTATCCGGGTCCGTAATCTTCGCATAGGTCAACGCCGCATCTCGCTTTACTGGCGCATCAATTCCCGGCGTATCCACCAACACATTTCCATCTTGCAATAAAGGATGATGACAATAATATTCCACCCGCTTCAGCACCGCACTGTTCGTCCCTCTTCGTGCATAGTTCGCCGCCTCCTGCAAATTGGCAAAATTAAACTCCTCCATTGCCATCGTCCGATTCTCTTTCGGATCAATATGCACTTGATTATCCATCCAGCCTTGCAATAGATATTTCAGCGCTGTCGCCTGTTTTGCCCGATCGGACTTACTCTCCCCGCCCTCTTCCGCAATCACCCGATCGCACGCCGTTTGAGTTTTTGGAATAGCCGACAAATCAATGTGCTGATTCTCTCCAAACAACCGATCCGACAAAACGCCCATCTGTTCCTGAATCTCCACCCCCGACAAAAACGTCAGCACCACGCGCTCTTGTCCTACCGCTGCATAGGCAACCCGACATTCCGTCCCCGTCGCATGACCTTCCGCACTGTAAAGCAATTCCCGCTCCAGCAATGCATTAATCAACATCGACTTCCCAGCACTAAACGCCCCGGCAAACACAATTTCAAAGGTCGGAGCCGTCGCCTTCTTCAACGAATCTCGAATCGCCCCTAGTTCGATCGCCCCCAAACTCGGCTCTTCATTCAACAACTGCAAAACCTGCTCTACAGATTGCTGCAAACCCGTCCAAGCCGATACAGAAGAAATCGCCATAATTTGAGAAGTCTATAAATTAATTTCTCTACTATACTGCCCAAAAATAATCGATCGAAACAGATCTACCTTCGATCGTGACATTAAAAAGATGGCGATCACAATCCGATCGGTAATTTCAATACACCACCCTGTAAAAACAACGTCATAACCTGAGCATCCATCAACTTCGCGTCAGCCGCCAAAATACCTGTTCCTGAATTCACGGGAAAAGCTGGAAAACAAGAAAGACTAATACTTAATCGCAATGCAGAATCGATCGGAATAACAGTACTAGTAGTCTGCATCGAAATCGTTGCTGTCGTCTCATTCTGTGGACAAACCGAACATACACCTTGTGAAACCGTTAATACTCGTCCTATAGCGTTGACCTGGGATAACACAACATGAAAATCAATAGATTTAGCATCACTAAAAAAATCTACTTCGATCGTAGGAGTTCCTTGAATTAGCAATGGGTCCGTTAACACTGAAGAGGTATAGCAGAGAACATCAGTACGATCGTCAATTGCTCGCCTGTCCATTGGTCCCGCAGGGGATCCCGCATGACCTCCAAAAGATGGTACAGGTCGCCACGGATCATGAACGATCGTATCTGCAATTGAATTAGAAATTAAATTAGAACTTCGATCGAAATTTTTCCCATTCACAAATACTAAATCACCACCGCGCATTGATGTGAGTCCCGTTGTCTTCAATTGCAACATTTGATGATCTAGACCTTCGTTCCATTGGTCAGCCTTCACCCAACGATTTGTTCCCATTTCAAACCAAACCGCCCCCTTCTCAAGCACCCCTTCACCTTTTAACCAATAATCAAACCACCGCACCTGGGCACGATCGCAATCACTCACCGCCGCCGCTCCAAAGTCCACAATTCCCGATCGTCGTCCCCAAGGTAAATGCGCCCAAGGACCAATAATTAAATGCTGTGGAGCTGTTTTACCCATTGCATCGTAGAGCCGCAGAGTTCCTCTTAAATAGGGATCAAACCAACCGCCAATATGTAACATTGGCAAGTCTAAAATTGTATCTATAAAGTAACGCGGTGATAGTTTTTTCCAATAGGGATCATTCTCCGATCGGGAAATCCAATCATGATAAAACGAGTCTGGGGCAAGGGATTTCAGGATTTCAGGATAAGCCGGAATTACACCATTTAAGGGCAGATTATTTGCCCCTGCTTTGAGTAATTGAAAATGTTGATTATTGCCCACTCGTCTCGCGGTTTCTGCCGCTAATTGTATCGCCCAGCCTAAATTTGATTGCAAACAAAACACATCATGTTCATAGGCCCAATCTTCACGCAAATCATAAGCCAACATTGCAGGGCAAATTGTTTTCAAGGGTTCAGGTCGATGGGCTGCGGCATACAGTTGGGTCATCCCTTGATATGAAAAACCATACATTCCCACCAACCCATTACTATGCGGTAAATTCGCCGCCCACATCACCGCATCATAACCATCTTCAATCTCAGATTCAAATAGGGAAAAGACTCCTTCAGACGTGCCTCGTCCCCGCACATCTTGAATCACTACAATATAGCCCTGCGCCGCATACCAACTGGGATGGGCATAGACCACTGTAGAGGCGATCGATCGTCCATACGGTTGACGCATCAATAACATCGGAAATGTTTGGCCTGGTGCAATTAGCGTCGGAAAATATACATCCGCATCTAGACGGATTCCATCTCGCGTTTGCATCGAAACAGAATTCATTGAATAAGTTTTCATTTATTAGTCACGAGATTAGCGACGTTTTTCACAGGTATTCAATCATTCAGTAAATCTGAGGCAAGTTAAAGCATAAACGATTGCCAATCTTTTTATTCTGTCGATACTCTAGCTGAGAATCGATCGGCGGTCATGGACAAAATTTTGCAAGCCGTGGAGCAAGCAGCTCGTTAATCCACGGTAATTCGATCGGGATTAAGATGATTTTGTAGACAAATTCTAAAAAGGTCTGCTAGTATAGCCATCAACACCAAACTACGGTATCCCGATAAAGTTATCGTAGATTAATTGCCGTAGATTAATGAGAGGAAAGCAATGTATTTTATCCGTCAACTCAAGGCAAACCCTGTGAAATCTGTACTCTCCCGTCGTCAATTTGCCATGGTTCTACTGGGATTGGCCGTAAGTAGCGGAGTGGTCGCCTGCGGTGGGGGAAATACGGGTAATTTAGCGACTCAATCGGGCAGTGGGAATCCGTCAGAAGTTTCTTTAACCTTGGTGTCCTTTGCTGTCACTAAGGCGGCCTACGATGGAATCCTGCCAAAATTTGCGGCAAAGTGGGAAAAAGAGACAGGCCAAAAGGTCAAATTCAATCAAAGTTATGGCGGATCCGGTTCTCAGACAAGGGCGGTTATTGATGGATTAGAGGCGGATGTGGTTCATCTATCCTTGGGTTCAGATGTTACTAAAATTGAGAAGGAAGGTTTGATTGATGCAGGTTGGGAGAAGAAATTTCCGAACGATAGTGTAGTATCCAAATCTGTGGCAGCGATCGTGACCCGCGAAGGCAATCCTAAGGGTATCAAAGATTTCTCGGATTTTAGTAGGGATGGAGTGTCTTGGGTCACAGCAGATCCCAAAACGTCTGGAGTTGCAAAATGGAATTATTTAGCCCTTTGGAATGCGGCAGTTAAGTCGGGTGCTGACGATAAAAAAGCCCAAGAACTAATTACAAAAGCCTATAAAAATGTCCCGGTTTTAACGAAAGATGCACGGGAAGCCACCGATGCTTTTTTTAAACAAGGCCAAGGAGATGCGCTGATTAACTATGAAAATGAGGTGCTGTTGGCGCAACAAAAAGGTGCAAAGGGAGTAGTAATTATTCCTGGGGTGAATATCTCGATCGATAATCCCGTAGCCATTGTCGATAAGGTCGTAAATAAAAAGGGAACTCGAAAAGTAGCAGAAGCATTTGTCCAATATCTATTTTCACCAGAAGCCCAAGCTGAATTCGCTAAAGAAGGATTCCGCTCTGTAGATCCCACGATCGCAAAAGCTCCTGAAAACACTGCAAAATTCCCTACAATTCAAACTCTAGCAACAGTGAAGGATTTCCAGGGTTGGGGTGCAATCCAAAGCAAATTTTTTGCAGAAGGGGCGATCTTTGATCAAATTCAAGCTCAGAAAAAGTAAGGATCATGCAAAAAACAATTCGTATTCAAGTTCCGCAATCTCTGCATCAAGTTCCCGTTATTTCAACGCTGATTTCCGAATACAAACTTATTGTTAATATCCGAGGTGCAATCTTAGACCAGAAGGCGATCGGAGGAGGATGGTTTGATTTGCTTTTGGATGGAGAAGACGTAGATATTGAACAGTCCATACTATATCTCAAAGATAAAGGAGTGGAAATCTGGAATGAGCATTAGTTCAACAATCGAAAATTTTTCACCCTTGAGTTATGGGCGGTTAAAGCTAGTGAGTTCAGACACCTTAGCCAGTCCGATCGTAGATTCCTTTTTGCCAGAAAAAACTATTTTTCGAGACTTTGGCCGACGTTCTTGCTTACCTGCCGATAGTCTATGGCAAATCAAACAAGGCGTTGTCCGAACTCTCTCTTGGCACGAAGATGGAACAGCTATCACCTTGGGCTTATGGGGCGCTGGATCTATCATTGGGGGTATCTTATCCCAAACCAGTCCCTACACCATAGAATGCCTAACACCTGTAACAGCCATACATTGCTTAGGAAAAGATATAAAAGATTTTCCAGATAGTATTCTGGATCATGTATATCAGTTGGAAGCATTTCTTTGCATTCGCAGCTTTAAAAGAGTAGAAGAAATGACCATAAGACTCTTAAAATATATTGCCGATCGGTTTGGGCATACTTCAGGTGAAGGACAGGTAATTGATCTTCGTATTACCCATCAGGATATTGCGGATTTACTAGGAACAACTCGTGTCACAGTAACTCGTATTCTTGGAGATTTGGAAGAGAGAGGGCTGATTCATCGGACTTCAATTCGTAAAATCGTGCTTAAGAAAGCAGAATATTGGCATTATCAGATTTGAGTATAATTTGATAATATCCTGTTCAGATCTATAGATTATGGATCAATAAAGAGGCTTTGTGTTCTCATATATTCTCAGAGGATGTAGTCTCCTTATTGATCTTTATCCGTGGATTTTAGACGGTTATATCCATTTAATTCAGATCCTTTAGACAGTCCGATCGTAGAATTTATTGCTATAAAAAGCTGATTTCGAGACTTTGAAACAAACTTTAAACCGCTAGGAATCGCTGGACGACATCTTGGCTCAGTTCACTCGTAGGTCCAGCAGCGACAATACCCCCTTTTTGCATGGCGTAATACCAATCGGCTTTACGAACAAAATGCAAGTGCTGCTCTACCAAAAGAACCGAAATCCCCATCGTTTCAACAACGCGGCGGACTGCATTTTCAATGTCTAAAATGATGGAGGGTTGAATGCCTTCGGTCGGTTCATCTAAGACCAATAGTTTTGGTTGACCCATAAGGGCGCGGGCGATCGCGAGTTGTTGTTGTTGTCCGCCGCTCAAATCTCCACCCATGCGAGTCAGCATTTTTTTCAAAACGGGGAACAAATCGTAAATTTCATCAGGTACTTTCTGATTTTTGGGTGCGCGATCTCCCAATGCTTCTAATCCTAATAATAAATTATCTTGAACTGTTAGTTTTGGAATGATTTCACGACCTTGAGGAACATAGCCAATCCCAAGACGGGCGCGTTTATCGGGAGTGAGTTTACCAATGGCTCGTCCTTCAAATTCAATGATCCCCGTGCGGGCAGGCAAAAGACCCATCACGGTTTTGAGCAAGGTTGTTTTACCCACGCCGTTACGGCCAATGAGGCAGACCATTTGACCGGGATGAATGGTTAAATCAACACTACGAAGAATGTGACTTTCACCATAGTAGACATTGAGATTGGATAGATTGAGAGTTGCCGGACGATCGCCGTTGGCCATTGAGTTAGAAGTAGGATTTGAAAACGTTTGGGATTGCATAGGATTCGTTTGGGTAGCTAATCTTCTTGGTTGCCGAGATAAACGTCAATGACGCGACGATCGGATTGAACTTCATCCATGGTGCCTTCGCAGAGGACCGAGCCTTCGTGGAGAACAGTAACTTTCTGGGCGATTTGTCGCACAAATTCCATATCGTGTTCAATGACGAGAATGGAATGTTTTTTGGCCAGTTGAATCAGCAGATTCCCAACTTTTTCAGTTTCTTCATCCGTCAATCCAGCAACGGGTTCATCCACTAAAAGCAAATCTGGGGACTGGGCCACGAGCATTCCGATTTCCAGCCGTTGCTTTTCACCATGGGCCAACAATGACGCCGGACTATTGGCTTTGCCCAGGAGACCCACGATTTCTAGCAATTGAGCAATGTCATCTTTTTCACCTCCATTTGATTTTGGAAATAAGGTTTTAAGTAATGACTTTTGTTGATTGTAGGCGAGTCCCATGTTTTCGCGGACGGAAAGGTTGAGATAGACTCGGGGCGTTTGGAATTTGCGTCCGATGCCCATTTTCGCGATCGTATGTTCTTTGAATTTAGCGAGATTTTGGCCTTTGAAATGAACCGTGCCTTGGGTGGGTTTGGTTTTACCTGTGATGGTGTCAAGGAATGTCGTTTTGCCTGCACCATTGGGTCCGATAATGACACGCAGTTCACCGGGATCCATACTGAATGTGAGATTATTCAGGGCTTTAAATCCATCAAAACTAACGGTCAGATTTTCGATCGCTAACAACTTGCCGCTCATAATCTAAGTCCGGGTTATTTTCTAAGCTTGGATAGGTGGAAATTTTGGTTTTGCTGGTGAGTTGGCGCACAAGTTCAGGAATATTAGTCTTGAACCAACCGACAAATCCATCAGGTAAAACGGTGACAACGGCGAGAAACAAGGCACCCTGGAAGAAAAGCCAAAAGGCTGGATATTGCTCAGATAGCAAACTACGGGCGAAGTTAACGATTAATGTTCCAAGAACTGCACCGACTAATGTGCCTCTTCCACCAACTGCCACCCAAATGACCATTTCAATAGAAAATGCAATGTCCATGGCTTTGGGCGTGATGATGCCAGATTGCACGGTGTACAAGGCTCCAGCAATTCCAGCAAGGCCCGCTGAGACAGCAAAAACCAGGACTTTGAATACAGTCGGGTCGTAGCCTGTAAACCTGACGCGGGGTTCATCATCGCGAATTGCAATTAACAATTGACCAAATCGGCCACTCGTCAACCAACGACAAAACCCGTAAGCCAACGCAAGCAGGACAATAGTAAGGTAGTAAAAATTCGCTTGCATTGTCGGCGAACTCATGACCTGACCAAACAAATAAGTGGTGTCGGTTTTCAGGCCATTGGTTCCATTAATCAGCTTTTGTTGACCATTAAAGAAGTTGAAAAACACAATCAGCGCCGCCTGGGTCAAGATTGAAAAATAAACCCCTCGAATCCGATTACGAAATACGAGATACCCCAGTATTGCAGCCACGATCGTCGGCAATAATACAATGGCGATCGTGGTAAAAGGCAGAGATTCAAAAGGTTTCCAGAGCCAAGGCAAATCGGTTACACCATACAACACCAAAAAATCCGGCAATTGTAATCCAGTGGCACCGGGAGGCGGTTGCAATTGTAAAAACATACTAAATGCATAACCGCCCAAGGCAAAAAACAATCCATGCCCCAAACTCAAAATCCCCGTATATCCCCAAATCAAATCAATTCCCAACGCCGCGATCGCCAAGGCCATAAACCGCCCCAACAATCCCACCCGAAAGCTTTGTCCCACTGCATTCAACAAACCGGGAACAACAGTCATCATCGCAATGGCGATCGCAACCACTATCAATGTTTCTATTAACAGTCGCGATCGGTTCCGTCTAGGTGTCGTATTCACAAGTAGTTTCTACTCCAAAATTCTCAATTCATTATTTTTTAATTGATCATTCCCAATTCCCTAAGCATCTACAGTCCGACCTTTCTGCGGAAATAGCCCACCCGGTTTGAACTGAAGGAACACGACAATCAATGCAAAGACCACAACTTTTGCCATGGTTTGGGCACCGAGATCAATGCCGATCGCCTTTGATAAATCCTGAATAACTGGAATTTGCCCTGCAAATGTGCCATACAAATAGCTCGACATGCCAATCACCAGCGCCGCGACAATGCTTCCAACAAGATTGCCAACCCCGCCTACAACGACGACCATAAAGGTGTCAATGATGTAGTTCTGTCCCGTATTTGGCCCCACTGATCCCAGCAAACTCACCGCACAACCCGCAATGCCTGCTAAGCCAGAACCTACAGCAAAGGTCAACGCATCCACCCGATCGGTGGGAATTCCCAAACAAGAACTCATACTTCGATTCTGCGTCACGGCCCGAATTCGTAAGCCCCACTGAGTACGATTGAGAAAGAAGTAAACCGCTGCAAGACAAATCACGGTCAGCACAATAATAAAAATTCGCACATATGAGAATTGCACATCCACAAACCCAAGTTTCAATCCCCCTCGTAACCATTGAGGAGCCGTGACATCTTGATTTTGCGCGCCGAACCAGGGTTTAGTCATGAACAAGCCATACATATTCCCCAGTGCATTGCTAATTTGAAGGGCGATCGTCCCTGCAACCAAACCAATACCCGCCGTACTTACATCACGAAATTTGGCAGGAATACGTTTGATTCCGATCGTGCCACCCATAAAAAGAGCAATGGCGATCGTGGTACCAATGATGAACTCCCAACTCACACTACGAACAAATTGTTGCAACATCAAACTCACACCCCAAGTCGCTAGAAGAGTCTCTAGGGGCCGACCATACAAATATCGGATAACAGTTCGTTCTAGGAGTAGACCAAATAATGCCGTGACAATGAAAGAGGCAATCAGTGCAAATAAAATATAACTATCAAATAAGGGCGTGCCTTTAAGTGTGCCTTGCACCAAAACGGTCGTATAGGCTCCCAACATCATGAGTTCGCCATGGGCCATATTGATCACACCCATGAGTCCAAACACGATCGCCAATCCCAATGCGGACAGCAAAAGCACAGACCCAATACTGACACCACTAAACAAACCATCAACTAATGCAGACCACATAGCAGGGTTCTCCAGGAATGATTGAAATACAGAATCAAGTCGTTATTACTATAGATTCGATCCCCCTAAATCCCCCTTATCAAGGGGGACTATGAGAATAATGGAGACTTTAAGGATCAGAGGCTTTTGCAAGTCTTACGTGAGTCAGGTTCCCATAATTCTCCAAATCATGTCCCCCCTTACTAAGGGGGCTAGGGGGATCGGGACTTCATTCAAACTAAGTCGCTTTGAACTTACCACCCTTCGCAGGATCGGAGTAGTCGCAAGAGAACCCCTTAGTTTCAGCCACGAACTGGTTCCAAGGCAATGGTTTGACCGCTTCTTTGGTTTCCTCAACGATCTTGAAAAGACCCGTATCAACGACTTCCCCAATTCGCACAAACTTGGAGAGATGATGATTTGAATTCATGGTGACGAGACCTTCAGGGGCATCGAAAGTTGAGCCGTAAGCTGCTTTTTTCACGGCATCAAGATCGTCGTATTTACCCGCTTTTTTGACCGCTGCGGCCCATAGGTAAACCATTATGTAAGCGGCTTCCATGGGATCATTAACTACCCGTTTTTCACCAAATTTCGCTTTGAAGGCTGCAACGAATTTCTTGCTGGCAGGAGTATCGACGGTTTGGAAGTAGTTCCAAGCGGCATAGTGACCTTTCAGATATTCCACACCGATCGCTTGCACTTCTTCTTCAGCAATACTAACGGACATGACAGGGTATTTATCTGGACCCATACCGGATGCCTGCATTTCCTTAAAGAACGCTACATTGGTATCGCCGTTCAGGGTGTTGTAAATCACACCGCCATTAGGAAGGGCTGCCTTGATTTTGGCAATAACAGGTTTGACTTCGTTAACGCCAAGGGGAATATAGTCTTCTCCAAGCGTTTTGCCACCTTTTGCAGCAAGCTGAGCTTTGATAATGGTGTTAGCCGTGCGAGGGAAAACATAGTCTGAACCCACCAAGAAGAATTCTTTGCCTTTCTTTTCTAACAACCAATCTACAGATGGCTCGATTTGTTGGTTAGGAGCTGCTCCGGTGTAGAACACATTGTTAGAGCATTCTTGGCCTTCGTACTGGACGGGATACCAAAGCAGGTGCTTCTTCGCTTCAAATACAGGCAAAACCGCTTTACGGCTAGCAGAGGTCCAGCAGCCAAATACGGTAGCAACTTTATCTTGATCGATCAATTTTTTGGCTTTCTCAGCAAACGTCGGCCAATCGGACTGACCATCTTCGGTGATGGCGACAATCTGTTTACCTAGGACTCCACCCGCTTTATTAATCTCTTCGATCGCGAGGTTTTCTGCATCGACCACACTCTTTTCAGAGATTGCCATGGTGCCCGTTAAGGAATGCAAAATTCCAACTTTAATAACATCACCGCCCGCAGGTGCTGAAGTGGAGGATGCACCCGGTGCTGTAGAGGCGCCAGTAGTGGGGGTTGGAGCCGTTGCACAGGACTTGAGCAGCAAGCTCCCCGCGATCGTGGACCCAAAAAACAGAAACTCACGTCGCCCAAACTTGTTATTCATCTGATGAAATCCTCACAAAGAACCAAATTGTCAAATATCAGCTTAAATTTAAGCAACACACTGGTGTTACATGTTTAAGTTACCTCTCACGAATGCTAGAAGTGGATGCAAAAACCGAGTGTATCCTAATATACAAAATAAAAAACTTCTTAGATACGAATTAAGACAGAATTAAGGATTAAAACAAATAAAAACGGCCTGAACTTCAGAACAGGCGAGGTTTGTACTGGATTGCAGTAAGAAATATAAATATTAAAAAAACTTGTGTCGAGCTATTGACATTATTTTCAGAGGTTCCTAGCAAAGAAGAGAATTTTTCATATAAGTACAATACAAAGAGAATACAAGTTGAAATAAGATTGAAACTATCGTCAGTCCAAATCAGATCATCACCCGATCGGAGAATGCACCGTTACTAGTTTTGTTCCATCCGGAAAAGTCGCTTCCACCTGAACATCATCAATCATTTCCGCAATGCCATCCATGACATCATCCCGAGTCAGCAAAGTCGTCCCATAGGTCATCAATTCGGACACAGTTCGTCCTTCCCGCGCTCCTTCCAAAATAGCAGCCGAAATATATGCGATCGCCTCTGGGTAATTTAGTTTTAATCCCTTTGCTTTCCGCCGTTCAGCCACTATTCCAGCCGTAAAAATCAACAATTTATCTTTTTCTTGGGGAGTCAATTGCATAGGTTCTTCGATCGTAAGTTTGCAAATTTTTATAGACAGGTCGTCAATATGAAATACCTACTTACTTCTAATACCATAGCCGAGGCAAGGGTGGCACCTTTCCCCCTCGGAATTGACGAATTACCCGCCACAACGCCACAAAACCCTGCCGAGCCTCTTGACTAGAGCGCCCTCGATAGCGACAAATTACGCCCTTCAGTCCCCGAGTCAATCCCACATGAGTCATTGGGATATCAGATTGTTGTAAGGTATTCTGCATTTTTAAAAACAATTCTTCACTCATATCACAACCCACTAAGGCAAATGTTCCTACCACAGGCATTCCATTCAATCCATGGGAACTTTGTAGGATTTGAGAATTACCTGGGAGCCATTGTCGATCGATCAGCAACGGTCTACGTCCTTGCCACACCTCCACATCCGATCGCCAATTCCCCACATCAAAACATTCTCCCCTTGCCGTCCGCCCAAATCGCGTAATATCCCACAACAACGCCACCGCCCCCGGCTCAAGATTAATCCGAAGTTGCTGATAGTATTTTGCAGCATTAAACACAATTGTCTCCTGCGGAAACCACTCCAAATAACTCTCTAAATCTAATTGAATGGTCGTAGATTGATGACAGATTGGGCCGATCGATCGGTATACCTTAGTGGCCGCAGGCGTTGTGATTAGAGCTTGGCTTTGGGGTTGAAGGTGAATATTTTGGACCAATTCGTCGCCGCCTACCATCCCTCCTGCGGTATGAACCACTGTGGAATAGCAGATCAAACGTCCTTCAGGGTAATGAGGTCGTTGCACGCGCAAGGGGGCTTGAGTTTTTACATGAATCGGTCGAGTTTCGCCATTTTGATGGGCATAGGTGAGATCTAATTGACCCCGCCAAGGCGATCGGAGCGGATTAGGGGCAAAATTATCAGGTAAAAGTAACTCGGCAGCGTGAACCATACAAAAGTATTTCAGAAATTCTGAGTAGATTATAGAATAATCTTAGATTCAAAGGGCTAGAAATCATGGCTTAATAAGAAACTGAAAAGAGTCAAAATATTGTGATAACAATGACTGTATTAACCGAATGTCTGGCTCCTGATCCCCAAGCTTCAGTTATTGCGACACTTTTACTGACTGCTGATGAACGCACCCGATCGCGCTATCGTCATGACCTTCCTAATGATTTCACCATCTATTTACAATTGCCCCGTGGCACGGTATTGAAAGAAGGTGATTTATTACGATCGGATGATGGCAACGATCTTTTTCGCATCAAAGCCAAACCGGAACCTGTCCTGACTGTTACGGCTTCCACACCCTTGAATCTAATGCTCGCGGTTTACCATTTAGCGAATCGTCACGTCCCACTCGAAGTAACCGCAACCTATCTGCGCCTCGCCCCCGATCCCGTTTTAAAATCACTTCTGATTGAGCAACTCCAAACCCAAGTCACTGAAGAAGTCGCCCCCTTTTGTCCCCAAGCCGGAGCCTACCAAGCCCATGGACATAAACATGAGCATAGCCATTCTCATGATTCACACCACCACGATCATTCCCACTAAATCCTGTGCAAAATTCACTTTATCTAACTCCAGAGTCATTATTAAGACTTCAACAATTAGCAAGTCCTATTTTGCCCGTCGGGAGTTATAGCTATTCCGAAGGACTCGAATTACTAGTTGAGACGGGTGCTATTTCAAATGCAGATACATTAAAAGATTGGTTGATACAAGAATTGAAATTCGGGAGTTTTCCGATCGATGGCGCAATTCTTTGCAGGGCTTATGGTGCACTGGGATCAAATAATTGGGAGCAGCTTACCTATTGGAACCATTGGTGGTCTGCGGCACGCGAAACTCATGAATTACGACAACAAAGTTGGAAAATGGGGCAATCATTAATTCGATTACTCCGATCGTTAGAACCCACCATGAAACCCTGGCTTGATCATTTAGACCAACCTGCGAATTGGACTATTGTATTTGGTGCAGCGGCGGCCCATTGGACTATTGATTTACAAGCGACTTTGTTGGCTTATGGGCAAAGTTGGGCAAGCAATTTGATTGGGGCGGGAGTGAAACTAGTTCCTTTGGGTCAGACGGCAGGACAACAGATTTTGTTAGAACTTTTGCCTACGATCGTTACCCTGAGCGATCGGGCAATGGTTATGCAAGATACAGAACTTTGTAGTTGTAGTTGGGGTTTAGCCTTAGCCAGCAGCCAACACGAGGAACAAACCGTTCGTCTATTTCAAAGTTAAATCGAATCATGGTAATTTGAACAAACTGCTTTGGTAAACATCATGGCTACAAGTCCCTTACGCGTTGGAGTGGCTGGTCCAGTGGGATCCGGCAAAACAGCGCTCTTAGATGCACTCTGTAAAGCATTGCGAGATCACTATGAAATTGCGGTCGTGACTAATGACATCTACACCTATGAAGATGCTCAGTTTCTGGTTAATTCTAAAGCGTTGTCCGCCGATCGGATTGTCGGTGTGGAAACGGGAGGCTGTCCTCATACCGCCATTCGAGAAGATGCATCAATTAACTTAGTGGCAATCGACGATCTAGAACAAAAACATCCTAATTTAGACTTGCTATTTGTCGAGAGTGGCGGTGATAATTTAGCCGCTACCTTTAGCCCTGAATTAGTAGATTTAACGCTTTATGTCATTGATGTGGCTGCTGGGGATAAAATTCCTCGTAAAGGCGGACCGGGGATTACAAAATCTGATTTACTCGTGATTAATAAAATTGATCTTGCGCCCATGGTAGGAGCCAGTCTTGAAGTGATGGACCGAGATGCTAAAAAGATGCGGGGTGAAAAGCCGTTTATCTTTACCAATCTCAAAACTCAAATTGGTTTAGAAGATGTCGTTGCATTCATTCAACATCATCTTTTGCCCCGTAATGAAAATTTGCCCACCACTGTTATTCTTTAAATTAAACTTATGATACCCGGCGAACTCATTCCCAAAGAAGGCACGATCGAACTTAATGCGGGTCGTCCCGTCACTGAATTAAATGTCGCAAACACAGGCGATCGGCCCATTCAAATTGGATCACATTTTCATTTTTTTGAGGTGAACGAAGCATTGCACTTCGATCGAGCCGCCTCGCGAGGTCAACGATTGGATATTCCAGCGGGGACGGCAGTTCGCTTTGAACCTGGAGATGAGAAGGTAATTAAGCTCGTTCCGTTAGTTGGAGAACGTCGAGTTTACGGGTTTAATGCAAAAGTTGAAGGCGCATTAGATTAATGGTTCAACAACGTCGGTTTATCACATCACATCGCTGGAGTCATCGGTTATGAGTTTCCCAATGGATCGCCGCGCTTATGCTGAAACCTATGGTCCGACTGTGGGCGATCGGGTCCGTCTTGCTGACACTGAACTCATCATTGAGGTTGAACGAGACTTGACGACCTACGGCGATGAAGTGAAGTTTGGCGGCGGCAAAGTGATTCGTGATGGTATGGGACAATCACCCATTTCAAACGCAGATGGGTCCGTAGATTTAGTTATTACGAATGCATTGATTTTGGATTGGTGGGGCATTGTCAAAGCAGATATTGGTATTAGAGACGGACACATTTACAAAATTGGTAAAGCTGGTAATCCCTACATTCAAGATAACGTTAACATCATCATTGGTCCCGGCACCGAAGTATTAGCCGGAGAAGGCATGATCGTCACGGCAGGCGGCATCGACACCCACATTCATTTCATTTGTCCCCAACAAATCGAAACTGCTATTGCCTCTGGCATTACCACGATGATCGGTGGCGGTACCGGACCTGCTACGGGAACCAATGCTACGACTTGTACGCCTGGACCCTGGAATATGTACCGAATGCTGCAATCCGCCGACGCATTCCCCATAAATCTCGGCTTTCTCGGCAAAGGCAACAGCAGCCAACCCCAAGCCCTCGAAGAACAAATTCAGGCTGGGGCGATCGGTCTTAAACTCCATGAAGATTGGGGCACCACGCCTGCAACGATCGATATGGCCTTAACCGTTGCTGACCAATTTGATGTACAGGTTGCAATTCATAGCGACACTTTGAATGAATCGGGATTTGTCGAGGATACTATTTCTGCATTCAAAGATCGCGTTATTCATACGTATCATACCGAAGGTGCAGGCGGTGGACATGCGCCAGACATTATTAAAGTGTGTGGTCTCGCGAATGTTTTACCATCCTCGACCAATCCCACCCGACCCTATACGGTGAATACATTAGATGAACATTTAGATATGCTTATGGTTTGTCATCATTTGGATCCCAGCATTCCAGAAGATGTGGCATTTGCAGAATCAAGAATCAGACGGGAAACGATCGCCGCTGAAGACATTCTCCACGATCTCGGCGCATTCAGTATGATTTCGTCGGATTCTCAAGCCATGGGCCGCGTCGGTGAAGTGATTATTCGCACTTGGCAAACCGCGCACAAAATGAAAGTTCAACGCGGACCGCTCTCTCCCGATAGTTCTCAAAATGACAACTTCCGGGCCAAACGCTACATTGCAAAGTACACAATCAATCCCGCTATCACCCATGGAATTGCTAATCATGTTGGGTCGATCGAAGAAGGGAAGATTGCTGATATTTGTCTATGGAAACCTGCATTTTTTGGAGTGAAACCTCAGATCGTAGTCAAAGGCGGAATGATTGCCTATGCACAAATGGGCGATCCCAATGCCAGCATTCCTACGCCTCAGCCTGTCCATATGCGTCCCATGTTTGGAGCTTTTGGTGGAGCCATTAGCAAAACATCATTCACCTTTATCTCCCAAGCGGCTCAAGAATCAGGACTAGCGTCACAATTAGGATTGCTCAAACCCACGATCGCAGTCGGTGGCATTCGTCAATTGCGTAAACAAGATCTCAAACTCAATGATGCCTTACCCCATATTGAAGTGGATCCTGAAACCTACGAAGTCCGGGCCGATGGAGAACTGTTAACCTGCGAACCTGCAACCGAATTACCCATGGCACAACGATATTTTCTGTTTTAAATTATATCTAGAGATCGATCGCCCGTTTTCTAATTCAGCGATCGCTCGGTTCAATCTCTCGAAACTCTTGAACTTTACTATAGTATTATAGCGAATGGCCTAATTTAAGGAATCATTATGGATGTTAAAGCCGCAGTAGCCTTTGAAGCAGGTAAACCGCTATCAATTGAAACGGTTCAACTCGACGGACCACGATCGGGAGAAGTATTAGTTGAAATAAAGGCCACGGGAGTTTGTCATACAGATGCGTTCACAATGTCTGGAAACGACCCAGAAGGTTTATTTCCCGCAATATTGGGGCATGAGGGTGCGGGCATTGTTGTGGACGTTGGGCCAGATGTTAAATCATTGAAAGCGGGCGATCATGTGATTCCGCTCTATATTCCTGAATGTCGTGAATGCGAATATTGTCTTAATCCTAAAACCAATCTCTGTCAGTCCATTCGTATCACCCAAGGCCAAGGACTCATGCCCGACGGGAGCAGCCGTTTTTCCTTCAATGGTCAGAAGCTCCATCACTACATGGGCACCTCAACATTTGCAAATTATACCGTTATCCCTGAAATTGCATTAGCGAAAATTCGATCGGATGCCCCGTTTGATAAGGTCTGTTACATTGGCTGCGGCGTGACGACGGGCATTGGGGCTGTTATTAATACGGCTAAAGTTGAACCCGGTTCTAACGTAATTGTTTTTGGGTTGGGCGGCATTGGTTTAAATGTCATTCAAGGTGCAAAACTTGTCGGCGCAAATCAAATTATTGGGGTTGATACTAATCCTAGTAAACGATCGATCGCGGAAAAATTTGGCATGACGCACTATGTTAATCCTCGTGAAATTGACGGCGACTTGGTTGCTTATTTAGTTGATTTAACCAAAGGTGGAGCTGACTATACCTTTGAATGTATTGGTAATATCAATGTAATGCGGCAAGCGTTGGAATGCTGCCATAAGGGTTGGGGAATGAGTGTGATTGTCGGAGTTGCTGCTGCCGGAAAGGAAATCAGCACTCGTCCATTTCAACTTGTGACGGGGCGAACTTGGAAGGGGACTGCGTTTGGCGGGGCAAAGGGACGGCGAGATGTGCCAAAAATTGTAGATTGGTACATGGACGGCAAAATTAATATTGATGATTTAATTACTAATGTCATGCCGATCGATCGAATTAATGAAGCCTTTGATTTGATGCATAAAGGCGAAGGAATTCGTACGGTCATGACATTCCCATAAATTAGAATTCTTAAATTAAACACCACTTAAATTACACTTCTTAAATTACAAATCTAAATCATGCTAAATCTACGATCGTCGTCAGCTTCTTTTGGTGGAACTACAGAGTTTTACAGTCATAACTCGAAGCACTGTAATAGTGAAATGAAGTTCTCTGTTTATATCCCACCTCAAGCTAAAACTCGGCCCGTCCCTATTCTCTATTTCCTCTCCGGACTCACCTGCACCGACGAAAATTTCATGGCCAAAGCAGGCGCACAACGGATTGCCGCAGACCTTGGAATCATGCTAGTCGCACCGGATACGAGTCCTCGCGGAACTGGGATTCCTGATGAACCCGATCAATGGGATTTCGGCATTGGCGCGAGTTTTTATGTCGATGCCTTGCTCGATCCATGGCGATCGTATTATCAAATGTATTCCTATATCACCCATGAACTCCCTAAACTCATTGCAGATTCATTCCCAGTCTTAAAATCTGACAATGGTAAACCCATTCAAAGTATTTGCGGGCATTCCATGGGGGGGCATGGGGCATTAGTTTGTGCCTTACGATCGCCAAATCAATATCGTAGTGTCTCCGCCTTTGCGCCCATTGGTTCACCTAGTCAATGTGCTTGGGGTGAAAAAGCCTTTAGTAGATATTTGGGAGACGATCGTAATCTTTGGTCAAACTATGACGCAACTGAACTGGTCCGCCATACCACCCATCCGAATCCAATTCTGATTGATCAAGGTATGGAAGATGGGTTTCTAGAGAGCCAATTGAAACCTGAACTCTTTGAAGCAGCCTGCCAAACATCAGGCCAACAACTCGTTCTTCGTCGCCAACCCAAATACGATCATAGCTACTACTTTATCGCCAGCTTTATTGAAGATCATTTAAACCATCATCATCGCTTTTTGATGTAATGCCATTTTAGAGGTTACTTTTTAGAGGTTATTTAAGTCTACAATTCTAAACTCACCTCACCGGACCCAAAAATTCTCCTTCTTTCCATTGGCCTTCCAACCTTCTCCCATCGCCATAGATATAGGTTCCCAAACCATCAAACTGTCCATTATTTAAATTGCCCTCATACCGATCGCCCATCCCCAGCAAACATTGACCCAGCCCCACCAATCGCCCAAGCTGAAAACTTCCCGTACATTTCACACCATTGGCATAACTCAGCGTCCCCAATCCCGTCGGTTCATTTTGCCAAAAATTGCCCTCATATCGATTTCCACTAGGAAATAAACAAATCCCAATTCCCACGATCGCATCATTCCTAAACGTCCCTTCACAGCGCGTCCCATTCCCATAGGAAAACACCCCACGCCCTTGACGGACATCATTCTCGAACCCGCCCTCATAACGATTACCGCTGCTGTACCTACAGACTCCATTCCCGGTCAAGGCATTATTGTTAAATAGCCCTTCACAGCGCGTTCCATCCCTGTAAGTCACTATCCCCCGCCCTTGTCGGCTCCCATTCATCAGCTCACCTTCATAGCGCAATCCACTGGGAAATTTACAGATTTGTTTGCCTTGCAGCGTCCCATTTTTAACAACGCCATCGCAATATCCTGCCGCTAATGCCGGGTCCGAATAAAATCCCATTAAGGCAAATCCTAACCCTCCTATCGGGACAGCGATCGTGGCTAAAAGATTGAATTTGTAGTGATGCATAAACCTTGAGACGTACTATTGACATTCGTATACGGCACCCATAAGCTACCTCAAATTTAGTCAACGTAACAACGAAAAAACCAAAGCTGTGAACTGACGGACAAGGCTTTTTCAGAATAAATAAATTTCTTGGGAATATTGAGCACTAAATGCATAAAACCGAACGTACAGAGGCTAGAGTTTCATAGGGCAACCCATGGAAAACTACGTTACCTATGATTTTTGGGAATGTAGCTTTTTAGTCATGTAGCTTTTTCATAGCTCAACGCCTTGGGCGATCGTTCACACCTGCTATTTTTGTGATTTATGTTTCCGTTCTTGCCTGCTCTTGCCCAAACTCCAATACCGTCGTTCTCGCCCAGTGTTGTACCCAGTGTTGCGCCGAGGCTATTGCCCAGTAGCGCACCAACGCCAGCAAGACCATCTGTGCTGTATCGTCTGCCGCCGCAGGAAACTTTGCCGCCGCAGGAAAGCCTCCCACGACAATCGGAAGTGCTGAGTATCCAAGACGTACGATCGCTGTCTGGGCAACTGGACGAAATCCCAGTTTTTAACAGCAACAGTCCTGAAATGGTCATCAATGAAGGCATTCTGCTTTCCACCTTTCCTAATATCGGATCGGCTTTTCCCGCAGCCCATCTAAACTACGGCTTCAAGGGACGCTTCGATATATTTTCCCATCACATCAGTAAAGCCTCCACTACCGAACAACTCAAATCGCTCTTCCAAGGCATTCTCATCCAAAATCCAGGAAGGGAGAGCGTTACCGTCGCTGTGCTCCAAGGTGCCAGCTACCTAACTCGGCCCGATGCGTTGTTTGTCGATCTCAACGACTCCATTGAAGATCCCATAGGTACGGTTTACTCCGGTCCCGGTAGCCGAGTCGCCAATGACGTATTACGCGGTCGTCGCCAAGGCTGGCTTCCCGTCATTATGACCTTGGCTCCCGGTGAAAGCCGAATGCTGCTCAATCTTCCTATTCCTGCTGGACTCGTCATTCCCACTAGCAATGGCCGATCGACTCTCATTCGGTTGACGAGCAGCGGTACGGTTTATCTGGCCTCCATGGCAATGTATGCACCACGGGATGCCGGAGGAAACGAGCGGATTCCACTTCTAGAAGATTGGCAACGATTTTTGCTGACCTCTAACCTGGCTGGCCCTCGCGATCTAGCCCCCACGCCATTGAAGGATAAGCAACGGGACGATCGGCTAATTTATGGGCGCGTCGCGGGAGTCGCCAGAGGATCGCAATGGAATACGATTCTGACTGACCAAGGCGATCGGTTGAGAATTCCGCAGCGAGGACGAGCCTTTTCCTATGCCCTCAGCACCTTACCGCGAGGCACCTTCGCGACGGGTCAAGTGCAGAGTGCGCCCATGATTGTCAGATACCCAGACACGGCTTATCTAGCCAACGGGAACTATGGCATTCAGTACAACCTCACTCTTCCTCTCCAGAACCTAACCAATCAATCTCAACGCATCGCCATCAGTCTTCAAACGCCCCTTAAACAGGATATTAGCCAAAATCAATTGCTGTTCATGAATCCACCCGATCCGAAGATATTTTTCCGAGGGACCCTGCGATTACGCTACACCGATGACAGCAATGCGCCTCAAAATAAATTTTTTCATATTATTCAACGACGCGGCCAAAAAGGAGATGCCTTAGCAACCTTGACCCTAAAACCCGGTGAACTCCGATCGGTGGAGGTGAATCTGCTTTACCCACCCGACGCAACTCCGCCCCAGTTGCTTACGGTTAAAACCCTAGAGTAAGTAATGATCTGGGGAAAGCCCGGTAAACTTGTACATTAGTTTATTAGTTTATTAATTTGCCGATCCTATGACAGACTCGAACGCTCCTTCAACGTCAATACAAGAACTTCCCTCGTCCTTAGAGGAGGCGATCGTTCAAGCACAAGCTGCAACGAAATCTGCGTTGGGAGCGGGTTATAACAGATTATCAGTAGAGATATTTTTCCCTGAACTTAAAATTATGCCGATCGCCCAACAGTTTTGTGAGGCATTCACGGAATGGGGCGATGGGGTGAAGCTATTTTTTACTGATGCAGGAACGGCAGCTTGGGCGAAAAAAAATTGGCCAGATTCACTGTTTCAGTTTCGTAGCATTGATGTGGCTGGGTCTCGGCAAACTACAGAAGCAATTGAACATGTTGCAACAGACGATAAACTCTATATTGTTGTGTCCCCAACAGCGGTTGAAGTGGGAGCCGTTGAGCAACTCTGCAAGCAGGCGGGCGATGTTCCGGTAATTTTGCTGGTGCCTCGTTTGGAAGATGTAAGCATTGTGGGCATTGGTTATGCGGGACGAGCATTACGCGAACGCTTCCTCAGTACGATTGAACCTTGTTATTTCCTACGTCCGATCGAAGACCAAACCGCACTCACCCGCTTTTATCCAACGCCTTGGCAGATATGGCTTGAAAAAGATGGAACCTGGGAAGTGATTGCCGAAGAATTACTGAAACCTGATGCAGAGAAAATCGATAATCTTGTAGCAGCGTCTTTAGGTACGGGTCAGAAGAAACGATCGATTTTTGCAGAATTGCAGTCTTTTTTAAGCGCATTAGGCCGATAAGATGCAAAAGGCTATTTTTCTATGAAGTTATTGTAGGGGGACTTACGATCGTTCATCTTACCTACGGGATTTCACTACTGTGTTATGGACATCCTTGATTCATCATGGAAAGTATCAAGGTCTAAACTCGGTGTAGCAATCGATGGTGATGTCTATCTTCTAGGTTTTTAGGGATGGATAAGAGAACCTTCAGATGTTCCGAGTCGATTAGTGTGTATAAAGAGCGATCGCAATGAGTCAACGTGCAAATCGGCGAATTGTTATTGGAGATGTCCATGGTCATTACGATGGCCTGATGCTTCTCATGAAAACCCTTGCGCCATCCCAAGGAGATGAAGTTTACTTTTTGGGCGATCTGATCGATCGGGGTCCCAAAAGTGCTCAGGTGGTGGAATTTGTCCGATCGCACCCGTATCCCTGCGTCTTGGGCAATCACGAACAAATGCTGCTCGAATCCTTCCCAGACGGCCAAGTCTTTGAACCCGCTCTTCAGGCATGGCTCCACAGCGGCGGACGCGCCACAATGGCTAGTTACGAGACGGTTGAGCTGTTGCTTGAACATCTAGACTGGATTCGCACATTACCCACCTATTTAGATCTAGGCGATTTGTGGTTGGTTCATGCGGGTGTTAATCCCAACTTACGCATTGATCAGCAGACCTCACAGCAATTTTGTTGGATTCGGGATGAATTCCACAGTAGTCCTAAGCCCTTTTTTCCCGATAAGCTAATTATCACCGGGCATACCATTACGTTTACATTCTCTGGGGTCACGCCGGGAGAGGTTGTGGGCGGCAGCGGCTGGCTAGATATTGATACGGGAGCGTACCATCCTCGTAGCGGTTGGCTGACGGCGCTCGATACGACCAATCAGCAGCTCTATCAGGTTAATGTTCAGCAACAGCAGGTTCGGGTTGTTCCGTTGATGGAGATGTTGGTGAAAATTCAGCCCGATCGAGGAATGCGTAAGCCTGCTGTGTTGCTTTAGAAATTTTATAAGGTGTCCTCTAAATAACCAGTTTAGACAACAGCCGATCGGGAAGCTGACCGTACCATTTAGATTTGCTAGGTACGAGCAACTATTGGCTTTCCGATCGGTACAACTGGTAACACCTGGCAATTTGGAACGCTCGATCGTTCTATTAAAATATTTGAACAAGGCATCATCTGGTTATCGTATTCGCAAACATTATTGATGCCATTATGCGAATCTTAGTTACAGCCCTCAAGCCTTGAGAACAATTTCACTCTTGATGCTCACTAGTCATGACTGTCTCGTCTCCTAGCGGACACCTGCCCTTCTGGGTCCACTCCCTCAAAAGTCGGTGGCAACCATACCCGTACTACCATCAGCCCCGCCATCGAAACCAAAAAGGCACAGGCTGCTAACATCTGATGCCATTCCACTTCCAATACACCTTGAACAATGACTTCTCTTAAGACTGAAACAATTGCAACCTCAACCGAAACTCCGATCGAAACGCGCTGCTCCTGAAGATAGATAATCAACAGTCGAAACAACTCCATCAAAATCAGAATAAATAGAATGTCCGCCGTAATCTCATGGAACTGTAAGGTCGAAAGCAACGAGGTAAAAATCTCCCGCAGCTGCAACACCATTACTGCAAACAATCCCACACACAACGATATTGCAATTAAATCCTGAATGGTCTCCAGCGCTTTAACAATAAGGGAGTGGCGACCTTTTTGATCTAAGGATATTAGGGATGTAGAATCGATCGGAACCTCAGATTCAATCGATACGATCGGCTTAATATTCATCAAATTCTGCATAACAGTTGCGCTCCTGAGTGATAACACAATTCATTCAAAGTTCATTCAAGATAAGCTCTGAATCAAAACTTGGTTGTACTCACTATAGTCAGTTTTTTCTTATTAGCCAACAGCCTAACTATAGGATTAGCTAATGATTATTATCACTATTGGAACAGCATCAAGATTTCTATATAGTACGTTATGGTATATTTTTTCACTTAGTCGGATTAACACCGGATTACCTTAGTTTAAACAAGCAATAGTTTAAACTTAATAGTTTACTTCAATATCTTTTGACTGGGCAATAATACCGTGCTTAGGTGCAAAAATCATGGCAACGACAAACAAGATAGTCTGTAATACAACAATGCAGCCGCCTGTCGAACCATCAATGTGATAGCTAATGTAGGTGCCCATCACACTTGAAAAAACACCCAAAGCCATGGCAATTAGTGTCATATGGTCAAAGCGATCGCTCAGCAGATAAGCCGTTGCACCTGGAGTGACTAGCATCGCAACTACTAAAATAATCCCGACTGTCTGAAGCCCTGCAACAGCAGTTAATGATAGTAATGATAATAGGGTGTAGTAGAGAAAAGTGGTATTGAGACCGATCGATCGGGCATGGGTCGAATCAAAACAAAACAGAATCAAATCTTTTCGTAGAATTGCCAACGTGACTAGTGTAATCACACTGATAATCACAGTCTGTATAATATCAGAATCAGAAATACCTAAAACATTACCAAATAAAATATGTGTTAAATCAATAGTGCTTCTGATTTTAGAAACTAGAACTAACCCCAACGCAAAAAAACCTGTGAAGACTAAACCAATTACGGTATCTTCTTTAATTCGAGTTTTAGCTTTAATAAATCCGATCGCAATCACTGAACCCACACCAAATACAAAAGCTCCGATCGCCAACGGGATATTCATCACATAAGCAATCACAACCCCCGGCAACACAGCATGGGAAACGGCATCACCCATTAAAGCCCATCCTTTCAGCGTCATATAACAGGACAGCGCCGAGCAAACTAAACCCACCAAGGCACTAACCAAAACGGCTTTCACCATAAATTCATGCTGCATCGGCGTAACAAATAAATAAATAAAGCCCTGAACAAACCACTGAATGAAATCCATAATAGACATTCCTAATATTGATCACGAGAGTTAGCTTTTGCTCCAGAAAAATCGCCTACTGAACCCCCAAAGGTTCGAGAAAGATTTTCTTCAGTAAAGACCTCAGACGTATTGCCATAGGCCAGAATTGTGCGATTAATTAAGATGACTTGATCGCAAAATGTTGTGATAGAGGAGAGATCATGGGTCGAGATTAGAATGGTATATCCCGCTTGACGCAGTTCCATCAGCATATCAATCATTAGTTTCTCAGTCTTAATGTCAACGCCCGCAAAGGGTTCATCTAATAATAAAACCGTCGCTTGTTGGGCTAATGCTCGTGCAAAAAATGCTCGCTTCTTTTGACCTCCAGACAGTTCCCCGATTTGCTTAAATCGCATATCCCAAAGTCCCACCCGTTCCAGGCTTTCTTTCACAACCTGCTTATCGATCGATCGGGGAATTCGCAACAAATTCATATAACCATAGCGACCCATCATCACCACATCATAGACATCCACCGGAAATTTCCAATCTACTTCTTCGGATTGTGGAACATAGGCGACAAGATTACGTTTTTGAACTTGACGAATGGGTAAACCGTGAATTGAAACATTTCCTCGCACAGGGGTGACAAATCCCATAATTGCTTTAAATAGCGTCGATTTTCCCGCGCCATTCATTCCCACTAGTCCGCATATAACGCCTTCTTCAAGCTTAATAGAGGCACTATGCAAAGCAACTTTACCGTGATAGGCAACAGTTACATTTTCAATGTCGATACTGATATTTCCCATAGTCCTAGACTCTCCTTTAGTTACTTTTTAAACCATTAGTTAGGGTATTTATATTGTATTCCAACAGTTTTAGGTAAGTGGAAGCAGGACCATTGGCAGGGGATAAGGAATCTACATAGAATACCCCCGCAAATTTTGCACCCGTCTCTTTTGCAACTTGTCGCTGAGCTTTATCGCTCACAGTACTTTCACAGAACACTGCTAGAATTTTGTTCTCTTTTACTGTATTAATTACCTTTTCCACTTGCTTTGGAGTGGCGAGTTGTTCAGCATTGACGGGCCAAATGTAGACTTCTTTGAGTCCGTAGTCACGGGTGATATAAGAGAATGCGCCTTCACAGCTCACCATATAGCGCCTTTCTGGGGGGATGGTGCCGATCGCAGTTTTGAGTTTCAGGTCTATTTCTTTGATTTGCTCACTATAGGTTGCTGCATTTTTGTTATAAGTTTTTGAGTTGGCCGGGTCAAGATTAACGAGTGCTTTACGGATATTTTCAACATAAATAATGGCATTCTGAGGCGACATCCACGCGTGGGGATTGGGCTTGCCTCTATATGAATCTTCTGCAATATCAACGGGCTTAATGCCGTCACTCAACGTTGAGTGTTGGACTTTTGGAAAACTATTGTAAAACCGATCGGCCCAGCGTTCTAAATTTAAGCCATTATCCAAAATCAGATCAGCTTCTTGGCCCCGCGCTAAATCACTTGGGGTAGGTTCATAACCATGAATTTCAGACCCTGGTTTAGTAATGGATTCGACGATCGCTTTATCTCCCGCTACATTTTGCGCCATGTCGGCTAACACGGTAAATGTAGTGAGAATAACTTTTTTACCCGATCGCGGAGACCTGGAACCCGTAGGATTTTTCGCCCGATCGATCTCAGGCTGGGTTGAAATTGAATGAGAAGTACAACCGTTGAGCCAAATTCCAGCTAAAAGACCTAAAATGCAGGTCTGAATCCGTTTTAAGTTATTTGTTTGGCCAAGATAAATAGAATTATTCATCTCAAAATTTTCTCATTATCGTTTCATATTTCAAATAATTTATCATGAATTCATAAGAAATGAAAGGATTATGAAAACGATCGTCGTCGGATGGATTGATTTTTCTTCTTCGAGGATTAAGCTTGGTTGTAGGATAGAACAGTTAGGGTTTGGTGCCTTGAGTGCGGGCCTTAATAATGTGGTTTGTAATGTAGACAAATAATTATGAAGCTTCAGAATGTTTGGGCGAGACTGGGAAAGGCATTGGCCGGAACCTTATTATTGTTTTGTTGCATCATGCTGACGGGATGTGTGGACTATCAGCTTGGCGTAAATCTCGATAGCCCGCACCAAGGGAGTATTACTCAAACCATTCATATTGCAAATGAAGCTAACCCCACTGCTCGCACATTGCTTAAACAAATTCAGCAGCAGACCCGATCGGTTCAAGGACGCTATGAAGTGATATCAAAACAAGATGTCTCCGTCACTATTCCGTTCCATACGGTGAAGGAATTAGAAAGAAAATTCAATCAATTTTTTGCCCTTGAAAATTTGGATACGACGTTACCAACTATTGTTTCAAATCTTAATGTAACCCAAGGCAATGCATTATTGTTTGAACGCGATCGTCTTGCGTTTGATATTGATCTGACTGCACTGGCGATAAATGGAACTGAAGGCTTTGTGGATCCGAGCCAACTTTTTAATTTAGGATTGACCGTAAATGGGGCAGCATGGGAATTGAAGGCGGGACAGAAGAATCACATTGAAACAGCGCTTTGGATGCCAATGCCGTTGGGGTTTGGGGTCTTGGCTATTGTGGCTATTGTAGCGGCTGGAATAGTGGTTCGGAATCGATCGGCAATGAATTAGGAGGGATGTGTAATGAGTCGATCGACCCGCGATTTAAAGCGATTACTTTATTTTGGATTATTGTTTCCGCTGATTGCGCTGAATGTTTGGATGTTTGGAGTAGTACTGACCTATTTCCAACAATTAGTAACATTGTTGATTGTATCGGCAATTTTAGCATTTCTACTAGATTATCTGGTGCGTGCATTTGAGCGAATGCAGATTCCTCGGGCGATTGGTATCATTATTGTATTGCTAGCCACAGTGACCTGTTTGGGAGTAGTTGGCGTTACAGTGATTCCAATTTTGATTGAGCAGAGTGTGCAACTTTTTAAGAATCTTCCCAATTGGTTAGAAGCCGGGAAATCCCATGGAATGGCGCTGGAAACCTGGGCCAAGGGTCGCAATTTACCCATTGATTTGCAGGGATTTACTGGGCGGTTAAGTGGACAAATTGAAAGCCAGACTCAGGAGTTAGCAAAGCAGGCGTTGGGGTTTGCGATCGGTACATTGTCTAGCTTTATGGATGCTCTGTTAGTGATTGTGATGGCATTTTATATGCTTTTGTATGGTGGTCAACTTTGGGATGGTTTAATTGGAGTGTTGCCCCATCCGTTTGGTAGAGCATTTAGTGTCGCATTACGGCTCAATTTTCACAATTTTTTCTTGAGTCAGTTTGTATTGGCGTCGTTTATGACGGTGACATTGATTCCTGTATTTTTAATTTTGAAGGTTCCCTATGCCTTGTTGTTTGCATTATTAATTGGTATTGCAGAATTAATTCCATTTATTGGAGCAGCGTTGGGAATTGGATCGGTGACGGGGTTGGTATTATTACAAGATTTTTGGTTGTCGGTGTGGGTTGGGGTAGCGGCGACTATACTCCAGCAAGTTCGAGATAATTTGATTGCGCCAAAACTTATGGGTGACTTTACGGGATTGAATCCTATCTGGATTTTTGTCTCCTTACTGTTTGGATTAAAGATTGCAGGATTGTTGGGTGTGTTCATTGCAGTACCGATCGCGGGGACAATTAAAGCAACGATCGATGCCTTAACTCAGCAACCCGCCATGGCACAGCAGGAAGAAGCGATGGGAGTTCTGGACGACGAATAAGTTGGGTTTAGGACACCGTAGGCCATTTCTCTACAGATTTCTCTACAGATTTCTCTACAGATCCGAGTTTGAGATACCGTAGGGAAACAACTTGCTGTGCCCCAAACGCCATAGAATAATTGAATATGTTTCCCTAGATTACTAGGTTATTAAATCCCCATTCTCAATTATGTTTATGGAATGGTTTAAATCGTTTCACATTCATAGTCACCGGAAATAATTAGTCTTTTTTCATGGTGCCGTTTAAGGTCACTGAGTTGGTGAAATATTGCCACCGCATTACTTTCCATAGGGGAAGTTTTGGGAAGTATTTAAGCGCCTGCGCCTGTTAGCTTACGGGCTTCGCTACTAAGTTGACGGGCAACAGCGCTAGTGACAATTCCAGTAATTGGTAGGCTGCGGATACGTTGATATTCTTTGACGAGACGGAAGGTTTGGTTACCGTAGTAGCCACTAATGCGAAACTTTTTGGCGGCGGGAACAGAGCTAGAGCTGTCTATTTCACCTAAAATACTTGTGTTGGTCTTAGGATCGGCAAGTAATACAATTGTGAGGTTGTTCTGGACATCTCGCACTTGGGCATCGACATTATCATAGAGGTTCTGACCAATTTCGCCCGTCGCTGGAAGTAGTCGATCGCATTGAAACTGAAACACAGCGGCTCGCGTATAAGCGTCTAGGGTTGTCGAATTTCGGACGGTTGTCGCACTTGTCGTACTGCCGACAGCTGCCGCATCAAAGGCTCCATTTTCATTGCCAATGCCAAACAGTCCCCGTGGACCCATGGCGTAGCCTAACCCATCGAGATTATCCCGAAGATGCATCAAGATATCTTGTGTCAATGTGAATGCCATAACGAAAACCTAAAATAAAGTTGGGCAAGATAAATCTTTCTAATATTGTGCATGGAATTAGGCAAAGCGTCAGCTTATACTCAACGGGTTGTAACGTATTGTATTTTGTACCTGCCGTCATGCTTGAACCGTCTCCCCCATCAGTACCTGAATCTCCATCTCTCAAAGAGTCTAAGAAGTCGTCCCTTGTTGAAAATATTAAGGTTTTAGCGATCGCTTTAGTGATTGCCTTATTAGTGCGGACGTTTGTTGCGGAACCTCGATTTATTCCATCTGGATCCATGGAGCCGACCATGTTGATTAACGATCGGTTTATTGCAGAGAAGGTTTCCTATGAGTTTCGTAATCCGATGGCCGGGGAAATCGTGATTTTTAGTGCACCGGAGATGTTGCAAAAGATGGCGGGCTATAGCAGCGATCAAGTTTTGATTAAACGCCTCATTGGGATACCGGGCGATCGGATTGCAATTCATAAAGGCGTAGTCTCGGTGAATGGTGTGATGCTGACGGAGCCTTATATCAAGGAAGCTCCAAACTATGATTGTCCCGGCCTATCATCAAAGGATTCGTTTTTTTGTCAGGGTCTTGCAGCGAATAATCTAGACAGCTTTGAAGTGCCGCCGGAGATGTATTTTGCGATGGGAGACAATCGAAATAATAGTTCCGATTCTCATGTGTGGGGATTCTTGCCCAAAAGCAACATTATTGGCCGTGCGGTTCTCAGGTTTTTCCCGATCGATCGAATGGGTGGTCTGTCATGAAGTATGAATTAGAAAGGTTGAATTGTGAATGCGATCGGGGATGCGATCGATTAGTAGAGTTCCCATTTTAGGAATGTTTTACAATGGATTTATTTGATCATCAGCGTCAACTATTAATTGATGCAGAAGCTCCTTTAGCCGCTCGGATGAGACCTCGAACGTTGGATGAGTTTGTTGGACAGGGCGCTATTGTAGGTGAAGGGCGATTATTGCGGCGTGCGATTCAAGCGGATCAATTGTCATCATTATTGTTTTATGGGCCACCCGGAACAGGAAAGACCACACTGGCGCGAATTATTGCGAATACTACGGAAGCTCACTTTATTGCCATTAATGCGGTGCTGTCTGGGGTACAGGCGATTAGAGATGCAACTTCGGTGGCACAAGAAAAGCGTGGCCTCTATCAACAAAAAACAATTCTATTTATCGATGAAGTTCATCGGTTTAATAAATCCCAACAGGATGCACTACTGCCTTGGGTCGAAAATGGCACGGTGGTTTTGATTGGGGCAACGACAGAGAATCCTTATTTTGAAGTGAATAAGGCATTAGTCAGCCGATCGCGTTTGTTTCAACTTAAACCCTTACAATCCGAGGATTTAAAACAAATTGCTCATCAGGCATTGAACGATTCTAGTCGAGGATACGGCGATCGTCGAGTGGTAATCGATGAGGATGCACTTGATCATTTGGTCAATATTGCTAATGGTGATGCAAGAACATTGTTGAATGCTTTGGAATTATCAGTTTCGACGACTATTCGCAATGATGCGGGAATGATTTGTATTACTTTGGCGATCGCAGAGGAATCTATTCAACAACGGGCAGTACTTTACGATAAAGAAGGCGATGCCCATTTCGATATTATTAGTGCATTTATTAAAAGTTTGCGTGGGAGCGATCCGGATGCAGCGATGTATTGGCTTGCTCGAATGGTGTATGCCGGGGAAGACCCAAGATTTATATTTCGCAGAATGGTGATCTTTGCGGGGGAAGATGTGGGAATGGCTGAACCACAGGCGATCGTTGTGGTCAATAGTTGTGCAATGGCATTCGATCGGGTGGGAATGCCGGAAGGTCGCTATCCCTTGGCACAGGCAGCTTTGTATCTAGCGACTTGTGCAAAATCAAATAGTGTGATGGGCTTTTTTGATGCATTGGCGGTGGTTGAAAAAGAACGAGAAGCCGAAGTTCCTAATCCATTGCGAGACAATAGCCGAGATCAGGAGGGCTTTGGTCATGGCAAGGGGTATTTGTATCCTCATTCATACCGCGATCATTGGGTGGTGCAGCAGTATTTACCCACAGCGCTTCAGGGGCAGGTATTTTATCAACCTTCAAATCAAGGGTATGAACTTAAAATTGCGAATACGGTAGCGAGACACCGTGAAGCTCAATGTGAGGCTCAATTGGCTTCGATCGTAGAAGTTAACCCGGAACAGCTTTCCACAGGGCCGATCGATCGTCAAACCGACCAATGGCTTCAAAGAACGCTTAGTCAGACAGGGGCAAATTTAGGAGCAGTACGCGATCGGATCTTTGATAACGCTAAATTGCAGCGACATCATGTGGTGTTGGATTTGAATGCAGGGAGTGGACTCTTAACCTGGGAAGCAGTGCGGCGAGTTCCAGAAGGGGGCGTTTATGCCTGTGGGGATAATGTTCAAACTGTTGCAGCGCTTCAGGAACAAGCTTCAGCATTACCTCAATTGATACAACCGATCGTGCTGAATATGTTGAATAAAATAGATGATTTGATTGTACAACTATCTCCAGAATTGCAATTCAATTGTATTCTAGGTCGTAATATTTACCGTAGTTTTTCAGAGAATACTATTGAATCACTCAGCCAATTTCTAGACTCTTCCGGGCGCTGGATCTTAGCAGAAACTATTCCCCAAGCGGCCCAACGATTGTATTCATTTCTCGATCGGAATTTGATTGACGTTGATTTGTACGATCGGATCTCCACTGCTGAAGAGTCGCATTACCAGCCGAATGGAGCGCAATATTTAAATCTAGATAAATTGAGTCAAACTTTTGTACAAGCCGGATTCACGATCACGATCGAACAGGTGACATCTAAGACTGAACTCTATGTTTCGGAAGCTTTATGCGATCGGTGGTTTGGACGAAACTCAACCTACATCCAACAACTGCGCGAGTATCTAGATCAAACTCAAGTTGAGACTATTCGACAATTATTTTTGACTCGTCTATTGAAACAAACCGTAACGTTTGAAGGAACGATCGCCTACATTACAGCAATTCGTTCCTATGACCAGTTAGGAAATGGCTGATTAATGTCTAATTAATGATTGACTATAAAAGATTTTTCTTTATTTTATTGACTATTAGTCTGAGCGCCTTTTTAAAAATTGCCTCTAAGATCGTGAATGCGCAGCGGTAAGTTTTTCTCTTGGAACAATTTCCAACTGCCAATTTTTGGGTTGATTCAATGCATTTAATTGACCTTGAGCAATTAGCCAAAGTGTCGTGCGAGTCCGAAGACGGGCGATCGCAACAGGCTGCGAATTAGGATTATCTGACGAGCTGACCCCTCCACAAAAATCGCCTAAGTTCCCGAGATTGAGGCGAAACCGATCGTTGGCGAAATAATGCTGACTAGGAAGGAGAAATTCGGCATAGACATGATGACGGCCTTTCCAAGGTTGGATGACGATTTTGCTAGGTTGCACGACGGTTGGAACGATGTCATTAGGGACAGCAGTTGATCGGATTGGGGGGCAGGCTGATGCGGCGTGGGGACCAGCAGGCAGCTCGATGTCATCAGCTAAGACAGCCATCAATAGACCGCTACTTATCACGGCGATCGTCAGGATTATGGCAGTGCTAGCAGTGGCAAGGGAGAATTTAAATTTTGGCACGGGGTGTCAGAGAATAAGGATATTGATAGTAAAAAAGTGTGGTGAATTTAGAATGGCTGCTTCATGTGGTTGGAGTGTGACGGCGACATATCAGAGGGATGTCGAGCCGAAGGAATATCGAAGCAACGGGATGTCGAAGTCCTTTGCAAAGTGTCTTATGCTACTTTAAGTCTCTAAATGTTGCAGATCTCGCAAATGCGATCGGAGTCGAGAACGGTATGGCTGATGTACAGAAAAATTTTATAGGCTCAGTTCCGGTCGATCGGATTCAATACAATGATCAGGGGTTAGTGCCTGCGATCGTTCAAGATCACCTAGATGGCACGGTGCTGATGATGGCTTGGATGAATGCTGAGTCATTAAACAAGACCTTAGAAAGCGGCGAAACCTGGTTTTGGAGTCGATCTCGTCAGGAATTTTGGCATAAAGGCGCAACGTCTGGCCATCCACAAAAGGTCCAAACAATTCGCTATGACTGCGACAGTGATGCCCTATTGGTGACCGTGGAGCAAGTGGGCGATATTGCTTGTCATACGGGTGCCCGAAGCTGTTTCCATCAAATCGATGGCACGGTTGTTACACCTCCAGCGGATACCTTATCGCAAGTGTTTGAGGTGATTTGCAATAGACGCGATCGTCCCGATCCAAAGTCTTATACGTGCAAACTTTTGGCAGGCGGAGACAATAGTATTTTGAAAAAAGTCGGTGAAGAATGTGCAGAAGTAATCATGGCATTCAAAGATAACGATAAGGATGATATTGCTGGGGAAGTGGCCGATTTGTTTTATCACACCATGGTCGGACTAGCGGCACACCAGGTCGATATTAAAGATGTCTATCGAAAATTGCAGGCGCGGCGCGGGTAGGGGATCTGTCGCAGGTAGAGGATCTCTCTTTTTCTCGGCAATATATGGAGAAAAAGAGAATCTAGATTGTTTATTGTTTCTGCGGCAACCGAATCTGTATCCAAGCTCCACCTTCCGGATGATTGCGGGCCGTGATTGTTCCCTTGTGTAATTCTACAATTTGACGAACGATCGCTAGCCCGAGTCCACTGCCGCTGCTGGGTTGAAACGGTTGAATCGGGATTTTGGTTAAGGCTTGAGGACCAGACGAAAGAGATGTGCTTCCGATCGGTCTCTCGTCTTGACTATAGGCATAGCTTTCAGTGGTTCTAGAACGCGATGGATCAGCTCGATAAAATCGTTCAAAGATAAAGGGCAAATCTTCTTCTGGAAACCCAACGCCACCGTCAATTAAATCGATTTGAATTAATGTAGCGGTAGTATGAAGTTTTGGGTTGGACTCGGCGCTTCTGTTTCCAGTGATCATACTGGGATCTTGGATCAAACTAAGCTGAAGTAAAATAGGGCGCTCGGGCAAGGTGTATTTAATACTATTGTCCAGTAAATTAACTAATACTCGGTGTAATCGAGCATCTTCACCTTGAAGTCGGAGCGTGTCTGGCCCTTCATAGGTGAGAGTGACTAGCTTGACACTGGCGATCGGTTCTAGGGTCAGCCATGCCGATCGAATTAATTCAGGCAAATCAATCAACGTAGCTTTTAAAGGCCGGGTGCCAGCCGTTTCTAAATGGCTTAGGTCAAGAATTTCCTGAACTAAAGTACTTAATCGAATACTTTCCACTAACAATCGATCGACCCAAGTTCGTAGCGGTGGCTCTAGACGAGATTGAAGGGTTTCAGCGACGAGACGGATGGAGGTGAGCGGGGTTTTTAATTCGTGGGCTACATCCGATGTCCATCGATCGCGCTGCTGAGATAGAGCTTGGACCTCTGCACGACTTTCTAAAATTACGCCGACCTGATTGCCTCCTTGAAGCGGCAACGCATAGGCTCTTAACGGATGAGCCATCGGGCAGGTGACGTAAGTGACATCTACAGACGTTGCATAGTGGTTCCATTCCCGCTGACACACTTTATTACTCGATCGGGCTTGGTCTATTAAGGAATCTAAATCATAGGATCGCACCACTTCCATGAGCAACCGAGGCTCATCCATGTCGTAGTCCTGAATGTCGAGCAATTCAAGGGCGGGGGAATTGCCCCAGATCAATTGATTATCTTCATCCACTTGTAAATAGCCAACGGGCAAGATCGAGACGATCGCCTTCCAGTTCGAGAGTTGTTCTTCTAAAAAAAGATTGCGTTGTCGTAATAGGTCTAGAGAGCGGAGAAGCTGAGACGTGACGGACAAGGATCTAGTCGGGTTGTCAAACGATCGGCGGCATTTTAACTTTTCATGAGAATCGTCATCGCCATCAATTGTACTATTGGGAAATTGAGATCCCAGATAGTCACGACTAGCACTGTTGGTGGCTCGTTGCAAGGTCTTCAATAACCGCATCCGATAAATCAGCAGCCCTAAGCCCCCGATCCCCAACCCTAATAAGAATTCGGCCAAAACGTTTACCTAGACTCCACTCAAATTTCTGGTCAACTAAATTATCACAAAGGAACTATAAATTAGCGTACTCCAGCAATACGGTAGATTAGGGCAAACTGCACTACATGTCTAGGTAAATGTTTAACCGAGTCGATAGCCGAAGCCTCGCACCGTGACTAAGTGAATGGGACGACTGGGATCGAGTTCGATTTTTTCACGTAACCAACGAATATGAACATCGACGGTCTTGCTATCCCCAATGAAGTCATGGCCCCACACCCTCTCTAGAAGCTGATCTCGGGACCATACCCGTTTAGGATGGCGTAAAAATAGTTCTAAAATCTTAAATTCTTTAGGGGACAAATTAATTTCGACATTGCGGACAATCACCCGGCACTCTTCGGGATACATGCCAATGTCTTGGTAGGAAAGACTAGGTGGGGCTTTGAGGGTATTTTCAGAGGCAACGATCGCTTCGGATCCACTGTTATTATTAGCCGAAGACGGCGGCTGAAATTGGTGCTGGCGACGCAATAATGCACGGCATCGGGCCACCAATTCTCGCATCCCAAAGGGCTTGGTTAGATAGTCATCCGCGCCCACTTCCAATCCCACCACCCGATCGGTTTCCGTTCCTTTAGCGCTCAACATCAAAATCGGGACGGTGCTACCCTGTCGCCGCAAGAGCCGACACAAATCGAGTCCATTTATATTGGGCAACATTAAATCTAAAATCACCAAATCCGGTTGTAATCCCGGCGTACTATCAGATGGGTTCTGGAGATTAAGGCGAAGAATTTCCAAAGCAATTTTTCCATCTGCCACGGTGGTGACCTCATAGCCTTCTTCCGTGAGTGCAAGGGCAACGGTTTCCCGGATTAGTTCTTCATCTTCGATTAACAGGATTTGGCCTAAAGTCATGAATCACTCCGTACGTTAACGCGCCTCAAAAATATGGCTGACCTAAAAATCTGCCTTAAAATTCACTTTAAAAATTCACTTTAAAAAATCCATAACCACACTGGAATCATAAAGAGCAAAACAATGGTGCTAAGGGCAATACTACTCGCGGGTAAGTCCCGATTCATATCGTACTCTTCTGCCAGAATTAAACTCGCAAATGCACTAGGCATTCCCGCCATTAACACCAAGCCCAACCTTACATCGCCTGTCAATCCCAAAAGTGATGTTCCAACGCCCACGATCGCAGGCAACACAAGCATTTTCAGCCCCACAGGCAACACAGCATTCCGTAAACTTTTCCAACCATTAATCTGGGCCAACCGCAGCCCCATCAATAAAAATGATGTGGGTACAACAAACATTAGGGATGAGCTGGCACAAATTTCAATATTCACAGGAAAAACAGTTCCCCGACTCAGATAGCCAAATCCACAGGCCCAAAGTGATGGCACGGTCAAAATATCGCGGGCCAGAATCCACCCTGAGGCGCGGCTTTCTCGTTCACCAAAATGGCTGGCAATCAATACGCCAATGAAATAGGTGCCAATAATGTTTTGCGTCAAACTAAAGAATACAGCCCAGCTAAAGGCGGATGGCTCTAAAATCGTCGGCAGAATCCCTAAGCCAACAAATCCCGTATTGCCTAACATTGCCGCAATAATGAACGGCCCATATTGGCTATGATCGTAGTTTGGCAACAGCAAAGGTAACGTCGCCTTTTTAGCCTCGTATTGATGTTTTACAAATTCAACGGACTGCAACGCAATCCACGCCATCAGTAATCCCACCCCCAAGGTGCCGACGGTAATGGCGGGAGCAAGGCCAATTTCTCCAGAGATTTTACAGTGGCGTGACAAGTCAAAGATCTGCCACGGTACCCCAAACCAATACAAAGCGCGTCCGAGCCAATAGGGCGTTTTCTCAGGCAACACCCTCAGCAAAAAAATTCCAAGGGTAACCCAGAGAATCAGGGGCGTGTAAGCATGTATCAACGTATCAACCATGATTCTCCGCAACAACGATCGTCATTTTCAAAGCCTAATGTGGTAATTGGGGAAGATCATCTAGTCGGATAAGGACATTAATATTAGGATTGAGCGGATTGCCAGGTCGAAATTTTCCACTGGTTGTTCTGACGCAACAGGGTATATTGCAACGTCAGGTCATCTGTTTGCTGGTCTTTCATAGTATTGCCTTGATAATATTTGCGCAGTTCACGAATATTCGCTGTCACTAAGGCTTCGTTGGGATTCGTGGCACTCACCGCAACTTTTTTAATGTCAACTGCATGTTCATATTCCACATGTTCACCCTCGCGCTGGGCTTGGGATGATATGCGTTGCCACTCGGCAAGTTTCGGCTCCATCAGGGCTATTTCAAGCTGATTGCTCGCGTAGCCCGATCCCATAGCCGCTTTTTTTACGGTAAACCATAGCTCAAGGACTTGTTTTGCGGTTGCATTGGTTAAGTCACCTTGAATTGCTGTGGGTTGGCTGGAGATAGCCGTTGACAGGGGGCTAACGATCGGGGCGGGGATAGGTTGATTACGGTTAGCATATTCTTTGCTGAGTCGTCCGAGACCCAATCCGATCGCCATCACACCTAAGCAGCCCAGTGCCCAAGGGAACCAAAGTGGATACCTCCATCTTGTGGTGCGACGCGGCGAGACCCCTTTGATTCGGCGAGGGCGATCGTTCAATTGGGAAGAGCGAGGAGCTTTTACGTTTGGATCGCTGGCAGCAGGCGCAGCATTGTAAATAGCTCCAGCCCCACTAGCAACGATCGTCCCAGCTTCAATAGCACGAACCACAGGAGTAGTCTCCAGCTTTGATAATCCACTTTTTTTAGTATTTTTTGCGTTATCTGGATTCTTGCGGGCGGATTGCGATCGGTCTTTGCCTTTGGACTCGGGGACTGTTGTCTCTGAACTTGGGGCTGAGTCCTGGAACTGGAGGGATGCGTGGGCGCGCCCAGCACTGATTTGTTCTAGGGGTGGTGGGGTCGATCGGGACGCATAGCCTAGGCTTGAACCGATCGGGTAAATGGCGGACAGGGCACTCCAAACATCCTCATCACGATCGCCCACCCCGATCGCTGGACGCTGAGCAGGCTCCAGGATGTCAGCCGGGAGTTCTTCGAGATACATCTGCACTTGGTCATCCGCAAAGTAGTCTTTTAATGCCGCATGGCGCTGGGACAAATCGCGAAAATGGGGAAACACCTCACTGCCAAGCCAGCGTTCAGCATAAAGACATAGCCCAGGCAACCAATCGGGAGATCCTTGGGAATGTTCACGGATGAAGGCGATCGGTTCATATTCTTGGCTGAGTTCTAAAAGGCGATTGGCTTCCTCAGTTTGGCCGAGCAGTAATGCGCAGACCGATTGCTCCAAATGGACATCCTGACGGGCACTCAGCTTGGCCAGTAAATGCTTAGCGCGGCGAATCAGGGCGGGCTGATGATCAGCAAATCCACGGGCAATTAGGGCATAAATCGCAAGATAAGTGGCCACAGCCGAGGGACGACGGGCTTCTTCCTCAAATAGGATCTGTTGCTCTTCCGCTGTCAAATATCCACGTAATTGCTGCACAAATCTCAAAAAGTCGTCAATGCTCAAGCCGGATTGGTCATCGCCAGCGCCATCAATACCGTCGCGTTCTCGTAGCATGTCCTGAAGGAGTTTCAGTCCTTTTTTTCGATCGCTCGGATACTGTTGGTCCGGCAGCGCTAAAAGCTCTAGAACCCGATAGGGCCGCAGTCGTAAGAGATCCGACTGAATCTCTCCCCGGATCCCCACAAACAGCCCTTCTCGGACCAACAACTCTTCGCCCGTTTCAAGCGCTTCAGCGGCGGTTTCATGCTGTCCCTGTTGCCAATGTTCACGACCTAAATCAAGGCAGGCCAAGGCTATAGTTAAAACCGTGTCAGTCAAGGCGATATTGGGATCACCAAATTGACCGTTTTTTAGGCTGCTCGACCCATTCCCCAAACGGCCACTGCTCAGGTAAGGTCGTCCAACTTTAAGGACTAACTCATATTCTCCCAGCTCTTGCAAAATCAACAATGCCCCGACTAAATGCTCGTCAGCAATGTCAATGTGAGGGGTTGGGTCTGGCGTCTCAGAACGACCGCTACAGGAATCTAGGGGCGACAATTCTGTGTCATAGGCTGTTGTTGCTAAAAAACGCCGATCATAGTCAAAACGTCGATCCGGATCCGTCAGCACCGCATAGGCTTCATCCAACAACGCCCGTCTCGCCCCGATCGCATTTTCCGAATATTCCCGTCTGGGCATCTGGTGGGTCCGATCGCCGTGAGCTTGTTTCAGTTGCTCGTCAGGAGCCTGAATCGGTAAACCCAAAATTCGGTAGTAATCGAGCGGTATGCGCACAGTCTAGTTCCCCAGTAATTGCCTAACAATATTCAGAATGCTGGTTCCCACATAGCCTTTATAATCAACTCTTTTGATCAATTATGGGAGTGAATATCCAAGACTGAGAGCTTTCAAAATTTAGAGATATCATACATGGTCCGAGCGGACTCGGGCACTTGGTCTCTTTATCTCAGGGAACAATTAAAATTATATGCTGAAAATATATTTTCAGCGAGGGGGCGCAGACCGAAAGATGACGGGAGATGAGGTTTTACGATAGAGTTTTACGATATTGTGGTTAACGGCGTAGTGAATGATCTGGATTTACGGTCTAGGGGTTCAGTTTCGGACAGTTTAAGCATTGCAGTTTTCAGCGAGTTAGGACTTCACCCATGGCTTACGAACGCATATATCCGGCTCAGTCTGTGGAACCCGCTCAAATCACCCGAGACGAAGGGTTGATGCTGTATGAGGATATGGTGCTGGGACGCACCTTTGAGGACAAATGCGCCGAGATGTACTATCGCGGCAAGATGTTTGGATTTGTTCATCTTTACAATGGCCAAGAGGCAGTTGCCACGGGCGTTATTCGGGCGATGCGCCAAAGTACAGACTACGTATGCAGCACCTACCGAGATCACGTTCATGCCTTGAGCTGTGGTGTTCCAGCCCGTGAAGTGATGGCTGAATTGTTTGGGAAGGCGACCGGATGTAGCAAAGGTCGCGGTGGTTCTATGCATTTGTTCTCGGCTGAACATGGCTTACTGGGCGGTTTTGCATTCATTGGCGAAGGGATTCCAGTGGCGCTGGGGGCGGCTTATCAAACGATGTATCGTCGTAAGGTCATGGGCGATACGTCGGCGGATCAGGTGACGGCTTGTTTCTTCGGCGATGGTACGTCGAATAATGGTCAGTTTTTTGAATGTTTGAATATGGCGGCGCTGTGGAAGCTCCCGATTATTTTTGTGGTGGAAAATAACCGTTGGGCGATCGGTATGGCCCACGAGCGATCGACCCCTGAGCCGGAAGTTTACAAGAAAGGCGCGGTTTTTGGTTTGCCTGCCTATGAAGTGGACGGGATGGATGTGTTGCAGGTGCGCCGGATTGCTCAAGAAGCTGTTGAACGTGCCCGTGCGGGCGAAGGTCCGACGTTGATTGAAGCGTTAACTTATCGCTTCCGGGGACATTCCTTGGCAGATCCCGATGAGTTGCGATCGCGTGAAGAAAAAGATCAATGGTTCCCTCGTGATCCGATTAAGCAGCTAATGACCCATCTGACGGAAAATGGCGTAGCGACGGCGGAAGAACTGAAAAGCATCGACAAAAAGATTCAGCTTCATGTTGAAGATTCGGTTGAGTTTGCGCTATCGAGTCCTGAACCAGATCCAAAAGATCTTTACAAGTACGTATTCGCTGAAGACTAAGAGCTAGTTCTTATGTATGAGATGATTCCTGAAAGTTGGCAAGACTGGCTAGCGTTGATTTCTGGCGGAGTCGTGGTTGTTATTATTGCATGGCGAATTTCTAAGACTCCGCCGATGTAGAAATTGAAAAGAATGGTGGATTGAGCAGACAATCATTGTTTAATTCACTATTTCTAGCTACTGATTCTAAATTTTAGTCCGATCGCGTTTGATCTTTTCGCGCCATGCTTCAACAAGTTTAGTTTTGCGTTTTTGTTCCCAGACGAATAGACCGCCCATAAGCGCGATAACTCCGGATTGTACGGCAAAGTTTGGAATAGCTGTGTCGAGATTTCGGCCCGCTAAAATCTGGGCTAAGAATACTATGCCGCCAATCACGCCCGAGGCACCACAACCTGCGTAAACAAAAAGCCTCAGATTTCGGTACGGAGCCATGGTCTCGGCGCGGAGTAGAGCATATTTATCGGGATCGGTTTCAAGCAGGGTGTTGCGTTTTGTGGGATGGGGCATGGAGAATGATGAATAGGGATGGGGGAATTAATCTGAGATCTAGTATGGTTTATTTTACGGGTCTCTGGTATTATTTAGATTGGTTTTTGCCGATGTAGCTCAGTGGTAGAGCACCTAACTCGTAATTAGGGGGTCGTGAGTTCAACTCTCATCATCGGCTTTGTGGAATGACGCGATGTGATTATTAGATCAGTTGATGGATGACTGCTGGGCTGGTGTGGCGTTTTCTTTGACTTGGTAAAGCTGGGCGCGATGCCGTTTGCCTCGGCAATCCTGAAGGTCATTCCAAGATTTTGAATTGGAGAAATCATACTCTAGTCCAATTTTAGTTCTATCAAATTGGGTATGTACAAATCTATTTTATTTTGCGTCTCATGTTAATCAGGTGAGTATTCTGGCATATGGCTATGACTCACTACACTCGAATCCGGAATAATCTTACTAAAATATGAAATCTTATCCATGTTATCGGGAGATGGAATTACAAAAGATACTGAATTACTGAATACAACATTGATATGGTCAACAATATTGATTAGTAAGGAATGGGAGACGATCGATTTAAACTATGAATTTAATGCCCCATAAAAAACGATCGCCCAAATCCCATTCGAGAAATTGAGCATAATGACCATTTCATTTCCAACTCTAACGGTCTTAAAATTCGCTAAGACATCCGTCTAGAGAGTAATTGTTCTTCCAATGCTGCGATTCTGTTGTAAGCCGCAGTAAGCTGAGCCGTGAGCCGCTGAATTTGTAACTCAGGAGACAGAACACGATCGCTTCTCGTTGCGAACATTTCTGCGCCATCGGTATCAATTAGGATATCCTGATGATCATTAAAACCCTCCAAGACATGATGATGGGAGTAAGAACTGTCGTACCCCGTCAAATTCGTACCATCATAGCCCTTGGAACTCGGTCGCTCATTAGAGTTAGAACGATAGTTCGTTCTAGTGACAAGATTTGTCAGGTCTTCTAATCCGCGAGTGAGAGAATCCAATTTCCGGGCTAGTCCAGAAATTTCAGTTTGCATAGTTTCCACTTAAAGTCGCTCCATTTGAATTTTGAATTGAGCGCGGTTATTTATAATACTATTGACAAATCACAGAGAACCCTGATTACACACTAAATCATTTAATCTTTGAAGCAAGAGACTGTAATTAAGGCTACCTTTATAAGAAAGGACTACGACCATTAGACTACCGTTCCAGCATTATCTAGTCTATATTTCTATAGCCTTGTAGGATTTGGCCTAGAACGTAGACAATAGAACTCATTAGAGCTAATTATTCGCTATCGAACTTTACTAACGCATGGACCGTCGAACTTTTCTCAAAGCCATCACCCTTCCCGCGCTTGCTCTATCCACCACAGGCTGTCAGGCCCAAGGCAACATATTACGTTTGATGGCGCTGCGAGGAAGCCTACCGCTTCAATTGCCAAAACAGTTTAGACAAGACGGCGGGGCCATGATCGATCTGAGGCAAGCGCGACAGCTTCAGGACATCTTTCAACAGCTCCAACAATGGAAACGACAATCCATAGGCGAAATCAAGGCTCCACAAGGCATCGTGCCATTCCCCGCACCCTTGATTGGAACGCCCGCCGAAGCCACAGTTGCGGATCTGGCTACCCTAGGGGACTTCTGGCTCACCTTAGCGATTCGGCAACAGCTTCTTCAGCCCATGGACATGGAGAAAATTCCAGCTTGGCAAACTCTCGATCCAAAATTAAAAACGTTGTTAACTCGCGACAATAGCGGAGAACTCGCCCTTAATAGCAACGGTGGACGGATATGGGCCATACCTTATCGTCTCAACAGTACCGTACTGCTTTACCGTAAAGATATTTTTGCCGATCGGAAATTGCCGATTCCAACGGATTGGGCTGACCTATGGCGATCGGATCTAAAAGGTCGAATTTCGCTATTAGACGAACCCCGTGAAGTGATCGGGCTGACCCTGAAAAAATTAGGGAAATCCTATAACACCGAGAACTTAGTCACAATCCCCGATCTCGCCACAACCCTAGCTCAGCTTCACCACAACGCAAAATTCTACTCCTCTACCCACTACCTTGAGCCGCTAACCTTAGATCAAACCTGGTTGGCGGTGGCTAGCTCGACAGATGCTCTACGGGTCATGCGGCAAAATCCAAAAATGGCTGCCGTGTTTCCCAAAAGTGGCTCAGCCTTAAACGCAGATCTTTGGGTGCAGCCCGCTCAACCTGAGAAAACGGATCTATCCGAAACTAAACTAGCCACGATCGCCGCTTGGTGTGATTACGCATTAAATCCCGATCGGGCAGCGCAATTCTCATTACTCACCCAAGGCATTTCCCCAAGTCTCGACCCGAATCCAACCAATGGAACTCCCGCAGATCTCAGAACTAACCCCATCTTGATGCCGGGAGCAGAAGCATTGAACAAAAGCGAATTTTTAAGGCCCCAAACCGAAGAAACCATTCAGCAATGGCGATCGGTCTGGGAAACAATGCGCAACGATTAGCCACTGTTAGTTAGGATAATCAAGATTAGCTAACAAAATTAACCTTCAATCAGCCAAGCCTTAACGCGCTCCAGGCTTTTCCAACCCGGTTTGCGAGTGAGTCCATCTTGAATATTTGACATCACTTCATCACGCAACTCTTCAGATACCATGATGATTTGCTGGGTGATTTCGACATGGGTTCGCACGCCTTTTTTACCAGCTTCTAGCATGGCCAAGGACAAATTAACCCGAGCTTGGGGATCCTGGGGGTTGAGTTTCACCGCTTTTTGAGCCGAGGTCAAGGCGAGATCGGTTTGCCCAGCTAGTAAGTAGAGCCAAGACAGACAGGTCCAAGAGGCGCTGACGGTGCGAGAACGATCGCAAACTTCTTTAAAAACTGGAATCAACGTTTCAATCGCTTCGCCAGCTTGGTAACGTTCTAGGCCAGCATCAAACAATTCTTCAACGGGTTGCGTAGTCGTAGTCATGGAATAACATCTCTCATGCGAGTCTTTCAAGTGTAAGAATCTTACCAGCCCGAGAGAATCGCGTGAACGTCTTAGCTTTCGCTAGAGTTGGTAAAGTAGCCATTAAAGTTTAGATTTTCGCTGTCAGAAATGCTCTTGAGGGTCGATCGGGTAATCAGTTTTCCGGCTTCCACCAACACTTTCCCCGTAATCGGATGGAGCAAATCTTGTTCTGCCCGTCGTCCAATCAAATCTTCAATATCTTTTAGGGAATTGATGTACATCCCCGGCGGCAGTTCTACCACCACCCCATTGTCCAACACACGAGCTTGGCAAGCCAGACGAGAGTTTTGCTGACAAGAGGTAATCACTTCTAAGGTGCGTTGCTCCCGACGGTTCATGGCAGAAAGGTGGTCCATGCCATCTTTGACGTAGATGTGACAGGTTGCACACATGCCCCGTCCGCCGCATTCTCGTAGAACATCAAGATCTTTGTTAAGCAGAACAGACAACAAATTTCCATTGGTCTCAACGGAAGTATCTTGCGCGATCGGCTCCAAGCGAACAGTTTTTGCCATAAATAAACTCCTGGGGAATTGAGTGATCTAACTAAGTCATCTAACTAGGTGATCTAGAGAACTCCAGTCAAGAGCGCCACTTCTTCCTTAGTTAACCCAGCCGTCTGCGCTATCGTATCAAAATCTCGAATAATTCTTGAACATTGACCCCGAAAATCTTGAGTCCACTGTCTTAACGCTTGAAGTTCTTCTGAAGAAAGGACGCGATCGACCTCACTGGCCTCACTTATAATAAGTTGACCTTTGGCAACAATTGTAATCATGGACAGAATTTCGCTTTGGGGACGCGATCGCTTGACTTGACTACCAATGATGGTGCTGCCGAGGTACTGAGCTGCAATGGTGCTGAGATGGTTATATGCCTTCAGATAGTCCTGAAGTCGTGGCAGACTAGGGGTAGCAACAGGAAGAGGCGGCGTAGGAGCAAGCAACTCAGTCGCGATCGTATCCCAGTGAGGCTCCTTGTGCGAGGGGCTATCCAAGGGATGATTGTTTCGAGCGGACGCCCAGTCTTCGAGCAGCGGAATAGAGGCTTTAAGGTGGGACTGAACTGCTTGACAAAATGGCCTTATATCTTCAGAACTATTGCGCCACTTCACATCCCGACGGGTCAATACCGCTACCGTAAACCCAAGTCCCATCCGACGAATATAGAGCCGATAGGTGCTGAAAAAACAATCGAGTTGCTGGACCTGAGGAGTTAGGGTGCGCAAAATTTGGGTCACATTGGCCAAGAAAAATTTGGGCTGATGAATTTCGAGGGTTGGATCGGCAGAATAAAGGCGAGGAGTTGGATACCCGTCAATCAAGGCAATGCCCGCAATTCCTGGTACAGTCAAGAAATCACGAATAATTTCAGTCGGTAGAGACTGACGAGCAACTTGATTAGGGGGAATATCGGAGACGGAGGCAGTCTGCGGTATTGAATCTAGGGGATTTAGTCGCTCTGTCATTGCTCAACCTTACTATTAACCGGGATGCGTAGGTTTGATTACTACATTTAATCGTTACGTTTTGTTGCATTGTTTACCGCTGGAGGCGCGACTCCCGTATTTATCATCAAGACGGTGTTCCATGTGTCTGGTTGTCCCGTTTGGTCCCATACAAGTTTTATGTCTGATCTTCCTTTTACGCTGGACCAGCTCCGCATCCTAAAAGCGATCGCCGCTGAGGGAAGCTTTAAACGAGCTGCTGATAGTCTCTACGTGTCGCAGCCTGCTGTTAGCCTTCAGGTCCAAAATCTAGAGCGGCAATTAGATGTGCCATTGTTCGATCGGGGCGGTCGGCGAGCGCAGTTGACGGAGGCGGGGCATTTGCTTTTGGCCTACGGAGAGAAGATCTTGACGCTATGTCAGGAGACCTGTCGGGCGATTGAAGACTTGCAAAATCTTCAGGGTGGGTCATTGATTGTGGGTGCGAGTCAGACGACGGGAACTTATTTGTTGCCGCGAATGATTGGGTTATTTCGGCAAAAGTACCCTGATGTTGCGGTGCAATTGCATGTTCATTCTACGCGACGGACCTCTTGGAGTGTGGCAAATGGACAGATTGATCTAGCAATTATTGGCGGTGAGTTACCTCCTGAATTGCAAGATTCTCTGGATATGATTCCCTACGCGGAGGATGAACTTGCATTGATTTTACCGCCCGGTCATCCGTTGGCGAAGCAGGGAACGATTCAAAAGGAAGATTTGTATAAGCTTCAGTTCATTGCGCTGGATTCCCAATCTACGATTCGCAAGGTGATTGATCAGGTGTTGTCACGTTGTGGGATTGAACCGCGTCGATTAAAGATTGATATGGAACTGAATTCGATCGAGGCGATTAAGACTGCTGTTCAATCGGGCTTGGGAGTATCGTTTTTGTCGGTGAGTGCGATTGAAAAAGAATTGAATGCCCAAATTTTGTGTCGTGCGCCGATCGAAGGAGTACAGATTAAACGAATGTTGTCTGTAATTATTAATCCAAATCGCTATCGATCGAAGGCAGCGGAAGCATTTTGCCGTGAGATTTTGCCACAGTTCACGTCGCTGGATGTGAGTTTCGATCGGGTTAAGGGAGAGTAGAAATCGATCGATTGGTTCATTCAATCCGGATGTGAAGGAGAGAATTGAAAATCATAATTATAATGACAAGACCATTGATATGGCTTTTGCGATCTTTTTCATAACAACTGAATCTGCCACACCTAATTTGCGAATCAATCTTCGTTCAGAAAGCGATCGAACTTGAAATGTATCAACACCTGAAAGTTTAGCTAATCCATTAGCCAAATCTGGCGAGATCAGAACCATCCAAGGTCGAGATGCAAAGACATCTTTCCAATCTGTAATGGGGACAATCACTTTTAAGGGCAAAATACCGATCGCATCATCATTTATAATGATTGCCGGACGAGTTTTACTGATTTCACGATCGATCGTTGGATCAAGCTGCACCAGCCAAATTTCACCACGATTCATCTTTCAATAATCCCTAAGAATCTAGAAAATCTTCGCCATCCAATCCCTCGAAAGCAATCAAGTCACTACCCGACGAATAATCATCGATCGCACTTAAAGCAGACAATGCAAGATATTGTCGATTTTGTTCGGGCGTTAAATAGGATTGCTGCTCTTGATTTAAGGTTAGTGCTGACAAAATAACTTTCAAGCGATCGTCTATTGTTAAACTAGGCAAAGCATTCAAGATTTCAAGTGTCTGCATAAATCATTCACCTCACAAACTAAGTATCTATCTAATATTATACGATGGGCATTTATATTTCGGCAGAGTATGGGAAAGTGGAAGGACGTTAATCTCCGATCGGGTCTAGCTCATCGCACCTTTAAGCGCAGCAGTGACAATTTTGACGGCGGGGTGATCGACGGCAGCTTCTAGGGCCGCAAATCCGGCTTCTTTTCCGGCGTTAACAATGCGGTCTTTTAAGGTGGGGTTCTTTTCGATCGCTTCGATCGCTTTGATGGCGACAAGGGTGGGATTGTTGCTGGTGTCGGTGGCGGAGATTTGATCGAGTAGGGCTTTGATATCTTGGGTGGCTTGGGCGAGGTTTTGGGAATTGATGATTTTGTTGCCTGCGATCGCGTCACCTTGTACCGTATCAATTTGCATTTTGTTTCCCATGACTTGATCTCCTTGGAATTTGGTTTCTATACGATCGCCGTTCCAAGTTTTGTTGTCGGTCATTGTTTGATCCTGTTGATTGTTGAAGGTTGGAGACATGTGGAAATGGAATTCTTGTTTAGAATCATCATACCGATCGCGATCGTGTTTCCAACGACGGTCAGGGGTTTCGATGCCATCCAGTAAGGTTTTGACATTCACTAGTTCATCGTAACCTTCAGGAATCAATTCAGGTACGCCTTTACGTTCGTAGGTCAAAAGCTGTTGGTAATCGACAATGATTTTGGGATTTTGGGGGAGGGGGACTTTTTCTTTGGGTTCGAGTTTTTCGAGTGTGCGGTGAATGGCTTGGAAACAATTGCGGATGGTATGGAGAAAAGCTCGACGGGTGGATAGGGGACCGCTGATGGATATGGAGATGATGCGATCGTATGGGTCAGCCCGAATAATGGCGCGATTCTCTTGATCGCTGAGTACGACTCCTGTGCGCCAATAGGTATCTTTGGAGATGCAGTGGCTCATGCGGACGATGAAGCGGGAGATGATGCTTTGGGGGAGAATGTTGTAGTGATATTGAAATTGGAGTGTGCTGTTCCAGTCGCCTGTGTCGGGTTCTCCTTTGGGTAGTAGATCGGGAATAAGCCATTGATCTTTGGATTCAAGGGGAATGCAGAGTTCAAATTCTTGCATCATGTCGAGGATGAAGCGATGTTTGGATTCTGGGTAGCAGTCGCTGTTGAGAATACGGCTGAGTTCTGAGCGGGGGAGGATGCCTTTGTGCTCGGTCATAAGGTTGTTGTCATTTAGGATGGCGTAGATGCCCGTTGTAACCCAGGTGGGGTTGAGAACGTTGGTGTCTTGGAGGTGATCGTTCTCGGCGAAGTTTAGGACGGTTCCGAGGTCATGGAGAAGCTGGAGAAGGTTGGCTTGTTCGGTGGGTTCGGTGATGTTATGTTCTTCGCAAAGTTGGCTGTAACACTCGTAGGAAATATAGTCTTTGTCGATCGCTTCGAGTTTTTGTTTGAGCTTGAACCAGGTTTCGGAGATGAGGTTGTGGATGTGGGGGAGTGTGGTGATGATGTGGGTGAGGGTTTCGATTAGGGTTGGGATGCCGTCGCCTGTTTCGCAGGAGGTGGAGATGAAGCCTTTGATGTTTGGATATTTGTCTTGGTAGTGTTTTTCGTTGGTATCGAGGGGATGTTGGTCGGATTGGTTGCCGATGATAATGATGGGGGATTGATTGCTGAGGCTGTTGATGATTTCTAGCCAATATTCAAGGCGATTTTGTTCGTCGGTTTCGCGGTTGTTGAGGACGAGGAGATAGATACTCCGTTTGGTGAGAAAGAATTGGTGGGTGGCGTGCATGATTTCTTGTCCGCCGAAGTCCCAGAAGTTGATGTTGATGGTTTGTTGATTGACGTTGAGTTGCCAGGGATGGATTTCGATGCCATGAGTTTTGCGTTCGTTCGCATTGAAACTATTGTCTCGAAGGCGTTTGATGAGGGACGTTTTGCCAACATTTCCTTCACCGACTAGAAGAACTTTAAGTTCATTTAGAGGCCGTTTAAATTTCTGTTTGAGATAGGCAAAGATAACTTGGGGTTCACCATCGTCAGATATTTCTTCTCCCCATCCCCTACGAATGATTTCTGGTAGAACATTTTCAATTGGATTGCCTTCTAGGACTAGGCATTTGAGATTGGAGAGTTTTGCGATCGATTCCGGTATTTTCGTGATTTGGTTGAAACTGAGGATAAGCGCTGTGAGATTGGTCAGTTGCCCGATCGATTCTGGAATGATGGCGATTTGGTTGCTAGAGAGGGAAAGCTCTGTGAGATTGGTGAGCTGTCCGATCGATTCTGGAATGATGGCGATTTGGTTGCTAGAGAGGTCAAGCCATGTGAGATTGGTGAGCTGTCCGATCGATTCTGGAATGATGGCGATTTGGTTGCTAGAAATCAATAGCACTTCTAATTGCTTCAACTCAAATACAATCTCAGGTATCTCCGTGAATGAATTTCCTACCCACCCATTTCCATTCCATTTCCCCAACACCAGTTTCTTCAGCCCCGTCAACCGCCCGATTTCCTTCGGCAACTCCGTCAAGCCCATCCCAGAGAGATCAAGTTCTTCCCAGTTTTCATCACAGGCTTGGCGAATTAAAGATTGAACGTCTTGCATGGGAAATGAAGAATGTTAATTGTGTTTCTATTTTGGCATAGATTAATAGAATATGGACAGGCGAAACATTATAGTTGTAAAAAGCTAATGATGAGTCACGCCATGCGAAAACAAACTATTTTCTACACTTCCCCCCTTGATGCCCTCATTGCAGTCACCAAACGTCTAAGCCTTTATGAAAATAGCTACAAGATAGACTCAGAAGAATTCTTCTATCAATACAATCAGGGACAACTATCTGACGAAGCAATCTTTATCGATTGGGCCAACGACTACCGCCACTATCTCGGACTTCATCAATCCCTAGAAAAGCAACTGCAAGATGCCGCATGAATTATTAGCCCAATATCTCAATGCGATCGAACAAACAATTCTCACCTATCCCAATCTTTACATCGATCGCTATACTGAAGAAATCCTCACCCGCGATCGTGTCAACCTTAGAATTAGAATTCGTATTCAACAAAGTAATCTTCTCGAAATCAATGAGGCTATTGTTATTTTCGACGATCAACTCACCACCCTAGATTATCGTTATCACTACCAAGACGGACAAAATCAACTCATCTTTCGCTACGACAGCACACCACACTTTCCAAACCTCACCATATTCCCTCACCATAAACATCTTCCTCACACCGTCATTGCCTGCGAAAAACCAGAAACTCAACAGGTCTTACAAGAAGCAATCTCAATCGTCACTTATTCATAATTAGCGATTTTCTTCGGAAACTCCCTTCTGGAGCGATCGAGTTCTTCTCAGCTTTCATCACAAACTTGGCGAATTAAAGATTGGACGTCTTGCATGGGAAATGAAGAATGTTAATTGTGTTTCTATTTTGACAAAGATTAGGGGAAAGTGGGAAAGCGAAGCATTACAATGTGTAGAATTAACGATGAGTTATACCTATGCCGATAAACCTCACCTTAACGCCAGAACAACAAGACTTTATTCAACAGGAACTGGCGATCGGGAGCTATGCCAGTGCTACGGACCTACTGGCCGATGCTCTTCAACTACTCGCTCAACGTCGCCGCTATGACCAATGGGCGCAGGACATACAGGAGAAAGTTGCGATCGGTGCCGCTGAACTAGAACGTACATCATCTCACCCACCGCAATTCGAGATCTAGAAGAGATTTTTCGGATTATTACGCTCAACGCAATGTAGCAGCAGGCGATCGTCTTCTCAATGAATTTACTAAGAAATGTCGATACCTGACCCAATTCCCAAAAATTGGTCGTAGCTATGAACATTTGCGATCGGGGATGCGTGGGTTACAACTCGATAATTACATTTTGTTCTATCAACTAATGAATGATGGAATTGAAATCATGCGTGTATTGCGCGGCGATCGTGATTTAGAATCGTTGTTTGAAAACAATGACGATCGATAGTCCCACATTTGCAATCCCTAAAAATGCAATCCCTAAAAACTCCAATTCCTTTAATACAAATACAATCTCCCTCACCTAAAGGATTTCTACTGAGTTCGATCGATGGCCTATGGCTAGTCGTAGACCATCGTAATCCCACCAATTGCAAACTTTTTCAAAGGTAGCGATCGACTCTTCCCTTTTATAGAAGTCACCTCATCTTTTGCTACGACAGCACAAATTGGTTTTCTCAATTGTGGAACCATGCAACTAATTATTCAGGCACTTGCGATCGTATTAAATATTAAGCATTGATCAATGAACCGATCGCAATTGAGAATTGAGGGCGATCGACAACAAATCCTCAATAGCACAAACCATCTGTTGATTATCCCAACTGGCGTAAAGCGCCGCCGCGATCGCACAGCCCCCCGCACCGACCCCTTCTTTAACAAATCCCTGTTCATACATTCGCAATTGTTGATAGCGAGAGGTTTGGAAATTCAGATTAGTGGAAAGCAATGGCACTCCATCGATCGCCTTCGCCAACCCAACCGTATCGCCCGACGGATCATCCACCACCCAGCGCGTTGTTCCCACCACCACATTTTCCGATCGCCATTCTAAGTTCTGGGACTTCGCCAAGCGTTGAGCGATCGCCACCACCGCCAACATCTGAGTGCCACCCGCCAACAACACCCCACTTAACCCACTCGCCCCGATCGCCATCCCCGCCGCCACAGGTTGCATCGGATCTCCCACCGCCGCCAACACCTGAAACCCATACTCTGGGTCATCCAGACTGCTATTTTCGAGAGCAATCAGCCCTTGTCTTGCTAAATTCAGTTTCTGGTCATGATTACAGGCCACATGGCTACTGTTCACCTTGCCCGCCGCATCAATCCCCAACCCTAACAAGACAGCCAATGCCGTCGTCGTTCCAGCCACCACACATTCACCAATCAACAAATACTCCCCCTTGTGCTGCTGCGACCATTCTCGCCCGATCGCCCGCCCAGCATTAAACAAATCTTTCACCGTTTCGATCGGCATGGCATGGCCCGTACTGACACAACGAGCAGGTGTTTTAGATAAAACTTTAGCTATAACTGACAATGGTTGCGGCAATCCAGCATCAATTAAAAAAACAGGGATTTGCAACGCTTGAACAATCGCCCTTGATATAAATGTTGGAGACGCACCTGCGGTCAGATTTGGTAATGGAAAAGTGACAGAATTTGAAACACCATTTAATAAAAATTCTGCATCGGCGTGGGCTGTAAAACGTCGATCGATCGGCTCCTTGCCTGCTGCCGAAATCCCCGGAATCATCGCCGTTTCTGTAAACCCAACTATGCAACTAAAATGAGGCAATTTACCGCCATAACGATCGAGCCATAACCGCGCACGATCGGGCTGAGTATGAACAGAAATCATAATTCAATAACTATCATCTACGCATCATTAAAAATAGCTTGAACAATTTTGGGTGGATCAGGAATAGAATTGCCTAAGCGATCGCACAAATACCACGCCACAATATGAACTGATGTCGTGTAAATCAAATCTTTGAATAACAAAAAGCATACCGTCGCAATCTGAACCGCACCGATCGTCGGTTGCCACAGCAATCCCAATTTATCAATTCCCCATTCCAACAACCCCATCACCTGCATCGTGAAATAAAGCCACAGATCCTCACCCAACAACAGCGAGACCAACCAAATTTTAAAAAACGTCCCAAAGTTAGTAATCGCCGTCCCCACCGGAATGGTGATGCGCCAACGCCCGCGACGCTGCCACAACGCCCCCAGAGTCCAGCCTAAGACGCCGTAGGGCATAAGATATTGCAGCGATCGCAATGGTCCCATCAATACCGCAATCAATAAAAATGCAGTCAATGCAGTCATCCCCGCCGGACGGTTGCCCCAACGCAAATAAATCAAGGCGATCGGAATCGGGAATAGCAACATGATCGGGCCGATCGGAAAATAAAAATTAACCAACCACACCAACGCCGCCGCACTCGCTAAAAATGCCGTTTCCACCAGAACGATCGGATTTTTAGGATCAACCCCTTGACGCGGGATCTGCTCATCTAGGATCTCTGGCTCCAAATCGTCCAGCCAGCCCCGATCGTCCTCATTATCAGACGGCTGACCGATGGGTGAAGACACTGGAGGCTGATAGTTTTTTGAGTTAGTTGGATCTTCGTGCATGGGAAATTTACTCATCAGCTCCCAATTTTAGCGCGCACTGCCTGTTTTTTCATTTCAAATGGAACCCTAAACTAATATATAGATCTAACTTAAAGATTCTTACGGACAACTTGACACGCCTCCAACCTGCTTCTCAATTCTGTCTATCGGTATCACTGCTATGAAAACTTCGCTCTCTGTCTCCACGACTAACGAAAACCCAATACCTTTACATCTAGTAAATGTAGAAGACCTACAAGATCTGAACCAGGCTAAGGCTCAAGTTGAAAAAAGTCATGCTCGTTTTCGAGAAATTATTGAGAGTGTTAGCGATATTTATTTCATCCATGATCTAGCAGGCCACTTCACCTATCTCGCCCCGCAAGTCACCAAAATTTTGGGCTATCCCATTGAAAATCTGCTTGGCCACAGCCTAGAAGAAATTACGCACCCAGACCATCTCGAACCGATCGAGACCATGCTTAAACAATTAATTGAAACCCAAGTTCCCCACGACAATATCGAAATGCGGGTTCGTCATGCCAATGGGAATTGGATTTGGTTATCTGTTAGCCATTCGGTGATGGTTGATGAGACGAATATGATTATCGGTATTCAAGGATTTGCGCGAAATATAAATGATCGTAAAGTCGCCGAACAAAATCTCCAAGCTCGCACTGAACATCTAGAACAAACCCTCAAAGAACTTCAACGAACCCAAGTACAGATGATTCAAAGTGAAAAAATGTCATCCCTCGGGCAACTAGTTGCAGGCATTGCCCACGAAATCAACAATCCCGTCAACTTCATCTATGGCAATCTCAGTTACAGCGACCAATATTCCCAAGACTTAATTCGTATCATTACCGCCTATCAAGCTGAACTTCCCGAGCCATCGGCAGCCCTTCAGGAAATGATTGACACCATAGATCTGGACTATCTAATAATGGATCTACCAAAATTAGTGAATTCTATGAAAGTTGGGGCCGATCGGATTCGGGAAATTGTATTATCATTGCGTAATTTTTCGCGTCTTGATGAAGCTGAATTTAAAGTAGCAGAAATTCATTCAGGGATCGACAGTACTTTAATGATTTTACAAAATCGGTTGAAGGCAAAAAATGGACAGCCTGCAATTATCATAAATTTAGACTATGGAGATATTCCTAATGTGGAATGCTATGCAGGACAACTAAATCAAGTATTTATGAACATTATAGTGAATGCAATTGATGCTTTGGAAGAAAGTTTTATCCAAGGCCATGTCCTCAATCCTGAAATCACGATTCAAACTTTGAAACAAGACGATCGGGTGATTATTTCTATTATGGACAATGGTGTAGGAATCGAACCTGAGCAGATGCACCGACTATTTGACCCATTCTATACGACAAAACCCATAGGAAAAGGGACAGGAATGGGGTTGTCTATTAGTTATCAGATTGTAGTCGGTCGGCATGGTGGGACATTAGATTGCATCTCGGCGATCGGCTCTGGCACGAAGTTTATAATTACATTACCAATTAAACATTAAAAGAATTAATCCACAATATGATTAGCCTCGATAACTTCGTACAATTATGATGATACCTTAACAATACAAGGGTTAACAGGCACTAAATGTAGTCTATTTTACTATTTCATAGGGCCGTGGCCGTCATATTTCATAGAACAGTGGCAGAGCACTTGCAAAGTCAGACGTAATGTTATTTAACTTCTTGGGTTAGGGAACTCTATTCAAACAATACAATTATCCATAACCATACAGACAGCCTATGTATTCTTCCCTTAGCAAAATTTTCGATCGTAGACTCACCCCTCATTTTTCCCTACGGACAGTCCTGATTGTGCCGTTTGTGCTGCAAATCTTCGCAGCCGTCGGACTTACTGGGTATCTATCGCTCAAAAATGGGGAGAAGGCAGTTAATGAGTTGGCCTCGAAACTGCGTGAAGAAGTCAGTCAACGGATTGATCTACATTTGCATGGGTATATGAATACCCCAAAACAGCTAGCCCAACTCAATGCAGAAGCGATCGATATGAAGCTGCTCGATACAAACAACAGAGAGCAACTCGAACAATTTTTTTGGAAGCAGGTTAAGACATTTAATATTGGCATGTCGATGTATGGTTTTCCAAATGGAGATTTCTCAGCAGGAGGTTATATGTATGATAAAGATGTTGCGATGAAATATGTCACTTTGCAACACGTCAATCAAGCTAAATATGGAAATAAAAACCTGCTTATCTGGGAAGCAAACGAGAAAGGGGAAACCACAAAAAAGCTGGCTGGAGATTTCGGGGCTTATTCATTTCAATCTGAGTTTTGGTATGCCTATGGATTCAAAAAGCCACATTTAAAATGGACAGGAGTATACAATTGGAATGTAACTCCGTTTCCACTTGCGATCGCGTCTAATCGTCCAATCTATAATAAACAAAATGAAATTATAGGTGTTGTTGCCGTTGAACAGCGACTCTCCCAAGTAAGTGATTTTCTAAGTAATTTGAAGATTAGTGAGTCTGGACAGACTTTTATTATCGAGAATAATGGCTTACTAATTGGTAGTTCTGGGGATCAGAAGTCGTTCAAAATATTGAATGGTAAGCCTCAACGATTGAGAGCAACAGAGAGTAGTAATCTGCTGATTCAGGCTACTGCCCATGAACTTGATGCACGATTTGACAAGTTCAATCAAATTCAGACATCACAACAGTTTGACTTTCAGCTCAATGGTAAACGTCAATTTGTCCAAGTTTCCCCTTGGAGAGATAAAGATGGTATTGATTGGCTGATGGTTGTGGCCGTGCCTGAATCTGACTTTATGGGGCAAATTGATGAGAATACAAGAATTACTATTTTGCTCTGTTTGGGTGCATTGGGGTTAGCGAGTCTCTTAGGAATCTATACGTCTCGGTGGATTACCCAACCCATTTTCAAGCTTCAGCAGGCCAGTGAAGCGATCGCCTCTGGAGAACTTGATCGCCCGGTCGAAATCAGCAATATTCAGGAATTAGGAACCTTGGCGCGATCGTTCAACCAAATGGCCACCCAGATCAAAACGTCGTTCACAGTCCTTGAAGATCGTGTTTCAGAACGCACGATGGAATTGCAGGCAGCAAAGGAAACGGCTGACAATGCTAACCATGCGAAAAGTGAATTTCTTGCCAATATGAGCCACGAATTGCGCACGCCTTTGAATGGAATTTTAGGGTATGCCCAGATTCTGCAACGCAGTGAGCCTTTGACGGAAAAAGGCTGCAAAGGGATTGGGGTTATCTACCAGTGCGGTTCCCACCTGCTGACCTTAATTAATGACGTGCTAGATATATCCAAAATCGAAGCTCGCAAAATGGAACTCCAGGCCGGAGACTTCCACTTTCCCGCCTTCCTTGAAGGTATCGCAGAAATTTGCCGCGTGCGGACTACCCAAAAGGGCATTGATTTTATCTATCGTTCTGAGGCTTTACCCATAGGGGTCCGGGCCGATGAAAAACGTCTCCGTCAGGTATTGCTCAATCTATTAGGGAACGCTATTAAATTTACAGAAAAAGGCAGCGTAACCTTTTACGTGGAGGCAAAACCGACAGCAATCCGAGGTCAGTTTTCTGTTTGTTTTCGTATTCAAGATACTGGCGTTGGCATGGCACCAGACCAGATGGAAAGCATTTTCCTTCCCTTTGAACAAGTCGGCAGTACAAAAAAACAATCCGAAGGCACCGGACTTGGATTGTCCATTAGTCAAAAGATTGTCGAACTAATGGGGAGTAAACTGGACGTTCAAAGTAGCCTGAACGTAGGCAGCGTTTTTAGCTTTAAAACAAATCTAATGGAATCGGCGGAATGGGCTATGGCTTCCCATAAAACCGATAGAGGAACGATCGTCGGATACAACGGGACAAAACGTCGAATTTTGGTAGTGGACGATCGGTGGGAAAACCGTTCCGTTATTGTCAATTTGCTCGAACCCCTGGGATTTGAAGTCATTGAAGCATCGGATGGTCAAGAAGGTTTAGCCCGAATCGAATCGGTTCATCCCGATCTAGTGATTACCGACCTTGCGATGCCCGTGATGGATGGCATTGAAATGTTGCGCAACGTACGAAAAATTCCGGCGTATAAAATGCTGCCCATAATTGTTTCTTCGGCGAGTGTCTTTGATCTTGATGCAAACAAAAGCATTGCAGCAGGGGGAAATGTGTTTTTGCCCAAACCTGTGCAGGCCGATAAATTATTTGAACAGATTCAGGGACAGTTAGCGATTGCCTGGAACTATTCGGAACCCAAGGTAATAAACAAAATTCCGACAGAATTAATTCCGCCCACCCTCGAAACCCTAAGGCGATTAGCTGAACTTGTTGAAATTGGGGATTTCTTCCAGGTTCAAGAAGAAGCGACGACGATCGCCCAGTCTCAACCCGAATCTGCCGGGTTTGCCAGAATCCTGACAGAACTTGCCGAAACCTTCCAAGCCAAACAACTCACGGCATTAATTCAACAGCACCTGGAGCCAATCTCATGAGCAACGGATTTATTTTAGTGGTGGATGACAATCCCACAAATTTAGCCGTGATTTGTCAGGCATTACGTACCGAGGGCTGGCAGATTCGCATTGCTATGAATGGTGAAGATGCCCTCAGGAAGGCCACCCAAAATCCACCGGACTTAATTCTGCTTGATGTGCAGATGCCAGGAATTAATGGCTTTGAAGTTTGTAAACGCTTGAAGGCAGATGAGGCAACATCGGATATTCCGATTATTTTCATGACGGCATTGTCTGACACCGATAGCAAAGTCAAAGGTCTGGGTCTCGGAGCTGTGGACTATGTTACCAAACCCTTTGACCAGCAGGAGGCCATTGCCCGTGTCCGAGTCCACCTCCAACTACGCCATCTGACCCATACGTTGGAGGAGCAAGTTCGCGATCGAACCCAAGCCCTCAGCCAAGCCCTAGAAGAACTTCAGCATTCCCACCTGCAAGTGATTCAAAGCGAAAAAATGTCCGCATTAGGTAACTTAGTGGCGGGCGTGGCCCATGAAATCAATAATCCCATTGGCTGTGTGGTGGGTAATGTAAGCGCAGTGGAGGCGACCATTAAAGACTTATTTGGGGTAATTGATCTCTACGGTAAACATTTCCCAAACCCCGGTGCGGAAATCGAAGACGAGTTAGAAACCGTAGATTTAGACTACCTCCGGGAAGATTTACCTAAACTGGTTAAAGCCATGCGAGATGGAAGCGATCGGATTGTCTGCATCAGCCGCAGCCTCAGTATCTTCTCCCGCGCCGACTCCGATCGTAAACAGGCATTCAATCTCCACGACGGCATCGACAGCACTATTCTCATTCTCCGCCACCGCCTCAAAGCCAACAAACATCGTCCGGAAATCCAAGTTTTGATGGACTATGGCGACCTTCCGCTGGTGGAATGTTTTCCAGGTCAGATCAATCAGGTGTTTATGAACATTCTTGCAAATGCCATTGATGCGATAGATGAGTCCAACCAAGGCCGTAGTTTCATAGAGCTTGAAGCTAATCCCAATTGGATAAAAGTCCAAACTGAAATTGGGGTTAATCATGTTCAAATCGCCATTTCTGATAACGGGTTTGGGATGTCACAGGAAGTACGATCGCGAGTTTTCGATCATCTCTATACAACTAAAACTGTGGGAAAAGGTACAGGATTGGGATTAGCAATCGCCCAGCAGATCATTGAAGAAAAACATGGGGAACGATCGAAGTAAACTCTACTCTGGGCAAAGGCGCAACATTTATGATTAAAATTCCTGTATTACACCATACTTTTTAGTTGAGTAATTAGTTGAGTAATTAGTTGAACAATGAAGCATAACCGCTAGCAATCCTAGTTCAGTTGTTAAAATGAATACACCATAAGCAACGATCGGCTCAATAGTGATTTGTATTATGAGATTTATCGTATGATTCTTAGCGCAATTTAAGACGGTACAAAGAGTTAATTCAATCGCTCCAGCTAATCCCATAGATTCACGGGTTCAGTGTTTACGACTTGAAGTGTTTGCGACTTGATATTAAAGTTCTTCGCATAGCGTCGTAAGGGAAACCGTAAAGGGAAATAATGCCTGTCTAATATTTTAGTTTTAGGCCAAAGTATAGTATTTCTAATCAAGCTTATTCGTTTAGCGTTATGTCAAGTTTATTTTTTAGAGCTATTATTATGAGAAATAATTCGATCGAAAAAGCCCATCGATGCCCAGACCTCTAAAAATTACGGAATCGTTCCATGAGGATCTTGCGACAGATCCCGATGGATTAAGTACGGTTAACTCATCTACAGATTATTTTGAAGAATCTTGTAGGATGATGGCATAGAAAAACAGATATCAAGAAGTCAGAGGAGACTTAACTATGCAAGAAACTTACGATATTGGAAAACGCAGTTTGCTTTCGGTGATTTGCCACGGTTGTACCTTGTTGGGAGCAACAGCCGTTCCCATTTTAGGACCGATCGCTATTCTGTTTCTGTCCGATGATCCGATCGTAAAAGCAAATGCGAAAGAATCGATTAACTTCCATTTAAATATTTGGTTCTGGGCTACGGTAATTTTAGGAATTTATGGATTTCTATCATTCATCACCTTTGGTCTAATGGGTCTGATTCTCTTCCCGATCGTCGCTTTTGGATTCCTGTGGCACTTCGGCTGGTCTATTGTCGCTGTTGTCAAAACCCTCGCCAATCCTAACGAGCCATTCCGCTATCCATTCATTCTGCGGATTATCTAACGGTTGCAGGATCTCCCCTAAATTCTCCTTGGGTCGGGACTATGAAAATCAGAGGATTGTGAGAATAGATTTAAGACCTGTAATTTTTTGAGGCGTTGTCTTTAACTAAGGCAACGCTTTTTGCATTACCAAAACTCGCTATAATTACTACACTATCAATCAAACAAATCATGCTAGCCAAACGAATTGTTCCTTGCCTAGATGTCAAAGCTGGACGAGTCGTCAAAGGCGTAAATTTTATTGAACTGCGTGATGCTGGCGACCCAGTGGAAATGGCTCAGATCTACAACTGCGCTGGAGCCGATGAACTGGTTTTTCTCGACATCACCGCCACCCACGAAGACCGCGATGTCATTTTTGACGTAATCTATCGCACCGCTGAACAAGTCTTTATTCCCCTCACGGTCGGCGGCGGAGTCAACAATACTGACGTGATTAAAAAACTCCTGCGCGCTGGGGCTGATAAAGTAAGCATCAATTCTGCTGCTGTAAAAGATCCCAATTTTATTAATGATGCAGCTCGGCAGTTTGGGGATCAGTGCATTGTGGTCGCGATCGATGCAAAGCGCAGACTCGACGAAGGCCGTCCCGGTTGGGATGTGTATGTTAAGGGCGGACGGAAAAATACTGGCATTGATGCGATCGCCTGGGCCAAAGAAATGGTTTCAAGAGGGGCTGGTGAACTACTGGTCACCAGCATGGACGCGGACGGAACCAAAGCGGGCTATGACTTAGCGCTGACTCGGAGCATTTCGGATGCCGTCTGTGTTCCCGTGATTGCATCTGGCGGTGCGGGCAACTGCGATCATCTTTACGACGCATTAACAGAAGGCGGGGCCGAGGCTGCACTTCTCGCATCGGTACTTCATTACGGAGAGTTAACTGTCTCTCATATAAAGAAATCCTTAAGCGATCGGGGTCTGAAAGTGCGGAATTAACCCATACAAGCCTTATAGAAAGTGAGTTTCAGATAATTTTAAGCCCACAAACAGAAAGGTATCGTTAGTGCCAATGTCAGTTTATATTTCTAAACATGGCGGGCTATAATAGAGACCTGTTACATAACTTAATATCATGGTTGTCCTACTGTTTCTTTCTGTAATTGCTCTCGTTGGGCTAGCCCTACACTTCATGCAGGAAGCGATCACGCGCCAAGAATTTTCCTTAATGATTGCCGGAACTCTCATAGCAGCAGCATCGGCGAGCATGGTGGGGGTATATCTGCTAGTCGGACATTCCGTCACCGATAGGCTCCACGGCGGACAAGAACAAATTGCCATTGAAAACGCCTACGAATCGATTCGTTGGTATGTGGATATCGAAGCCCAAGCCCAAGAACCGAATTCCGTATTTTTGAGCGACTCTTCAACTAAATAAGTGTGGATTATAAGTGTGGATTCGATGTAAATTCAGACTCAACTACTCGCCCGGATCACCACTTAGGATGATCCGGGCTGTTTTTTCAGGCTTCTCCAGATGAGGCACATGGCCACAGTCATCGAGCCAAAATAATGTCGAGTGTAAAATCGTCTTTTCAAACCGGGCCGCATCTTTTGTCCCGAGAATCCTATCTTGACGACCCCAGATAATTTGAGTGGGGGCAGAAATATCAGCCATCCGATCGCTCAAAAAGCCATAGCCTCCACTGCGCGTGAACATTGCCAACCCTTCACTCCAATTCGGCATCTGCAAATGCAAGGCCGCACAGCACTCCGCATCCGCCGTAACAAAAGCCGGATTTGCATAGGCTCTCAGACTGACCCCTCGCCGGACTTTTGCCGATCGTAAAAAGTTTGTCGCCCAATCACTCAATGGTGGCACCATATATTTGGCCAGCACCGGAGCCTTTGCAAAGCCCGCACTATCTAGAAGCACGAGTTGCTTGACGAGTTCGGGATAGGTTAAAGCAAAATCAATCGCCGCTGCACCACCCATAGATGCCCCCACCAAGGTCATCGGCTGTCTGCCCATAACAGTCTGCCAAAATCCATAGATTTGGGCCTTAATAATTTCAGGCGTAATCCCTTGGATATTGGTCCGATCGGTAAAGCCAAACCCCAATAAATCGATCATAAACACAGATCGACTTGCCGCAAGCTTAGGTAATAACCGACGAAATTCCAGGATCGAACTATCAAATCCATGAAGTAGCAAAATTGGAGGTGCAGCCTGAGTTTCGGCCTTAATCGACCGAACATAGGCAGTATCCACCGTGAAGTTTCGGTTGCCTACTGTCAACGGAATCAGTATCCGCTGAATACTTTGAGCAAATTCGATCGACATCGCATCCGTGAGCAAATTCACGTCTTGGGGCAAAAAGTCAGGGAAAGTAGTCATCTCAGTCAGATTTAGGGCGGAAGGACTCTGAAAAGAAAATGTCAAAAATATGCCCGAGAACTGACAGTAAATCCACAGATTCTGGGCAGACTAATGATACTCATGGAATGAATACAACACACAAGCCGTCAAAATCCCTAGAAAACTTAACTGAATCCTTGTTCAGCAGTTATCTTGAATCATCTCCATGAGCAAAGAAATAATTATCCCTCGCCCAGCGATCGATCTTTAGAAAAAGTCTAGACCACCCACCCGATTTCAAGACATTTAGGAGCATTGATTCTATGGCTTTTCCTGCCCCTTCCCTCAAAACCCTATCAGCAGATTTGATCAAAGTCTCGCCCACGGGAGAATTATCCCAGGGATTGCAGGTGCAAAGCCCGATAATCCAGAGTCAGTCAAAGAGCCTCTCATCATCAACGGCTTCGTCTCTCGTCTTTGTCGATAGTGGCGTAATCGATGCTTCATCCCTTCTAACCCATTCTGCACCGGGAACCGAAGTTGTCTATTTAAATGCGATCGAAGATGCCGTCACCCAAATCACCCGCACGCTACTCAACTATTCAGGAATCAGTAGTGTACACATTCTCAGCCATGGGACATCAGGCGGCCTAACCTTTGCCCAAGGCTCACTAACTGCGGAAAACCTAGGCCAATACACTAACCAAATCAAGTCCTGGTCCCAAGCTCTCAGCACCGATGCAGACATTTTGCTCTACGGTTGTGATGTTGCGGGCGGGGTGGCCGGGGCTGCGTTTATTCGGCAATTGGGCCAATTAAGCCAAGCAGATATTGCCGCATCGACCAACATTACGGGAGCGGGCGGAGACTGGATTTTAGAAGCGACAACGGGAACCATTGAATCGGCTTTAATCTCTGACGCAACTGGACGATCGCAATACCGCTACAGCCTTGATAGTCCTGTACAGCTTCTATCTAACAGCAATGGATTGTTAGCAAGTAGTGCAGCAGGGGGAGATCTGGGCGATCGCAGTGTCAGCGCCAATGGAAATTTTGTCGTCTTTAGCAGTGCGGCCAGTACGCTCGTTGCCGGAGATACCAATGGGAAAAAAGATGTGTTCCTCTACGATCGCAGCAACAACACAGTCACTCTAATTAGCCATGCTAATAACCTAGTAGGTCAACCCAGCAATGGCGATTCCACTAGCGCATCCATCAGCGCCGATGGTAACTTTGTGATCTTCAATAGCACCGGAAATAACCTCACCGCTGATTCAAAAACAGGCGGCGCGAATGATCTATTTCGTTGGAATCGGAGCAATGGCGCGATCGATTTGATTAGCAAAGTCGGCACCGCAACAGGCAACGGCAATACCGTCAACGCAGTAATCAGTGGAGATGGCTCGACGATCGCCTTTATCAGTACCGCAACAAACCTGACGGGCGCAATTGCCGACACCAATAATTCAGCCGATATTTTCCTATGGACCGCAACCGCAGGCCAGGTTACCTTAATTGACAAGAATAATGATGGCACGATCGGAGAGCTAGGAGTTGGCGACAACTTAGACATCAGCAGTAATGGTCGCTTCATTGCCTTCAATAGCCGATCGCAAATGAGTGACTCAGACCGTAACCTCTCTTTAAATGACATCTATGTCTACGACGGAACAGCTCAAACCCTTGAACTTATCAGTGGCAATGGAATCGGAGCTAATAGCGCCACAACCTCCGTCGCGCCCCGCGTTCGCTATGACGAAACCACAAAGATTCTACGGGTTCTTTTCAGCAGCGAAGACCGTCTGGCGGCAAATGATGCCAGTTTCTCAGAAGATATTTACGTTGCTGAGAAAAATTTTACAGATCCCAACAATACCTACGCGCCACTTCGTCTAGTCAGCCGTACAGCCGGATTAGCGAACGGCACTGGCACTGCCAACGGTAACAATAGTTCTAGCGGTGCCGTCTTCAGTGGAAATGGTCGCTATGTGGCCTTCACCAGTAAGGCGAGTGATCTCGTTGCGGGCGATACCAATGGCGTTCAAGATGTCTTTTTGCATGATTTGAATGCGACGGACCCAAGCACAGCCACGCGGTTAATTAGTCGCAATAGCAGTGGTGGAACCTTAGGCAATGGTGACTCTAAGAATATTGCCATTAACGACGATGGCAGCATTGTCGCCTTCACCAGCACCGCAACGAATCTCGTAAACGGCAACATCGCGAATGATTTGAATGGTCAAGGTGAGGATATCTTCGCCTATGACAGGAACGCCGATAGTCTCACATTAGTCACTCGTAAAACTGGAGCCGCTGTCTCTGCAACGCTACCGAGCGGGGGTGGAGCGTTGGGGGGACGATCGCTCTCGCGTCCAGTGGTGGCAAATACAAGTAAAACCATCATCTATGCCAATGATGCGATCGATCTTGTAGCTGGAGACAGCAATGACAAAACTGATATCTTCGCGTTTGATCTCACCACTTCAGCGAATACACTCCTAACCAAAGTCCAAATCAGCCAAAACTCAAGCACTGGAGCGGGCAACTCAACCTTACAAAGTGCCGGGTCTGTTAGCCGTGATGGTCGGTATGCGGTGTTTACCAGTGTAGTCAATAGCTTGGTAGCAAACGATGGGAATGCCGCTGCCGATATTTTCATCCGAGACACAACGCTGGCCATCACAAATCCCAACGCGCTGAAACTCGTCAGTCGCACAGTTGCAGGAGCCAGTGGCAATCAACTCTCGTCTCAACCGTTCATCAGTGCCGATGGAAAATACGTCGTATTCACGAGTGCCGCTAGCGATTTAGTTACTACAGATACTAATACTCAACAGGACGTATTTCTTTACGATGTCAGCGCTGGAACTGTTTCCTTGGTGAGCAAAACCAGTACCGCTCAAGGAGATGGTGCGTCTGGTAGTGCAAGTGTAGCCGTCGATGCGGGCGGCGAAGTCTATGTTACCTTCCTCAGCCGATCGGGCAATTTTGGGGCCAGTGGAACAGGCGTAAATAATGTATTTGTTTGGAAGAAATCGACCGGAACAATTGCGGTTGTTAGCAAATCCAGTGGGGCAGCAGGCGGCAACCTAGACTCTAGTACGCCAATTATTAGTGCGGATGGCAAATACATTGCCTTTACCAGTAATTCAACTAATCTCACGACGACAAATTTCGCCGGGACAGACACTAACGGTGCTGCTGATGTCTTTATCTACGACATTACTGCCGCAACTTTAAAATTGGTGAGCCAAAATTCAGGTACGATCGGCAACAATGCATCTTTCAATCCCGTGATCAGTGACACCAACGGCGTTGTGGCCTTTGAAAGTCGGGCTAGTAACTTAACGGCGATCGTAGATTCCAATGGTGTATCCGACATTTTCCGCTACAACGGAACATCAAATAGTCTCATCAGCGTAAATGCTGCGGGCAACGCTGCGGGCGATAAATTGTCAACGGGAGCGAGCATCAGTGCCGATGGAAATACGATCGCATTTACCAGCGAAGCGACAAATCTCAGCGACACCACAGATAGCAATGCAAAAACCGATGTCTTCGTCCGCACCCTAACAGGAACCACACCCAAAACAACACTAATCAGCCGATCCCGCCTCAGTAACACGGCCTCAAATGGGCAATCGGACAGCGCAGCCCTAAGCGCTGATGGTCAATTCGTCGCCTTCCTCAGCACTAGTACCGATCTATCGACCCAAGATTCCAGTCCCACAAAAGATGTCTTCACCTCCAGCATTACTACGCCAAACGCCAAACTAGTTTCTGCCAGCACCACCGGAAACCCAAACGGCGATTCTTCCGCATTGGGTTTGAGCCGTGATGGTGGAGTCGTGGTATTTGAAAGCAACACCAGCAACCTCATTGCCTTAGACGACAACAATGCCAGCGACATTTTCTCCCGTCCGACACGCCCCACCGTCAGCTTCAAGGTTCTGGATCCGACCGCTAGTGAAGGCATCACCGACACTGGAACCTACGAGATTAGCCGCACCGATATCTCCGGGAGTCTAGATGTCAAGCTCAAACTCAGTAATTTGCTACCCCTCACGGATGCCACGATCGATGACGTGACCTTCACCGCAGATCTGGGCGCAACGGTAACAGTAGCGGCTGGAATTATCACCGTCAAAATTCCCGATGGCGTTGCTAAAGTCACCCTTACTCTGAGCGCGATCGTAGATCTGCTAACCGAAGGCAGCGAAAACGCGATTCTTAATCTTCAGGCTGATGGCGCTTACAGCCTTGACCCGATTAACACAACAGGCACCGTCGTCATCGCTCCCAGCGGCACCCTCGTCACCAATACTCTCGATAGCGGAGTCGGCAGTCTGCGCCAAGCGATCGCCAATGCCCGCCTTACCGCAGGGTCAGACATCATCACCTTCGCTCTCACCAACCCGGCCCTCAAAACCATCACACTGCTCACAGCCCTTGATGATCTCAATGGAAATATCACGATTGATGGCGGCACCTCAGGCGTAATTCTCAGCGGCACCAGCACCACAGCGGGAACCAATGGACTCAGCATCACAGGCAGCGGCAATGTTGTGAAAGGCATTACCGTGACAGGGTTCACAGGCAATGGAATTTTGATTGACGGCAGCAACAATACCGTTGGCGGAACGATCGCGGGCAGTGGCAATACGGTGAATGGAAATAAACTTGGCGTTTATGTCAAATCTGGAACGGGAAATCAAATTCTCGGCAACGCTATCACCAACAACACAGATCTAGGCATCGATGTTAATCCGATCGGACCCATCACAACCGATCCGTTAACACTAACAACGGCAGTAGGAACAACGACAGGCGCAACCATAACGGGAACATTGACAGGAGCACCGGGAACTTATCGCATTGAGTTCTTCTCTAACGCAACAACTGACACCGTAGGACGCACGGAAGGCGAGGTTTATCTAGGATTCCAGGATGTCACGATCGCTGCCGGAGCAACAACTGGAGGAGTATCCTACAGCAGCACAGCCGCCGGACTCGCAAACAAATACATCAGCGCGACTGTCACCGACCAGGCAAAAAATACCTCAGAATTTGTCAAAGACATACGCGTCATAACTCCCCTTCCCACCGTTGGGATTACCAGCGCCGAAGACATAACAGGGCTAGCTGAAGGCAACACAGGGACTACCGCCTACAAGTTCAACCTCAAACTTTCAGCCCCGGTCACCACTAACACCACATTCAACTATCGGACCGTCGCGGTTGCTGGGCCAACAGGCGCAATAGCAGGCATAGACTACACCGCTGTCACCACCGGAACCGTCACTGTTCTAGCCGGATCTGACACCGCCATCATTACGATCGATGTTAAAGGTGACACCCGTTTCGAGTTGGATAAATCCTTTCAGGTAGAACTCTTCGGTATTAATACGGCCCTCTACGCACCCGGCACCGTAAAAGCAACAGGCATCATCAAAAACGACGACCTGCGGCCCACAATTTCCTTTGAATCCAACGCCGTCAGCATCGCCGAAGGCCAAACCGCACCCAATCCACAACTTCCCTTCAAAATTAACCTTTCCAATGCAAGCGACGAAGCCATCACGGTCACCTACGAAACCATCGATGGCCCAATTGGAGCTACAGGAGCGACTTCTACGGGAGCCAACAAAGACTTCACTGCTGTCAGTCCTACGGTTCTGACGTTTGCTCCTGGCGAAGTCAGCAAAACCGTTAATGTTGAAATAATCGCCGACACTATTGATGAATCACCCGAAACCTTCTCCCTCAGCTTAACCGCGCCGACTAATGCAACCTTCGCGACCGGACCATCTTTAGCCGCAATAGGCACCATTCTCCCCGACGAACAACCTTACGTATTTTCCGTGGTGGCCGCTAACCTCACTATTCTCGAAGGTGCAACGGGCGCAAATAACATTGCTAAATTCACCGTCACCCTCGATCGGGATCCGCAAGAAGACCTGATCATCAACTATGCAACGAATTCAGGACTTGCCGTCAGCGGAACTGATTTTGTGGGAAACACAGGAATCTTAACCTTCCTCAAGGGCGGCGGTCGTAGTCAAACTATCGACGTTACAATCATCGGAAATAATACATTCCAAGGCGATCGTGACTTTGAACTCCTTCTTCTAGAACCTAGCGCTCGGGTCAGCATCGATCCAACCAAAGCCTCTGCCACCACACTCATCAAAGAAGACGACTTACCCACACTGTCGTTCAAAGTAGGTAACTCCGGCGATGTTCGAGGCGTTGAAGGTTCACTGGGCAACAACGGCAGTGTGTCCGTAGTAGTTGAGTTATCGCAAGTCAGCAACCAAAATGTCACCGTTGAATTCACAACTCTAGATGGCACCGCGACCGTCTCCAACAATGACTACACACCGCGCACAACACCAGGCCAGAAGATTACCATTCTCGCAGGTCAAAAAAATGCATCTGTCAACTTTGAACTGATTGGCGATAATGTCATCGAGCCAGACGAAACATTTTTTGTCAAACTTTCAAACCCGATCGGAGCCACAATTCTCGGGTCCGATACTCAAACTGTCATCATTGAAGACGATGACGCCCGAATTGCAAACCAACCCCAAATCTCCATCAATGCCATCAATGCCACTCAAACGGAAGGCAACACAGGAACTAAAGACTTCACCTTCGCTGTCACCCTAAACAAAGCTCCGGAAGCTGGAAAACCTGTCTCCGTGACCGTTGCCACCACTGACGGCATTGGCAACAATGGTGCAACCGTCAGCGACAATGACTACATCGCTAAAACTCAAGTCATCACCTTTAATCCAGGCGGTCCGCTGACTCAACAATTCACCGTCAAGGTCAACGGAGATACCAAACTAGAGAACACCGAAACCTTCGGCATTGTTCTCACAAACGCTGTCAATGGGATATTAGGAACTCAGAATGCGATTGCCACCATCACTGACGATGACACTCCGGTTGGCATAAAACCTGTCGTCAGTATCGCGCCCATCACCCTGACCCAAAATGAAGGGAATGCAGGGACAACGCCATTCACCTTCCGGGTCACCCTAGACAAAGCCCCCGCTGTTGGAGAAACCGTTTCAGTGGATGTTGCTACGATCGATGGCACAGCCATTAGTGGGGGTGGCATGGCTGGAAGTGCCGACTTTACCGCTAAAACTCAAACCTTTACCTTTACCTCAACAGGAGCGCTCACCCAAGACTTTACGGTTCTAGTCAATGGCGACACCCAAATTGAGGCCAACGAAGGCTTCACAGTCGAGCTTCGTAATGCGACCGGGGCAACTCTCAGCAGCAACGCCCTTGCCACCGCCACCATCAAAGACGACGACACCCCGATCGTTACCCAACCCCGCATCAGCGTCAGCCCCATCACCCTTGCCCAAAACGAAGGCAACACGGGGACTACACCAATGACCTTCCGGGTCACCCTAGACAAAGCGCCAGAGGCAGGCTCGCAAGTGTCTGTGGAGGTGAGAACCGTGGACGGGGTGGGATCGACAGGCGCAGTTTCTACAGGCAGCAATGCTGATTTCGTTGCCAAGACCCAAACTTTCACCTTTATTTCAACCGGAGCACTGACTCAAGACTTCACCGTTCTGGTCAATGGAGACACCCAGCTTGAAAGCAACGAAACCTTCACCGTTGAACTCCGCAATGCGATCGGAGGCGTTCTCACAACCACGCAACTCGTCGCTACCATCAACAATGACGACGGCACCAGTCCCGGCACCCGCACCAATATCTCTACCGATAGCCTCAATGATATTCTCTGGCGCAACCCCGTCACCGGAGAAACCCTGCTCTGGCAAACCAACCTCGGCCCAACAACCCTCGCCAACACCATCCCCAACACCTACGACCCAGCCACTTGGAGATACGGCGGGACAGCGGACTTCAATAAAGACGGTAGCCCTGACTTCCTTTGGCACAACATCCAAACCGGGGAAGTAATCATTTGGAAAGTCAACGGAAACCGAATCGAAGCCTTTATCAACACCACCATCAACGTACTGGGTAGCACGTTCTCTGTTCCAGGAGATTGGCATATTGAGGACATATCCGACTACACCCGCGACAGTAAACCGGATATCCTCTGGCGCAACTATCGCACAAATCAGATCGTAGTCTGGGAGATGGACGGGTTCAATTTTACTGGTAGTAGTATATACATATCTCAACCGATTTCCTTAGACTGGAATATCGAGGCAATTGCCGACTTTACTGGAGCAGGTAGCAAATCGTTGTTCTGGAGAAATAGGCAAACTGGAGATACAGTGCTTTGGAAAATAGAAGGCTATCAATGGATTAATGGAAATTGGAACGGCGGTATTAACCTAAGATCTAAGGTTGAAGATCGGAATTGGCAGATTGTTACGACAGGAGACATGAATGGCGATCGGACTAGCGACGTACTCTGGCAGAACACAGCCACAGGAGAAGCTTTCGTCTGGTACATGGGAAGTAATGGCCTCATTCAAGGAACCTTCTTACCCAAGCCGACTAGTGGTTTTCAAATCAAAGCAACTGGGGATTTCAATCAAGATGGCACAGGAGATTTATATCTACAAAATAGACTCACGGGCCAAAACCAAATTTGGTATCTCCAGCAAACTACTGCTGGAATTGCTTATGGCAGCACCGTACTCTTGCCCAATACTCTCCCTGGCAACCAATTCCTAGGTACTGGAATCAATCTTAGTACAAACATTCCGACACTAATTTGGCGCAACACCTTAAATCGAGAAATCATTACTTGGCAAATCAGTCCATCTCCTGCGGATGCCTCAACATCAATTAGCGCACTCTCAGACCCAAATGTTCAAATTCTTTGGACGGGAGATTTAGACGGCACTGGACGATCGAAGGTGTTAACGCGTAATCGGCAAAACGGTATTGTCGAAATTGGTAATCTAAATAATGGGATCTACAACAAAGTTTCAAACCTTCTCCCGATTGATGGATCGTGGACCTATCGAGGGATGGGAGATGTTAATGGCGACGGTGTGAAAGATATTTTCTGGCAAAATTCGGGAACCGGAAAGGTGGAAATTTGGAAATTGGGCGGAGATGGTTCTGCTCCTGTTTTTGCACCTCAAGTCATTCCAGGAGCAGAGTGGGTAATCAATCAAGTTGCAGACTTTAATGCTGATGGATTAGCAGACATTTTCTGGCGCAATTCACGGACAAACCAAACGGTCATTTGGATTATGGATGGTGCCACTATTAAAGAGAGTGCTTACTTAGCGACAGTCTCAGTTGATTGGCAAATCACTAATGTGGCTGATTTCGATCGCAATGGAACGGCGGACTTTCTGTGGAGGAACACCGTAACCGGGCAGGTTGTAACTTGGCTTTTGGATGGTAAATCAATTAAAAAAGCAGCTTTTTTACCAACAATGACAGATTTGTCTTGGAACGTTAAATCGGTAGCAGACTACGATCGCGATGGGAACCCAGATATTCTTTGGTATAACAGCCGAACGAAGCAATCGGTCTTCTGGAAAATGAAAGACGGTCAATATGGATCATCTGTTCTCTTACCTGAGGTTCCAAATTCGGCATGGGATTTGGTGGGAACTCGTGATTTCAATGGTGACGGTAATCTTGATTTACTCTGGCTCAATACTGCAACCGGAACACCGACTATTTGGTATTTGAATAATATGAAATATGCAGCGGTTGTAACATTACCGAATTTACCAAATCCTAATTTCAAAGTCATTGGACTAGATGACTTCAATCAAATTCCAGCGTAATCTACGGAGTCTTCTTATGTTGCCCTTTGTCACCGCGTTCTGGATTGCCCAAATGCCTGTTATCCCTGGACCTCAAGAGATTTTAAGATCTCAGCAAGAGGTGCGGGGGTTGCCGGGAGGTTTGGATGATGTTCCTGTTTTTAACAGTAATAGTCCCGAGCTGGTGCTTCAAGAGGGGATTTTACTATCCACATTTCCAAAGATTGGCAAACGGTTTGAGAATGCGCATTTAGAACGATCGTTCACAGGACAATTTGATATTTTTGCGCATCATATTGCCAAGGGAACACCAGAAGATTTACGAACCTTGTATTTGGGAATTATTGCGCACAATCCAAGCAATATCCCAGTGACGATCGATATTCTGCAAGCCTCTAGCCATTTGAGCCAACCCGATGCACCTTTTATTGAATTGCCGCCGTTTGTGACAAATAATACAGGTTCTGTGTATGCGGGTCCGGGGAGTCGGGTAGCAAGTGAAGTGCTACGGGGATTTCGGCAAAATGAATTTCCAGCGAGCATTACAATAGAACCCAAGGGATATGCTTTGATATTGAATCAAGATATTTCAGTAAGAGCGCTAATACCGCCCATCAATGGCCGATCGGCATTAATTCGATTGCGTAGTAGTGGTCCAGTCTATTTAGCCAGTATGGGAAAGTTTGCACCCTCTGATAAACAAGGCAAGGAGCGGGCACCGACGCTTGAAGAATGGCGATCGCTATTACAAACCAGTAATCTTTCGAGTCCTCGCGATCGTACGCCCACACCTATTTCACAAACAACAGGGAGTTTGATTTATGGTCGCGTGGCTGGGGTGGCGATCGGGTCTCGGTGGCAAGGTGTTTTGAGCGATCGTAATTCAACGAGTTTAGCGATTCCCAAACCAGGTAGCGCAATTTCCTATGGTATTAGTTTGTTGCATCGCGGAGGCTTAGGAACGGGACAAAATCAAACGGCTAAAATGGAACGACGCTATTCGGATACTGCCTACGAAGCTCATGGAAACTATGGAATTGAATACAATTTAGTATTGCCATTAGAGAACAAAAGTAATGAATTAAAAACTGTGAAAGTTTCGATCGAAACACCGTTAAAACGAGAGGATACGCAACAGGGGCTTCGATTCTTTAATCCATTACCTAAGAATGTTTTCTTTCGTGGAACGGTACGAGTGAAGTATACGGATGATCAGGGCCGATCGCAAATCCAATATTTTCATTTGGTTCAGCGTCAAGGACAAATGGGTGAGCCTTTAGTGATGCTTCAAATGAAAGCAGGAGAAAAACGACGAGTATTAGTAGACTTAATTTATCCGGCAGATGCGACCCCCCCACAGGTTTTGACGGTGCAGACAAATTTAAGGTAAGATGCCATCGAACTTTCACATAAAGACGTGAGTTGCCGTGAAACTTTCGGTGGTTATTCCATGCTTCAATGAACTCGCAACCATTGAGTCCGTTATCCAATCTGTACAAGAATGCGGGATTTCTCCTCTAGAAATTATCATCGTTGACGATTGTTCAACAGATGGAACTTGTGAAGTACTTCGCACTCTAGAATCTCAAGTTGATCGGATTATTTATCACTCTCACAACCAAGGAAAAGGGGCAGCATTACGATCGGGATTCAGGGCTGTAACGGGCGATATTGTTATTGTGCAAGATGCAGATCTAGAATATGATCCACAGGAGTTTCCGATCGTTATTGAACCCATTTTAAATGGAAAAGCTGATGTCGTTTACGGCTCTCGATTTGTTGGAGGAGAACCTCATCGAGTTGTTTACTATTGGCATATGGTGGGGAATCGAATTTTAACAACTCTTTCTAACATGTTGACTAACATTAATCTTACGGATATGGAAACATGCTACAAAGCATTCCGGCGAGAAATCATCCAAGCCGTGCAGATAGAAGAAAATCGGTTTGGATTTGAACCCGAAATCACAGCAAAAATTTCTCGAATGGAATGCAAAATTTACGAAGTCGGAATTTCTTATTATGGAAGAACATACAAAGAAGGGAAAAAGATCGGATGGAAAGATGGATTTCGAGCAATTTTTTGCATTTTAAAATACAATCTCAGACCCCAAAACAAGACTCAATCATTAAAAGTGTTGACAAAAAACAAAGATCTTACCTCGATCGAAAAGTAGTCTAAGCTCGCCCAACTTTTATACTCAAAGAATCCTTCCAAGTATCCAACAAAATCATGTCAGAACCATTTTTAGAACCAATCCTACGTTGGATGCGTCTACGCCAAGTTATTACCGAAATTCCAACACAATCGATCGTATTAGACATTGGGTGTGGCACAAAAGCAACTTTCCTAAAAGCAATCGAGCCTAAAATCAAAAAAGGCGTAGGGATTGACTTTAAAGTTCCAGAATTTTCCACACCAATTTTACAAACATTTCAGGCCCATTTAGAAGAACGTCTCCCTTTTTCTGACAATTCCTTTGATGTTGTCACAATGCTAGCAGTCCTAGAACATATTGAATATGAAGAGCAAATCCTCAAGGAAATTTATCGCATACTCAAACCCTCCGGAAAGCTAGTACTAACCGTTCCGTCCATATGGGCACAACCTGTATTGGAATTTCTTTCTTATCGGCTGAAAATTGTTGATGAACGTGAAATTCGTGATCACAAACGCTATTACAATCGAAAACGTCTTCAGTCTGCACTCGTTAGAAAATCAGGATTTATACAATTTAAGCATCGATATTTCCAAGCATTCATGAATAATTTTTGCATTGTAATTAAACCACATTAATTAACTACTTAATCAACTTTTATGTTCAAATCAAATTTAAAGACTATTCTTACGATCGGTTTGATCACCTTATTTTTTATAGTATCATTCCGCGCTTTTGCACTCTATAGAATTCCAGTATTCAACTCAGACCATGCAGTTCATGTCCTCATGGCGCAGGATCTGAAGCTCCCAGACGATCTATATTATTGGGGCCAAAATCGTTTAGGGAGCCTATTACCGATTCTCAGCTATTTTGGAGTGAAAATTTTATCCCTATCTCCGATCGTTGCAGTTTCATACGTGCACTATCTTCTGCTGCTGATTGGATTCCTAAGCTTTTGTAGTATTCTAAGTAATAACTTTTCAAGACTCACATTAGCTTTAGTATGGTTCCTACCTGCCGTTACGTTTACAAGTACGATCGAAGCAGTGCAGCCCTATACTCCGCAGTTTGCAACGATCGGATGTGCTTTAGCCTTCATCCATCAATTGAATATATATAAAAATAATATTTTCTGGCAACGTGGATTACTAATTGTTGGATCTTTAATATCCTTATATCTAAGTTTATGGATATCCGAACAATCTATCATTATTATCTTAATCATGGGTTACTTAATAAGAAGTAAATGCATCGCTCTTGATACACTAGAAAATAAATCAAAAAATTTAAATGAATCCGAGAATAGATCGGAAAGTAATTTTGAAAGGTTTAATCCTAGAGATATTTTAGAAAACCTAATCAGGCATCTTAACTATGCAAAATATTCAAAAATCTTTAATCTCACAACACTAGTAGGAGTTATTTTTATCGTCATTGCAAAAATATCTGCAACTCCGTCCTATGGAATTTTTAGGATCAATAGTTTAGCGATAACATGGACAGTCTTTAAATCCGTGATAAAACTAATCGTACAGTCAATCACGTTTTCCATAGAAAATTGGCTATTGAGTCTTTATTCAGTCACCTGTCTTGGTTTAGCTGCTTTCTTAATCGCAATTAGCATAATATCGATTCAAAAAAATTGGACCAAAAATTTCAAATTTAGAAGTGCTATCCGTCGAGCTTTTAACTCAGACTTAAAATGGTCAGTATTATTTGGAATCAATACGATCGGTAGTTTTTTGCTCCTGATTTCGTCAGAATGGGTTTACAAAAATGAGATTAATATTCGGTACTTTAGTGTCGTATATCTGTCTCTTTGGCTAACAATTATTTTCTACAATGATTCGATAAGCAACATATATCTCAAATCATCCAGAATAAGAGTGGTCAATTCATTTAAAAAATATCTATTTAAAATAAATGCGCCGCTTCCAGTCTTACTTCTTATGGTCGCACTACTTGGAAGCATGAGTTTACCATCGTACGTCTACTCATTATCTCCGGCAAAATCTCAGTTATCTAAACTAATAGGATTTAATCAATTAGGGGAAGCTGGAATTATCGGAGACTATTGGAATTCTTATATTATTTGTAGTGTTAATCCTGAAAAATTATCTTGCACCCCTCACGATCGAGACATGGTTAGATCAATTCATTCTACAAAAAAGGTAATGGCCTCAGGTAAAATTTACTTAGTTAAAGAGAGATGGCTAGAGAATTTTCCTGATCAAATTATTCAGTTCAAAACAAAACTAACCAAACAAGGTCCAGAACTTAAAATTGATAAGTACACGCTAGCACTCTATAAACGGGAATAACCTTCCGGTATTGAATTACCTATCTGCACAATGTCAAAAACAACCTCGTATTGTTCTTAAAATTGTAGGAACAACACGAGATTCAATTAGTAATGACCAACAACCCTACACTGCATTAGCGCAGTACCAAGCGATCGTACGACGTAACCCTTCCTCAAACCCAATTTCTGCTTCAAAACCAAAGCGATCCTTTGCCCGACTTGTATCCAAACAACGACGCGGCTGACCATTTGGTTTATCTGTCTGCCACACTAGTTCACCCTCGTAATCCATCAACTTACAAATTAGCGTAATCAAATCTTTAATAGTGATTTCACGATTTGTTCCCAAATTCACAGGGTCCGATGAATTATACGATTGCGCACTTATGACAATGCCCCGCGCCGCATCATCCGAATAAATAAACTCACGAGTCGGACTGCCATCGCCCCACACCGAAATACTACGATCGCCCGCCACTTTTGCCTCATGCACCTTCCGAATCAATGCCGGAATCACATGGGAACTAGCAGGGTCAAAATTATCGCCCGGACCATAAAGATTGACCGGAAGCAAGTAAATACCATTAAAGTCATACTGCTGACGATAGGACTCCAACTGCACCAACAATGCTTTTTTTGCAATACCATAAGGTGCATTTGTTTCTTCTGGATATCCAATCCAAAGATCTTCTTCTTTAAAGGGAACAGGCGTAAATTTTGGATAGGCGCAGATCGTTCCAACGCAGACAAACTTTGAAACTCCTGCCTGATAAGCCGCATGAATTAACTGCGTGCCCATCATCAAGTTGTCATAGAACAACTCGGCTGGCTTCTCTTTATTCAAGCCAATTCCACCAACGTGGGCGGCTAAATGGATCACAAGATCTTGCCGATCGACTGCTTCTTGACAATTTTCCCACTTACAAAGATCCAAATCCTTCGATCGTGGAATAGAAATTTTTTCCCTATCTGCGCCCGCCGCCAAAAGCTTCGCCACCACCTGCTTACCGAGAAAGCCAGCGCCGCCTGTCACCAAAATCTTCTGCTTACTTAAGTCCATGATCCCACTGCTAATAAAAAATTAGAGAGCCGTTAAAGACTCTCCCTCTCAATATTCAACCGAAATTAGAATGACATGCCAGCAAATTGCTCACGGATGATCGCCTGCTCTTGATTCGCGCCACTGTTTTCGCTTGGAGGCTGTACACCCACCGCACGCAAATCTGCATCAACCATCAGATTAACCAACTCATTAAAGGTTACAGTCGGTGCCCAATTCAATTGTTTTTTAGCCTTAGCGGGTTGACCAATCAACAAATCAACTTCAGTCGGACGCAGATAACGCGGATCGAATTCCACATAGTCTTTCCATTCCAGATTCACCCGACCAAACGCCAACTGCAAGAACTCTTCTACAGAGTGAGTTTCACCCGTTGCAATTACAAAGTCATCGGCTTTATCCTGTTGCAACATCAACCACATCGCCTTGACATAGTCCTTTGCATAGCCCCAGTCACGCTTCGCATCTAAATTCCCCATAAACAACTTAGTCTGCTTACCGGAGACAATTCGAGCCACCGCACGGGTGATTTTGCGAGTCACAAACGTCTCACCCCGACGAGGCGATTCGTGGTTAAACAAGATTCCGTTGGTCGCAAACAAATTGTAGGACTCGCGATAGTTAACCGTCTGCCAATGGGCAAACATTTTCGCGCAAGCGTAAGGACTGCGAGGATAAAACGGAGTGTCCTCAGATTGCGGTACTTCCATCACCTTGCCGTACATTTCAGAGGAGCCAGCTTGATAATAGCGGACTTCATTTCCGGTGCGGGCTTGATAATCACGAATCGCTTCTAGCAATCGTAAGGCGCCCATGCCCACGCAGTCAGCAGTGTATTCAGGAGAATCAAAACTCACTCGAACATGGGATTGAGCGCCTAGGTTGTAAATTTCCTGAGGTTTAACTTCTTCAATAATCCGGCCCAACATGGTGCCATCGGTCAAGTCACCATAATGCAAAAACAACCGGGCACCCGGAACATGGGGATCCTGATACATATGATCCAACCGATCGGTATTGAAGGTTGAAGTCCGACGAATAATTCCATGAACTTCATAGCCCTTTTCTAAGAGCAATTCCGTAATATAGGAACCATCTTGTCCCGTAATTCCAGTAATTAAGGCGCGCTTACGTTGGGTCATATTCAATGTCTCCTAAAAATTAAAGTATTCAAATCAATAGCAAGTCTAGTTATGTAATTTTATTGAACCTCCTAGATTCTATCCGAGCGAATTTATCATCCCACTAGGGGTATTAAGGGGCTTATCTAGTAATCCCCAGAAAAGCAGAGTCACACACCCAATACCCCAGAATAAACTTGACCCACTTGTATTTCCCAAAACAAATCAGTCATACATCCCAGTTCTTTTATCGGTTCTTAATGTAACGCGAGATTAAAGAAGAATTTCTAAAATAAAGAATGACAAGCAAATATAAGCTATTTGACCGATGACATTGCTCGCCAAACGCTTATCAAAACCATGACTCGCTGATCGGAAAACTAGGAAACCTAGTAGGCACCGTTGTTCTTGGGGAAAATTACCACACCGATCGTCTTAACAATAATCACCATATCCATAGCAAAGCTCCGATGAGCCACATAATACGTATCCATCCGAACCCGCTGAGGATAGGGAATGTCATTACGGCCTGAAACTTGCCACATTCCTGTAATTCCGGGCCTTGCCTCCAGTACAGTTGCCATTTTTTCGCCATAGCGCGGCAATTCTTCTGGAACCAACGGACGTGGACCCACTACGCTCATGTCACCCATCAAGACATTCCAAAACTGAGGAAATTCATCCAGACTTGTGACCCGTAAAAATCGACCCATCCAAGTGATACGCGGGTCATATTTCAACTTAAAACTAGCTTCAAATTCTTTTTGAAGATCGGGTGAGGCTTGGAGCAAGTCTCCTAAAACCCGATCGGCATCATATATCATGGTGCGAAATTTAATACAGCCAAACCGTCGATAACCCTTCCCAACTCGCTCTTGAACATAAAAAACTGGCCCGTGAGATCCAATGGCGACTAAAAATGCGATTAACAGGTAAAACGGGGAAAACATGATCAGGACTGAAAGTGAAAACCCAATGTCAAATAGCCGCTTTGAGGTCATTTGATCGGCCCAATGACTAGATCGTCCTGTTGGACGGAAAGATTTAGCGATCGCCCCACTGGATAAATGGGGTGTCAAATGGTTATCGCCTGGAGATGAAATCGACTGTCGATCAGCGAGCATAGGGATTTTCAACATTCACTAGAGAAATTGGTGGATGAGTAGTCCTAAGATTGCGCAGATGCCGTAATTTACAATATTTTTCACTTACTTAAACATTAAATTGATTTAACTTTCACATAAGATCCTCCCAAGGGAAAGGTTAAAAACACGTAATTTAGGTAATTATGGTCAAGATTTCGATTATTACATCATAAATCTTGACCAACATCATACAGGGCTTAGACTAGATTCACTGGTGTTTAGTTCCCATATCAGCCTTTTGACAAACTCGATCGATTGCCTGTCCATAACGGAGCTTAAAGGTTTCAGCCGAAAACTGTTGAGCATGGGACGCGATTACTTCTGGATTAATTTGGGCAGCGATCGACTCAAAGGCCCGAACTGCCGCCACAATATCGCTAACTTGCTGCGTTTCAAATAAAATTCCAGTCCCCCGATCACCCCAAGTCCGAATATCCTTCACGGTCTCACTCGTCCCTCCTTTTCCGTACGCAATCACGGGAGTTCCGCAAGCTTGGGCTTCAACGGGAGCGATGCCAAAATCTTCATAGGCGGCATACACGAAGGCTCTAGCTTGTGACATGTAGGTTGCAACTTCTTCGTTCGATCGCCAACCTAGAAACTGAATATTTTTTTTGGCCCTACGTTCTAACATTGGCCGATCGCCCCCTTCCCCAATCACCAAAAGCGGCAACCCCAACTGATTAAAAGCGTCCACGATTAACCCCACCTGTTTGTAGCCCACAAGGCGCGAGACCACGAGGTAGTAATCCTGTTTCTGAGAGACAAAGGGAAAACGATCGATCGCCACGGGCGGATAAATCACCTCAGCATTTCGCCGATAGCAGCGCCAAATTCGCTGTGCTGTAGTCTGGGAATTAGCAATGAAATGATCGACGCGGTTCGCTGATAAGACGTCCCACTGACGCAATTGATGAAGAATGAGTCGGGTGAGGGCACCTTTGATTCCTTTGCCTGCATTGCCATGACCCAAGTAATCGAAGGTCAAGTCCCAGGCATAGCGCATGGGAGCATGGCAATAGCAAATATGCACTTGATTCGCTCGGGTCAGTACGCCTTTTGCAACGGCATGGGAAGACGAGAGAATCACATCGTAGTCGCGTAAATCCAACTGCTCGATCGCCAGTGGCATGAATGGTAGATATTTCTGCACCCCAAACTCGGCGCGCGGGAAATGCTGCAAAAAGGTATGACCGATCGATCGACCATACAAATAACTGTCTGGATTACACGACTCAAAATCAATCAGCGCATACAAATCGGCATCCACAAAACTCAAAATATCCTGGACAACTAATTCAGACCCGCCCGTAGCCTTTGGGGTTAGCCATTCATGGACCAGTGCATAGTTTAAATTGGATCCACTATTTTCAATCCCCATTGTGGCCGCCCCCAAATAACGGTTTCTTGTTTGTAAATGGCCATGCCAGGTTTTGAACCCTTGGGCTTATAAACATGTTTTGGTTGGGTATAAACTACTGGAACTTGCTCACTTTGCCGCGCTTGGCTATAGTAAGCGGCCAGATCTGCAACGGCGCGTAAATCAGCTTCATCTGGAACCGAGCCTGCTGGAAGCCGCAACAAGGCATGACTTCCCGGTATTTCTTGAGTATGGAACCATAGATCGTAGTCACCCGCCATCCGAAACGTTAAAAAGTCATTTTGGCGATTGTTGCGGCCAATTAAGATCTCATAGCCGCTGGGACTTTGATAGCGACGAGGTTGGCTGGATAGATCGGCTTTATCAACGATCGGTTTCTTCGATTTTGTACCCGATTTAATGCTGGATTTAATCCCCGACTTGACTCGTGCCGTTGCCTGTCGAACTGTTTTTAAGCTAGATACCTGCGCTGGATCCAATTCAACTTGATAACGAGATCCGGCTAAATATCCCTGCTGAATCAACTCATCTCTCATGTCTTCAATCGCCGTCAGATCAAGGCCCGATCGGTAATCTTCCATTTGAGTTAGGGCCGTTTCGACTTGTTGAAGATAATCAATTTCGGTTTTGACCTCCATTAATAGCGGTATCACCGCATCTCGCGATCGCTTAAATTTTTGGTGCTGTTTATAGAGCGTTTGAGCATTTTGGACTGCATTACGATCAGGAGCCAACGGAATCCGCATCGGTAATCCGGTCTCAAAATCCATCAGCACAATTTCAGTCATGCCCAATTCCCAATCATTTAAATGCGCCATCAGCAAATCCGCTTTACCTCGAATTTCATCGGCCCGATCGCTTTCGCCTAACCGCGCTTGGAATCCATTTTGTTTCGTATGGAGCTTACCCAGCAGCAATTTCAGTCGCATTTTGAGCTGATGTCGAACTTGATCGAACTGTTGCCGAGACAATCCGCCGCCGTAATAGTCATTTAAAATAGTCTGAATCGAAATCCCCGCGCCCGATGATTCACCCAAAAGCCGATAGCCCGAAGTCGTCATCATGGGCATAAATGTGTTGGCTTCCAGACATTTATGCCAAGCTTGCCAACTGTCAAACAACGATCGCCACTCATCATCTGACAGTGTTTCACTGAGCCGATCGGACGCTAATCCCGCTCTATTCAACAACTCCAAAGTCAGCGCCGAACTCAAGCCACGATAATTCTTCACCAATAGTTTTTTTAGCACGGTCGGAACCAAGGCTAGCCGCTCATGCCAGCGATCGAACCCTTCCTCTAAACTCGGCATCGATTGAGTTGAACTCGGAGGCAACTGATAAGCATCCCCGGTCTGAATCGGGCGCACACTCGACTGCGTGGCGCTCACCTGATGGGCAGCGGTCACAATGTCACCCTGCTCATTCACCAAAACCGCATTACTATACTGCCCTTGAACTTCGACGTAGAGGTGCCACAAAACCGGATCCCCCGGTCGCTGACAGAATTGTAAATCCAGCACCCGCTCCCAAGGCTTGACGATCGCCACCTCACACAAGGCCAACCCGCCCAACTGATGCCATAGCTGTTGACTAAAAGTAAACGTATCAGGCGATCGAGGAGGAGCATCTCCAACATGGATTCGAGCCGCTTGAGGATGCCAGGAAATGGTTAACCAACTTCGGCCCGTAATGGTTCTAAGTGCGAGGGAAACGGTAAACCGATCGACTTGATACACCTGCTCCAACCGGGCGGGCAAGCTGTGATTAATGAGTTCGTGACGCACTGCGACCAGCGTTGTAAAGTCTACGGGCTGCACACCAAACCTCAGTGAGTAAAACTCAATTTAAGAAAACATTCTTAGAACTTATCTGCAAACCAGAACTGACTGGGGAACTAGAATTTTGAAGTCCTTGCGATCGAAACTTTAGCAGATCTAAAACTCGAAGAATTACTAAATCCACAAACTAAATCTACAAATAGGCTTCTATTCGAGCGCACTACTGGAGAAATTTCCGCAAAATGCCTAAAATTCTGGAATTAAAGCATTCTGTTATTTTCGATGAAGAGGTATAAAAATGAGGCATCCGGTGAAGGACTATTTTTGTAGGCGTATCATTACCTCTAGTCTAGGAAAACAATAGTTAAAAGAGTTAAAAGGCACTTGTTTCATATTTTCGGGGATATTTATCGGTTACGCTTGTCCACCGCACATTTTTACGGTTAGGATTTAAAATAAGTGTAAATGTGCTCTGCTCCAGAATCTTCAGTATCCTTATGACCGATATCAAGTTAATCAATATTGGCTTCGGCAACATCGTGTCGGCAAATCGTGTCATCTCGATCGTCAGTCCTGAGTCTGCTCCGATCAAACGAATCATCACGGATGCTCGGGAGCGCGGTGAACTCATTGATGCGACCTACGGGAGACGAACCCGTGCAGTAATTATTACCGATTCAGGACACGTCGTTCTGTCAGCCATTCAGCCAGAAACTGTCGCTAATCGATTTGTAACTAGCAAAGAGTCAACTAATGGTGAAGAGGCTTAAATCCTAGGCTGAACGTTCAAGTTTGGATTCAAATTTTCTTTCAAAATATTAAACTAATTCCTCCTCTAAAGCGCGCTCAAAGTGCTTCTTTTTTATGGAATGACTCTTAAATGACGGTCAATAGTGCGGTTAACAGCGGTCTACATAACTCTCCATACGGTCAATTTGTACCCACAATCTGTGATGCTCTGGAATCTGTGATGCTCTGGGCTTGCCAGTCGGGAAGTTCGATCGGAGAATGATCGGACCAATAGTTTGACTATAAAGGAGCATCATGGGTAGCCCGATCGCAGCAGAATTGAGCAACGCATTGAGCCATACAGAGCATCTAGTTTCAGACCACCACCCCGCCGATCGCCGAAACTCAGGACGATTGATTGTTCTAACCGGACCCAGCGGTGTCGGAAAAGGCACGCTACTAAAGGCTTTGCTACAACGTCATCCCGAACTCAAACTTTCCATCTCCGCCACCACCCGATCGCCGCGCCCAGGCGAAATAGACGGCGTAAATTATTACTTCATCACTCGACAACAGTTCGATTTGATGGTGAGTGAACATGAATTTATCGAATGGGCGGAATTTGCCAACAATTGCTATGGAACGCCCAAGCGATCCGTTGAACAGCAACTGGCATCCGGCGAATGGGTCATTTTAGAAATCGAACTCGAAGGCGCAAGACAAGTGCGTCAAAGCTTTCCCCAAGCCACCCGAATTTTTATCCTGCCTCCCTCTATTCAAGAACTCGAAAGCCGTATTCGAGGCCGAGGTCAAGACTCTGACGATGCGATCGATCGGCGGCTCCAACGGGCCAAGGCCGAAATTGATGCTGCCAACGAATTTGATGTACAGATTATCAATGATGAATTTAATGAGGCACTCGATCGGCTAGAGAAAACCGTTTTTTCAGCAACTGTAGTTAGTTAAACCAGGATGCAGAAGGTCTTGTGGGGGATTTGAGTGCAACAGTGCGGAATGGGGATTAATGAGAGAACTAGACAGTATTTCTTTATATTGTGTAGTTCCTTATCTAACCCTTACGAATGCTGACACTTCCCCACAACAGACGCTCAGGGGATTTATCTTAAGACAGGTTTGACCCTGGCCACTTCTCCTTTAATCACTGGTAAACGCTATGCACACCGCATCCTCTTTCGCTAATCTAGTCCGATCGCTGTTTGTCGCCCTTTGCATTGGCTTTTTGTTGCCGATCGTAGGAATTCTCATGGCGCTCGCCGGACTGATGGTTTTAAGTTATGTACCCGGATTAGTTGGACTGAGCCAGATTGGACTTCAAGGTTTGGCTAGCTTTTTGATGACGTTCGGCGACGGAAGCTGCATCAAAGGGGCAGCAGTAATTGGCGGGGCGTTTGCGCTTGTTACCCTATTATTTGACGGCTACGTCACCTATCGTCATCGCAGCTTTTAAGGTCTGATAGATTCTGGCCCACCACAAAACTCCATTCCCTCTTATTCTAGAAAGAGTGCTTTTTAGACTTCAGAACCGATCGATTCACAAAACGATCGCTTGAAGTTAACAAGAAATTTTCAAGGCAGGAGAACTATGGCTAGGCTCATGAACAAGTTGGCGGCTCAATTGACTCGATTGGTCGTATTCCTCAGTGCCATTTTAATCGGAATGACGATCGCATCACCCGCATTGGCCCAGAGTGCAAACCCAAGCGGTGCAAACCCAAAAAGTACCGCTCCCCTGACCACTCCCGCCATCACGCCTAAAACATCTGTTCAGCCCTACCTCGATCGCGTAGTCAAAAATATCAGCGAATTTCAGCTCTCCAATGGCATGAAATTCATCGTCCTAGAACGTCACAACGCTCCTGTTATCTCCTTTAGAACCTATGTAGACGTAGGTGGAGCGGATGAAGATCCAGGAAAAACAGGCATTTCTCACTTCCTAGAACATTTGGCATTTAAGGGGACTACTCGAATCGGCACCCAAGATTTTGCTAAAGAAAAGATTCTGCTCGATCGTCAAGATAAGCTCTGGAACACGTTAAAAGCAGCCGAAAAGTTAAACAATCCGGCTGAAGTCGAAAAGCTCCAAGCGGAATTCAAGACGCTGGATACAGAACTTCTAAACGTTTCAAAACAAAATGAATTTGGACAAATCATTGAGCGATCGGGCGGAGTCGGCCTGAATGCAACCACGGCTTCCGATGCGACTAACTATTTCTTTAGTTTCCCATCAAATAAACTCGAACTTTGGATGTCTCTGGAATCCGATCGATTCTTGGATCCAGTTTTGCGTGAATTCTTCAAGGAAAAAGCTGTTATTCAAGAAGAACGCCGAATGCGGATTGACAATTCTCCTATTGGCAAACTAATCGAAGACTATCTCCCAGCCGCCTTCAAAGTTCATCCCTATCGTCAACCTGTTGCTGGCTATGCCAAAGATATCGACTCGATGGACCGCTCAGATATTCAAGCCTTTTTTAAGAAGTATTACACTCCCAACAACATCACAATTTCGATCGTTGGTGACGTAAATCCCGGCGAAGTAAAAACTCTGGCTGAAACTTACTTCGGACGCCTAAAGCCCGCAGCCCAAAAAGTCGATCGCACCTTACCCGTCGAACCCACCCAGACCGAAACTCGCACGGTCAAACTCAGCTTGCCATCCGAACCGATCTATCTCGAAGGGTATCACCGCCCAGCTCTCAGCCATCCTGACAACGCGATTTATGAAGCGATCGCATCTTTGCTCAGCGATGGTCGCACCTCACGGCTGTACAAATCGTTGGTGGAATCCAAAAAAATTGCCCTCACCGCCGAAGGTTTCAATGGTTTCCCTGGCGATAAATTCCCGAATCTGATCATGTTTTACGCCCTATCTGCACCGGGACATTCGGTAGAAGAGATTCAAAACGGAATTGATGCGGAAATCCAACGCCTGAAGACAGATCCTGTCACCCAAGTCGAACTCGATCGGATTAAAACGAATGCCCGCGCTGGGTTGCTCCGATCGCTCTCTTCCAACAGCGGCATGGCTTCGGCGCTAGTGGAATATCAAGTCAAAACCGGAACCTGGCGCAATTTGTTTAATCAATTAGATGCCATCAGTGCCATAACGCCTGCGGACATTCAACGGGTCGCAAAAGCAACGTTTAAAGCAGAGAATAAAACGATCGGCGAAATTGTCAGCGATCGATCCCCCTAAATCCCCCTTGTGAAGGGGGACGAAGAAAAGGAAGGGAAATTGACGTTTCATCCCATACGGTCCCCTTTTATTAAGGAAGTTCGGGGGAACCCATTAACTAGAACCTATTACCTAGTTAGTACAAACCGCTTGACCTGAAGCATTACGAACCACCGTTCCTTCCTGTCCATTAAAGAACACGGGAAGCTGAGCGCCGTCCGATCGCAGAACATACAATCGAGGCTTCTCATCCATACATTGACGAACCCGATCGGACCAAGCCACCAAATTTTGGGAATAGGCCGATCGATACGCTTGCATTTCATCAACCGTCGTGCGTAAGCGTTTACTGACCGTAGGATCGATCGCAGATGAACTATTAGGATTAGCCTGCTCAGAAAGCACTGGATCCGCAAAGCGATCGGTAATGGGGGAACGGGTTGAAATACTACTATCTACCGCTTGCACCATATTAATTGGAAGCTCAAAATTCCCTGGCAATAAACCAGATGGAGGTAATGCAATTCGCTCCGGCAAACTAGTAATCGGTGGAATTCCACGACTTCCAACTTCGATTTTGACGGGTATTCGGGTCGTTATGGCCGCTGAATCGCTGGTTTGAGCAATGGTTTGAACGATCGGTTCGGGAACAATTTGTTGGGCTTCGATCGATTTAGCTTCGATCGGTTTGGCCGCAACAGTTGGGGCAGCCGTTAATGCGATCGTAGGCTCCGGTATCACTTGCGCTGAAACTTGAACGGGAGCTTGGGGAACTTCTACCCGAAGAGGAGTCGTCAGATTATTTCTCACCTCGGGAGCAGCGATCGATCGAATTGCAACGGGCTGGTCCACGGAGCTAAGATTCGGCATTTCGGAAACTTCAAGCGATGGCTCCGAAGTCTTGATCGAGTCAGCAGAGAAAGCTTGAGCCTGTGCAATTTGGGGGAGTTGAACGATCGCGCCAAACGAGACCAGTGGGATCAACAGTAATTTATTATTCATAATCACAAGCATCCAATATTGAGAATATAGTTAGGATAGACAGCTATTTCTACAAACTTTTAAGCACTCAACGGGAAGTATTTGTACGGAAATTAAAAATATCGCTGAATGGTGCGAAAAGACGCTTTAAACTAAGAGAAAGGAACAAGTGAGCTAGATAGGCTAGGCCGTCATCTGAACATGCAAAATCGAACCTCTTCAAAATTTTTTAACGCCAAAACCTTGACCCTAATGTTTTGTTTTGCCGTGATTCCATTAATTTTGATTCTGCTGGCAGTGCGCCCCGCCGTAGCCTCCACAGCAAAACATTTCGACGAAATTACCTTCAAGCCACTCGCTGAAATTAAGCTCCCACCCTACGAGGAGTTCAAGCTGAAAAACGGCATGACGGTCTTTCTAATGGAAGATCACGAACTCCCCCTTGTGAGTGGAAATTTGATAGTTCGTACCGGAAGCCGCAACGAAGATGCCGATCGGACTGGGCTTGCTTCATTAACTGGATCTGTGTTGCGATCGGGCGGTACCATCAACCATCCATCTAACCCCCTTAACGAATTACTTGAGCAAAAAGCCGCCTCAATCGAATCTGGCATCTCTGTAAACTCTGGCAACGTGAGCTTTAGCAGCCTGACGGAAGATTTACCTCAAATTTTTGACCTATTCGCTGAAGTGATTCAAACCCCGGCCCTTCCTCAAGACAAAATAGAGCTAACCAAATTTCAAACACGCGGCTCAATTGCCCGACGCAACGATCAAGCTAACGGAATTCTGGGTCGTGAATTTCGCAAACTGATTTACGGACCAACCAGTCCCTACGCTCGCACGGTGGAATACGGCACGATCGATCGCATCACTCAAGCGGATATTCAAAGCTTCTATCAATCCCAGTTCCAACCTGAGAACTTTATCCTCGGCATTGTTGGGGACATCAATCCGGCAGAAATGAAAAGAGCGATCGAAGCAAAATTTGGTAACTTTAAATCTAGTACCAATAGATCAAAATCTGTCCAAAACGCAGCCGTCCGACAAGCTCAAACATCAGGCATCTTCTTCGCCAGTAAACCCGAACTGACCCAAAGCTCTATCCAAATCGGCCATCTTGGGGGCAAGGTAAGCGATCGTGATTATCCAGCGTTGTCGGTGATGAACGATATTCTCAGCGGATTTGGGGGACGATTATTTAATGAAGTCCGATCGCGTCAAGGGCTGGCCTACAGTGTCTATGCGTCTTGGAGTCCCCAGTTTGACTATCCGGGAATTTTTGTGGCGGGCGGCGATACTAAGTCTGAATCCACAGTGCCATTTATTCGGGGTGTCTTGAAAGAGATCGATCGAATCCGCACGGAGCCTGTGGGCCAAGACGAGTTACAACGTGCCAAAGATTCGGTTATCAATTCTTTTGTGTTCAATTTTGACGATCGGAGCAAAGTTTTATCCCGCGTCATGCGCTACGAATATTTCGGCTATCCCAAAGATTATCTCTTCCAATATCAAAAAGCCGTCGCCGCCACCACGATTCGGGACATTCAACAGGCTGCCGCGCGTAATCTCAAACCATCGCAACTGGTCACAATGGTGGTGGGCAACGAAAAGGCGATCGTTCCTGCACTTTCTACGCTCAAGCAATCTGTGAAAGCGGTAGATATTTCCATCAAGGGAGCAAAATGATGTTGGAGAAGTTGGGGATTTTGCAGGGCGACATTACGAAACTGGCCACGGATGCGATTGTAAATGCTGCTAACGAAAGTCTCCTCGGCGGCGGCGGGGTCGATGGTGCAATTCACAGAGCCGCTGGACCGAAATTGTTAGCAGAATGCCGATCGCTTAATGGTTGTAAGACGGGAGAAGCAAGAATCACTCAGGGCTACAATTTGCCCGCGCAATGGATTATTCACACGGTTGGGCCTGTTTGGAAAGATGGTGAATCGGGAGAACGGGAGGCGCTACGATCGTGCTATTGGGAATGCTTAAAACTTGCCGTAGTTCACAACATTAAGACGATCGCTTTTCCAGCAATTAGTTGCGGTGTGTATGGTTTTCCGGTGGATCAGGCGGCGAGGATTGCGATCGGAACTGCGATCGATTTTTTAAAAACAGATGGCACTAGTATTGATGGCGTGAGTTTTGTTTGTTTTGGCGATGAGGATTATGACGTTTATGTGGAAGTCTTTGGTGAGTTGTGTTGATATTGGAATCTTTCATTCGATACTCTAAGGATTGACTAGTTACTGCTTAATTTTAGGCTGAGATTCAGATTGTCCTAGTGAGTCGATCGCATACATGAGAAAGGACTATTGATTCACTAGAACGAACGAATAAACTAAAGTGCATTTTCTAAATAGTTGACTTAGCTTGCGCCGGACATAACTAGACGATTAAGACTAGCTTTAGAAAATGATAGAATGCGATAGTATAATTTTTCTCCCGACGATCGGTGGAGGTTTTATGACTGTCGTGACTGCCGCTATTGAGTCGATGCTCGAAGAGCGGTCTCAGACCATCTCCCTTCAGCCGTGGTTACTGAATGTTAGCGATGTCAAGTTGGTGGTGACTCCAGAGCATTTCGATCGGCTTTGCATTCAGAATCCGGATTTACGCCTCGAGTTAACGAAAGAGGGAGAGTTGATTGCTATGCCTCCAACAGGTGGTGAAAGTGGGAAAAGAAATGGAAATCTGTTTGGAGAAGTGTGGTACTGGAACCGACAAAGTAATCTAGGCGAGGCTTTTGACTCATCGACTGGATATGACTTTATTTCGATCGGTGGTGGGAAGATGTCACCAGATGTGTCTTGGATCGAGAAGTCCCGCCTAGTAGGCATTGAAATTGTTGGATTTATTCCGATCGTGCCGGATTTTGTGATTGAGTTGCGATCGGCGACGGACAATTTAAAACCGTTGCAGGAAAAAATGGAGGAATATCGACGGCTAGGGGTGAAATTGGGGTTGTTAATTAACCCAAAGAATCAGCAGGTTGAGATGTACCGTCTTGGACATGATGCGGTGATGTTGGATGAGCCGAGTGCGATCGATTGTGGTGAGGTGATGCCCGGTTTTGTTTTGAGTATGAGCCGGATTTGGTGATCATTTTTGGTGCGTAAGGATATCTAAGGATAGCGATCGCACACATGACAAAGGGCGATCGACTGATTCACAAGAACGATCGATCGGGTCTAGCGTTTGGGTTGCTTGGGGTAGGGCGATCGTACTCAACCTTCTAACGGCTTGTGCTTCACCGGACGGCAATTAATATGTGCATCATAACTGATAGTGTATGTCACCGTTCCGCGTGCAAGCGCTTGTTAGCTGCCTTTGTCATGAGGGCCAAGAAAACGCTCACCATTAAAATGAACCATATGGTCTGGGTTATCGGCAATCCACACTTCAGTTTCCCATGCAATATCAGCCGCATTCTTGCGAAATTCAGCACGGTCTGGAAACGCTGTCACATACACAAGACCAACCTTACAATCTTTGAAGGCTTCTTCAAGTTCCACCCAACGTTTTGGGGATATAGGGCCATGACTAGTAACTGCTTCAATCAAAAACAGCCATTCCCGATCTTCGTCGTATACTACAATATCTGGCAATTTTTCATGTGACATTGGGGGGACACCCAAGGATTCCAAGTATTCGGCTTCTAAGAACATCAGCTTTCCGCCTTCTTTTCGACTGCTGGCGGTATCACCAATGTATAACAATTGACCACCAGCACCGATGAAGCGCGAACAGAATTCGTGAACAATGTCGGCGTGAAGCTGGTTATGCTTTCCAGGTGACAGTGTAATGGTTTCGCCGCTGGGTAAGCTAATTGGAATTTTGTGCAGATCGAGAGCGCGTTCGTATTGTGCCTTCAATTCGGGCACCGCATCCTTGTAGTCTTGAACTTTCCCCAACCAGCCGCTGTGTGGATATTCCGCCAGAATCTCCAATATTGAATGATTCAATGAATAGTTATTATCTTTACTATTAGTTGCTCGCGTAGGAGCATCTCGGTTTCGATCGACAATACGGGCTTGCTCGAATTGATGAAGTGTTTGTCTTCTGATAGTTTCGCGACTGTTCGGCTTATAGTCCATTCCATATTCATTACGGATGAATTCCATGATATTCACAGTTGCCAAAAGCGGTGCTGTCGATGAACTCCAGTCGTCCAAAGGTTTTATGTTAGCCAGTGCCAAAAAGACCCATGCCGATCGATCGTTACACTGTGCTTTGGGCAGCCCCAAGGCAGTCAATAATGTTTTTGCTTCATTTAGTTTTTCTTTTTGTTGTGCCGTGAATTCCAAATTTCACCCCCTTATATTGGATCTACTACACCAAGAATTGGATTCACAATCAAGTCAATTTTAGCCGTTTCAAAAAGCCTCAGCTTGTGCGATCTATCGCCAATTTCTTTCACTTGGTCGCGGGATGGAAATTTCATTACTCTAATTTCAGTAGCATTTACTTGTGTATTTCCTGAAATGCATCTGAAATACTTGTCCATGAATGATGAATTAAGAACAGTTGCAAGTCCATAGGCTTCAATAGTGGATAATTCACCACCTAATATACCGATATAATTTGTTTTGTTACCAAAACCAATCAATTCACAATAGTATATGTTTGCAAGGTGAACGCTAGCAACTAAGCGACGTTTTTCATCTTTGGATGAAAAACGTTTTAGCAACACATAAGTACCATTCTTCATCGTATGTTTGTTATGGCCTTCATTAAGCTTAAAGGCTACATCTTTCTTGTGATTACCTGTCCAAGTTGCCGTTAATGGTGTCACATTATGTGGACGGTAAAGCGGAACCGTGTTTTCAGCGCTAGTATCTTCGGTGATATATTGGCGGGCACGATGCTCGACCACACGACCAGTCGAAATAAAATATCCAGCACCTTCAAAGGTAGTTTTGAAAGTTTCAGCTTGTTTCAAAATGCTAGCAGCAGAAGCTGACTCAGGAATTCTAATTAGTTTTTGATCATTTGAATAATCGACGATTAAATGAACCGGATATTGTTTTTCATCAGCATTGTTGATGCTGGCATCACAGTCACTCGATCGAACTGTTATGGTGTCAGTATTACTGCCTTTAACAAAGTAGCAAATAATGTTTTCTTGAAGCACCACTGAGTCATCATGATTAAACACCTTGTCTCGATGTTTGAAAATATGAATTAAGCTCAATGCTGATTCAGTTAGCAAGTATTCACGGAAACCCTTGAAGTATAGTCCGTTTGTGAAGCTGCGAGGTGTTATCGTTATTATCTGACCGTCAGCCTTCATGCAAGCTATTACAACTGCCATGAATGAAGCATATATATTCGGATCGCCGTGATACAAATCGGCTACCGCTCTAGCATAAGGTGAATCTTTCGCACTGTATTTAAAATATGGAGGGTTGATTACCGATATATCAAAGGGCTGAACAGTTTTTTCTTTATCTGGTCTAGCAAGTACAAAATCTTCACAACAAATTTCGTAAGTAAATGTTCCCAGTTGTTCGCAAAACAAACGCTGAACGATATTCATCACCTGTTTAAGGCTTTCAACTGCTTCGGAGTCTAGTTCGTACAGTACAGCATGAACAGTCTTACAACCCATATTCAAGCAATACAAAGCAGTAGACGCGGCTAATATACCTGTTCCTGCGCCAGCATCCAGTATGCGAATAATTTTACTTTTGGGCTTGACAACCAGAGACGCCATGTAATCGGATACAACGGATCCTGTGAAGAACTGCCCCAAGATCTTCCTACTTTCCAATGATTTAGATCTGAGAAATGCACTTTGGAGGCTAACAATATCGTCTTTTGGTTCAATAAGTGCTTGCCGATTCAACTGTTTTCACCATTGCCTATACGTCTTACAATAATTATCTCTTATTTGACTCAATTTATTTAGGATATTGTACATCTAACGATTAGTAGGTGGAATTTTTCCTGCTATTATCCTAATCTAGTGTGATAGGCAGAAACTTCCCGCATATCACACACCATTCAGAATAAACCGCTCAAAATTTTCATGACTTCTAAAGGAATAATAACCGATCGCCCTCCTAATTTTCCTTAAGCAAACCTAAAGAAAGCACCTTCGCTCAAGCCAAAACAGTCCCATTGATTAAAGAAACAGAGAACTCTTAGGAAAATCGATCGCCTCGCTTGCCTCTTTCCCCATCCGCTTCAATACTTGCAACACCCCACAGAGTTCATCTCCCGACACAAACGGCGAAAACACTCGCGAAACGGCATACCATTGATCGGCCTGCACCAACTTTACAAAGAAAATCTCATCGCCATTCGTCACAATCCCAAAACTTGACAACTCAGGCCGAGGATTTGCCATCAGGTAGGCCAACGTCTGCGGGAGTGCCGTCCACACCGACAACGCCGTCTTCTTGGACTCCAGCACCACCACCCAAAGCTGATTCAACACCACCAAAACGTCAATTCGTCCTTGCAACGATTCATCTTCATCATCCAATTCCAACTGCACCGATTCTTCCGCCCTCACCCGAAACGGCGGATCATAAAAACCAGCCACCGTCAGCAATGGCGCAACCATTAATAAAGTCACAGTTCCTTCCAAAAGCTGTCCTTCCGATCGTTGATACAAGTATCGTCGCCGCAACTTGATGAGATCAGTCGTCTCAGAACTTGTCAGCGCTGGCAAATCCGATCGCCACTCCGGAAAAAACGCTGGATCTTCCGATCGTGTGATCCTAAATCGTCCTTCTGCTTCAGCAAGGGTTTTAATCGCTTCAGTGATCGCAATGGACATGGAAGCCTCGTAGAACTATTTCTATTCAAACTCAGTATAAACTCAAGCCACGATCGCGATCGATTATATGGGCCGCGTGCTCAGCCGCTCAAGCTAAAACAGTTCCATTGATTGAAGAACCAGAGGACTTTAGTAACAACCGATCGACCTTTCATCCAAAACGATCGATCGGGTTGCTTGGGAGGGGGCGATCGGGGGTCATTTATGCTGGATGATCGCCCATTATGACCAGCACTCGACGCATGTTAATAACGCCGGGACGATTGGTCTGAAGGAGCGCGATCGTGGCTCGGCCCGTCGGTGTTATGCCAAGCATTTGCGTAAAATCTTCACTCCAATCGAAATGCTCAGACCACAACATCTGACGAGGCTGAAAAAGTGGCACTTTTTGCTCTGTGATCGGATCAGGTGCTTCGGTTTTTATATATTTGCAGTTGTTGCAGGTTTGACAGGCTAAGGCGAGATTTTGGCCGATCGTCTTTCCGCCTAAACTAACGGGGTAAATATGGTCAATGACCAATGGATCGGTCGCAAATTTTGCCTGACTTTTACAATATTCGCAAACGCCTTGAGCACGATCGAACACCATTTGTCTTAATGCGATTGAAACGTATGCGCTAGACACAGGTGACAGGTTGGATTCCAAGGGTTTTCATCAGCTCAACTAAGGATGTCTGACGCAATTGTGCTAGCGTTGCCAAAGCTTCTAAGCGTTGAGTGCCGATCGATTCAATTTGTTGACTGAGTTGAATTAAACGATCGTATTCGTCATCGGTTAAGGTCTCAGCTTCTCGTTTTACCCGAAGAACTTGATAGTTCGATCGCAAATCTGAAGGGACGGGTTGATTGATTTTTAATAGTAGTTTTGATTCTTCTTCAGGCAGGACAGTCGATTTACGTCGTGCTCGTAGTGTTGCGATTTGATGCAGAACCCGATCGAGGTCTGGCTCATTCAGCGTGTTAGCAGCGGCAATCAGTTCATCAACGCTCATCAGAGTCTTTCCTTATCATCAAGAACGCTTTTCTATTATAGCTGAGTAGCCGATCGCAATTAGTCTTTGATATTCGTCCTTAATGGTCAGACTAAGGAAAGGCGATCGATTCACAAAGACGATCGATCGTTCTCTTAGTATTTGATATTTTGTCGATCGTAGCTAGTCTGTAATGGTTGCTCTCGATGGAAAGGCTGAGAAAGGACGATCGCACTGTAATTGAGACGAGTGATAGCATAAATTGGAACTTAATTGCATTGAGAACAAGGACGATTCTTGGTAAGAGTTAGAATAAAGGACAAAGACAATCTCAAAAAATAGATTGTACTTTGCCCTAAAAACTACGGAAATTAAACAAGGAAGCTTCCTTATTACATTCTAGTTCTACATAGAAAATTATACTCGCTCTCTCCAACAGAACCAGGTATGACCGACCTCCATCCTGATGGCTTTCGAGTCGAGAACAAAAGTTTTCCTCTAGAGTCATAAGCTGCATGTTCTATAATGTTCGCACTTCTGTAAGAACAATTTACTCTTGTCCTAGCTGTTGAAGACGATACTCCATTAGTTTGAATTTCATATTGTGTAGTTACTGAAGCCTCAACAAATCTTCCATTTGAAGTAATTGAATTCGTATCAATAAAACTACTAAATTCACCCGACTCAGCACTTGAAACATGAACCATCTCACTTCGTGCTGGAGCTGTAAATATTAATGACAAGCCAAACAGTGTGAGAATAGAAATATTAGGAATTTTAATCATTGTCAATCAGGGAATAAATTGGATAGACTACTTCACGTCCAGATATGGTATTTTATTTTTATTTTTATTTAGACAACACGATTTAAACTTTAAGCAAATAAGTAAGTTTGCCTGTATTTATATAAATTTTTGATGTTAAATAAAGAATTAATGAAATTTAGCGTCAGAATCTAATGAATTAGAGAAAGAAGTCTCAGCCTAGGAAACTGATACAAAGTTGAAACTTAGCAAGTCTCGCGAGAATGAAACAGCCCTGAAGAAATACCAGTGTCAACACAGGTGACTTGAATTTGATACTTTCCTAGCCTACCTACTTAATGAATGCGAACCTGCTGTACAGAGAATTTAGGGTAGTGCACTTACCTAAGGAATAGAGAAACAGGGGCTAATCTAGAAGTGTGATGGGGTACTCCCAGGGCTACTGATTATTCCTCATCCTTCATACAAATGCATTACCAATCATTTCTCAGGAACGATTGATAGTACATTTATTACGTTCTAGATCTACATAAGAAATTATACTCGGCCTCTGCAACAGAGCCAGGTAAAACCGCAAACCACCCTAATGGCTTTAGCTCCGAGAACAAGAGTTTTCCTCTAGAGTCATAGGATGCGTATTCCATACTATTCATACTTCTGTAAGAACAATTTGCTCTTTGTCTACTTGTTGAGGACGATACTCCATTAATTGGAATGGTATTTTGACGAGTTACTGAAGCCTCAACAAATCTTCCATTTGAAGTAATTGAATTCGTATCAATAAAACTACTAAATTCACCTGAACTAGAATTTGCGACATGAACCATCTCACTTCGTGCTGGAGTTGTAAATACTAATGACAACCCAAATATTGTGAGAATAGAGATTTTAGGAATTTTAATCATTGTTAATCAGAGAATAAATTGGATAAACTGCTTTACCTTATTTCGGAGAGCACAAGTACTTTAGAGATAAACGTATTAACCACCATCGACGTTAGAGAAAACATTGTCTTGACAATGTTTTCTGATTGAGTATTTTGGCTTATTCCGTTTTCAGTATAATTTCTTCATGCCAGATGAGACAACTTAAAGCCGATCGCTTTTCTGCTGATTAGTTACGGGGTGTATGGGTTTCCAGTGGATCAGATGGCAAGGACGATTGCCCTTAAGCGAACCTAAAGAAAGCACCTTCGCTCAAGCCAAAACAGTTCCATTGATTGAAGAACCAGAGGACTTTAGTAATAAACGATCGGTCTTTCCTTCAAAACGATCGGCGTTTAGTGATGAACCAGAACCCTTTTGTTACGATCGTTGGCCAACCACCGGGAACGGGAATCATTTTTTCCTCAAGCAAGCCTAAAAAACTCCATCCGCCACACGCTTGAAAACCCAGATCAAATCCGCTACGCTAAATCTCACAGGATGCAACCAAGCATCTGGCCCCAAAAATTTGAGCACCGATGGCTAGTGCGACTAACACCAGCCAAGGGCTAAACCACACGCGCTGAACACGCCAGCGGGCGGCCTCCGGCTATGTTAACACGCAGCCTTTGAGCCATCCCACTAACGCATCACCGTGGGGTGGCTCAAGTTTTTGGTTTTTTCCACCCTAGAAAAAACTAAAAATCACCATGAACATGGCTCCTCCCGTATTCGTTCGATCGAACGCCGAACCCACACGCATTCTTCTCATCGGAACCCGCGACGGCATCCAAGAAACGATCGACCATCTCTGCGTCCTCAACTTCTGCGACCACTCAGCCTGGAGCAAAATTCAACCGCACCCCGACAGGCAAGGCGACTACCTCAGCACCATGACCAAATGGCGCATGTAGGACTTCAAAGAAATCAGGATTGAATCACATCCATTATTTGCCCTAGCGACTAAAGCCACGGCTACACAAACAAAGTCCGCCCTAAGCGGACTAAGACTCTATTCTTAACCCACGAGGGTAGGTTTTGTTTGTGTAGACCGCGTTCGCGAAGCGTCTCCAACGGAGAAATGCAATCGCCGGATAACTGGGTCTTAACCACCCTCTAGACAGGTTTCATTTTCTGAAACCAGACCACCCAGACCGATCGTACCCCTCATAATTCAGACATCGTTATCCTGGCCTCTGCGTATGCGAACCCCGATCGACGCTCGCCTCTATCAAATCGGCTTCCTCGCGAGTTTCCTACTTCTCGGCTTCATCACCCGTGACTGGCAGCTCCATATTGAAGTTGTCCTCACCGCGATCGCCGCCGCCCTCACCACCCAATACCTCTGCCTAAAACTAAAGAACTCAAAAAATCTCTTAGTCCCCCTTCACAATGGGGATTTAGGGGGATATTCCCAGTTCTACAGCCCAATGATCACCGCCTTAGGATTATCCGTTCTACTTCGCGTTGATCATCCATGGGCCATGGCATTCGCAGCAACGATCGCAATTATATCCAAATTCCTCTTGCAATTCAATCAAAAACACATCTTCAATCCTGCTAACTTTGGCATTGTCTGTGCTGTTCTCTTCACGCATGAAGCCTGGGTTTCACCGGGTCAATGGGGCGAATCCATGTGGTATGTGATCATGTTCTTAATCTGTGGTGGATTAGTACTGAAAAAAGTGGGCCGTTGGGACACCACGATCGCATTTCTTTCATTCTATTTCGCCATGGAAGCAGTGCGTAATGTATACCTCGGCTGGACTTGGGATGTGTGGAGTCATCGCATGATGAGCGGTTCATTGATCATGTTTTCATTTTTTATGATTACCGATCCGCGTACCATTCCCAATGCAAAACCCGCCCGAATCATTTGGACCTTTACGATCGCATTAATCACCTTTATTCTAAGAAATTACTTTTTCATGACCACCGCTGTCTTTTTTGCATTGTTTCTAGCTGCACCACTCACCCTTCTTTTAGATTGGATTTTCAAAGACGATCGATTTGATTGGTTCAATCTCCCCGGTGCTATCACTCCCGAAATCAAGTCCGTCTAAATTCATTCATTTTGGTAATCGTCATGAATATGATTCGATCGTTTTTTGCCGTAGTACTTTCATTATTTTTAGTATTTACAAATTCATTACCAGCCCTGGCCTTCTGTGGCTTCTACGTTGCAAAGGCAGATACCAAACTCTATAACCAAGCCTCACAAGTTGCGATCGCCCGCGCCAACGATCGAACCATTCTCACCATGGCCAACGATTACCAAGGCGAAGCGAAAGATTTTGCCATGGTTGTCCCAGTCCCTACAGTGCTCAAAAAAGAACAAGTCAAAGTCGCAAATCCAACGATCATGGAGCGCCTTGATGCCTTCAGTGCGCCGCGATTAGTAGAATACTTTGACGCAAATCCCTGTGAACCCGTTAGGCGGTATGAATCTTTTGATTTACTACGTCCTGCTGCCGCACCAGCACCGATCGCCTCTAATCGTGCCCGAGAGAAAGCTCAAGGCGTGACTATTGAAGCGCAATTTAATGTAGGTGAATATGACATTGTGATTCTCAGCGCCAAGGAATCTGGCGGTCTTGAAAGCTGGCTCCAGGACAATGGCTACAAAATCCCCACAGGCGCAAAGGATTTACTCAAACCTTACATTCGTCAAAAGCTGAAGTTCTTCGTCGCCAAAGTAAACCTAGAGAAGTTTGAAACCTCAGGATTCACCAAACTCCGCCCAATTCAAATCGCCTACGAATCTCCCCGCTTCATGTTGCCTATCCGTCTTGGTATGGTCAATGCGCAACAAGCCCAGGATTTGATTGTTTATATCCTGTCGCCTAAAGGCCGCGCCGAAGTCGCAAACTACCGCACCGTACGCATTCCGTCGGATGTGAATATTCCTGAGTTTGTCAAAGGTGAATTCAGCGACTTTTATAAATCAATGTTTAGTACCAGTTACGATCGTGAAAACCGCAATGTGGCCTTCCTAGAATATGCCTGGAACATGGGCAATTGCGATCCTTGCTCGGCTGATCCATTGAATCCCGATGAACTCAAACAAGCGGGTGTTTTTTGGCTAGAACAACCGATCGGAACAAACAAACCTCAATCCTTCTGGCGTGGTCGTCGGCCAATGCCCATGGCCTCTAATGTATTCATCACACGTCTCCACGTCCGCTATACTCGCGACAAATTCCCTGAAGATTTGATGTTTCAAGATACGAACAATCAGGAGAACTTCCAAGGTCGTTATGTGATGCAGCATCCCTATTTGAATGAAACCAATTGCGATGCAGGCAAACAATATCGTGCCGGACTTCCTAAACGCTTTGACCAAGAAGCGCAAACATTATCCAAACTCACGGGCTGGAAAATTGAAGATATTCGTAAAAAACTTCCGACCGTGAGCTTAGCTGATGTGAGTTGGTACGATCGGTTCCGCGCTTATGTTCGATAGGTTTTGATAATCAGATTTGGGGCGATTGTTTTTACGATCGATCGCCCTACGCTACAGTTTGAGTCCTAAATAAGCTAGAGTGCCGATCGCATTATGGATATTGACGCAACATTGACTCAAATTGAGCGCTTAGGCCATTCCTCACAATGAATATACCGGAAGCCCCCGGTCCCTAATTCTGAGGGAGTAAGAGATTCCGAAGCCCCCAGTAGGCTTACTCTTAGGAATCGCTTAACAACGACATCATCACCGCTCGTCAGACATGAAGGATTTACCGATAGGGAACCTATCTGCCGTGGATCTACGGTATCCAGATTTAGGCTTTGATCCATCTCCATCGGATGCCGTAGATGCTTTAGCACTAGCTGAAGAAACAGTAACTACAATCCGGGCGATTTTTTTTAGTCCCTAGATCATCGAGACACGCTAGAAAGTTGAACATGATTTACCGGGATTTGGTACGGTGTAAGCAGCATTTTAAAACGCTTTAAACGAAGACCAATAATAGGTAATTGCATGACGACTACGGTGAGCCGCGAACAAGTAGACCAGATTATTCACAATCAACATACTAATCCCTTCGATATCCTTGGTTTGCACCCGATCGAACAGGATGGGAAAAAACACTGGGCACTCCGCGTCTACCAACCCAAAGCCACCGCAGTTGCAGCCCTAATTCCTGAAGCGCGCCGCGAATTTGAAATGACGGCCTCGGTTCATAATCCCCACTTTTTTGAATGCCTCATCGATCTCCCCGAAATCAATAACTATCAACTCCGCGTCACAATAGACGAAACCAGCAAGGTTCTCTATGATCCCTATGCCTTCAAAGATCCTTGTCTCACAGAATTTGACCTGCACCTCTTTGGGGAAGGCAACCACCACCGCATATACGAAAAGCTCGGCGCACACCTAACGACACAAAACGGTATTGCTGGAGTTTATTTTGCAGTTTGGGCACCCAACGCACGCAATGTATCCCTTCTCGGTGACTTCAACTACTGGGACGGTCGCCAACATCAAATGCGTCGGGGATCAACGGGAATTTGGGAACTCTTCATTCCAGAACTAAAAGAACTCGATCGCTACAAATACGAGATCAAAAATCACGAAGGCCACATCTACGAAAAATCCGATCCCTACGGCTTCCAACAAGAAACCCGCCCAAAAACCGCCTCGATCGTCACCGACCTAAGCACGTATCAGTGGAACGACGATCGCTGGATGGAGCAACGCCGCCAAAGCGAACCCCTCAGCCAGCCCATCTCAATCTACGAACTGCACCTAGGCTCCTGGATGCATGGGGACTCTACAGTACCTGCGATCGGACCTGACGGCAAACCTGAACCTGTGGTCGTCGTTTCGGACGAAAAACCCGGTGCCCGCTTCCTCACCTACCGCGAACTGGCCACCAAACTTATTCCCTACGTCAAAGAACTCGGCTTCACCCACATTGAAATGCTCCCGATCGCCGAGCATCCCTACGATGGATCCTGGGGCTACCAAGTTGTTGGCCACTACGCCTGCACCACCCGCTTCGGTACCCCGCAGGACTTCATGTATTTTGTCGATCAATGCCATGCCAATGGGATCGGCGTGATTGTTGATTGGGTACCCGGCCACTTCCCTAAGGACGGCCACGGACTCGCATTTTTCGATGGATCCCATCTTTATGAAAACCCCGATCCCCGCAAAGGTGAACATAAAGAATGGGGAACCTTAGTTTTTGATTACGAACGTCCTGAAGTACGTAACTATCTCGTTTCAAACGCGCTGTTTTGGTTCGATAAATACCACATTGATGGAATCCGAGTGGATGCCGTCGCTTCCATGATCTACCTAGATTACAATCGCGATCCGGGCCAATGGGTGACGAATCAGTACGGTGGACGGGAAAATATTGAAGCGGCAGATTTCTTACGTCAAATGAATCATTTGCTGTTTAGTTATTTCCCTGGAACACTCTCGATCGCAGAAGAATCCACCTCTTGGCCTATGGTTTCTTGGCCTACTTATGTCGGCGGTTTGGGCTTCAACCTGAAATGGAACATGGGCTGGATGCACGACATGCTGGACTATTTCAGCATGGATCCTTGGTTCCGCCAATTCCACCAAAACAACCTCACCTTCAGCATGTGGTACAACCACAGCGAAAATTTCATGTTGGCGCTCTCCCACGATGAAGTCGTTCACGGGAAAAGCAACATCATCGGGAAAATGCCCGGAGACGAATGGCAAAAGTTCGCCAATGTCCGCTGTCTATATGGCTATATGTTCGCCCATCCCGGCAAGAAAACCCTATTTATGAGCATGGAGTTTGGGCAATGGAGCGAGTGGAATGTCTGGGGCGACCTTGAGTGGAAGCTGCTGGAATACCCGGCTCACCGTAAATTAAAAGAATACACAACAGCTCTAAATACGCTGTACAAACAAGAGCCATCCCTCTACAGCCAAGACTTCGCCCAAGGTGGATTTGAATGGATTGACTGCGGCGACAACCGTAACAGCGTCATTGCCTTCATTCGTCGAGCTAAAGATTCCGATGAGTTCGTTGTTGTTGCCTGCAACTTCACACCCCAACCTCACGCACATTACCGCGTCGGAGTCCCAAATACGGGCTTCTATCAGGAAATTTTCAACAGTGACTCGCGTGAATATGGCGGTAGTAATATGGGAAATCTGGGAGGTAAATGGAGTGACGACTGGAGCTACCACGATCGTGACTACTCTCTAGACCTCTGCCTTCCTCCGCTCAGTACGATTATCCTGAAACTCGATCGAAACTACAAAGGTTAAATAATTAAAGCGAGTCGGGGATAAGTTCCTGCTTATTCCCATGTCTCACATTATTTAAATCTTCCAATATTTAAACCTCCTAATGTCTAAGTTTGCCCATGATAATTTTGCCAAAAACTATTTAGAAGGATTACTGACTACGATCGGTAAAACTACGCCTAGTCGTCCAATCAAATCCGAAGTTAGAGCCGTAGACCTCTGGTTTGAACGGGGCAGTGGCTCACAAGAAGAACGATCGCAATTAGGTCTTCTCGCGGATCTCCTGACAAAAGATTCACTCATCGAAGTCTTTCGTAATCCCGCTACCGCGTTTGAAATGCGTGCCTGTAAAGGAAAACTCTATTCCCTAGAAGGCGAATTTCTACGCAAAGCTAAACGAGAGAAACAAACTCTCTCCCAAGACCAATTGCCATCTTTACTGATTCTGATGCCCACGGCTTCCGAAGAGATTCGATCGGGTTTTGGTACTGTCGAAACAAACATCCCTGGTGTTTATTCATTTCCCATCGAAGAACGCAGCACTTTAGTCGTCATTCATCAATTGCCGAACATCCCACAGACTTTATGGTTGAGGATTTTAGGGCGATCGGGAAATCAGAAACGAGCTATTGATGAGTTTTTACAGTTACCGGATAAAATGCCGCTTTATGTTAGCATTAGCGAAATCCTAGCGGACTATCGGGCTAATCTGGAAGCCAATCGAAAGCTTACTCAAGAAGAGGAGGAACTGATTATGAACTTGTCTACGGCCTATCTCCAGAAGCGATCGGAATGGAAGGAAGAAGGATTACAAGAAGGGGTCTACAAAGTCGCGCGTAATCTTTTGCGACAGGGAATGCCGATCGAACTCGTCGCCCAAGTCACAGAACTAACGATCGATCGAGTTAAAGAACTCCGCGATCGTCTTTGAATTCAGTTTGTTCGATTCACTGCGAGATTCAAGGCAAGTTTAATAGCAAGAGAATTTCCCTTGATTAACGCGCTGCCTTTGTCCTTTACGGGTTTCACCCAACAACGTAGACATAATCACACAACGCTGTTCACTGACCATTTTCGACACTAACGTCACCCGACCAAGCTGGCCTGTTACAGTCCCATCGTCATCCAAAACCATAAACCATTGACTTTTGTCTTTGACCTGGCGAAAAGTTGTTTGGTTCGTGTCGATCGTAATATTTTGAACCGTGCTTCGCCATTCGATCGGTATATTTGGATCAGCAGTAATTCCCCAACGGACAACATCTCCGTACTGCTCAATCACAAAACGATAGGGACGACGCTGCGTTTTTGCTAGATGTTGACCTAGCTTAATGGAGCCTTGAATTTGCTCTTGGGCTGTACTAAGTTGTCGCGTTGTATAGAAACTATTCCAACCGGGAGCAGCGATCGCACTCAAAATACCGATAATGGTCAATACAATCATCAATTCCAACAATGTAAACCCGGCGGCCCGCTTCCCAGCTTTCAGAAAACGTTTTTTAATGAATTTAAATTTCATAGTCGGGAATACTTTACATTGACTTTACCTTCTTAAGAATTCCCAAAGAAAGCGGCGATCGTTCAATTAACGTCCACGACATTCATTGGCATCGATCGAATTTCCCTCACTTAATCCACCTAGGAGCGTTTGCACAAGGATACAACGGGGCTGAGCCTGACTGTTTACTGTTCCGGCCAATTTAAATCCAACAACAAAAAGTGCATCATCAGTCCCACCGTCCACTGCCTTCGGAACGTCAGACAAGTTGCGATTAATAGCACCATGGCCATCAAAGACTAACCGTGCATAATCTACATTTTTACCAATGTAAGTACCTGTTTGAGCCTTAGTCACATCCGTATAAACAACTGAACCAGGCTTCACATCACTCCCGCCTAGGGTTTGCCAATTCAATGTCGTTAAGTCTAAAACGCACTCAGTTGACGCAGAAGTAACGCCAACTGTCCCACATTGGGCAACGGAAAGACGAGGCGGATCACTTTTTTCATCAAAAACGACAGCGCGCGCGGTTTGAGTTGTTTTCGCTTGAGTTTGAGCTAAACGAATCGCATCAGCGGCCTGAGAACGAACCGTAGAAATTCGTCGATTATTTGTGAATGCTAGCCACCCTGGAGCGGCGATCGCAGACAAAATACCGACAATAATCACAACGACCAAAATCTCAATTAGCGTAAAACCATCATTAGACTGGCGCGATCGCGATCGAAAATATTTCATCATGTCTAAACCCTCCCTATTGCAATTGGATTAATTAGATTAAGTTAGCTACCCGATCGTTGCTTACCATAAACTCCTCGCCCCATAACTTGGGCTTCCATCTGAAATGGAACCTCGCCCGTCGCTTTTGGAATTGAACCACGACCCGCTGCATTCCCCTGAATCACTACACGAACTTCCGGATTTTCGTTGGTCGAACCTTTGCGAACGCAAGCATAAAATGAAGGAGTAAAATTATCAAAGTTAGCTACTTCAAAATTGTTCTCACAATACCCAGTTCTACCATTCGTAAGGGGAAGGGAAATTGGGGGTACATAATTTACAAAATCTGTAAGTACGACATTTTGAGACACATTTGCTGCGGGCTTACCAGCAGCAGGAACGGTATCGCTTGAAGGATTGTCCTGCAAATCAACAATTCCACCATTAGCCTTACCGAACGGCCAAGATAACGGTCGTTTGTCATCGGAGGCTACCGGAGCGACCCACCCTGGATTTTTCGCTCCCGCAACAGAGCTTTCCGGAAAATGAGGAAGAGTATAGCGCTTAATTCGGGCTTTACCACGCCATATATTGTTGGTGTTTTCTGTATTTAAAGAATAAACGACTAATGTGTACATTCTTTGGGCCACGCAGGGAACGCGATCGATCGGATTGTTCGCAACTGTAAGGCCAATACTTGCAGCCTGATCCCTACAATACTGCGCTACCGTTTCGGGTAAAGGCTCTGGTTTCCAAAAAGCCAAGACGGGTATGTTTACCTTATTAGGATCCGCTAGGCTAGTCTTTAAATAATTTGGCAAATAGTTTAGGTTTAGTAGACCAGGACACAAACTCTTCTGCCCACGGTCAACTGCAACTGGATCCCCTTTACCTGATAAGCAACTCACCAAATCCGTGGGCGCACCAGGAACATCAGACGTAGGCTCGTCCACTGCGCCATAGACGTAGAAAGCTTCGCGGAGATCACGGGTGATGTAGTCCATCGCCATTTGCATATCGCGCTGCGTGTCACTACGAGTTGCGTCTTTTTGGTTAATACCCAAAACTTCCACAACAAGAAAAAGCAAGCCACTGACAATCAATCCACTGATTAATATCGCCACCAATAATTCGATCAACGTGAACCCTCGCCGATCGGTGCGCTTAGGCAACATCCGCAACAACATCCGCAGATGCTTATCTCGTCTCGACAACCCGCTTTTCATGTCATTGCCCCTATAAAAATATCTGAACCGACGATCCTCTCGAGCCTAGTCACAAGCACTCTACTCGCAAGCGGTTCCGCCAGCCTGACAGAGAGCACGGTAGTTATTGAGAGACGCAGACGCATCACTTTTTGCAACCGTTGCATATAGGACCGCAAGCGGACGGGTTCCGGCTTGCCCCGTAGCTGTCGTACCCGTCAGACTTGCCTTATCTTTCAGTAATGGTGTGGTACCATTTCCCGCAATAGCCGAATAAACTCGAACCCCAACAGAAAATGCCACTGGCCGTCTCTCATTAACAGGTAAGGCTGATGCTGAGCAAGCTAATCCATCGGCACAGATTCCGTCATTCCTAAAGATCTGAACTAAGAAATCGGGTTTACAGACCGAATCAGTCGTCGTCATGACAGGCAGATACTGACCGACATCAGGGTATTGCTTAGCTGCCGGGTCCAGCGATGCAATGGTGTTGCAGGGTTTCGTGACTGCCTGCATTGAAGTCCATTGAGCCGAAGGAAGCGGGCCAGCGGGATAAGGACGTTTACCAGCCGCAGCAGTAGTATCGATCGCGGGTAATTCAAGGGCAGTGGAGCCACCCCGTTCAACTTTTGCCCGAACTCGATCGATTGTCGCTTGAGCGATCGATAGAGCTTGCTCCGCACGACGGTTTTGAACCCGAGTCCCTGTGGCCCAAAAGATAGGCGGTGAAATAGCAACAACAGTGATGCTGATAATGATAATTGCGACCAATGACTCAATTAGAGTAAATCCGCCACCTGAAGACTTCGATCGGGATTTGGAAGCCTTAGTAAGCACGAACCACAACGAATCGATTGGATGTCTAACTTGACGTTTCATATCGGTATTCCTCAAGTTAATTTTTACAGTTTAGATTCGGTGTGCCGTCTGGCTTCCTTGCGCCAGGGAAATTATTATTATTATCGTCTACAGCAACCTGACATAGATTTTGGATGTATGGGTCGTTAATTTGAGGTTCACTGTAGAACTCGTTTCGAGGGGTCTTGACTAATACAAAACGTGAAGCAGCCGGACCAGCAGGTGCTAGCTGCAATCCTACGTCATACCCCCACTGACGGTCAGGAGCGTTGTAATATTCAAGGTTTTCGTTACCGTCAAAAGATGGGGTCACCGCGCCAGAATCATCATACTCCCAAGCCATCATCTGGAATGGAGCCGTTGCATAGTTGCTAAAGTTCAACTGCAAGAATGAGCCAACGTAGTCTAAGGTGGTGCCTCCCCAGTTCTCAATAAATCGAGGAAAATTATGCAGGCCACCATAGCTATTTCCAGGTTGAGACGGGGCAATACCACTAACTACAATGGAATTGATGTTGGTAGCATCATTAGTCCGCGTAGTACCATCAGGCTTCAGAGGTAAAGCATTTACAACCCTACGGATCCCACCAGTCTTCTGGATTGCTCCAAACTTCATGTTTTTCACATTGTTGTCAGGCGAAGTCTTATCTGCATAGGCATACGTAGTTCCTATCGCCGAAAGTTTTTGATCGACTTTGCTAGCATCATACGTGGTGGTGGTTGGGAGACCGGAGGGCTGACTGAGTAAAGGAAGGCCAGAACGTGAAATCTTGATGGGAGTAGCATAGTCGCCCGCAGGCATCGTGGTCCCTTCATAGCTGCTAGACGCTAGCGCATTGTAGCTAGTCACATTTGGATTTTCACGCAACCAGTCATAACGGCCCGTCTTACCTGTCACCGTTGAATCGAGCTTAGTATCAGGCCGATCGGAGTTTTTAAAGGACGTATGTCCTGTACCAGACGAACAACCTAAACCATATAGACCCGTTTTTGTGAATGACGGACCATCATGGTAAATGGTGCGTTGAGAGTCATCTGAGAGAAGTTTATTGTTCGGATGACGTTGATATCCTTTCTCAGCATCAGTATTGTCATAGCTAACAAACATATCTGAAATACTGCCATCGCAGAAGTTATCCGAAAGAATGGAAATCGAATCGGCAAGCAACTCTGTAGGTCTCCAACGATCGCCCGTTAAGCTAGCAAATCTCTCATCTTTTTTACCACTGTTACCACCACCACCACGGTTATAAAACTTGTTTTCATCAAAAGCCTGACCTCGAATCAAGGCGGCAGACCCTCCCGTAAATTCTTCTAGAGGCGCACCGATCGTATCATCTGCCCCTGTCTGATGTCGGTTTAGATCACCTTGGATATATAGAGGCTGATCTGAGAAGAACGAGAGACCTCTATAGTTATCCGCAGCCTTAAATACTCCAGACTCGTAACCCGCATCCCGCTTCACTTGGCGACCATTTCTCAGACGGAAGCCATGAATACGACGACGTGGATCAGGCAGATAATCAACTGACTTAATTGAGATCCCACTAGTTTGCAGGGGTGGATCCGTTGGTGTTGCAGGTCTGATTGCATTCATCCTTGTTCCCGAAGGACGGGCGATCGCATCTTCACGAACGGAATCTTCACGGAACGCATAGACAATTCCGCTCATGGGTAGCAATGGTTCCTTACGTGGTCCACCTGTCAGCTTTGCCTTATCACTCCGCATCATCCCAACATCAAGATCTAATGTCCGAGCAAGCATTAGTTGTCGGCCATCAAAGAAGGCCCGATCGAGGAATGGTACAGCAAAAGGTTTGTTAACTAAGGCACTGCCCAAGAGCGTTGGGGCTTCAATAATATTGGTTGGGATGTTTGCATTACCATCTCCTGCACCAGTGACATTATCGGACGAAGGTAATAACCAATTGTCAGTAGATGAATTTTTCAGGGCAAATCCGGGAAGGTTACGAGGTTTGATCGCAACGCTGCTTACTTTGAAGTCCTTAGTGGGGAAAACCTGTCGTTTTTCATCAGGGAAACGAGCAATAGTTGGAACAGTAGCTGATGAATTTGGAAGTGACGTAGGAACAGCGGCATTTACAGACTCACTAGTGAAACTTGGAGATGGCAGATTTGCGACATCATTTCCGACTGGCTGAAACTTGTAGCTACCCAGTGAGGACTGAACGTAACTATCTACGATGTATGATTCCTTGTCCGTACTCTTCAATCCCAACTTTTTCTGATCCGGAGTACCATCCACAACCGGATAGCTTCCGGGTTGACGAATATCAACAGTACTGGTGAGAGTACCGTTCAAGTCATGTGTTTCCTGAGGGAAGATATAATACAGCGCCGGAAACTTTGGCATGACAACAGGGCGATCCTGATTTTCATCAGAAATACTGTAAGGCTTACTCAAATCGTAATCTGTGGGCTTCGACGGTGAGGATATGGCGGGAATATTCAAGGCCCCACAAAGGCGAGATAATCCTAAGCGTGCTCTTGCTAGTTTTTGCGCCTTTACCGCATCTAATGCTGACGAAGGTGAGAAATCAATGTCCGCTTTAGGAGTTCCGTCAGAATTGGATATCGCTTTAGGAGTTCCGTCAGAATTGACTGACACCAACAGACCTTTAGCCTTATCATCTCCCCGTAAAGCATTATCGTCTATTGCAAACAAGTCTGGATCGCAGGCAGATGGATAAACAGCGAGTTCAGGACTACCTCCTCTGGAGGGCAATTCAATTGCATAGTGACCAAACGAGGGAGATGGGCGGAACCCAAAGGTCCGATCGCGTCGAATCTGGAAATTGAGCATAATTAGCTCAGCCATTCTCAGCTTGCTATTATTAAATGCCTCAACCCCATACCCGCCGCCGCCCGTAAAGTTATCAGTATATCTCTGTCTTAGAGCTTCAATGTATGCCTCGGGTGGCACGCTGTAGTAATCACGAGGATTAATCGCGTCTCTTGTTGTACTCGTTGACTTATATTGAAATTGCTTAATTAACGCTTTCGGCAAAACTCGATTCGTTTCATCCGAATTCTCATTCATTAAATCATACAGATCTGCACCCAACTGCAACATCAGTTTTCCGTTTTGGGTGGTGTTGTTCAGCCCTAGTCCGCCAGCAACATTATTAATCGGCTTGGTCGGGTCGAACTTCTGAACCGTATCAATCTCATAGGCCAGCATTCCAACGGTGCAAGATGCCGTCTGAATATAAGTCTTATCAGCAGTTGAAAGACTGTCGTAGGATGTACCAGCATCTATAAGGTCTAATGCACGACGAAGATTTGAGAAATTACCCCACATGGTTAAGGCAGGATAGGGATGCATGACAGTATCTTGTTTGGGTGGGAATGCACCATCTGGATCTCCAGCAAAGTGTGCCAAATTTCGTAGGGCAATTCCTAAGGGCTGACCTGCTCCGATCGCATTTTTAAACGCGTCTGGATTTCCGGCTGGTGGCTCAAATTCCCAACCATTAGTTCCGCGTCCCAAGAAAAAGTCTGACAACAAATCGACTGGATCAGTTAGAGATGTAGCATTAAATCGGGTCGGGACGAAGTTAGTAGACTGACGCAAGGTCGTCGGAGTGCCGGGATGGGCCGTTGTCGCTAAACAAGCAAACGGATAATCTTCCCCCAAACCCTGATTGATAAAGTCACTATGATATAGAGCAGTTGCCTGAACAGCCGCTAAATTATCACGCAAGGTTCTATGCTGCTGCTGAACATGAGAAATAGTGGTAGCAGCAGATGCAATAGGATAGGGCTTAACTTCAGGCGGATAAAGCGGATCCCCCTCACGCTCATTAATTCCCGTTGGATCAGAGGAAATATATCCGTCATTATTACCATCTCGCGGAGTGACCCAACCAAAAGGGTTCCCCAACTCCAGACGCTCACCCACCAAAATACGAAGCCCCTCATTTCGGGCACGAGCTTCCCAATAGCCATCAGCCCCAACATTTTCATTCGTAATATCTTTTAGGTTAGACGCTGGACGATCGCCTTTAGTAGTTAAATAACTCTGAGCGGCTGGAATTGCATACCCATATCCAGTTTTATCTCCATCATTACGCGGAGGAACTGGCTTGGATATCGCAACTGCACCGCTACCGGAAGTAGACGAGGGGAAAGTTGACTTCGGTCCCCAACGACCATCAGCTCTTGACAAATCGTCGATATAGGGAGTTGCCTCCTTTTTAAACTGAATTCGCTGCTGAAGAGAACTACTGTAAGTCGGAGCTTGATAATTTAGTGAATTATTTTTTGGATTGGCCGCAGAACCTGTTCCGTCTTTGTTAGTTTGTCGCTTGTCTTCGGTCAGAATAGCAACTGGATCGCTGAAAACATCCTTAGCCGCTTCGGCTTTACTAGTATCATTACCACTGTCAACAATAGTGTCCCATTTAGGCTGCCCAGTTTGCTGATAATGCGGTTTGAATCCACCCCCTTTATCCGTTTGAAATCCCATTGTTCCGGCAGCCAAGAGACCTTGAAACTTGTCTTCTTCACTACCCGTTGTAATTGAGATTTCAGAGTTATCGATCGGGGGATAGAGGCAAGAGTTTTTTGAACTAATCAAATACGACTGAAACTTATCCTTGGCACCCGTACTACTTCCAACAATCAAATTCCCTTCCGTATGCATTGCACCATTAAACCGGAAGTCAGGACCGGGAAACACTTCTAAGTCATTACGGAACCATGCACCCCATTTATTTCCTTTACTTATCTCACGATCTTGATGGAATTCAAGTGTAGTAGCAGCAGATTTTGCCGTGTCTGGAACAACTAAAACATCCACTTGGAAGTTTTTACGGACTACCGAAGTATTAGTCGGATCATTGAACCAACCGACAGAGGTAGCGGCAGCAGTAGTGGTTGGCAATTGACAAGCTGAACCCGTTTCAGTGGTTAAGGGACCATGGCGGACAACACCAGCAGCCGATTTTTCTTTGTCGCTTAACTTAACGAGTAACCGTTGAGATTCAGCCGGGTCTGCGGTTTGACCAGACACAATAGGCGGTGTAGGAGTCTTGAAGATGATTGAATAAACAACGGTTGCATCTTCTTTTCCATCGCCGTCGGTATCTGCTTTGAACGACCAAGCATTATCTATAATATCGTTCCCCAACGAGTCTTTAGCTGGCGTGTTTGGTAGAGTGTGGGGAGTTTCTCTTGGCAAAAGATAAGGATTAGCCGCGTCACCCGTTTGGCCTTCAATCAACGATTGCGGAAAGTTAACCCCATTATTAAGCATCATCTTGGCCAGATAATCTTCCTGAGGAACACCACCACTGGGATAACGATTATCTTGACTACTATCAAACATGAATTCCAGCTTCGATCGCGCCCGATCGATCGCAGGAGTTGCAGCATTATAGATAACGCGCTGCTGGTTACTCGTAATGACTTGGATGTTACGAGTGTAAGCCCGATAGGTCAACGCTCCCACAGACAACGACACCACCAAAATCAGCATTATGGCCGTCGGTAGAACTATCCCTGAATTTGGGGAAACCCTACGACTCATAACAAAAGCTGAGCGCAATAGCCAATCGATTGTACCTTTAGTCATCGATCGACACAGACGAGTGACCTCGCGGGTGAAGGTCTGAAATGCTTTGGAAAGGTTACGGTTTGACATAGCGGTGATGTGCCAGGGAGACGATTTTGTAGAACTTCAGGAGAGTGGGACATTCCACGGGTCGGAAAATGGATTTATCCGGGACGATCGTTGGACCTACTGTATAGAGTGATAGTCTAGCCGATGAACTCAGGAATGGATGGAGACTGACCTAGTTAGAGAGAACTAATTCACTCGTATTAAGCTAAGAAATCATCATGAAAAAGTAGTGGGATCAAATCTTAAACCTGATTTAGTTGTACCGGATCCTAATAAAAATGTCCAAACCTCTTGGAACATCATTACTAATAATCATTTCGGGGGCTTCATGAGGACTTCATGTTCTATAAGGCTACCCAAAACGATCGAATTTAATTAACATCAGATTCAAAATAGACCAAAAAAATTGAAATTATCTACTCTCACAACAATAAAATAGCCCCCGTGGATTTCCACCGGAGCTACTCAATCATTTATTTACCACATCTACATAATCGGATGATGTCTAAGCATCTAACCGAATCTAGAATTTGTTCAGGTTGACACCCAGCTGCTTAGCATAAACCGCCAAACCCTTAAGTTCAATGGTCTTGATGGCTTTAGTTGAAAGGTTCAAACGCACAAAACGCTTACCTTCAGCCCACCAGAGGCGCTTCCACTGAAGATTCACACCTTGTAATTTCTTAGTCCGACGGTGGGAGTGAGAGACCGCGAAAGCATTGTTCGCCTTCTTGCCTGTTAATTCACATACGCGCGACATAATTATTCTCCGCTTATTACTATTTCTTTAAATGTCCAGTCTGTAATCATAACCACAAACCGCGACCGATCGATCGTCTCAACCTAGATTTTTCTACAACCTGAGAATCGATTGAAAACCGATCGGCAGTTCACGACATATTATTCAGGATTTTCTAGAGAGCCGCAAATAATCGGTCAAGCACCAAAAGTGCCTTATCAATTTCCTCGGCTGTCACCAAAAGCGGCGGTACGAATCTCACGACTGTTGGTCCGGCAGGGACTAGCAATAATCCCGCTTCCATTGCTGACTTCACCAAATCGATCGCGCCCATAGAGATATCCGATCGCAACACCAGTCCCTGAATCAAGCCCCAACCACGGGATAGCTCAATCAGATGGGGATATTGATTTGCAAGCTTTTGTAAGCCATAGGTAAGCTGTGCGCCTCGTTCCTTAACATTCTCAATTAAATTTGATGCCTCAACATACTGACAAACCGCCAGTGCTACACCACAGACAAAAGGATTACCGCCGTAGGTACTCGCATGATCCCCAGGCTCAAACACATCACAGGATGACTTACACAGCAACGCCCCGATCGGAATCCCACCGCCTAAGCCTTTAGCCGAAGTAAAAATATCTGGCTCAATTCCTAAATTTTCATAGCCCCAGAGCTTACCCGATCGGCCCATACCAACTTGGACTTCATCTAAAATCAACAAAATTCCAGTTTCATCACAGAGTTGACGGACTTGCTGAAAATAAGCCTCATTACCAGGATTCACGCCTCCTTCGCCTTGAAGCGGTTCCAGCATAATTGCAGCGACTTGGGATTGATCTCGGTCGAGTTCTGCGATCGTTGCCCTCAAAGCTTCAATGTCGTTGTAGGGAACATAGTGAAACCCTGGAACTAATGGCGAAAAATTCTTCTGGTATTTGGGCTGACCTGTTGCCGTAACAGTTGCCAACGTACGCCCGTGGAAACTAGCATGAGCCGTAATAATCACCGGATTCTCAATACCGCGTTTTACCTTGGCATATTTTCGAGCTAGCTTAATGGCACCTTCATTCGCTTCAGCCCCAGAATTACAGAAAAAAGCACGATCGGCGCAGGAACGATCGACTAACCATTTGGCTAACTCGCCTTGTTGGGGAATGTAGTAAAGATTTGAAACATGGTGAAGCGTCTGCATTTGCCGAGTGACAGCTTCCACCATGACCGGATGAGCATGACCTAAGGTACAGGTTGCAATTCCCGCTACAAAATCTAGGTAGACTTTACCCCGATCGTCCCAAACTCGACATCCCTCCCCACGAACCAAAGTCAAGGGAAATCGTCCGTAGGTGGTCATCACATAGTGATCAAATTCTGCTGTGTCAAATGGCGCGAAGGTATCGAGGTTTGCATTGACCTCAGGTTTTACAAGGGTATCTAAAGTCACTGCTCTGCAAACCTCGGTAAATTAAATGGACTGACTTAGAAATCGTAACGCTAAAAAGCTGGATTTTGACCGGATTTTAGCCGAATCTTAGTAAGGGGAACTAGCCCAATTCAAGCGCTCCAGCAGGCACATCACGCCAAGATGTTACAACCGATCGTCTGACTAACCAACCTGCCATTCTTTGCTGATGAGTCAAGTTAAGTTCAAATGAATCGCAACAGTCGATCGCTTGTTGTTCGTTACAGCAAGCAATACAGGCATACAATAGTCCACTCGGATCTAGCTGTTCATTAACCCAGATTTTTATCATGGTGCTGCCCTCCAAAAATCTATATTTTGTATCAAATTCAGACTTCTATTGTAAGACGAATTATGAGATTTAGTAGGGACTTGAATAAATATCAAACGATATCGAAAGGAACTAAATGAGCCATCCTTTTAAATGTTCACTTGCTTGAGGGTAACGGTATTTTCGCATTGCTTTACTTTTAATTGAAGAATTAAACGCGGATCCAACTCCCTACATAATTCCTAGCATATCTACAACTTCTTTTTCTTTAGGAGCACATCCTGGATCCCAACGAACATCTAGCTGAGTCTATTTAGGTTTCAACATTTAGGTTAAAACAATGTGAGTAGATGGACTAATAATCCCGGCATCATTGGCGATCGTCTAGGTAATTCCCTAGTTTGATCCACCAGTGTGCGTAACCAAGAGATTTACAGCTTTTGTCTGGATCAAATTTCCCCGTAACTTGGTCTAGGATTAATGCTCCTACACAGATCAGATCCAGACAAGGGATGCGATGATTAAGGTATCGTTTTAGAATTGAACGTCCTAATTTCAAGCACTACTTTTAAGTTTGAGTGAATCATTGATAAGCGATCGATTACTACTAATTCAGCGCGATCGTATTTCTTTAAAATTCCAATTTGAAGTTAGCGCATAATCTTTTAGGAGAAACATTTGGATTCAGTTAGCTGAACTGAGTAAGATTAAAATCCACTTATTTGATGATTTAAATTATAAAATCTAACTTTGTCTAGTACTACAAGTTTTTTCTGTATTCCCTTAACATTTACAATTATTTTCTAGAGTTAGGAATGTGCCTGAATGAGTAGCGATCGTAGTTGGGTTCAGGTATTAGTTGATTGCCCAGGTGTGCAAGGTTTGTATACTTATGAAGTTCCTCATGATTTAGTTGTTCGAGTCGGAGATATTTTATCTGTTCCCTTTGGTACGCAGCAGGTTGGTGCGATCGCATTAGCGTTAGATTCAGATCAGAAATCACTTTCGGTTGAGTTAAAGGGTACAAAAATTCGTAAAATTGATGCGGTAGTGAGTTCGGGATTTTTCCCAGTTCATTATTGGACTTTACTCCATCGAGTTGCGCAGTACTATCAGACTCCATTAATGCAGGTGGTAAGGGCTGCATTGCCACCTGGGCTATTATCACGATCGCAGCGCCGACTTAAGTTATGCCCCAATCAGAATAACAATCTAAATAGCAATACAACTGTGTCTCTTCAAGCGCAGAAAGTATTAAATTTGTTGTCTGAAAGTAAAACTGGCGATTATTCTTGGCGCTTTATACAACAGAAGATAAAGGGTTTGGGAAAGGTCGTTCAGGAATTGGTTCGATCGGGGTTAGTTGATAGTTATTTGCAACCGCCACAAACCGTTCGTCCTAAGCAACAACAAGCGGTGACATTGGTTTCTGATGGGAGTTCTGATATTGATCGTGAGTTGAGCGATCGGCATCGAGAGATTTTGGAATGTTTGAAACGTATGGGCGGTGAGGCTTGGGTTAGTGATTTGTTGGTCCAAACTAAATCCAGTTCAAGCATACTTAAAACCTTGGAAAAAAAGGGATTTATTGCGCTGCAATCTCGTGAAATGCTTCGTCAAGAAATTCATACTGTGGGATCCGACTTACCGAAGGTTTTGACTGAATTTCAGATGCAAGTGGTTCGATCGATTCAAGATTATAAAAGCACTGTAACTATTTTGCTCCACGGAGTTACAGGATCGGGCAAAACAGAAGTTTATTTACAGGCGATCGCACCTCTTTTAATGGCTGGAAAGTCAGCATTGGTTTTGGTACCGGAAATTGGTTTGACTCCGCAATTGACCGATCGGTTTCGGGCGAGGTTTGGCGATCGGGTGCGGGTTTATCACAGCGCACTTTCTGAGGGGGAACGCTATGACACTTGGCGACAAATGTTGAAACCCGAGCCGCAGGTCGTAATTGGAACGCGGAGTGCGATTTTTGCCCCGTTGACGAATTTGGGATTGATCGTTTTAGATGAAGAACATGATTCTAGTTTTAAACAAGATCAACCTGCGCCTTGTTATCACGGGAGGACGGTTGCAAAGTGGCGATCGCAGTTGGAAGATTGTCCGTTGCTTTTAGGGTCTGCTACACCATCGCTCGAATCCTGGTATGCGCCCGAGACTAAGTATTTATCATTGCTGACCCGAGTGCACGATCGGCCCCAACCCAACATTGAAGTGGTGGATATGCGGTTGGAGCTGAAGGACGGCAATCGATCGATTTTCAGCCGATCGTTACGAGATGGGATTGCTGAGATGAAGGAAAAAGGGCAGCAAGGGATTTTATTTATCCACCGACGGGGACATAGTAGCCATGTGTCTTGCCGGAGTTGTGGCTATGTGATGGAATGCCCCAATTGCGACGTTTCGCTGTCTTACCATCACACGCACGCGACGGCGGTGGAACTGTTGCGCTGTCATTATTGTGGCTATACGCAGCGTCAACCTAAGATTTGTCCAGTCTGTAGTTCCATTTATTTCAAGCATTTTGGCAGTGGGACGCAGCGGGTGACGCAAGAACTAGCCCAGGAATTCCCTGATTTGAAAGTTTTGCGATTTGATAGTGATACGACTCGGACCAAGGGCGCGCACCGAAGTTTGCTCGATCGGTTTTCCCGTGGGGAGGCTGATCTATTGGTGGGAACTCAGATGTTGACGAAGGGCTTAGATTTGCCGCAGGTGACGTTGGTGGGAATTGTGGCGGCGGATGGATTGTTGCATTTGCAGGATTTTCGATCAGCGGAACGAGCCTGTCAGACGTTGTTACAAGTGGCGGGCCGATCGGGTCGGGGGAACGATCGTGGTCGTGTTATTTTGCAGACCTATAGCCCTGATCATCCGGTGATTGATGCGGTGGTGGCTCAAGATTATGGTGCGTTTGCCCGATCGGAGTTGGAAACCCGAACCATTTTGCGCTATCCGCCGATCGGCTGGGTGATTTTAATTCGGCTTAGTAGTCCAGACGCAATCGAGGTTCAGACAGCAGCGAACCAAGTGGCTCAGCGGTTACAAATGTTAGCTCAAGGACGATATGAGGTGTTGGGACCCTCTCCGGCGATGGTGTTGCGAGTGGCGCAGCGATATCGATGGCAGGTTTTATTGAAAGGTGAAACTAATGGACCAACTTCCACACCCGTGGAACTCCATTTGGAAGAATTGCGATCGGTTTGTGGTCCGGGGGTTAGTTTAACGATCGATGTGGATCCGGTGAATTTGATGTGAGGTTAGTCTTCACTCACCCCAAGATTGCCTTTCCATAATTCATAGACAGCATTTCTCTAGGAGGGTCGGGTTTTAACTTTAATTCTCGCCTTTCAACTATTGTGCAATTCCGGATCAAACTGCGTTAGTGATCCACAATGGGTACAGTGGGGCATCTGCCGATGGGTCGTAACATGACAACTGGGACATTCCTCATATTGCTGATAGCCACAGTGGGCACAGTAGGCATCATTGGGGCCGATTTGTGTGGCACAGCGTAGACAACGGGATTGGGCAATTCGATTGGTTGCGTCTGTTTGAGCCTTGGCTCTGCGTTTACTGAAGCGTTGGATCAGCTTGATTAAACCAAATCCCACTAAAGGAATCACCACAATCTGAGAGTAGGAAACCAAAAATAATAGATTGCCGAAGATGTTACCGATCGCTGTAGCAATCCACTGAAAGAGTACGCCGACTTGTAAAAATTCAAATATTTTTAGTAATGCTGGAATTGTCGCAATGATCAATAAATGCCAAGTGATTAATGCAACTAATGCATAGTTCTTACGTAAAGCAAAACGATGAATAGCATAAGAAATCAAAATTAATGGCAACAGAAACAATGCCTGGAAAGCAAGTTGAATGCTTGGGTACCAGAACGAGGCGTGGCGGTATTGGGCTGCGATCGTTTCAAATGTCGTGGGATTTTTTAAATAAACTAGTAGAGTTTGAACTACAGGTTGGGCGAGGAGGGTTTGTTTGAGTTCGGTAATGTCCTGTTTAAGTTGGTTGATTGTGGCGTTGTTGGCGTCGGTTTTTTGTTTGGCTTGTTCGGCGCTGATGGTATTAATCGATCGACTGCGGGGTTGGCCTGCAACTTTTTCAAGTAGGGTGGAATCGTATTGGCTACGGATATTACGATTCGTTTGTTCGAGTTCGCTGATTTTTTGGAGTTTGAGGTCGATCGATGCCACGGTTTTCCGGTTTTCGGGAGTCCGTAGAGCATCTTGTAAGCCTGCATAGTCGAGACATTGGGGGGATACTTGCCCGATATGATTGATTTGATTGCGTTGATAGCTATCGCGAATGCTGCTGGGATTCGATGGATCGCTTGGAAATACTGGCTCTGTTCTATTTGAAGTTGTCCCATAATCCAAAATCGAATCAGAGGGCACGATCGATTGACTTACTATGGCGTAATCTTTACCTGCGTCCTTTGGTTCTCGGTAGGTCTGCCATTCGCTGTAGCAGGGATAGGCTTGGTAAGGACTGAGATGCCAGTTACTAATATCATTCAGGCCAAAGAAGACGTTTGCGAGGATGAAAATATCTACAAATACAATTACAATCAGACTCGGCACATTCAAAGATTGTCGATTGAGCGTACTGGATTTGCGAAAGAATCGCCGAATTAGATTGCGAACTTTGTTGAACATCGATCGTTCTATCCTGAAATCTCTGGGATGGACTTATCTCTACATGCTATGGGGAAAATTTAGATTCAGCGATCGTGTGTGTTCTAGTTCTCAAATTGGCTGCGAGGTAGAAAAACTTACGTTAATTGAAGGATAAGGTCTTTTCATAGACATCAAAACCCTATCCCTTAAATCCCTCTTTCTAAGGGAGACTAAGAGTTGGAATCTGATTCTTCTTACTGTTCTGATTTACCTGATTAATTCCGGTTACCCCCTTTTTAAGGGGGCTAGGGGGATCGGGACTAATTAAAACGACTACCTGGCTGGAATCTCCATATAAAACTTTGTCCCTTCTCCTACTGTAGAATCACAGTACAATTTACCTCCGTGCTTTTCGACGATAATTTGATGGCTGATCGATAGCCCTAAGCCTGTGCCGAGCGACTTGGTCGTAAAGAAAGGATCGAAAATGCGCGATCGGATATCTTCAGGAATACCCATTCCGTTGTCAGCAATGGTAATTTTGGTATAACTATCATCTATTTCAGTATGAATCCAAATCGTACTTTCTTGATCTTGACCAAGTTCTAAACTTTGCTCTTGGCCTATTTCTTCCAAGGCATCGATCGCATTACTCAACAGATTCATAAATACTTGGTTCATTTGCCCCGAACAGCATTGAATGAGGGGTAAACTGCTGTATTCCTTAATAACTTTAATGGCTGCATGACTAGCTGTGGCTTGCAGGCGATATTGCAAAAGCAACAACGCACTATTAATGCCTTCGTGAATATCTACAGCTTTGAATTCAGCTTCATCTAAGTGGGAAAAATTACGGAGCGATTGAACAATTTCACCAATTCGATCGGTGCCTACTTGCATGGATTGCAAAAGTTTTACCAAATCTTTGCTGATAAAATCGAGGTCGATCTCTTTGAGTTTAGCTTCGATCTCTGGAGATGGCTGAATGACATGCTCTTGATAGGCTTGAACTAAGCTGAGTAATTCTTGAGCATAGGTATTCAGATAGGTAATATTGCCATGAATAAACGTCACAGGATTATTGATTTCATGGGCTACACCTGCTACCAGTTGCCCCAAGGCTGACATTCTCTCAGTTTGGATCATCCGAGCTTGAGCTTGTTTGAGATGATGCAGTTGCAATCTTAATTCAAGCTGAGAAATAACTTGCTGGCCTAACATTTTTAGAGCTTCTAACTGTTCAGGACTTAAATTACAGGGAACAGTGTTGATTGCACAAAGAGTACCTAAGGCATAGCCATCGGGGGTGATGAGGGGTGCCCCTGCGTAAAACCGAATACTTGGGTCCGATGTGACCAAGGGATTGGAGGCAAATCGTTCATCCTCTAAGGTATCAGGAATGACTAATAGTTGATCTTGCTCAGCAATAGCATAGGCGCAAAAGGAAATATCTCTGGGTGTTTCGGTTGTCTCTAAGCCTACCCTGGACTTAAACCACTGGCGCTGACGATCGACTAGGGTGATTAGGGCAATGGGTGTACCGCAGATGTAGGCTGCTAGCTTGGTCAAATGGTCGAAGGCTTCTTCTGCATCTGTATCTAAAATGTGGTATCGCTCTAAGGCTTGTAACCGCTGAGTTTCGTTATCGGGGATAGGTGGGGTTTTCATGTCGATGTTTGTACGAATAGAATGATGATAAATTTTGTGCCTTGACCAATTGTCGAATGAGCTATAGTTCTACCTCTGTATTTTTCTGAAGCATATTCTTTGACTACCGCTAACTAACACCCATGAACATTATCGGCGATCGATTCATCACCTCAACCCAAAAAAAAGAATATTATAAGTATTCGGCGGTTGCCCGAGCCGCGATCGGTCGTCTTTAACCTAAACGTCTTTAACCTAAAGTGCCAGCGGGGTTGTGAGTAACGATCGGATCGACTGCCGAAAATCTAATGCAAGATAACGCTCCTGTAATGGCTGCCAGCTTTGCCAAAATGCTAACTGCTCCTGTTCAAGAATCTGGTTTACGGTAGGTAGCACCTTTGCTAAATCTGCATTCAATGTAGATTCTAGATACTGACGTAGAACAACGCGATCTTGAAGTTCTCCCAAAACATCTTGAATTGTTTTAAATTCTTCAATTATCTGTAAATAGTCTGCGGCATAAAACCCTGAAAAAAACTCTGCCTGATAGCGAACACCTTTCATTTTCTTCCGTAAATCATGCAGCAAATCTCCGAATTGTGAGCATTGTTGATTCAATGCCCTAGGATTTCCGATTAGCGTCCCATTGCCAGCCTGCATCGTTGTTCCTACTAGCCAGCCGGGATGGAGAAAAATTTGGCAAATTAATGGCAATAACAAATCAGGTAAAACTTGTATGACCAATAAAGAACCGATCGGGGTGTAAACGGGTTCACTGACCCAAGATTGTATCGACTGCTTTAAATGAACATAGCGATCGCCCTTCAGCATTTCCTTCAATTCCAAAAAGCTTTTTGCTCGTTTTTTATGCAATTTTTTAAGGACTTTATCAAAGTTTGACTGCTCTGATTGTTGTAGCAACGGCTGATATCGTTTTTTCAGCGTATGGTGTAATACATCCAAATCTCGCGTCTCGCCTAGACTACTCATCATTTTTCCGATCGATGAATAGCTCACAGTTTTGGGCAAGACGATCGCAGGTTCAAAAACTCGAACGGCTGTTCTCAATCGCCGCATCCCCACGCGCATTTGATGTAATGGCTCAGAATCTTGATCTTTGAGTACAGCTTTTTCTTGGTCAACAAATCGCTGTAAGTTTTGCTGAATGATTTGATAACTATACTCACGTAGATCGATCGTGGGGTCTAAGCTTTGAGTTTTCATATCTCTCCATACAATCACTTGCCCAACTTTTCATGCGTGGAATTAGCGTTACATTATATTGATACAAATTTCGATCGTTATCAATACGTTACCAATATAATGTATGCCTCTCAATCAACCACTAGATCCGAGGGCTGATTCCATTTCCCACTAAAGACCTGTATTGAGCATCAACTAAATTTTCGACCATGGGACTTACCTCGTCAATAAAGGGGGCGATCGGAGAATCAGATCAGGAATTAATATCGCTTTGCATAGCTGACTAGTCTAATGACCGATCGCTTGATTAATTGAGTGAATGGATTGATGGCTAGACAAATTATTACACTAATTAACGATCAATTTTTACTATCCTGAGAAAATATGTGATCAGTTCTTTCAAAGCTCTTGCGTGGAGACCACTGCTCAATTCAACAATTGTATAGCTGATATTCGATTGTTAAAGATTTAAATTGTTAAAGATATTATAAAGATTAAACTACTACTTATACAGAATATACAATTCAACCATCCCAATAGACATGATTTCAAACATCCTTATGCCACACTTTTGAAGTGAGGACAAAACAAACGTTATTCACGACATTATTTTATTCACGATATTATGTGCAGTTGAGAAAATCATGACTGAACAAATTGATAGCTTTACTAATGGCCTGCGCGATCGGTTAAATGGTATTGACGCTCGTCTATCATCGCTTAAATCCACTCTGGAGTCTGCCCCCAAGGAAACGCAAGCAGCGATCGAAACCAAATTGCATGAAGTGAAAGCAAATCTGGATACAAAGCGCCATGAATTTTCAACTTATCGAGCTAGTCTTCAGGAGCTAGCGGAAGAAAAGGGAACTGAAATCCAGGCTATGGTTGAAGAATGGAAAACAAAGCGAGAAGTTGAGGAATTGAACCGTCGTGCCGAACGATCGGAACGCTATGCGACGGGTTGTGTTCTTGTGTCCATGGCCGCGATCGATGAAGCTGAAGAGGCAATCTTAGAAGCGATGATGGCTAGATTAGATGCCGACAAAGCGAAATCGGGCGATAAAGCGTAAGTATCCGCATAGTGCCGCATAGTTATGTAGTCGAGTTTAGTAGCGCAGTTTTGGTAAGAGTCTGTTTAAAAAACAGAAGATTTTGACTTGAGACTCAACGAAAGAACTTCTTAAATCTTCTCAATCGTATCGAATACTCAATTCAGGAGAAAACAATGGATGTCCAAATGTCGAAAGCCCATCAAACTACCTATAAAGCAATATTTCAACACCCAGTCGCCCGAAATCTTCAATGGCATGACAATTTCCTGGAACGATCGGCAGCTCCCTCATTAGAAATGGATACCAAAGCTTCTACAGTAACAAATCACACAATACTGACGAATGAGAACTAAGGACTAAGAGTGTAAGTGAGATTCATTCAAAAATCCTTCGATTAGTTCTCCTAACAAGATTGTATTTGATAAGATGAATGATATTAGAACGTTAGTTGGAATATCAAAAAGCCATGAGAACATTATTGACAAAGTTTGCATTACTCTTTACTCTACCGATTTGTACCCTCGCTAATTTTTCCTTTCCCGCCTCTGCTGATTCGACAGCTGATCTCATTCTTAATTTGCAATGTCAGGGTGGCTACGACATCAATATTTGGAAGACTCATTCTTCCGGTGAACTGCTCTATCGATCGACCGGAGAGAAGGGTGATTTAAGCTTGGGTAAAGGAACGAGCCGAGCAACAGAAGGCGTTCGAGTGTATCAGTTTCGGAATAATAACTATCAATATTGGGTGTGGGATGGCACGCTGGATAACGCGAAAGCTGGAACCTTAGACGTGTATCACAATAACCATATGCTGATGCAACGATCCTGTGTACAAAGATAAAGTGTACAAAGATAAATTTTAAAACTCACAAAATTGAAAATACCCTGTAGGAGAAGTATGTCTAACATAGTCAGCCAGCAGATTTTACTCAAGCGTTATCCCACTGGAGCACCAACGGAGCAAGATTTTAGCGCTGTTGAAACTCCCATTGCTGAATTAGGGGATGGCGAAGTACTGAATCGTACTATTTACCTATCACTCGATCCCTATATGCGCGGACGTATGAGCGATCGTGCTTCCTATGCAAGTCCAGTAGCGTTAGGCTCAGTCATGGTAGGTAGCACCGTTAGCCAGGTTGTGAAATCAAACCATTCTCAATTCTCAGTTGGAGATTTTGTCGTCGGATATGATGGTTGGCAAAGTTATGCGATCGCAAAAGGTGAAACCTTAAGAAAACTTGATCCTCATCAACTCCCGCTTTCCTACGCTTTAGGCATTACCGGAATGCCAGGAATGACTGCCTACTTCGCCCTATTAGATATCGGTAAGCCCAAAGAAGGTGAAACCATTGTAGTTTCTGCAGCGTCTGGTGCTGTGGGGGCTGTCGTCGGGCAACTTGCTAAAATCAAAAACTGTCGAGCCGTTGGTATTGTTGGTAGTGATGAAAAATGTGAGTATTTAGTGAATGAATTAGGATTTGATGCTTGTATTAACCGTAAAACTCAAGATCTGAATTCCGCATTGCAAGCTGCTTGCCCAAATGGTATTGATATTTACGTCGATCATACAGCGGGTCCAATTCTGGAAGCGGTGTTGCAGCAAATTAATCTAGGAGCAAGGATTCCGCTGGTTGGCTTGGTCTCCCAATACAATGCAAAAACTTTACCACCTGGACCTAATCTGATGCCACTCTTAGTTAAACGGGCGCTGATTAAAGGGTTTTTGGTGGGTGATTATCAAGAACGTCATGCCGAGTTTATCGAGGATATGTCTCAGTGGTTAAGGGAGGGCAAGCTTAAGTATAAGGAAGATAAAGTCAAAGGATTAGAAAATGCAATCCATGCCTTTATTGGGCTGCTTGAAGGGCATAACTTTGGTAAACTGATTGTTCAAATTAGTGATGATCCAAGTCACAAATAAATGTATCAAAAATCTGGATTTTATAAAGGAGAATCGTAATGCTAGATATTGATGAAATGGGACAAGTAGAAATAAAAGACTTTCTATACAAAGTAGGATATGGACATCTTGGCTATATCCACGAAGGAAAGCCCTATGTAATGCCAATGCATTACTATATGGAAGATTCTGATATATATCTGTTCACGACTCAAGGGATGAAGACGCACGACATAAATATAAATCCAGAAATCTGTTTACAGGTTGAAGAAATTCACGATCCATTGCATTGGCGGAGCGTAATTGTGACGGGTCAGGCCGAGCGGCTCACAGAACAGACTGATATTGACCGTGCTATGACCTTTATCAAAGCGCGTAACTCAACGCTTTCTCCGGCTATTAGTCGGACCTGGACCGACTCCTGGGGTCATTCAGAGTCAATTACCATCTATCGTATTCATCCCGATGAAATGACTGGACGAACGACCGATGGCATTAGTAGCCAAACTTCATCTGAGGGATAGTTTAACTAAAGTTTTAAAGGGAAACGATCGGTTTCGACAATCTAGATTAGATTAATCAAACCGATCGTAATACTTATTTATTCATGTCATCTATTCAAAAGCATCTGCCTTTATCTCTCTTGCTGATTTACGATCCTTTACGATCGTTTATGTCACATCGTCTACTACGATCGTTTTCGCTTAATGGACCGCTGCCCCACCCGTAGACTTAACACGCTTGAAGAATAGTACCAAGATCGCACTTAGAAACAACGCACAGCCCATAAAGAAAAAGCAATCATTGTAGGCCATCACGCTAGCCTCACGGCGCACTAAGCGATCGACAACAGCAAAGGCTTGATTTTGGGCCATAATTGGATCGCCACTCTGTGCTAGAAATGATTGGGTCAGTTGATCTACCCGATCGCGGGTCAGTTGATTTGCTAAAGAGATTGATTCCCCTAGCCGATTCGAGTGGAATTTTTCGCGCATTGAGAGCATGGTTCCTAGAATAGCAATCCCGATCGAACCCCCTAAATTTCGACCCATATTGAACAAAGAGGAGGCCGAACCCACTTGTTTCGGTTCAATACCTGCGGTCGCTACACTAGAAAGCGGAATCATAATCAATGGTTGCCCGCAAGCCCGAACAATCTGCGACCACATCAATTGTTCAATTCCAGTTTGATAGGTCAATGTTGAATTCATAAAGCAGCTCACACCAAAAAGACTCAGACCGATCGAGATCAATAAGCGCAGATCAAATCGCTGGATTAGCTTGGGTAAAAACGGAATGATAAAAAGCTGAGGAACTCCTGACCACATAATAGTTTCGCCAATTTTCATCGCGTTGTAACCCTGAATTTGGGCTAGAAACAGCGGCAACAGAAATACTGAACCGTAAAGCCCTAGCCCGGTGACTAGATTAACAATGCTTGATAGACCAAAATTCCGTTGTTTGAGTAAGCGCAGATTCACTAGAGGCTGTTTGCGTCTGAGTTGAATCCATACAAATAGAGGCAGTGCGATCGACGCTACGATCCCGGCCCGGACCACTTCTTCCGATCCCAGCCAATCTTTGCGGTTGCCTTCTTCTAAGAAAAACTCCAGCGCAGCCAGTCCACTTGCTATTGTAGCAATCCCCCACCAATCCCCCTGTTTGAGTCGATTCAATTCCATCGGCTTAGGTTTGATTCCATACATCACACCTGCAATTAGGAGCAATCCAGGAATAACATTAAGATAAAAAATGTATTGCCAACCGAAGTTATCCGTCAACCACCCACCGACGGTTGGGCCAATAGAAGGGGCAAATGTCGCGGTTAGGCCAAACATAGCTAAACCGATCGGCTGTTTCGCTGGGGGTAATGTTGTTAAAATCACCGTAAACGCCATCGGGATCAATACTCCGCCAGTAAAGCCCTGCCCCGCACGAAACAAAATCATCATCGGCAGGGTGGTTGCAAAAGCACAGGCGATCGAAAACACCAAAAACAAGGCCGCATTAACTAGTAAATAACGACGAATGGCAAACACTTGCGATAGCCAGCCCGTTAGGGGAATTACTACAATCTCAGCTACTAGATAACCCGTCGAAATCCAGGATCCTTCATCGATCGTGGCTCCGAGTGCTCCGGTAATATCATTTAAGGAGGCATTGGTAATTTGGATATCCAAAATGGCCATGAATGCACCCAACAGAGTAGCCGTCACCCCAATCCAGTCCTTCAGAGATACGTTGTCAGAGGGCGGTAGTTCATCATTGGTGGTCAATGACGCTTGACTGCGATTTAAGCCGACATCAGTCACATCAGTCATAGGTGATTATTCCGCTATTTACTTCTGAGGGACTTCGACAGTCACGGTAGCGGACATACCCGCCGTAATCTTCGATTCATATCCTCGTAGATTGGCCGGATCAAATACTACTTTTATGGGAACTCGCTGGACAATTTTGGTAAAATTTCCGGTCGCATTATCCGGTGGTAAAAGTGCAAATTTAGCGCCGGATGCAGGTGATAGACTGTCAATTCTGCCGATAAATACACGACCGGGAACCGAGTCAAGTTTGATTTCAACACTTTGCCCTGGCTGTATTTTCGCCAGTTGTGTTTCTTTAAAGTTAGCTACGATCCAAGGCTGCGGCTGCACAAGAGACATCAATGTTTGTCCTGCCTGTACTCGTTGTCCGACCTGAACCGTTTTATTCCCAACCTGGCCACTCGCTGGCGCTTTAAGTACGGTGTAAGACAGTTGCAATTGTGCATTTTTTAGCTGTACTTCTGCTTGGGTGACAGCAGCTTGGGCAACTTTATATTGCTCCCGACTGACTTCGGTTTGTTGGCCAGTTGCGTCGGCTTGCTGTAAGTTTCCCTGAGTCGAAGCAAGTTTTGCTTGGGAATTGGCTTTATTCTTTTCGGCTTGGGCCAGTTTTGCCTCTGCTTGCCGAATTTGCTCTCTAGCAACATCCCGTTGTGCGATCGTGGTTTCATAGGTAGCTTTAGCGGCTTCGACCTGTTGCTTTGCTATGGCTCCGCTCTGAGCAAGCTGGCTATAGCGTTTGTAATCTAAATCCGCTTTGACTAACGCAGCCTCTACCTGAGCGAGTTGGGCCTGCGCTACTGGAACTCCAGCTTGGGCTTCAAGTACCTGTGACTCCGATGCGGAAACAGTAGCTGCTGCTGCATCAATATTGCCTTGAGCTTGAGTGGTTTGTCCTTGAGCAGTAGTCGAGACAACGCGGATATTGGCTTGGGCCACACGAGCTTGAGAACGAGCTGTTTCTAAAGCAGCCTGCGCTTGCTGTACTGCAACTTCATAGTCGTTCGGGTCTAGTCTAATTAAGATGGTACCAGAGGACACAACCTGGTTATCTTGAATCGCGATCGCGACAACCGTACCCGCGATACGTGCATTAATCGGATTGATATCACCTGCAACATAGGCATTATCTGTTTCTTGGTGAGTTGCGGCAAAATGCCACCAACGATAACCTAAGATACCTGCAATTAAGGCACCAGTGCTAATCAAGACAATTGCAATTAACTGACGAGAATGTTGATGTGGTTGTGTAGGAACAAGCTTCTCCACGTCTTTAACTACACTATCTATGGAAAGCTCATTCTCAGTTGTATTTATTTTTCCCCTAGCCCCATTTCGATCGGAGTCTTGTTTTGTGCTGGCTGAATCGAAAGTCTTCATTATTTACTGGCTCCGTTGTCTTTTGTAAATCACATCAATAAAACCAGATATTTATATTCAAAACCAATGGGCTATTCAGTTAAAAACTATGGAGTTAAGCCAGTTTCTTAAACTAAATGTATCATTATATATCACTCTCTAACATTGTCTGTCTACCTAAAGAATACAACTCAAACCACTGCTTAGAATCAAAATACGTACTAAATCATCAATCCAAGCCTCAGCCAAAAATCAAAAGATTTAAGCTTGCTTTGCCTTAAATAAACAGTAAAATATGCTACGATTTGAGGAGATAATGTTTTTTGTTAAAGCATTCAAAGTCATGGGTTTTTCTATCTAATATCCTAATATTAGGTATATTAAGTCAAATAATTATTGCTACAGTGTCAAATCCTAATCTCTAATCTTTCCCCATAAATGCCAGAACTCTACTGGTTGGCTTGCTTAATTAATCCTATGCCAAGGCATTACGGCTTAGATATAATTGAGTAGCCACTGCTTGGACGATCGTTAATTCAAGAATCAATCACTTAATCCAATAAATTTTTAGGAAACTACGATGAACTTTACTACAGCTCTCACTGTCAAATTATTCGGTATTGTATTAGGAAGCCTTGCAGGAGTAGCTTTGTTCTCTTCAGTAAGCAGGGCTGCTTCCACACCAGAAGTCAATCCTTGTCCGGGGATCTACTATCAAGAGCCATATAGTAGATTGCTCGTAGTGCCGCAGGGATGTCCAGCTAATGCGATGGTGCCCATGGTGCCCCAACTAGAGAGTGAACAACGTTCTTTACCAGAGGATCAGCAACCTGTACTCACAACCATTGTGCCGCAAATGGGTAAGGTGGGTGTATTACTGAAAAATACGACCAATGCACCAATTACTTATCAAGTACTCGGGAATACTGAACAACGGACGTTAGCACCGCGTGCAGAGATTAGGCTTCAAGCTCTTCCTGTACCTACAACCCTTACATTTTTACGCTCGGATGCAGGATTGGTGAGAGTAGTGCCGATCGGAAATTCAGAACCTGGTGTTTTAGATTTGACGCTGAATGGCGCAATGGGTTTGAGCGATAGTCAAACTACGGTGAGAATTCAGAGTAGCGGTAAGGTAAATGCTTACTAGTAAAAAGGGATTAGCTCGGTATGTACAATTTTTTAATTCATATTATTGAGAAAAAAGATGGATTTAGAACATAAAAGCGCTGTCGGGGTCTTGCCCAGTCATCTCGCCACAGAGTCCACGCTTAATCTGCTTAAAGAGGCTGGACTTTCCCTAGACAAAATTACATTGGTCGCGCGGACGGCTGCGGAGGAGGATGAAGCAATATCTGAGAATCAATTCATAAGGCATCAAACAATTGAACGTTTGGGAAAAGGCGCATTAGATGGCGGAATGTTTGGCGCTTTGGGCGGGCTGCTGCTTGGGTTAGCCAGCTTAGTCTTGCCGGGTATCGGAACGGTTGGAGTGATAGGTGCGAGGGGAGTATATTGCTTATTGGAACAGCGGTTGGCAGCTTATATGGGGCAGTGGGTGGGAGCCTTTTAGGAGCTGCATTTGGTAATAACATGTCTAAAGAGCAATCTGATGTCTATTCAAACAGCTTACTGCAAGGTGACTACTTAGTTTTTGTAGAGGGGACGAATGATGAAATACATTCTGCTGAAGAAGTTCTGAAGACACAAGGCGTTCAAAATTGGGGCATTTATGATGTGCTTTGATGTCAAGCGATGGATTCATACCGTGTTGACAATTGATGATAATTTTAGCGAAGTGTATTTGAAGTGAATGTGGTCATTGCCACCTACTTTATCTTTCGATTGGATGGGTATCAATCTTTTATTCGATAGGGTATTAGATTAACCTGTGCTTGACAACCCAGCAATTAATTTTAAGGGAATTGAAGTTCCGATCGGATCCCTTCAATCCCACTGACATTGATATCTAGCCTGAATTGGCCAACGCAGGATACCGATCGGTATTCAATTCAGTATTGCTGATGCCGATCGGAAATCTATTAACTGTCCTAGAACTGTTGAACGTAGCCTAGATTCACTACGATCGCACGGCTGATACCTTATCTAAAGTTGTACCCAACTCCCAACAAAAGCCCGACTGCTGCGTTTCCGGTGACAGAAGCATTGATCGCAGCGGTGGCCGTAAACTGAGAGGATAGGGGGACGTCGATCCCTCCGGTGAGCAACAAGCCCACGTTGCTATTATTCCCTGTCGAAACCGAGACACCTGCCCCTAAATAAGGCGCTGCACTAAATCCGAAGCTGCTCGTCGGACCTTCTCCAAAATTGAAGTCGTAAGTGACTGGTATTAGAATCGTTGTACTATCGCCAAATAATACACTCGGACGAACCGAGAAATTCTCCGTCAGACCAATTTTACTGATCACCGAAAAGCTCCCTCTCCCTAAAGCTGTATCTCCATTACCGATTCCAATATTGCCGCCAATCCCTACATAGCTCGATCCTGACTTGGTGCTACGCCCAGGAGATACAGTAGTCTGTCCTAGCGGCTGACTCGGTGTCCTCATCGAATCGGGTACAGCTGGAGACGTTGGAGTGGATAAATTATTGTTCGGGGTGACTATGGGCTGATCCGTAGACGTAGTAGAAGGAACCGTCTCTGAAACCGCGCCAACTGGGATATCCGTACTAAGAGAAGCGGGCACGGTGTTAGACTGAGCCAACCCAAATGCCGAGCTAGAAGTCGCTTCTGAAGTAGTAACTGAGGGATTTGGGAGAGTTAGGGGTTTACCTAGTAATGAAGCTTTCTGGTGGATTACAGGATTTGGAATTGCTTGGGCTGGCTGTTTTTCTAAACGCCAAGCTGCTTGAGGCTCCGTCTGTCTATCAATGCCGCTTCCTGCAATTGGGGACATCGAAGATTGAGAAATCTCGTTCTGAATTACGTTTGTATTGGTCAGTTCAGCCTTCGCACTCATTTGATCTAAAAAGATGCCTAAGCTAATAAACGTAAGTGGCAGAAAGATCGGTTTAACCATATTCAAATTCGGTGTCATACATTTACCATCTATAAGGATAGGGTGAGATCATAGGTTCTTATTTGATCTCACCTGAATATCTAAATTGTAATGGACAAAAATTCTATAAACGTCACTATAAAGGGTGAAAATTTTAGAGTATAGATCCTATTAATATCCCTACAAAGAACAAAATCCTAGGGTTTAATTGAATAAGAAGCTAAAAAGCTTTATGAGACGATCGGAAAAATTTCTCCCAAGTGCGCATTAGCAGCCCACGCATTTACGGCTGACTAAGGAGTGAAAGTTAAAGGATACCGACAATATTACGGATTCAATCGTTCATATCATCAGACCATTGATGAATAAATTGCTAACAGAAAAATTAGCTCCGCAGCTAAGCAACGAAAAATTTATGGTCTAGAACGCTAGCAAATACTCCTCTTTAGAGATAGATGACCCCTAACAACTTTACCTAAATAGGAAGACCAATGTCTGTTTAGTCATATCCTAATCTTCAAACTATAGAGCGTTTAGAAAATTTAGAAATCGCGATAGATTATCTCAAGTGGTTCAGAACTCTGAAAGCATATTCAAAGAATTCATCCAATACTCAGCGGAGACTTCATATGACACGTTTCTTAAACCTTCGGTCCCTTGCAAAAGTAAGTTTTCGAGCAATTCAGTTTTCGATCGTTGCTCTTGTCATGTTCTTAGGCTTAAACCTTGGCACAATGAAATCGGCAGTCGCAGCACCAACCTCTGTGGTTAAATCCGTTCCTGTTGCAATCTTTGGTTTAGGTCGGAAAGCTGAGGGTAAAGTTGACCAAGCCGTTGGTAAAGCTCAAACAGCTACGAGTGGGGCAATTGACAAAACTAAAGGTCTTGCTAAACAAGCTAAAGGAAAAGCAGAATCTGATATTGGCCGCGTCGAAAGCAGTGCCGAGCGTGCTAAGAACAAGACGCGAGATGCAGTATCAGATGTCGCAGACAGTACTTCGGATGCTGTAAATGCGGCAGCCGATAAAGTAAAAGATTTGATGGGCAAATAGCAAATAGTTGTTCTGAGCATCTTTTAGAATGTCATACAACTTTGTACAACTAACTGTTAACAATATCGGGAGAATATACCATGAGTTTCCGTTCTTTATTTTCTATGTTTTCCTTGCTCCTCTGCTCAGCCCTATTGTTTTTAGGTTTGACTATGGCTCCTGCACTTGCTCTACATAGTAGTAATCAGACAAGTAATCAGAAAATTGATCAGAGAAGTGAGGAGGGCAGTGATCCGACAAAGGGTACTGCACAAATGCCTGGGGCGATGAAAGCGGCAGAAGATGTTGCTGCAAAATCTTCCCCAATGTCGATAGAAGAAGTTGAGGAGCGCAACAAAAATGGCCTCAATGAAATTCAGGGCGACGCTGATAAAGACAAAATGTATAAAAGCAATACCGATAAGCCGGGTCCAGCGATCGTTCAGGACATCAAGAAAGCAATTGACAAAGCTAAGAATTAGTTAACGTAGCTTATATCTAATGCTGTAGGTGAAATTATCAGTGGATTAATGATGATTAAATTCGGGACTGTGATGAAAAATTATCAGTTTACTGAATCCTTCTCCACTGATTTTTCGCTGTTTAGGAGGACATTATCCTGATTTTGACTTTTTTACTCCTACGTCCTGCACCCTACTTTGTCTTTCTGTAGACAACTATCGGGGCCAACAAAAAATCTCTGAATTCATTTGTACGATCGATCAATTAGTCTTAAAGATATCGAATGGGAAGGCGTGGGCAATCTTCTGAATATTGCTTTATTAGAGGCTTACCTAATCCTACTTTAAGATCAATTAATACCCCTGGAATATTGTTCACCCACAGTTTTAACACTCCATAAACTTTGGGAAGAGCAATATTTATATACTATTTGCGACTGGCTGAAAGCATCAATGCTCAAGCTTTGAAAAATTTGGGTTTACCCACAACGTCATTTCCCACACTATCTCTAATTTCACCATTTACATTTGAAGGATTTTCACAATGACTAATGCTACTCTGACTCCAACTACTCCAACGACAGCTGTTTCGTCTCGTGAACAGACTATCTCTGCTATTTTTGAAACACAAGCCCTTGTTCAAGATGCAGTGAAACGCTTAATCGATCGGGGTGTTCCCGCTGAAGATATTTCTGTCATGGGTCGAAACTTTGAATCTACCACTCGGGTGGCAGGATTTGTAACTAAGCGTGATGTGATTTTAGGAGGCTTAAAGCAAGGTGCTATCTTTGGTTCTCTATTTGGCTCGGTTCTAAGTTTGCTTAGCGGAGTTGGGGTCTTATTTATTCCCTTTGTAGGACCAATTATCGCGGCTGGTCCGATCGGGGCAGTCTTGCTAGGAGCCACATCAGGCGCATTGATTGGTAGCGCTGGCGGAGGTTTGGGATCGCTCTTAGCGCTGGCGGAGGTTTGGGATCGCTCTTAGTAACTTTAGGAATGCCTGAGGATAAAGCAGCGATCTATCAAACCTTAGTCTCAGCGGGGGAATTTTTGTTGATGGCCGAGGTTCCGGCTGATCGAACAGGAGAATATCAACTACTGATTGAAAGTGCAAGTGGCAAGGAAATTCATATGATTAATCAAATCTTACCTCGACCTTGTGCTGGCAAATGCAATACACCTGATGACTTAACTCCTGAGATCAGAGCGCACCTTTCCCCCATAGCTCAAGAGAGCTTTATTAAGGCATACAATGCAGCGATCGATGATGGCAATTCTACTGACGCTGAATATGTTGCTTGGGAGGCTATCCGTCAACAATTTGATGAAGACCAAGATGGTGTTTGGTCTAACCCGAAAGCTCAATAATGCGATTTAGTCGTCTACGATGTAAATCAATCCTGATTTGAAATGCCTCGTCTCTGATCTCTGAGAACTACCGCGTATACACAAGTCTGATTATCTTCGCTCTATCCTATTTCGATCGTCAGAATCCCCCGATTTTGGAGAAATTTAGAGAAATATTTCTGCCAAGATATCCTTAGAGGAAAGATTTAGTAGAAAATTAACTTAGTTTTGACTTGTGTGTACACGGTAATCTCTTAAAAAAAGGATTTTAAACTCTCCCACTAGCTTCTTCTCAGAAGATAAAGACTAGCAATGAACAGCATCAGTTACAGGATGTAATAGTTGCCACTTTCCATTGCTCTTTTCTAGCTTGTAATCAGCTTTATCTTTATGATTTTTCCCTTTAGCTCCAATCTATTTTATCAAGTTCTACTTCAAAGTGCTGAATCGCTAGTTCCTTGTAGAACGCTAAATGTGAATCCTGAATTTAGAATTGCTAGATCCAACTAATCCCTAATTCAATCGACGGAGAATTACCTTAAAATTGACAGTGCGATTCGTTAAGTTACCATAGGGCCTAAATTCAGATCCACCATGAAAACCGACATAGCCAGGTCGATCGTCAGCTTCGACGGAAATGGTTCGATTCTGCCAGTATCTCTGCCTATTGTCTGTATCATAGACCGAAATACTGTATCGACAAGAAGAAAATGATGCTCCTTGACCTCTTGCTGGCACTTCTAGTAAATATGGACCCGTTGCTGTTGCTGTTCCTAAAACGGTAGATTTTGTGGGTACTGAACCACCAAATGTTCCAGGAATAGGAGCGGGTGGCTCGCCAGTTTGAATTCTCTCATTGACTGTAACTGTTAGCTTATTACAACCCACTGATGCTGCACCACTAATCTCTCCCTGAATGATTAGTGGTTTGGGTAGTCTCTTGCTTTGATCTATCGTTGTTGTGGGGGATATTTTTGGTAATGAAGTAGCAGTATTTGCCAACAATAAAATAGAAGTACCAACCATACCTAATAGAGTCGCAGAAATCAGTAAAATTCTAGATTTCGTTACCATGATAAAATTCCTCTTTAGCTGTTGTAAGTACGGTTTTCTATGGTGGGGATAACCTATAAAACAGAAAACCTGGTACGTTCAGGCTCCAATCCACTGATAGAGTGCCTATCTTAGAAGTTATCAATTTATCGATGGGCTTATCGACACTTACTGAGGTGTTTAGAATCGATAATTCTATCCCTTATAATTTCAATAATAGGCTCATTAAACTGATTTTAGTGTAACGATTTACTAGCCGTTCGCATAAATCAAAAAGACTATTTTAAATTATCAATAGCTTAATTCGTGGGGAAGTATTCAGAATTATCAACCAATTAGATATAGCGATCAAGAGGCAGGCTACCTGCTAAAAATAAGGTTTAACCAGGACGGCAGAAAAAACAGCCTCGTTCAAACAAAAAGTGACTGAAGGAATGTTCCTAGGTCTTGTAAAAGTGAAATACCGAGTTCAGTCATGAGAAGGAAATCTTTGACTACTATTGATTCCTTCCAAGTAATCGTTTGATTTGATTACCGATCGCACGAATAATTTTTAGAATGCTGCTTTCAAATCCGAGAAGTGAGCCTTGTGTTTGAGCTTGAGTTAAGGGGAGATCTGAACTAGGAAGTGCGGTAATACAGACCCAGAAGTACTTTTTGAATTTTTCCCTATCTACTTCCAAGTGTTGCTTTTGAGACCAAGTATAAAGATCGAAACACACTAAATCATTGGGTAGTCCTAAAGATGTAAGGATAGGAAAGATGAAGTTACCCTAATTGAAAGATGTTGATTCCTCAACTGCCCTGCCCTGCTTGCAACTCAATTCATATCGTCAAAAATGGCAAAATCCATAATGGCAAGCAGAACTTTAA
>JANXWB010000028.1 GCA_025351345.1 Synechococcales cyanobacterium GL140_1_metabat_312
GTCGAATGCCTGGATGGAACGCTGTAATATATTAGTAAAGAACATTGAGAAATGCGACGACAAAAATGAATCTCTGTTTCGTTAGGTTAATGATAAAGCGGCTTTCAGCCTCTGACTAAAATGTCAAATGGGTTCTATAAATAACAATCTTCACTTGTTCACGAATCCTAGAATCTAAGATCTCCATCGCTCGGTTTTGTTTAGGGCGAAGATTAACCATAGATTCATAAAAAATGTCTTGAGAAAGTGGGTTCCAGCTTGCCCCCCCAGATATCATGTTGCTGACTGCCATTTTCCAGAAGCAAATCTTCACAGTCAGAATGCATCTCGCCACCGCCCGCTAAACATTGGAGGCGAAGGTCTACAGATGTTTTGATATAAAACCGATTAGCTTGCAACATCTCTGTGATTTGCGCTGAGGTAGCAGGTTTAGATAGAAGGTGAATAATCACCAGAAATCTCAACTGAAAATAGGTGCCTCTACTATACCAACTTCTTTTAGGACTGGCGGCTCGTCAAAAAAATCGGACTTGGCAGCCACACCAACGGAGTCATCGACGAAACCCAACGAGCCAACCTCCGAGCCGAACTCGACGGCATCATCGCCCACCTCTATCACCTCACCGAAATAGTCTGCGAGATCATAGTCATATCACTTTGTCGAAGATATATGATGTCTCCGCAATCTAAGTGAGAATGCTATGGTACTAGGTAGCCTTTTCACTTAAATCCAAACGCACAATGCCATCCACATCGCCATCCACATCGCAGCACGATCCCATTCATGTCATTGGCGGTGGACTCGCTGGGACCGAAGCCGCTTGGCAGATTGCTCAAGCAGGTGTTCCGGTGGTATTACATGAGATGCGTCCCTTAGTGAAGAGTCCCGCCCATCACAGTGAGCATTTGGCCGAGTTAGTCTGTAGTAATTCTTTTGGGGCGCAGTCACCCGATCGGGCCTCAGGACTGGTGCATGAAGAACTGCGACGGTTGGGATCAATTGTGATGCAGAAAGCCGATGAACATCATGTTCCGGCGGGCGGAGCGTTGGCGGTCGATCGAGGCGTCTTTGGTAATGATTTAACCCAGACTTTAGCCAGTCATCCATTAATTGAATTACGACGCGGCGAAGTACAGTCGATTCCTTCTGATGGTGTCGTGGTATTGACGACGGGACCGCTGACGACCGATGCACTAGCCGATGATTTACGGCGGGTGACGGGCATGGAATATATGAGCTTTTTTGATGCGGCAAGTCCGATCGTTGTGGGTGAATCAATTAATTGGGATGTCGCGTTTTTGGCCTCACGGTACGATCGGGGTGAGGCGGCTTATTTGAATTGTCCGATGGATAAGCCCCAGTATTTATCCTTTTGGCAGGCTCTATGTGCAGCCGAACAGGCAGAATTGAAAGACTTTGAACGAGAAACAGCAAAATTTTTTGAAGCCTGTTTACCAATAGAGGAAATGGGAAAACGGGGCGAAGATACCATGCGTTATGGTCCCCTCAAACCTGTGGGCTTGTTTGATGCGCGCAATGGTGATTTTAAAGAAAATAAAGAATTACGCCCCTATGCCGTGGTTCAACTTCGCCAGGAAGATAAGGCGGGGCAGCTTTGGAATATGGTCGGTTTTCAAACCAATCTGAAATGGGGTGAACAAAAGCGCGTATTTCAGATGATTCCGGGATTGGAAAATGCGGAGTTTGTGAGAATGGGCGTGATGCACCGCAATACTTTCATCAACTCACCCGAGTTACTCCATTCGACGCTTCAGTTTAAATCGCGGCCAAGTCTGTTTACCGCTGGCCAAATTAGTGGGACCGAAGGCTATACGGCGGCGAGTGCGGGCGGCTGGTTGGCAGGAACCAATGCGGCGCGATTTGTGTTGGGCAAAGACCCGATCGCGTTGCCTGTTACCACCATGATGGGAGCATTATTTGAATTCATTAGTTCTGCATCGCCGAAGCATTTCCAGCCAATGCCGCCCAACTTTGGCATCCTACCGACATTACCCACTAAAGTACGGAGCAAGCAAGAGCGCTATGGTCAGTACCGCGATCGATCCTTTAGTGATTTGGCCGAGTGGGCGACCCAGAACCAAGTTAAGCTGCATCCAACCCGCTATGCAGAACTCACCCAAGAGGCATTGACACAAGAAATATTGGCACAAAAAGCCCAGATAGAACTTCCACTGTCTGCATAGATTATGACTGGGGGTTGGTTCAGTTATTCTTATTGGCAAACGCAATTGCGAGCTGGGCGAATTGCTTCCTGAATTGATGTCTCAACTCTTCAAGATAATCTTCAAGATAAATTGATGTCTAAATTGTTCAAGATAACTTGTTGGCCGGGAACTTGATCTGTCACCTAAGATTCATATTAGGCAGAACCGACTGTGCTAGTATTCTGTGACAGTTTGAGGCGGTTGACAGGTTTAAATACCGGGTTTTTGCCCTTGTGCTTGGCTCAGTTATAACTTCGAGACTTATTATTTTGTGGTGGTAGAGGAGTAACAAACGTGACGAAGCGATTCATGGGGGATTCTACGATCTTGCCTCATAAAACCTATCCAGAACCAGTCCGCGTGGGGGTTGTGGGTATTGGGAATATGGGCCAGCATCATGTCCGGGTTTTGAGTCTGATGAAAGACATCAAACTTGTGGGCATTTCGGATGTGAATGTCGATCGTGGAATTGATACGGCCAGTCGGTATCAAACGCATTTTTTTGAGGATTATCGTGAGTTACTGCTCCATGTGGATGCCGTTTGCATTGCGGTACCGACTCGGTTTCATCATGCGGTGGGGCTAGCGGCCCTGAAAGCCGGGGTTCATGTTTTGATTGAAAAACCGATCGCGGCGACAATCGCAGAAGCGGAATCGTTGGTGAATGCAGCGGCTGACATGGGGTGTTTGTTGCAAGTCGGTCACATTGAACGATTTAATCCTGTATTTCAGGAATTGAGCAATGTGTTGAAAACCGAGGAGCTAGTGTCGTTGGAAGCCCATCGGATGAGTCCTTATAGCGATCGGGCCAATGATGTCTCGGTAGTTTTAGATTTGATGATCCATGATATTGACCTCTGTCTAGAACTGGCAAACTCGCCCGTCGTGAGATTGACGGCCAGTGGCAGCCGTGCCAGCCAAACGTCGCAATATTTGGACTATGTGACGGCGACATTAGGGTTTGCCAATGGCATTGTAGCGACATTGACAGCCAGTAAGATTACCCATCGTAAAATACGTCGGATTTCGGCCCATTCAAAACGATCGCTAACAGAAGCTGACTTTCTAAACAATGAAATTCAAATTCATCGATCGAGTACCGGAATTCCGTCGGGTCTTAGCCCCACTAGTTTTTCTCGGCCTACCTTGTATCGTCAAGATGGCATTGTTGAAAAAGTTGCGATCGGTCGGGTGGAGCCGCTATATGCAGAACTTGAACACTTTGTCGCTTGTGTGCGCGGTGGACTGCCTCCATTCGTAGGTGGGGAACAGGCGTTGAAGGCATTGCGATTGGCCAGTCTGATTGAACAAATGGCAATGGATGGTCAAGTTTGGCATCCGGTGGAGCTTGATTCGGTTGCAATTGAAACCCCGATGATGGCGGTCTAAGTAGGATTAGATCGGTCTTACTTGGCAGTCTTATTTGTCCCGAGAAGACCGATCGTAATTTTTTGGATTAATCATCTCGTTATTTGATTTATCAATGATGCTATGGCAGTGACTCTGTATACGCCACGCTTGATTGTTCGGCTGGCAACCCAAGAAGATATTCCCGCAATTGTGGCGCATTTAGTCGAAAATCGTGATTTTTTAGTGCCCTTTGAACCCATTCGTCCGTCAGATTTTTACGATCGGAGCTATTGGCGGCAGCAGGTGATTCGCAGCTTTCAACAACTTCAGGCAGGCCATGCGCTGCGATTATTTATATTTGAACGAGATGCACCGAAAGTAGTAATCGGTAGTATTAATTTTAATAATTTCATTTACTATCCGTTTTATTGTTGTAGTCTGGGCTATAGCATCGCTGAATCAAAGCAAGGAATGGGATTGATGCGAGAGGCATTGACCGTCAGTATTGTCCATGTATTCAATGCCATGGATTGCCACCGAATTCAGGCTAACTATATGCCCCGAAATCATCGTAGTGGTAGTCTTTTGAAGGGCTTAGGTTTCACGGTGGAGGGAGAAGCAAAGGATTATCTGTTGATTCATGGGGTGTGGGAAGATCATGTATTGACAAGTTTGACAAATTTGAATTGGAGGGCGACGGGCTAATAATAGATGAGCAGAAATCGGTAAGCGCAATGTTTTCAATGTTAAAGTTTTCAGAATCTAAGTCTTCAGAGTCTAATTTTATTCAAGGTATTACCATTGCCGCGATCGCAACCGCCATTGTTCCTGAACAGGGAAGCGTAGGAATTGTCCGCCTGTCTGGAGCGGAGGCACTTGCGATCGCACAGGTTATTTTCAAGGCTCCAGGTCAACAGAAATGGGAAAGCCATCGAATTTTGTATGGCTATATTATCAATCCCAAAACAAATGAACGGATTGATGAAGCATTACTCATGATTATGCTGGCTCCGCGATCGTATACAAAAGAAGATGTTGTAGAGTTTCATTGTCATGGCGGAATGATTGCAGTCCAGCGAGTTTTGCAATTGTGCATTGAATCTGGGGCAAGGTTAGCGCAACCGGGAGAATTTACGCTGCGGGCTTTTTTAAATGGGCGTTTGGATTTAACCCAGGCGGAAAGTATTTCAGATTTGGTGGGTGCAAAGTCTCCGCAAGCGGCAGCGACCGCATTGGCTGGAATTCAGGGAAAACTTGCTCAACCCATTCGAGAGGTCCGATCGGTTTGTTTAGATATCTTGGCCGAAGTTGAAGCCCGAATTGATTTTGAGGATGATTTACCAGCGCTTCAACTCCAAAGTATTCAGATTAGTTTGAACAATGGTATTGCACAAATCACTGAAATTCTGAATACAGCCGATCGCGGTGAACTCTTACGAACAGGATTAAAAGTTGCGATTGTTGGTCGGCCCAATGTTGGGAAATCGAGTTTGTTAAATGCATGGAGTCGGTGCGATCGGGCCATTGTTACGGATTTGCCGGGGACAACGCGGGATGTCGTGGAGTCTCAGCTGGTCGTGGGCGGAATTCCGATTCAGGTTTTAGATACAGCAGGAATTCGGGAAACCGACGATCGGGTCGAAAGCATTGGGGTCGAACGATCGCGTAAAGCAGCGCTAGAAGCGGATTTGGTATTATTTACAATAGCCACAGATCAAGGTTGGACGGCTGAAGAAGATGCCATTTACGATCAGATTAAGACGCGATCGTTGATCTTTGTGATTAATAAGGTGGATTTAGATGGCGCGGAAATGGTGATCGAGAAGATTCATAATTTGACCCAAGGACGAGCAGCTATTGTGCAAACGATCGTTCAAACCGTTGCTCAAACAATAGGAGAAACAGCAGCAGAAAAGACTGTAGGCATTGAAGAACTTGAACAAGCTATTTTGCGTACCGTTAATCAAGGAACGACGCAACTTGGGAATTTGGATTTTGCCATTAATCAACGTCAATCCAGTGCGCTGATCAATGCAAAGACAGCCCTTGAACAGGTGCAAGTTACTATAGACAACCAACTTCCCTTAGATTTTTGGACTATTGATTTGCGCGGTGCGGCCCAAGCGTTGGGTGAAATTTTAGGCGAAGATGTAACGGAATCAGTGCTCGATCGGATTTTCAGTCGCTTCTGTATTGGCAAATAAATTGGTAAATAAATTGGTAAATAAATTGAGGTGTAGAAAACCCTATCAACTTCAAAGATCTTTAAGCGAAGGTTAACCCCTATACTGATATTTTCTCACTGGACATCCTAAGGACTTTCTTTATGTTCCCGACTGAAGATTTGCTTGTTGCCAACCATGAACATCCGGACAAGCCCGAAGAAGCTTGTGGAGTTTTTGGTGTATTTTCCCCTGGGGAAGATGTTGCAAAGCTGGCGTATTTTGGTTTGTTTGCACTTCAGCATCGGGGACAGGAGTCGAGTGGGATTGCAACTTTTGATGACAACAAAATGGTGCATCTCCATAAAGATATGGGGCTAGTCGCTCAGGTTTTTAATGAGACTATTTTGAATGCGCTACCGGGACCGATGGGCGTGGGACATACGCGGTATTCGACCACGGGTTCAAGTCGTGCCGTGAATGCCCAGCCTGCGGTTGTGAAGACAAGTCGGGGTTCCCTGGCTTTGGCCCATAACGGGAATTTGGTGAATACTGCCACCTTGCATGGGGAGTTGTTGGAGCGTAGCCATAATCTCTTAACGACGACAGATTCAGAAATGATTGCTGTAGCGATCGGGGAGGCGGTGGATGATGGTGCGGATTGGACGACCGCGATCGCTACAGCCTGCAAGCGATCGGTTGGGGCCTTTAGTTTGGTGATCGGGACTCCGGATGCGCTGTACGGAACAAGGGATTCAAATGGAGTGCGGCCTTTGGTCATTGGAACGTTGCCACGGGAGCATCCGACGGATCCAATTCGCTATGCATTAGCTTCAGAGACCTGTGGATTAGATATTGTTGGAGCGGATTTTGTTCGAGATGTAGAGCCGGGTGAGCTGGTTTGCATTACGAAAACTGGAATTACTTCAACGCGATGGGCGGAAAAAGTCGATCATAAACTCTGCATTTTTGAAATGATTTATTTTGCACGGCCTGACAGTGTGATGAATGAGGAAACGCTGTATACCTATCGGATGCGAATTGGTCGGCAGTTGGCCAAAGAATCGACGATCGATGCCGATATTGTAATTGCAGTCCCCGATTCAGGAATTCCAGCGGCGATCGGCTTCTCTCAGGAATCGGGAATTCCCTATGCTGAAGGGCTGATTAAAAATCGGTATGTAGGACGGACCTTCATTCAGCCTACTCAAGCCATGCGGGAAGCTGGAATTCGTATGAAGTTAAATCCCCTAAAAGATGTGCTGAAGGGTAAACGGGTCATTATTGTCGATGATTCAATTGTTCGCGGGACGACTAGCCGAAAGATTGTCAAAGCATTGCGGGATGCGGGTGCAACGGAAGTTCATATGCGAATTTCGTCGCCGCCCGTGACCCATCCTTGTTTCTATGGCATTGACACCGATAATCAGAGTCAGTTAATTGGGGCAAAAATGACTGTATCGGAAATTGCAGACCATATCGGTGCGGATTCCCTAGGCTATTTATCTCTGGAGGGAATGCTGAAGACGACCCATCAAGATACAAGCCATTTTTGCTCGGCCTGTTTTGATGGCAAGTATCCGATCGAGATTCCTGAAGTGCTAAAACGATCGAAGTTGATATTGGAAACAGCGTAAGTGGATTAGCTGGAAAATACGTCAAACTCACGATCGGTAGTTTTCGATCGTGAGTTTGAATTATCAGATCTTACAAATGAACCTGCCCTAAAATCATACATAACCGATCGTAATCGTCTTTCAAGAGCACATTCAACATTCGTCCCGCCGCCACTAACCAATTACGATCGGCCTTACGCAAACGATACACTTCTCGCAATGTCGCTGCCACCAACGCTTCGACGGGCGCACCGGATACCTGTAATAAGGTTCGCAAAAAATCCATTGATTCAGTAAATTCTAAAACTTCGTCCGTTGAACAGGCGTGGACCCCTTGATGAATCTGCGGTGGACGAGGGGGGAGATGTTGAAAGAAGCGGTTGTAGGATTTCTTGTCGGGGAGTTCATAACCAACGATCGCCGATCGAAATTCCGTCTTCAACATTGCAAAAATTTGAGGTTGCTGTTCGCGCAATTCTTCCAATGACATTCCCAAAGCCCGTGCCCGGTGTACACCGTCAATTGGAGCCGTCGTCGCATGATAGACCACGGCATAGATAGTGTTGCCAGACTCTTCATCCCGCGATCGAACCCACGACCCAAAAGGCGGCATCACCGGAAAACCCAAGTCCTCTGGATCAATGCACTGCGCCAAGAACTCTGTGGTAGAGGTCTCGACGACCTCGGCAAAGTGAGGTGAAGATCTCACAGCGGGTTCAAATCCTGGCAACGGCAAACGCATTATTTACCCTTCTTAGCCGCCGCCGAGACGACTTCAACGCCTTCGAGTTCAGACATCCTAAACGTCACAAGTTTATCCCACGGTCCTTGTTCAAAAAGTACCGCAACTCGTCCATCCGTCACGCGCTGCACTAGTCCTTGAAAGCCGTAGTAGGTATCATTGACATTCATCACACGAACAATAGATCCGGGGAAAATCATAGTATTGCCAAATGAATTAACAGATTGAATAGAGACTAGTTTCTTAAAACTTCTCCTAGTTTTTAGTTTAGCCTGTGTTATACCCTTACGAGCATTTGGACCTAAATTAAGATCTAAATTTCCCCAACTCATCCCGAAGGTGACGATCGAGGGAAATCTAGATCTTAGTATTGACCCTAAGGTTTAAGCGCAAAGATTTTCAGAATCACCTCTTCCACCACTTTATCCGGTGTCGAAGCGCCAGATGTAATCCCAACGACGAGTTCTCCACCCGGCAACCAGTTCTCAAGCCGTTCTAAATCACCTGTCAATGGTTTATGCTCAATGCAATTGCCCGGACCAATCCGATCGCTACTGTCGATGTGAAATGATGGAATAGTCCGATCGACTGAAATTTCCTGCAAATGTGTTGTATTAGAAGAGTTATAGCCGCCAATCACCACCATTAAATCTAGTTTTTTCTCAACTAATTCAAACATTGCATCCTGACGCTCTTGAGTGGCATCACAAATAGTATTGAAGGCTAGGAAGCGATCGTTCAATTGAGCAGGACCATATTTTTTCATCATGGTGCGCTCGAATATTTTACCAATTTCCTCGGTTTCGCCTTTGAGCATAGTTGTTTGATTTGCAACCCCGACTCGCTCAAGATCACGATCGGGGTCAAACCCTTGGGACATAGCATTTTTGAATGTAGCTAAAAATTCTACTTTATCGCCACCATTGAGAATATAATCTGCAACATATTCAGCTTGCGATCGATTCAAAACAATTAAATATACGCCTGCAAACGAACTTGTGGCGACGGTTTCTTCGTGGTTATACTTACCATGAATAATAGAAGTGTGTGTAGTTTTCTTATGCTTCTCAACCGTATTCCAAACTTTGGAAACCCAAGGGCAGGTGGTATCTACAATCGTACAGCCTCGATCGTTAAGCAATTGCATTTCTTGAACACTCGCTCCAAATGCAGGCAAAATTACCACATCCCCATGGGCAACAGGCTCAAAATTTTTCTCACCATTCTCAAGTTCAATGAACTGAACATTCATATCCTTCAGTCGTTGATTGACCGATGGGTTATGAATGATTTCGTTGGTGATCCAAATCCGATCGCTGGGGAAATGCGTTCTTGCCTCATAAGCCATGGCCACGGCCCGCTCCACACCCCAACAAAAGCCAAAAGACTGGGCTAGGTGAATGGTGACATTACCGCGTTGAAGAATGTAATTCTTGTCACGAATCTCACGAATTAAATCACTTTGATATTCCGTATTCATTACATCCATCGCTTCATTGGTATGTCCAAAACCGCGACGATGGTAGTTGTCAGAATTATTTAAACTTCGTTTGAATGCTTTAGTATCCATGGCATCGATCGAAATCGGCAGCGTGGTATCTGTCGTGTTTGTCGTATCGATTGTTGTCGTATCCATTTTATATAGCTCCCTAATTTAGGCCCGTTGTCTTGATTATCCCAGTAAGCCATTATTCCACTAAGCCAACCCTCCATTAAGTCAACTAAGTTAACCATTCGCGAATCAGACGATTGACTTCTGCTGGGGCATCATCATGAGGGCAATGTCCAGCATTAATATAAGCCTGTTTTACGCTTGGGTAATGGGTTTTAAACCGATCGCCCCGCACCACCGGATCGCCGATCCACGGATCTTTCTCACCCCAAATAATATAGAGCGGTTGGGTCATGGTTTCGAGTAAGGCATCCATGGGCTTTCCCTTGGGCGATCGGAACACCAATGAAAATACTTTAGATGCGCCTTCATCACAGGCAGGACGGTAAATATCATCAATCAGTTCGTCCGTCACCTCGTCTTTATTCACGTAAACTTGCATCAAGGTCTTGCGAATATATTTTTTGTTTTGAACAAACTTAAAAATGGCCCAGCCAAACCAATCTTGGTCGAGCAGTCCTTTCATCGCTGAACCCATCGCTTGCTGTGTCGGCGTTTTCTTCTTCTCTTGTTGGGCATAATCTTCACTAAAACCACCAGCTGGATTTAACAAAATTGCCCCTGCGGCTTGGTCCGGAAACCGAGATGCTGTAGCCAGTGCGGCATAGCCTCCGATCGAATTTCCTGCAATCATTGCTGGACGACCAATAATCTCTTTCACAAAGTCACTTAACTGTTCACACCACAGGTCAGAACTGTAGGCAGTGTCAGCCTTTTCCGATCGCCCAAAACCCAACAAATCGATCGCATACACCTCAAAATCGTCTTTTAACGCCGCAATATTCTTTTTCCAGTGATCCGTCGAAGCCCCAAAGCCATGAACCAACAATAGCGGAGGCCGATCGTTACGAGTTCCAGCTTTAACGTAATGAATTTTAAATTCTCGCCATGTCCAATATTGACTGGGAGCGACTTCGAGGGAGAGGGCAATCGTCATAGGGATGATGTTAGAAAAGGCTTTAGTATTAACTATTGTAAAGGATCTTATAAAGCATTTGACCAACAAGTTGTCTTCGCGATCGCCCTACCCAATTACCCGATTAGACTATATCTAGATCCAATTCTAATTCAGGGATTGCCTTACGTTCAAATTTGAGGTCTGGGTTTCCACGACACAGTTGAAAAAACTGCTCATCAGTCAAGTCTAAAACGGGTTTGAGGGCTAGGGTGTAGCTCGTCATCATACCGGATACACTAGGGAGGGTTTGCTTAAGATGAAGGCTGAAGGTTATTGGCTATTCTGACGTAGAATCCTATTTCATTGAAGATCTCTAGAGGGTATTCCTGTGCGCGTGTTCACGACTATTGCGGCGTTGCGGTGTTATTTGGCTCAATGCCGATCATCGTCTGAGGGCACGATTGGATTTGTGCCGACCATGGGGGCATTACACGCTGGACATATCAGTCTAATGCGACGCGCACGGCAGGAAAATCATTGGGTTGTGGCGAGTATTTTTGTCAATCCATTACAGTTTAATCCAAGGGAAGATCTCGCTCAATATCCCCGATCGCTAGAGACCGATCGTGACCTTTGCGCCGCCGCCGGGGTAGATATATTGTTTGTTCCAACCCCAGAAGAATTAGGAATTCCGATCGATGGTTCGGCGGGAATTGAAACGGACAAAACCTTAGTTGTTGTACCCGATTCATTTACATCAGGTCTCTGTGGTGCGACGCGTCCGGGCCATTTTGATGGAGTCGCTACAATTGTTGCAAAATTCTTGAATCTAATTCAGCCCGATGCCGCCTATTTTGGTCAAAAAGATGGTCAGCAGCTTGCAGTAATTCAACATTTTGTTAAAGATTTAAATTTTCCAGTCGAAATTGTTGGCTGTCCTATTGTTCGTGAAACCAGTGGTCTAGCGATGAGTTCTCGTAATGCCTATTTGACAGCAGAACAAACTAAAATAGCCACAAATTTATATCGTTCTCTAGAAAAAGCCGATCGTCATTTTAAACAAGGTCATTACCAAGCGGATGAACTAATTAAAATTGTAAGCTCTTCACTAGAATTGCAGCCTGATATTAACGTTGAATATATTGAATTAGTTGAACCCACAACCCTACAACCCTTAGAGTTCATTACTGAAAATGCCTTACTTGCAATAGCGGTAAAAGTGGGAAAAACGCGCTTAATTGACAATATTCTGCTTCGGACTCGTAAACCCATTATGGCGATCGACGGTCCAGCGGGCGCGGGCAAATCGACCGTCACAAAGCAGGTCGCTCAAACTCTCGGGTTATTCTATTTGGATACGGGTGCAATGTATCGAGCGATCACTTGGCTGGTGATGAATTCGGGGATTTCGATTATGGATGAACCCTCGATCGCGGAACTCGTTGGAACCTGTCACATTGAACTCACCTCTGAAAAAGTCGAAATTAACAATCAAGACATTACCCTAGCTATTCGCACGCCTGAGGTTACAGCAAATGTATCCGCGATCGCGGCTCAATCTGCGGTCCGTAAATCTCTCGTCCGTCAACAACGGGAATACAGCCGTCGGGGCGGGGTTGTTTTGGAAGGCCGTGACATTGGAACCCATGTGTTTCCTGATGCTGAGGTGAAAATCTTTCTCACGGCTACTGTGGAAGAACGATCGCGTCGTCGTCAGAAGGATTTGGAGCGTTTAGGCCAACCGATTCCGAGTCTTGATGAATTGATGGAAACGATCGCAGAACGGGATGCAAAAGACAGCACCCGAGCGATTGCACCTCTTAAACAAGCAGTGAATGCGATCGCTGTTGTTACTGACGGAATGACTATTGATCAGGTTGTCGATCGTCTAGTTAAACTTTATCAAGCTAAACTCGATCGAACCTAATTTCATCAAGTCTAAGCGCAGCAGTAATTTATTAATTTGATTTGATTTGATTTATTAATTTAATTTAATTTAATTCTATGAAAATCTTGCAGCTTCACAATCGTTATCAAATCATCGGCGGTGAGGAAGGCGTGGTTCATGCGGAAAAAGCTCTGCTCGAATCTCACGGTCATCAAGTTCATTTACTCGAAGTGACAAATGACAATCTCGTAGGAGTGAAAGCTAAGCTAGATGCCGCGATCGGAGCTATCTATTCTCAAGCCTCTAAACGGCAAGTATTCGCCAAACTCCGATCGTTCAAGCCCGATTTAGTTCATGTCCATAATTTTTTTCCCTTGTTGTCACCGTCTGTTTACGATGCTTGCCAAGAGGCTGGAATTCCTGTGGTGCAGACGTTACACAACTATCGATTGATCTGTCCCAAAGCAATGCTATTTCGAGAGGGACAGGTTTGCGAAGTTTGCGTCGGAAAATCGGTGGCGATCGCGGGTATTAGGTCGGGTTGTTATCGAGCCTCACGATCGCAGACGGCGGCGGTGGCGGCAATGTTGGCCTATCATCAATGGCGTGGAACTTGGCGCAACCGGGTCACAGTGTACATTGCCCTGACGGAATTTCAGAAGCAAAAGCTAATTGCTGGGGGTATTCCAGAACATAAAATTCAGGTGAAATGTAACTTTGTGGAGATGCCGGATTTAGTCCCCGTCCCCCGCGAAGATTACATTCTGTTTGTCGGTCGTCTAGCTGAAGAAAAAGGCGTAATTGATTTGATTGCAGCCTATAGAGAATGTCAAAATTTTAGTCAAGAACTCCCCCATCTAAAAATTGTGGGCGATGGACCGTTGAAGTCTGAATTGATGGCGCAGGTTAAAGAACTGGGATTGACCGATCGTATTACCTTTTTAGGTCGCCAAAACAAATTGCAAGTCTTATCCTTGATGCAACGATCGAGTTTATTAGTGTTTCCCTCGATTTGGTATGAAGGCTTCCCATTGACCTTAGCCGAAGCCTTTGCCTGTGGGTTGCCTGCTATTGTCCCCAATCTTGGCAGCATGGCCGAAATTGTGACACCAGGGGTAACAGGATTTCACTTTATTACTCGTGATGCTAAAGATTTGGCACGAGTAATTCAAGCTGCGATCGCAGATAAAGTCCTATTACAAAAATGTTCGATACAAGCCCGAACCGCCTATGAAGAGAACTACACAGCAGAAATTAATTACAATAAATTACTTCAAATCTATTACCAAGCTCTTGGCTCAAAGAGTGCAATAAATAGTGGAGCTTAGGCATTTTTTGGGATTTGCGATCGTTATCTCAAGCGGACGGCTGGTCTAGGTTTCACGGATTTAGAGACCCGCCGATTACGATCGTGCCAAACCTGACTCGCCGCCATCAGCAAAAAAGGAGGAATTGTTTCGGCATAGCGTTTCCAGAGCCGCTGAGGTTCCTGAAATAAACGATAAAGCCATTCAAATCCTGACTCCCGGATAAACTTAGGTGCGTGCTTATGCAGTCCGGCATAAATCGGGAACACACCACCAATTCCTACCATCACAGCTTGGATTTCACCTTGATGTTGTGCCATCCATTTTTCTTGTTTAGGACAGCCCAAGGAAACAAAGACAACTCCAGCACGGCTCGCTTTGATTTTCTCTAAGACAGGAGATTCAGCCACTTGAGGTAATGGCAACTCTCCAAACGGTAAGGACTCCATACCACCAATAATTAACTGAGGGAATTCTCGCTCTAGTCGAACCCGCATCCGAGTTAGAACTCGCGGCTCAGACCCGATAAAAAATACCGCGATCGCTCTTTCAGAAGCAACTTTGCAAGTCCCTTCCAGTAAATCCATACCAGTCGCTCGTTCTTGCTGCGATCGATGTAAAAATCGGATCATCCAGACCAATGGCATTCCATCCGGTGTCACCAAGTCCGCATTCCCCAACACTGAAGCAAGGCTAGATGACTTAGTGGCTTCCACCAGCATATGGACATTCGCAACACAGACAATCTTACTGAGATTGAGGCTAGCCCAATAGGTAATGTAATCGATATATCCCTTTAAGGGCAAAGCAGTGATAGGGAAACCGATAACACTTTGCGTCTCAATATCTTGCCTGTAGTCTTGTGATGTGTATGCCATGGTGATTTCCTCAAGCGTGTAGAACTTGATGTGCCAATCTGTGCCATCACTCTAACAACGACAAGTAGATATCCGTATCTCACTTAAGACGCAGTTTTGAATTTCCTGTGATTTTAGGGGAGAATTTCTGTAGTTTTTATAAATTTTAGATGAAGTTTCAGTAATATCTTGGGGAATTATATTTTCGTTTTAAAAGTTTTAATTGGCTATTATTAATTAAATAAGTGAGATTACGGAGAAATGAGGTAGAGCGAAACAACGTCCAACTTCGCTATAAAAATATGAAAATAGAATAATAATAAGGCAATCGAAGAAGTCAAAAAACGATCGGCATAGCCAAAAAAAGGACTATAGCCAAAAAAAAGGAGGCACTATGCCCCCAAGTTGAACCCACATGAATGAAAAAATGCGGCGTATCTAAACCATCGCTTTAGTACGCGAGGCCCATGCTGCGTGTCGTCTCAGCGCCCAGGTAAACCCGGATGCTTAGGAAGTCGGTTGGGCAAGCCGTTTCGCAACGTTTGCAACCTACACAGTCTTCCGTACGAGGAGACGATGCAATTTGACCTGCACGGCAGCCATCCCAAGGAACCATCTCAAGGACGTCGGTGGGACAAGCTCGAACGCACTGGGTGCATCCGATGCAGGTGTCATAGATTTTGACAGTATGAGACATAGTATGAAAGGCTCCAGATCAGTGCGCTTGCAACATCTGTAGTCCAGCGGACTCGCTTAGAATTCGGTCATAGCAAAGGTGATGCCTTTATTTACGATCCTATTTAAAAGCCAGACGTTAGGATCACTGCTTAGTTTACTCGACCGGGTTCGAGCGTTTTCGGCTGGTGTTGCAAAACTTTGCATAATTCTCAATTCAATAGGCTTAAGGCTTGCTGATAGCGCATCTTGAACTACATTACGTAATGTTTTGTATCAGTTTTTGGGTAACCAATAAAACAGGAGGTGCTCGTGAGGGAAACGCTGTGATGAGTAGTCCTCTTCATCAAGAAATTACAATTAGTAGAACAAAGAGTCTTATAAATACGATCGAAGCATCCTATTTATTCACATTATTAGCGTATAAATCGACAAAAAAGGCCCTCATTCTTTCCTCAAGCGGCGAAGCTGATTAGAGAGTTGAGGGCACTGTCAGAGTGCATCTTACGTTCACGCTATTCCCTAGAATGACGGCGAGTCCGGATGGAATTTAATCGAATTCGGTAATGGGAGTTGACGAAAGTGGTTTTTGAGTGGGAATGCCGATCGCTCTGGGATAAAACGGGTGCGTTGGAAAGGATTTTCGTAAAATTAAGCAAGTTCGACGACTTTCGGTTAGCGGCGTGACAAAGGTTTCGCAGTGGAGCAACTCCGACCCAAGTTGTTCGAGTGCGGCGTTGAGTTCATCTTGTTCATACTCCGTCCATTGACCCCGATAAAGGATGGCGGTACCTCCGACTTTTAACAGGGGAATGCAGTATTCTGCGCAGACTGTCGCGGTGGCCACGGCCCGAATGGTAGCGATATCATATTGTTCGCGGTGGCGGGAATCCTGGCCTAACGCTTCAGCTCGTTCGACGAAACAGCGGACATTGGGCAATTTTAGGGTTTGGATAGTCTCGTGGACAAATTGAATTTTTTTGCGAGTGGAGTCAACAAGATTAAAATCCCAGGTGGGTTGGGCGATCGCCAAGGGAAGGCCAGGGAATCCGGCACCTGTACCAATGTCGATTAGTTTTTGCGACTGATTTAGGTCTAAATAGGCGCCCGGAAAAAATCCGCGTAGAGAGTCCCATAGATGCTTTTCCCAAAACTCCTCTGGACTTGTAATTCGGGTTAGATTCAGCCGCTGATTGCCGCTGAGGACTTCGGTATAAAGCTGCTGAAATTGAGACTGTTGAAATTCACTCGGAGTCCAATTTAAGGTGGATTGCCAGAGATCTGAATTGATGGGAAGAGACATGGGTGCTAGGGGCGATTCGGCAAAGTGCAATGCGATCGGGCGAAGCGTTGCAAAGCGCGATCGATATATCACTATCTCACTCTGTTACCCTTTTGCGCCGATCGAATTTGGGGTGATCAGTTGGGCCTTGAGTTGGGCGACAGGAATTTCATGCAGTTTTCCATTAGAAATCTGCCATGCACAGTCCGCAATTTCTAAGAGTTCCGTCGCGTCATGGGACACCACTAACAGCGTCCACTGTGTTTTTAGCTCAGCTAGCAAACTCACAAGTTGTCGGCGCATCGACCAATCTAGTCCAGCCGTGGGTTCATCAAGGAGCAAAATGTGGGGTTGACGAATGAGTTGAACTGCTAAGGCAAGCCGACGCTGTTGGCCGCCACTGAGGGCATGGGGAGAGGTTTGTAGGGAGAGATCGCCCAGCCCAACTTCACCTAACGCTTTGCGGACCCGATCGCTGCTGAGGTCTGGATGACCGAGACGGAGTTCTTCGAGGATTGTGCCGCCGCAAAAGTGTCGTTCTGGGAACTGAAAAACAATGCCGCAGAGCTGTTGTAGATAGAGCAGATTAAGTTCTTGTTCACGCCAAAACATAGAGCCACTGGAATGTTCGGCCAGCCCCGCCAGAATATCCATCAGTGTACTTTTTCCGGATCCGCTTGGCCCGACAATCACTCCAAGCTGTTGAGCCGGGAGATCTAGATCAATTCCCGAGAGAATGGGGTGGATTGAGGCGGTGGGATGATAGGACAGATTTCGGATGTGTAGCATGATGAGGCCCGAGGAGCGATCGCCGCCAATGGATTTAATTATAGATGCAATTAATGTAGACCTATTGCATAGACTTAGATAGGTCCCTATACCAGTGTAGACAATTTTTTGAAGACGATCGATGATAGGGAGGCTGAAATAGAATTGCGGACATCCGATCGGTTACGGGGAACTCCTGCGAGAAATTAATCGTCCTTAGGGTTTAGAATTCATGACTAGAGTTCTGTTTAATATCCTTTCAGTGCGAGATGGACACCTTCATATGACACGCCGTAGTTTTGTTTCCCAATCGTATTCTAGGTCGATTGTTTCTCGATCATTTGCTGTTCTTGCGCTGGGTTCGGTAATGGTGGGAACTGTTGCTGCGGCTCCGTCTTGGGCGAAGGATCCGTTTGGTCGCGATAAACCGATCGGCGATACGACGGAAAAGGTGTTTCGAGCCATCTTTGATGAGGGCAACTACAAAAAAGCTGAAGGGCTTCTGCCTGCTGCCGAAAAAGACGACCCAGATGAACCCTTACTTTATGCGCTAAAAGCATCGCTCTTGTTTGCTCAGTCCACTAAAGAATATGACACTAGTAAAGGAGACACGGCTGGTTTTGCAGCGGCTGCAATCCGAACCCAGGAAACAGCGAAAAAGCTAATGGAGAAGGATATGCCACGAGGTCAGTTGTATCTGGCTGTGGGAAATTTTCTAGAGAGTGCCCACATTATTGCAACGAAAGGCATTGTCCAAGGAACGCCGGATGCATTGAGTAAATTGACGAAGGCGTTTCAGGCATTGGGGGAAGCGGAAAAACTCGCGCCCAATGATCCGGAGTTTAATCTAGTGAAAGGATCTATGGATTTGATGTTGGCGATTAATGTCAATTTACCCCTGTCGGATTCAGGGGCTGCGATCGCTCGAATTGAAGGCATCCAGCAACCAAAGTATGTAGCCGATCGGATTTTGGCTTGGGGCTTTCGGGATATGAAAAAACAGGATAAGGCTCTGGCTGCGGTCGATCGGGCGCTTTTGGGTTCTCCTAGTGAAAATCCTGAGTTGTACTATCTAAAAGGACAAATTCTGGTGCAACAGAACAAAAAAGCAGAAAGTGTTCAATGGTTCCAGAAAGCCTTAGCCAAAAAGGAGTATTTAACGCCGTCCCTGATCGGTCAATTCTGTTATGACTTGCGGGGGGCCGATCCCAGTGTTGCAGCAAAAACTCCAGGCTGTCCAGCTAATTAGGTTGGTGAGCTTAGGTTAATCAGCCGATTGGGTACGTCTGAGCGGTAAGATGGATTGCGTCAATCTATGAATGTTATGTTTGGTTATATGCCATGCAGAATTATTTTGTAGATTGACGCTAATTTTTTATGTCCTATTTTCGATCGAATCCATGAAAGTTTCTTTCCGCGAGTTTGATTCATTTAATGTTTGGATTTGGGTTCAGTTTCCCATGATGCCATCTGAACTAGAACGGCAGTATCTTGAAGAAGTCTTTAATTCTTGGTTTTATTTAGGAAAATTAGGCGCGTTCAATGCTGAAAGCCTGCAAATTCAGGATGCGGGATTAGAAGTCAGCTATATGTCCTACGACGATGATCAGTCGGAGGAATCGATGATGGCACTGATGCATAATATGAGTGATTTTGAATATGAAGGACTGTGGGCGAGGGCTTGGTTTGATTTAGGAACGAGTGATGCGATCGCATTAGATATGTTGGTGAATGCGCTGCGTCAGTTGAGTAAGGATTTTACCGTGCTGGATCAGGTGATTATTGGCGGCGAGAATGAGGATTGGCCGATTCCGGAGGGGGCACGATCGGAGGCGATGGTGGATGGTTATGATGAGTGGAATGGGTAACTATGATGGCTGATAATTTAGATAATTTAGTAAATGAGTATTCTGGTGTGTTTCCGCCGCCTTATATTCGGACCATTGCGATCGCATTAATTCGTCGGGATGATCAGGTGTTGATGGCAGAAGGGTTTGATTCAACAAAAGAAACACCCTTTTATCGGGCATTGGGCGGCGGGGTAGAGTTTAGGGAATCAAGCTGGGCTGCATTGGTGCGAGAGTTTCAGGAAGAGTTGAGTACTGAAATTGTTAATCCAAAGTATCTAGGGTGTTTGGAAAATATTTTTGAATGCTATGGAAATCCCGGTCATGAAGTAGTGTTTGTCTATGAATGCGAATTTTCCGATCGGAGTCTTTATGAACCCAATGAAATGATTTTTGTGGAAGGCGATCGGAAGAAAGTTGCTAAATGGGTGAAGATTTCAGAGTTACGATCGGGACTGCTTCGATTGGTCCCTGAGCCGTTTGTTACCTATTTATGAACGGATGGAGACCCGATTCCCCTTGGTCACATTTAGAAAAGGGGAACCGGAGTTTGAATTGAAAATCGAGAATTAACTCTAACTCTTAGTCTCCCCTTTTTAAGGGGGATTTAGGGGGATCGAGTTTTTGGATACTACTAAATCAAACAAACTGTATCAGAACAGAATCTGTCAATTTGACTGACTTTTACAGGCTCAACCTTCCAGATGTCAGTACAGTATTCACGAATCGATCGATCGCTGGAGAACATTCCCATACGAGCACTGTTTAAAATCGACATTCGAGTCCATTGTTTTTGATCAAGATATGCTTCAGCGACCCGATCTTGGCAATCAATATAGGACTGATAATCGGCTAACAGCAAGTAAGGATCTTGATATAGAAGATTGTCCACGATCGGCTGGAATAAGCTACAGTCGCCATGAGAAAAGATTCCGGAAGAAATACGATCGAGCACTAGTTTTAACTCAGGATTACTGTTGTAATAATCTCTAGGGTTGTAGCCATTAGCTTTCACTTCATCAACTTCTTGGGCTGTCAGTCCAAACAAGAAGAAGTTCTCCTCACCGACTTGTTCCATAATTTCGACATTTGCCCCGTCCAGAGTTCCGATCGTCAAGGCCCCATTCATAGCAAATTTCATGTTTCCGGTACCAGAGGCTTCTTTGCCTGCGGTAGAAATTTGTTCTGATAGGTCAGCAGCGGGATAGACATTTTGAGCAAATTTGACGTTGTAGTCTTTTAGGAAAACAACTTTAATCCGATCGCGCACATCGGGATCATTGTTAATGACATCCCCAATCGCGTTGATCAGTTTAATAATCAATTTTGCCATAAAGTAACCGGGAGCGGCTTTCCCACCAAATAGAAAGGTTCGCGGCGTAATTTCAATGTCAGGATTAGCTTTGATCCGATCGTACAGCGTCAAAATATGTAAAACATTTAAATGCTGACGTTTGTACTCATGAATTCGTTTGGCTTGAATGTCAAAAATAGAATTCGCATTAATGGTTACGCCGTAGCCAGCCAGAATGTGATCCGCAAGATCTTGTTTAATCGAATGCTTAATTTGTTTCCAATCTTCACAGAACTGAGCATCGTCAACTAACGGTTCTAACTGCTTAAGCTGGTCTAAATCAGTAATCCAGCCTTTGCCAATGCGATCGCTAATTAAAGTACTCAATTTACGATTGCTCAAGACCATAAACCGACGGGGAGTTACGCCATTGGTTTTATTACTAAACTTCTCCGGTGAGAACTCGTAGAAATCTTTGAGAACCGTTTGCTTCAAAAGCTCTGAATGCAATGCCGCTACACCATTGATGGCATGACTACCGACACAAGCAAGATTGGCCATCCGCACGTACCGATCGCCCGATTCATCAATCAATGACATCCGCCCTAATCTATCAGGATCGTCAATAAATTTAATTCGTACCGCATCAAGAAAACGCAAATTGATTTCATAAATGATTTCCAAATGGCGCGGCAATAAATCATTAAATAACTGGACCTGCCAACGCTCCAATGCTTCAGGGAGTAGGGTGTGGTTGGTGTAGGCAAGAGCTTTCTGAGTGATTTCCCAAGCTTTATCCCAGCCTAAAAATTCTTGGTCAACCAATAGGCGCATCAACTCAGCGACAGCGATCGCGGGGTGAGTATCATTCAATTGAATAGCAAATTTTTCATGGAACTGATCGAGTTCAATGTTCTGCCGCTTCATGATCCGAATCATATCCTGCAATGAACAAGATACAAAGAAGAACTGCTGTTGCAAGCGAAGCACTTTACCTTGAACACCATCATCATTTGGATAAAGAACCTTGGTAATGTTTTCGGAGACGACTTTGGCATTAACGGCACCATAGTAATCACCCGTGTTAAAGGCTTGGAAATCAAAGGATTCTGGGGCTTCAGCTTTCCATAAACGAAGGGTATTAGCCGTATTAACCTGATAGCCTAACGTTGGCGTATCGTAAGGCACACCAGTAACCTGCCAGGCTGGAACCCACCGGACACGGTGAATGCCCTGGGTATTTTGATAGGATTCAGTATGTCCGCCAAATTTTACATCAACGCTCCATTCAGGACGGGCAAGCTCCCAAGGATTACCGTTTCTGAGCCATTTATCAGTGAGTTCAACTTGCCAACCATCGCGAATATCTTGATCAAAAATTCCAAACTCATACCGGATACCATAGCCGATCGCCGGAATTTCTAGCGTCGCCAATGAGTCTAAATAACAAGCCGCCAATCGCCCTAATCCACCATTGCCTAATCCAGGTTCTTCTTCGTGGTCAATTAAGGCATCAAAATCCAGACCCAATTCATGAATGGCCTGTTCCATTTTGTCATAGAGACCCAAATTAATTAGGTTATTTCCCAGATGTGGCCCAAGCAAAAATTCCGCTGAAAGGTAGCAAACAGTTCGATTCTGCTGTTCAGTGTAGGCCGCTGCCGTGCTATTCCAACATTGTAAAATTCGATCGCGAACAGTGTAGGCCAGCGCCATGTAGTAGTCATTTCGCGTTGCAAGCGTAGCAGGCTTTCCTTGAACGTAATACAGGTTTTCAAGAAATGCTCGCTTAAGGCTTGCTATTGTATTCCCTGTGCGATTTTCTTCGGCCCGAATGAGGTCATTTTGTAGCTGCATACTTATGGGTTTTAAATCTCGTTAGAATCAAGCTTTAGTATCGCACTCCGGATCCTATCTGTGTTAAATTTCAAAAAAGATAAATCTTCTGACTCCTATTTATTGACTCAAAAAGTTCCAATTCCTTGTAATTTTGTTAGGTTTTTAGTTACTATTTAGCATAATAACAGCGATAATATAAGACCATGAACCCCCATAATAAAGCTACGCTATCTGAGGATTCAGTAGGAACGACAAATTCACTAACTGCCCTGCGTAAACAGACTGAGCAGCAGCGAGCGCTGACTCGGGTAATCAGCCGAATTCGTGAATCTTTAGAACTGAATGTGACTTTTGGGACGACGGTCACGGAAGTGCGAGAATTACTAGAAGCCGATCGGGTAGCGGTATTTCAGTTTGATCCGAGTCGTGATTGGGAAGGCGAGTTTATCTCTGAATCTGTGAAGCCTGACTTTTTGTCAGCGCTAGCAACCAAGGTTTATGATCATTGCTTTGGGCCTCAGTATGCTGCCTTCTACGAAACTGGACGAATGCAGGTGGTCGATGACATTCTGAATACAAATCTCAGTCCCTGTCATATGGAGATTTTGGGTCAATTTCAGGTGCGATCGAATTTGGTTGTGCCCTTGTTGCGAATGGGAAAGCTTTGGGGATTATTGTGTGTGCATCAATGCGATCGGCCCCGAAGCTGGACAGAATCTGAAATTGAATTCGTAAGTCAAATTGCAGAACATCTTAATATTGCCCTTCAACATAACCAACTGCTCGAAGATGCTCGCTATCAGACAAAGCAACAAAAAGCGCTGACTAGCATCATTAACCATATTACTGAATCTTTGGATATAGACACAATTTTCAATACTACTGCCTTGGAATTGCGACAACTCCTCAAAGCCGATCGGGTGGGTTTATTTTATTTTCTTCCTAATCGTAGTTGGGAAGGGATGTTCATTGCAGAAGACGTCGGTCTAGAGTGGGAAAGTGCTCTGAATTCAGAGGTTTATGATCATTACTTTGGCGAGAATTTTGCAGATCATTATGCAGATGGGCGAGTACAAGTAATCTCTGATATTCATAGGGCTGGGTTGAGTGCTTGCCATGTTGACCTTTTGGCTCAATTCCAAGTTCAAGCTAACCTAGTTGTTCCAGTTCGTTTAAGTAAGACGCTTTGGGGTTTACTCTGCGTTCATCAATGCGATCGGCCTCGAATTTGGGCAGAATCTGAAATTGAATTCATTCGTCAAATTTCCGACCAACTGGCTCAAGCCATAGAACGCGATCGTGCGAGGAATCGTCAACAGCTTCTAACCTCAACCATTGAAAAGATACGAACTTCGTTGGAATTAAATATTGTATTTAGCAGTACTACCGCTGCTGTGCGGGATTTATTAAACGTAGAACGTGTCGCCATTTATCGCTTTAACAAAGACTGGAGCGGTAAATTTGTCGCCGATTCGATTATGGACGCTGGATCAGATTTAAGAATTTCATCGCTCGCCAGCTTAGTCAAACTGGGGCAACCTGATGAAACTGGGGAATACCCGCGCAATGAGACCTTTGTTGCAATTCCCCAAGGCGAAAAATTGTGGGGCTTACTTGTGGCCTATCAAAATTCTCAGCCCCGCTATTGGCAAAATGAAGATGTCAATCTGTTAACTCAAGTCGGACTCCAGCTGGGTGTGGCCATTCAGCAGGCCGAACTCCTATCGCAAACAAAACAACAAGCCCTTAAGCTTTCACAAACGGTCGCTGAGCTTCAACAAACTCAAACCCGATTGATTCAAGGTGAAAAAATGGCGAGTCTGGGCCAGTTGGTTGCAGGCATTGCCCACGAAATTAATAATCCTGTCAATTTTATACATGGAAACTTAATTCATGTGGAGCAATATACTCAGAGTTTATTAAAAATTGTTGAACTCTACCAAACCCTATATCCAGATTCAAATGAAGTGCTTGATATTGCTTATGAAGTAATGGATTTGGCTTTTGTGATTGAAGATTTGCCAAAAACGATCGCATCCATGCAGCTTGGGACCGATCGGATTCTGGATATTGTGTTGTCATTGCGTAATTTTTCTCGGATGGATGAGTCCGATTTTAAAAAAGCTAATCTTCATGAGGGTCTAGATAGTACATTATTAATTCTAGGCCATCGTCTAAAATCAAACGGACGTCAGCGCAGTATTATCATTAATAAAAATTATGCGGACCTACAATCCATTGAATGTTACCCTGCTCAGCTCAATCAAGTCTTTATGAACATTCTGAGCAATAGTATTGATGCCCTCGAAGGGATGATGGCACTCGACCCTAACTTCATGCCAGAAGTTACATTGACAACACAGAGGCTAAATTCTGATCAAATTACAATTACGCTCGCAGACAATGGTCCTGGAATGTTCGATGAGGTTCGAGCGCGCATTTTTGATCCCTTCTTCACCACTAAAGAACCCGGTAAAGGCACAGGTCTTGGCCTCCCCATTTGCTATCAAATCATTCATGAAAAACATGGTGGAAATCTTGAATGTCGCTCCGTACTTGGATCGGGAACAACGTTTATTGTCACTATCCCAACAACTGTTGCGGCAGTTCAACAGAGGCGAGCCGATCGCATCCAATAGCACAATTAAGTTAATTATGAATAGAATATATCCCTTCAATTAGAACAGCGTAGATTACGAAGATATCATCACGATCGAACCTAGAAAACGGCGTAGTAAGCTTTGATTATCCCCGCATCGCCGCAATCCTTCAAATCAATTGTTCCCCGATCGTAACCCTACTTCCATTTGCAAAATCCCACCCTGATTGAACCTTCTTCCCCGACAATTGAACTTCTCTCAAAAACAAATAGCCATCACCTGTTTGGACAATTACCCCGCGATTTTTAATCACCGCGACAATAGTTCCCGAAGGTTGAATCTGAAGGAGTTCGATCGCATCAAACATTGGCTCGTAAAGTAATTGAAATTCAGAGGAGAGTTGCGATCGGGTTTGGTCGTTTAATGGAACTGTTGAAATCACTTTCAATGCAGCATTACGAAATGTAGTACTACAGCCGGGATATAGGCCACGTATTTGATTATGCAACGCGATCGCAGACTTCGACCAATCCAAAATATAATCTTCTTTTTTAATCAACGCCGCATAGGTCGCCGAATCATCATCTTGAGTTTCAGGCTGGAGTTCTCCCTTTGCTAACTTTGGCAGTGTTTCAATTAGTAACGCTGCTGACATCTTAGAAAGGCGATCGGCAAGTTCATGGGCATTTTCTAATAAACAAATATCTAAAGTTGATTTTAATAACATTGCTCCCGTATCCATTCCAATATCCATCAACATTGTCGTCATTCCTGTTTGCGATTCACCATTTACCAAACATTGCTGAATGGGAGCCGCCCCTCGATAGGCTGGGAGCAGTGAACCATGACCATTGATACAACCAATTTTTGGCATATCTAAGATTTCTTGGGAAAGCAATTGACCATAAGCCACAACTACAAAAAAATCGGCTTCATAAGCACGCAATTGAGCCAACGCATCCGGGTCTTTTTTGATACGATCGGGTTGCACAATTGGAATATTAGCGGCGAGTCCAGCAACTTTCACAGGTGACGCCGAAAGCTCTTTTCCTCGTCCACGCCGCTTATCGGGCTGAGTTACAATAGCAACTACATCAATCCCCACATCCGCAATCAACGCCTCCAGACTCGCCACGGCAAACTGTGGGGTTCCAAAAAATACAATCTTTAACATTGTTCACTCTTTAAAATTGTTCACCCGATCGGCCACTGATTCGCAATTTGTAATTCATTGCCTTCGTGATTCATCCTATCCTGTAGAAGTCTCTTCCTTCAACCGAACAACACCTCATTTCTGATCATGAAACCTACCTTTATCGATTCGGATGCTTGGGAAAAAACCAACACCTTGATGCAACCTGCGTTTATTCGATTGCTCGATAACATTCGGAAGCTGACCGACGAATTATCCACTTGGAAGACTAGCTATCAGGAAACGCTGGTGTGGGATGCGGATATTTCTGAAGAAGAACAGGGTCGTATTGGGTTGCTTCAACAAGAGCTGAAAAGCACCACGGACAACGATCGGGCTTACGAAATTGAGCAAATTCTTGAAGGCCTCCCGAAACCTTATCCCGCCTACGAATGGAAGCTGGAACGGGGTGAAGAAGTTGTTATCACTGATGTGTGGGAACTCTGTTACAGAATTTGTTTTACCCTTGACTATGACCCGAGCATCGATCGCCCAGCTCAAGCAGACTCTACGCTGTTTGATGGCGATGAAGTGGATTGGAGCAGTTTAGATGAAAAAGCAAAACGGCTTGTCACCGAAATTCTATCGCAGCTTCCAACGCTATCCTGAGATATGATGAGGGTGAATAGGTAAGGTGAGAATTAGGGTTTGGGCGCGTATGATGTTGGAAGAATTACGATCGATTCAAAAAACACAAGGCGCGATCGTTGACGGTAATATTGTGGTGACATTCAATAATGACGAAATCGCCTACGAATCTGCCCGATCGGGTGTCGCTCTTCATGACCAAAGCCATTGGAATCGCATTGAAGTCAGTGATCAACACCGTCTTGATTTTCTCCATAATCAAAGTACCAATGGGTTCAAATTGCTGAAGCCCGGTGAGACTTGTGATACAACATTTCTAACCTCAACCGCTCGTACCATTGATCTAGCGACGGCATTAATTTTAGACAATACCGTTCAATTGCTTATTTCTCCGGGAATGGCACCGAAATTAATCACATTTCTCGATCGGTTTATCTTCTTTTCCGATCGGGTCAAACTCACGAATATCACTGAAACCACTACAACCTTTAGTTTAATTGGTCCGAACTCTGCCGCCACATTACAATCAATTGGAATCCTGGCACCAGAATCGGGGTATATCAATGCAGAAATTTTAAATACTCCAGTTCAAATCGTTGCGGGCAGTGGATTATCTATTCCAGGATATCGAATAGTAATGGCCGCCGAGAATGCTGCGATCGTTTGGAAAACATTATCAGAAATAGCGGTTGTTTTAGGCGATCGGACCTATCAACGACTACGAATTGAACAAGGCCGCCCCCTACCGGGCTTTGAATTAACAGAGGATTACAATCCTTTGGATGCAGGGCTTTGGAATACCATTTCATTTAATAAAGGTTGCTACATTGGCCAAGAAACAATAGCGCGCTTGGATACTTACAATGGTGTCAAGCTCAATCTTTGGGGTATGAAACTCTCTTCTTCTATCCCGTTAGGTTCCGTTATTTATTCAGATGATACTAAAGTTGGGACAATTACCAGTATCTATGAATTCGAGGACGGAAGTGCGATCGCGATCGGCTATATCCGAGTTAAAGCCGGTGGTGCTGGACTTTTAGTTACTGTAGAATCTCAAACAACAATACTTGAAGAGCTTCCATTTCAGGCTCGTCAAAAAGTTGAATAACCTTAATTTGATTTGGAAAGTTTAGACTTTACTTGTTCGATCGAAGAGATTTATGAATCTATTGTCCTAGATGAATTAGTCGAAGAAACATTGGATGTGTAGCACAATCAAGAACTTAATATAAAATTCCTAAAAAAAGCCCTAAAAAGTCGAAACTTCCTAGGGCTGTATTAGATTTAATTGAACTTCAACGATTCAAAACAATTTAAACCGCGATCGCACTGACTATTTCAGCTTTTGCCTCAGGAATGTCTTTTTCCGATGGCGGCACCACTTGCCAGAACTTCAACAGAGAATTTGACCAATCTGCCAGAATTGCTTTCGCCTTCGGACTTCCAGTCTTCTCTGCATGAGCTTCAAGCAACGACTTCAATTGTGTAACTCCGGCAGTTGAAATTACTCGCTGTACCGAAACAATTTCAGGATTAACTTTGGCTTGGAAACTACCATCTTCATCAAAGAAATAGGCCAAACCACCCGTCATTCCCGCGCCGACATTGCGTCCAACATCACCCAAAACAACAACGACACCGCCCGTCATATATTCGCAGCAATGATCTCCTGCACCCTCAATGACCGCCCGACCCGCCGAATTCCGTACCCCAAAGCGTTCACCCGCACGACCATTCGCAAACAAATGTCCGCCCGTCGCACCATAAAGACAAGTATTGCCAATGATTACACTATCCGCCGCCACAAATCCTGCCTCTTTCACAGGACGGATAATGATTTCGCCACCATGCATTCCTTTGCCGACATAATCATTTGACTCGCCATCGATCGTCAACGTCATACAGGGCAAATTGAATGCCCCAAAACTTTGACCCGCAGATCCGACGAAGTTTAGATTAATTTTGCCGCCAAACCCTGAATTGCCATAGCGCTTCACGATCGCCCCGGAAACTCTTGTCCCCACCGATCGATCGGTATTAACAATCTTCATTGTGGTTTCAAAGTTAGTTTGATTTTGAATGGCAGATTGCAACCCATCATCAGCCAGCAATTCATCATCTAAAACATGACCATTGCTATGAACCTCTTCATGAATCAACCAAGACCGATCGCTGCGAGTATCCGGCAACTTCGTCAAACAATCTAAATTGAGCGACTGGGTTTTAGTCAATGCAGCATTCTCACGCATCTTCAGCAAATCAGCGCGGCCTATAATGTCTTCTAGTTTTGTATAGCCAAGTTTTGCTAACAGCGATCGAACTTCTTCCGCAACAAACAAAAAGAAATTGACAACATGTTCAGGAATTCCTGTAAATCGCTTACGCAGTTCTTCGCGCTGAGTCGTAACGCCAACCGGACAGCTATTGGTATGGCAAACCCGAGCCATGATGCAGCCTTCCGCAATCATCGCCACAGTGCCAAATCCATACTCCTCACCACCCATCAGCGCCCCCATAATCACGTCCCAACCCGTCTTAAACCCACCATCGACCCGCAATAGAACCCGGTGACGCAATTGGTTATTCATCAAGGTTCGGTGAACTTCCGTCAATCCAAGTTCCCAAGGACTGCCCGCATGTTTAATCGAAGATAACGGCGAAGCTCCGGTTCCGCCATCGTGACCAGAGATTTGAATCACATCCGCATTTGCTTTTGCAACACCCGCCGCGATCGTACCAATGCCAACCTCTGCCACAAGTTTGACCGAGACTTTAGCGATCGGATTTATTTGATGCAAGTCATAAATGAGCTGCGCCAAATCTTCAATCGAGTAAATATCGTGGTGCGGCGGCGGCGAAATTAACGTCACGCCCGGTTTCGATCCCCGCAACTTAGCAATATATTCACTCACCTTTGGACCCGGAAGCTGACCGCCTTCACCGGGTTTTGCACCTTGCGCGAGTTTAATCTCAATTTGCTTGGCACTCATCAAATACTCTGGCGTGACTCCAAAGCGTCCTGAGGCCACCTGTTTAATCGCCGAACTCACTCGGTCGCCATTGCGCAATCCCTTCAAATGCGGGAAAGTGGCCGAAACTCCATCCGTCACATCATTCACCGGACGATAGCGAATATCTTCCTCGCCGCCTTCACCAGAGTTAGACTTCGCACCCAAACGGTTCATTGCGATCGCCAAAACCTCATGGGCCTCACGGGACAACGCACCCAAGGACATTCCACCCGTCGCAAACCGCTTACAAATTTCCGTCGCAGATTCAACATTTTCTAGGGGGATTGAGGGGCGATCGCTATCTAGATCCAATAGATCTCGCAGCGCTGTCAAAGGGCGACCGGATAGGTGTTTCTGATAGAGCGCATAGTGATCGTAATTTTTGTCGGCCACCGCTTTATGAAGAGACTTAGACATTTCAGGACTGTTCATGTGATATTCGCCACCAGGACGATATTGCACAAAACCGTAGTTTTCCAATTTCTTAATGGCGATTTCAGGGAATGCGCGCGTGTGGAAAGACAGAATTTCGTTGGCTAGGTCTTTCAGTGTCAAGCCACCCAATCGAGAGGGAGTACCGTAAAACGCTGTATTGAGTAAGTCGCCCCCAATGCCGATCGCCTCAAAAATCTGCGCCCCGTGATAGCTTGACAGCAGCGAAATTCCCATCTTCGACAAGATTTTTAGCAGTCCATCTTGAATTGATTTCCGGAAATTTTCCTGGGCGCCGATCAAACTAATTTTATTCAGCTTGCCTGTCTCCATCAGCTTCTGAGTCCGTGGGGTTGCCCACCAATGACGAACCGCTTCCAATGCCAGGTAAGGACAAACAGCACTCGCACCATACCCAACTAAACAAGCAAAGTGATGCGTACTCCAAGCCTGAGCCGTGTCCACAATGATAGAAGCATTCATGCGCAAGCCTTGACGAATCAAGAAGTGATGAACTGCACCAACCGCAACTAGAGGCGGAATGTAGCTCATTTCATCCGTGAGCTGAGTGCTATTTCCATCTGCGTCAATCCGATCGCTCAGGATTAAGATCTCTTTCCCACTACGCACCAGTTCAGCCGCATTCTCACACAGTGCAGTCAATGCGATCGACAAACCCTCGGGACCAGACGTAATGTCGTACAACGTCGAAAGGCTTGCAGCTGGAATTGCGCCCTGTTTAATAGCATCCAACTCCGTATCAATCACCACAGGCGACTCTAGCACCAGAGTCCGAGCTAGGGCTGCATTAGGTTCTAATAGATTTCCCTTTGCCCCGAGACTCATGGTCAAGGACATGACGAGTTTTTCCCGTAGGGGATCGATCGCCGGATTGGTCACTTGAGCAAATCGCTGTTTGAAGTAGTTGTACAGCAACTGAGGCTTAGCCGACAGCACAGCCAACGGCGTATCATCGCCCATACAGAACGTCGGTTCTTTACCCTGCGCACCCATTTCATTAATGATCATGTCCACATCTTCAGCGCTGTAACCAAATGCAGTTTGAAGACGCAGAAGAGACGCAGTATCGCAAACTTCCTTCTCCCCAAACGAGGAACTTTCGATCGTTTGACGATTTTGACGGAGCCATTCGCCGTAGGGATATTGACGAGCGATCGTCTTTTTGAGATCCCAATTTTTCAAGATCGTTTTGTTCTCTAAATCGAACGCAATCATCTCTCCAGGCCCAAGACGACCTTTTTCAATAATTTCTGACTCATCCAACGGCACCACGCCAGCTTCCGATCCCACAACTATGTAACCATCACGGGTAATCGCATACCGAGCCGGACGCAAGCCGTTCCGATCGAGGGCGGCACCCACCATTTTGCCATCGGTAAAGGCCAACAGCGCCGGACCATCCCAAGCTTCCTGAAGTCCGCTGTAATAGTCATAGAAATCAGTAATTTCGGGATACTGCAATAGCGCAGGCTGATTTTTATAGGCTTCCGGCACCATGATCATCAAGGATTCCATAGGACTTCGGCCCGCCCGCACCATAACTTCACAAACATTGTCCAAGGTGGCCGAATCGCTGTTAGCCGGATTAACAATAGGCTTCAGTGCTTCAATTTGATCCCCAAAATTTGGATGAGCAAGACTCGCCTCCTTGGCCATGGTCCAATTGATGTTGCCGAGCAGCGTATTAATTTCGCCATTGTGACCCAGCAATCGCATGGGCTGTGCCAGCGGCCACTTAGGTAAGGTATTCGTGCTGAAGCGTCGGTGATAGACAGAAAAACTGCTGGTGTAGTCGGCGTTCTGCAAATCTAAATAAAATGCGCCCAAGACTTCCGATCGCACCATACCTTTATAGACAATGGTTCGACTAGAGCAAGAACAGAAATAAAATTCAGGAGACGACATTGCTTTTTCCACCTTTTTACGGGCGATGTAAAGCTGCTGTTCAAGCGCATCACCAGACTGAGAAGAGGTGACGATCGCTTGGACAATGCGGGGAAGGTTCTCCAGAGCTTGACGACCCAAAACTTCAGGATTTGTCGGGACACTACGCCAACCGACCCAAGTCAATCCTTCTTGAACAAAGATTTCTTCTACCGTTTTTTTTGCAACCGATGCGATCGTCTGATCCTGCGGCAGAAAAATCATCGCAACGCCCGTATTAGCGGCAGTCAAGCTTGATTTTCCTCCGGAAGCTGCCCACTGATTCAACAATTCCCAAGGCAAACCCAACATTACCCCAGCGCCATCGCCTGAATCCTGATCCGCACTACAGCCGCCCCGATGTTCCATACATCTCAAGGCCATCAACGTCTTCTGGACCAAATCATGGGTAGAACGGCCTTGCTGATCGGCGATGAACCCGACTCCACAAGCATCTCGTTCTTCCACCAGCCAAGGCTGTCCAGCAAATCCGTTACTTTCTGTAGCGAAGTTTTTAGAGACCGAAGTCCCGGAAACTTGAGGGACAGAAAGCAATTGATCCGATGCGATGTGGCGCACTGTGGAGGATGAGTTCTGATCGTTGACGGACTGATTAACCATGACGTGGTTCATTGCATTCATTGCTGAGAGAAGTTGGACTGAAAATTCACTTCTATAGAAAATTAATTCTTCAAAGTGAAGTGAAGTGTCTGATAAAGTAGGGCTTAGAGTCACAATTGAAAGAATTAAAACCCTTGCGACGGCTTTGATATCTCTGTCGAATACAACCACTAAGACGCTGCTATCTTTATGTCTACGACCGTGATGTAGAAATTAGGACAGATCCTAAAGAATAGAGTGCTAGCCCAAAACTAGCAAGCATCAAGATTTTTGGAAATCGGGAATTTTTCGGGTGGATTAATCTATAGCGGCGAATTATTTGCAAATCGAACCATATTTCAGTGACTAATCTAGGACAAGTTCCCAAAATTAAGGTCTAATCACAAGAGAAACTGCATGGGCAGCGATCGAGAATACTCAGAATAAACAGCCTTATAGAAACTATCAGCTTTTGACAATCCCTATTATCATAACCTTCCTAAAAAACCTATGCGACTTCCCCTTGATTCATCCCGACAGCTTATGATTTTCACTCCATTATTTCAGTACTTCATGAGCATTTTGGCTCGTCAATCTGCACTTAAGCCCTTTATCCTAAATCCAATTATATTCAATCCACCGATGACAAATCTGATGGTAGCTGGATCCGTCTTAATTCCAATGGGGATTTTGATGGGTATCCCAACGATCGCCTCTGCCCAACCATCGGTTATTAGTCCAAGTATTTCCGCTCCTCTAGAGGTTCCTAGGCGTTCTTCCGCCCCCAGTCCTCTGGCTCCTCCTGTTCGTCCATTTTTTCCTGTCCGCCAGAATTTATTTTCAGAATTACAGCCTCAAATCTTACTCAATAACCAAGTCTACAACCTACCCTGGATCCAGTGGCAAACTGAAAAAGGACTACGTATTGGGCTTCCGGACGGGGCGGTACGCCAGCTTTTTGGAGTCGAGTTTCTAAGCACCGACGATGTCACTCAACAACCGATCGCATGGTTCAGTGACGATCGTCCAACAGCAACATTGCCCATAAAATTTATTTCCCCCGATCGATACTTAGACATCACAGATTGGGCCAAATCGCTGGGTTGGCAACTAAACCCCCAAGCCCAACAGCTGACTATCACTGCCCCTACCAGCAATTTAACTCAACTCATTCAAGGGGTTCCCCAGAGCCAAATGAGTAAAAACCGGATGAGTAAAATGGGTCAAATGGGTCAAATGGGTAAACAGATTCCATTGATTCCAGCGGAAACTTCTCCCACGCTAAAGCGACCTGAGAACGATCGAATCGTTTTAGAACTCGATCGGCCAACCCTATTTCAAATCGATCCCCAGAGCCAAGATTGGACATTGCGTCTAAATAGTCAGGTTAATCCAGCCACGCTTGCCCGGTTTAAGCCACAACCCAGTCAAAAAATAGCGTCTCTTTCTCTTCAATCCAAGGGCACTCAAAGCACCCTAAAACTAGGGATTCCCCTCACTACTCGCCCAGTGGTTACAACGTTGTCAAACCCAGCGCGAATCGTGATTGATGTTGGAGTTTCCTCGTCTCGCACTCACAATATTCTCTGGCAACCTGGAATTAAGTGGCGTCAGCAATTATTAAAGATCGGCAACCAGTCTTTCACAGTGATCTCCTTTGAAGTAAGCCCCAAAACTCCAGGATTAATGCTGCGGCCAATGCTCCCCAATCCTGTCGAACTAGCTGGGATTTCGCCCTTAATTCAAACTGCTCAACAGGGAAAAAGCGTTTTGGCGATGAATGGAGGATTTTTCAACCGAACCAATCAACTGCCCTTAGGGCTTATCAAAATCGATGGTCAGGTGAAATCGGGACCGATTCTGAACCGAGGGGTGGTGGCTTGGGATCAGGCGGGAAGCTTTGAATTCGATCGCTACAGCCTTCAAGAAACAGCTACGATCGGGCAACAATCGTTTCCCCTAACCTCCTTAAATAGTGCCTACGTTCAAGCCGGAATTGCCCGCTACACCCCTACTTGGGGCAATAGCTACAGAACCCTTTCCGATAATGAAATCGTCATGGAAGTCGTAGCCGATCGGATCACCACTCAAACTCCAGTCCCGACGGCTGGAACCCTTATTTCGATCCCACCCAATGGCTACCTGCTGACCTTCCGTTCCAACAAAACTGCCGCTGCCACCGTAACTCTCGGTGCGGCTGTGAGCGTCGCCATGGTGCAGAGTAATCCTCGTATTACAGCACTTCCCTATGCGATCGGCGGCGGTCCGTTGCTCATTAAAGATCGCCAAGTAGTTCTAGATGCAGCAGCAGAAAAATTTAGTCCTGCGTTTATTGCAGAGCGGGCGGCACGGAGTGCAATCGGACGGACTAATACAGGAAATCTCTTGATAGTTGCGGTTCATCCAGCGATCGGACGTGGCGGGGCAACGTTGCTTGACATGGCGCAGATTATGCAGCAGCTCGGGGCGATCGATGCACTGAACTTTGATGGCGGGAGTTCAACTACTCTTTATCTAGGAGGAACAGGCGGTCAAATCCTCGATCGTCCGGCCCGCAGCAGTGCTCGGGTGCATAATGTGATCGGAATATTTAAAGAATGACTAGGGTAAGTTCGCGTCAAACTTTTCACATACAACATTCTTTGGGTGAAAGTTGTATAAACCTCTGACCAATCTCATGCGCATGTCTTAGTCTCGTCTGATAAGTTATGAACAAATACGTTGTGACCCAGACTGGCAACTAGTAAATCTAGTAGATTTCGCGAGGTGTAAGCGGTAATCCTAGGCTTTCATAGAAGTGAATCCATCTTTAAGTCCAATTCTCAGGGGCTTTTAAAAAATTTTATAGGAGATAAATAACATGGCTCAAATTCAAGAAATTTCACAACAACCGATACGTATTCTGTCACCCAATGCCTTTAAAGGGGTTGCGGCTACTGAGCTTCGGCCTTGGGGTTCCTTCACGATTCTAGAAGAAGGTCGCGGCTACAAAATTAAGCGCATTGAAGTCAAACCTGGCCATCGATTGAGTCTTCAGATGCATCATCATCGCAGTGAACATTGGATTGTCGTTGCCGGAACCGCCCGAGTCTGGTGTGGCGAAGTGGAGCAGATTTTGAGTGTGAATCAGTCAACCTATGTCCCCCAATGCACTACTCATCGCCTAGAGAATCCTGGTGTGATTGCACTAGTCCTAATCGAAGTCCAAAATGGTGAGTATTTGGGGGAAGATGATATCGTCCGTTTCCAGGATGATTATGCTCGGGTAATTCCCTCGAACTAGAATTAGTGCGTTACATTTCAGGGCTAACTTTTAGACTCATCAATTGGATGTTGGACCGTTTAAGCATTTTAGGCGGTCTTTGTTTTGTGGACATCGTGATAAAACTAATCCATTGGAACTCTATTCTCTGTCAAGATTTTATGATTCAGTTTACGTCCGCTGCCCTGACGGAAGTCGATCGTCTCCGCCATTGTCAAACAATTCCTCAAGATTATTTCCGAATTAAAGTCCAACCTGGAGGCTGTTTGGGACTCTCTTACCACCTATCATTTGTCTCTCAGCCTGCTCAAGATGACTATGTTATGCAAGGTGGAATAGCGATTGCCTGTGAAGATCTAGAGATGCTACAGGGACTATCTGTGGACTATGCCGAAGACTTAATGGGTGGTAGTTTCAGGTTTGAAAATCCCCAAGCTTCGAGCATTTGTGGCTGCGGCAGTTCGTTTTCACCCGTTTTGCGATCGCCGTAGAACAGTAGGAGCAAAAATTAAATCTGTGAACAATATTGACAGAATTGAGTTGGCTTGGTAACATGAGTGGTCGTTAAAGTTTGGAATTAGCCTACATTTAAGGCAATAAGATGCCCACAATTCAGCAACTTATTCGAGATGAGCGCAACCGCGCCAGCAAGAAAACAAAGTCCCCTGCGCTCAAGGCATGTCCTCAGCGTCGCGGTGTCTGCACACGCGTGTACACAACAACCCCGAAAAAACCGAACTCGGCACTCCGAAAGGTTGCACGGGTACGTTTAACATCTGGGTTTGAAGTTACCGCCTACATTCCTGGTATCGGTCATAACCTGCAAGAACACTCTGTCGTGATGATTCGCGGCGGTCGTGTCAAAGATTTGCCGGGTGTGCGTTACCATATCATTCGCGGAACCCTTGACACTGCTGGTGTTAAGGATCGTAAGCAAAGTCGTTCCAAGTATGGAGCAAAGCGTCCGAAGGCTGGTGCAGCTGCGGGCAAGAAGTAATTCATTGAATGCACAAATTGTCCAAGGCGAAATCCTGCGGATGATTTGGTAAATGTGAATCCCATTTTTGGACTTCATGTCAATAGATCACCTCGCCAACCTATTGCAAGAGAAAGACCTCAAGAGTTGTCAGTTCTTTTTCTCAAGGTTTTAAGATGTCTCAGTTCTCACCCTGAAGTCATCTGCTAGGTCGAGCCACAAGGATTTTGAGTTTCATGAAGGGATTTGTGCTGAATTCCGAAACCAATCTTTGAGGTTGAGAGAACCTAGCATTTTTTGCGTTAAGTGGAGTGTCATGCTGCAAATGCAAGTTGGCTACTGTTTCTTTCCGCTCTAGATATCTCAACTCTGAAAGGATTCAATATGTCTCGTCGCGTAACAATCAAAAAGCGTCCGGTCCCAGCGGATCCCGTCTATGGATCACGGCTTGTCACCATGACTTCCCGTCGCATTATGCGCAGCGGTAAGAAGTCAGTCGCGAATCGGATTATCTATGATGCTTTTGACATCATTAAGGAAAAGACTTCAACGGATCCCATGGAAGTATTTGAAAAAGCGGTCAAAAATACCACACCCTTGGTTGAAGTAAAAGCTCGCCGAGTCGGTGGTGCGACCTATCAAGTGCCCATGGAAGTGAAGACCGATCGCGGAATTGCACTCTCACTTCGATGGCTCATCCAGTACTCCCGCGCTCGCGCAGGGAAGTCCATGGCTAGTAAATTTGCCAATGAACTGATGGATGCAGCAAATCAAACCGGAAGTGCAATCCGGAAGCGGGAAGAAACTCACCGAATGGCAGAAGCGAATAAGGCGTTTGCCCACTATCGCTACTAGTCTTTAAGGTAGTCCTGTTGAATTGGTAGTTCATGCCTTAAATATGAACTATCAATTCAGTGTAAAGGCGTATAGAATCTTAATGGTGTAGCTAAATATTTCTCCTTTGGAGTCGTATCCTAGTCACCAAAAACTTTAACCACGATCGAGGAGGTCCCCGTGGCTCGTACCGTTCCGCTCGACAGAGTACGAAACATCGGAATTGCTGCCCACATTGATGCGGGCAAGACGACCACAACGGAACGGATTCTGTTCTATTCCGGAGTGGTCCATAAAATTGGCGAAGTCCATGACGGCGGCGCTACCACCGACTGGATGGAGCAGGAGAAAGAGCGCGGTATTACCATTACGGCGGCGGCAATCACCACCCAATGGACGCGTCGCGATCCTGAGAAACCAAACTTGCCTCAAGAGGGTGCACTAGAACACAAAATCAACATCATTGACACCCCTGGGCACGTAGACTTCACGATCGAAGTTGAACGTTCAATGCGCGTCCTTGATGGTGTGGTTGCCGTATTCTGTTCCGTGGGTGGGGTTCAACCTCAGTCCGAAACAGTTTGGAAGCAAGCGAATCGCTACAGCGTTCCTAAGGTCATCTTCGTCAACAAGATGGATCGGACAGGTGCTGATTTTTATAAGGTTTATGGCCAAGTGAAAGATCGGTTGCAAGCGCCTGCTGTGCCTTTGCAGCTACCGATCGGTGCTGAAGAAGGCTTCAAAGGAATCGTTGACTTAGTGCGAATGAAAGCCTATGTCCACAAAGACGATTTAGGCAAGGATATTGAAGTTGTTGATATTCCTGATGATCTAAAAGAACGGGCGGCTGAGTTTCGTGTCATTTTGATCGAAGCTGTAGCTGAAACGGACGAAGCGCTAATGGAAAAGTATTTCGCAGGTGAAGAATTCACTGTTGCAGAAATCCAGAAAGCGGTTCGTACAGGTGTATTGACGGGTGCTATTGTCCCAATGTTCTGTGGCTCAGCATTTAAGAATAAAGGCGTTCAACAGTTACTTGATGCGGTTGTGGACTATATGCCCGCACCGATCGATGTCAAGGCCATTCAAGGCACCATGCCTGACGGCTCTATCCAGGAGCGTCCGGCTGATGACAATCAACCCTTGGCAGCCCTCGCATTCAAAGTGATGACTGACAAGTTTGTAGGTCGTTTGACGTTCGTTCGGGTTTATTCCGGAGTTCTGTCCAAAGGAACCTACATCTACAACACCACCAAGGATAAGAAAGAGCGAGTTTCTCGCTTAATCATCTTGAAAGCGGATGAACGAATTGATGTAGACGAGTTGCGTGCCGGAGATTTGGGTGCAATTCCTGGCCTTTCGGACACGTTGACAGGCGACACGCTAGCGCCTGAAGGCGACACTATTGTTCTGGAGTCATTGTTCATTCCTGAACCTGTGATTTCGGTGGCTGTTGAGCCTAAGACGAAAAGCGATATGGAAAAACTTTCCAAAGCGCTCAAGGCTTTGTCTGAGGAAGATCCAACGTTCCGCGTCAGAATTGATCATGAAACCAACCAAACTGTGATTGCTGGAATGGGTGAACTTCACCTAGAAATTCTGGTCGATCGCATGAAGCGTGAATTCAAGGTTGAAGCCGACGTGGGTGCGCCTCAAGTCGCCTACCGAGAAACCATTCGGAAGCTAGTCAAAGCAGAAGGACGATTTGTTCGTCAATCCGGTGGTAAAGGTCAATATGGTCACGTTGTGATTACTGTTGAACCGGGCGAAGCGGGTTGCGGCTTTGAGTTTGTTTCAAAAGTCGTTGGTGGTACGGTTCCGAGAGAATATGTCGGACCTGCTGAAGCAGGTATGAAAGAAGCTTGCGAATCCGGTGTGATTGCGGGTTATCCTTTGATTGATGTGAAAGCCACTTTGATCGATGGGTCATACCACGATGTTGACTCCAACGAAATGGCCTTTAAAATTGCCGGATCGATGGCGCTCAAAGAAGCTGTGTTGAAAGCTTCTCCGGTTTTGCTAGAGCCTGTGATGAAAGTCGAGGTCGAAGCACCGGAAGACTACATTGGACCTGTGATGGGGAACTTGATTTCTCGTCGTGGCCAAATCGAATCCCAAGGTGTAGAGCGTGGGATTGCGAAAGTAGTCACCAAAGTACCATTGGCTGAAATGTTTGGTTACGCAACCGACATTCGGTCCATGACCCAAGGTCGTGGTACTTTTACGATGGAGTTTAGCGCCTACGAGGAAGTTCCTCGGAACGTAGCTGAAGCTATCATCGCGAAAAACAAAGGGAACGCTTAGTTTGCAAGAGGAATTGTAAAAAATGGCACGCGAAAAGTTTGAACGGTCTAAACCCCACGTTAACATCGGCACCATCGGTCACGTTGACCACGGCAAAACCACACTGACGGCTGCGATTACTTCGACGTTAGCCGCTATGGGTGATTCGAAGGCGATGAACTATGCTGATATCGATGCTGCACCGGAAGAAAAAGCTCGTGGTATCACGATCAACACAGCACACGTAGAGTACGAAACCGCAGCTCGTCACTACGCTCACGTTGATTGTCCTGGACACGCAGATTATGTGAAAAACATGATCACGGGTGCAGCTCAGATGGATGGTGGAATCTTGGTGTGTTCAGCGGCTGATGGCCCAATGCCCCAGACCCGTGAGCATATCTTGCTTGCTCGTCAGGTTGGAGTTCCTGGTCTAGTCGTGTTCTTGAACAAAAAGGACATGGTTGATGATGATGAGTTGCTTGAACTTGTCGAACTTGAAGTTCGTGAACTTTTGAGTTCCTACGAATTCCCTGGCGACGATATCCCCATCACAGCAGGTTCTGCTCTGAAGGCGTTGGAGCACATGCAAGCTAATCCGAAAACCCAAAAGGGTGAGAACGAGTGGGTGGATTGTATCTACGCGCTGATGGATTCGGTTGACAGCTATATTCAGACTCCTGAACGTGAAACTGACAAGCCATTCTTGATGGCAATTGAAGACGTATTCTCGATCTCAGGTCGGGGTACTGTGGCAACGGGTCGGATTGAACGCGGTCAAGTCAAGGTTCAAGAAGAAGTCGAAATCGTTGGTTTGCGTGACACTCGTAAGACCACGGTTACTGGAATTGAAATGTTCCGTAAGCTTCTTGACATGGGTCAAGCGGGCGATAATGCAGGTTTGCTTCTGCGGGGTATGAAAAAAGAAGACATTGAGCGGGGTATGGTTCTCGCCAAGACTGGCTCTATCAAACCACACACTCAGTTTGAGTCGGAAGTTTACATTCTGAACAAGAATGAAGGCGGTCGTCACACTCCATTCTTCCCTGGCTACCGTCCACAGTTTTACGTTCGTACAACTGATGTAACTGGAACTATTTCAGCATTCACCGCCGATGATGGAAGTGCGGCTGAAATGGTTATGCCTGGAGACCGGATCAAGATGACAGTTGATTTGATCAACCCAGTTGCGATCGAACAAGGGATGCGCTTTGCAATTCGTGAAGGCGGTCGTACCGTTGGTGCGGGTGTTGTATCGAAGATCATCAAGTAAATTGATGAGTTAGGAAGGGCAATTTGTCCTTCCTAGTTTTTCTGGACAGAATCTACTGTTTCTCGATGTTGACATTAGAATGTTGCGGCCTTGAGGCGTTGCTTTCTATCGCCAATGTCTGACCCTACCGAACCTTGAAAATACAGGAATAACTCCCATGGCTACTATTCAACAGCAGAAAATTCGGATCCGTTTGAAGGCATACGATCGTCGCTTGCTTGATACGTCTTGTGACAAGATTGTCGAAACCGCAAATCGTACTAATGCGACAGCAGTTGGTCCTATTCCAATGCCCACTCGCCGTCGTATCTATTGTGTCTTACGATCGCCCCACGTTGATAAAGATTCCCGTGAGCATTTTGAAGTGCGTACCCATCGCCGTATTATCGACATTTATCAGCCATCTTCTAAGACAATTGATGCGCTAATGAAATTGGATTTACCGTCTGGTGTTGATATCGAAGTCAAGCTATAAGTTTTTTCAAACATTTTTCTCAACAGTATCTAATTAAAATCTCTCTGGTGAAAACTAGGGGGATTTTTCATATTGTTTCGTCTTGTTTTAAACCGATTTTACTGTGCGATCGGACCCCGATAAACGCTACATTAAGAATTATATATTTGGTCGAACTGCTCCCATGACTTCCTCAATTGCTGTCCGAGAATTGCCGCTTTTCCCCTTACCCGGTGTTATTTTGTTTCCGGGTCGTCCCTTACCATTGCATATTTTTGAGTATCGTTATCGGATGATGATGAACACGGTTTTGGAGAGCGATCGTAGATTTGGGGTATTGCTGTGGGATCAGGAAAAGAATGCACCATCGAATATTGGTTGCTGTGCAGAGATTGTTAAGTTTTACCGCTTACCGGACGATCGGATGGAAGTCTTGACATTGGGACAGCAGCGGTTCCGAGTGCTGGAAGAAATTCGTGATAAACCATACCGAGTCGGTCTAGTAGAGTGGCTAGAGGATGCTCCGACGACGAGGGATTTGCGCCCAATGACACAGGAGATAAGCCAGCTTTTACAAGATGTTGTTCGGTTATCAAGCAAACTTTCTGGCGATGCGATTGACCTACCAGACGATTTACCGGATACGCCTATAGAGCTGTCCTACTGGATTGCTAGTAATTTGCGTGGAGTACCAGAAGAACAACAGGCTTTACTAGAAATGCTCGATACGGTGGAACGTCTGGAACGAGAATCTGAGATTTTGACTTCGACCCGAAATCATTTGGCTGCGCGGACGGTTTTGAAGGATACGCTGGGAGAGGGGTTTCCGGCGGAGTGAGTAAAAAAGATTTCCTAATTTTTGATAGGAGCGATCGGATATGACTGTAGTGACCGACCGACGGATGATAATTCAAGAGTTTTTGGTTTATGACGATGGGACCGATCGTCGTTACGAACTTGTGGATGGAGTTTTAGTTGAGATGGGTGCTGAAAGTCGCGCTAATACACAGATTGCCATTCTACTGATTGAAATTTTCTTGCAATTGGTCGGTCGTAAACAGCTTGGGATTAAGGAAAAATTCAAGTTCAAAGCAAGTTTGCTACCGCCCGTGATGCTGATTTGATTATTCACTCGAAAGAATCCGCAGCGGCATTGGAAGGACGATCGGAGGCTTGTTTATTGTGGGGCGAACCGGAATCCGTTAGCTGTCATTGAAGTGGTTTCTCCGGGAGCAGTTAGTTCTGAGAATTATCAGCGAGATTATGTGCAAAAGCCTAGGGAATATGCGAATCGGGGCATTCCTGAGTTTTGGCAAATTGATCCGTCGCGTGAATGGATTAAAGTTGGAGTTTTGATTTCAAGACTATATAAATTCACAACATTTCAGGGGGAAACTCGCATTGTTTCCCTACGTTTCCAGAACTGAATTTCACTGCAATACAACTATTGAATCGACAATATCCAGGCTAGCCGCTGCCACCAGCACAGATGCTACCTACCGCCGTAACCATCACTTCCACTGGACTTAGATGGGCCACTGGTCTCAAACGTCAACCCGATCGTAAGGCCCACCAATTGCCACGATCGTCCCATTTTCGGCCAGAAATGCGATCGGTTAAAGCTATTGCTAAGAATATTAGGCAACGCAGGCTTTGGAATTACCCAATTCTGCTTCACATTCACCCGTTCCACTTGAGTATCTATGCCAAACCGTCGATCGCTCATAGGCCAGATATCGGAAGGGGCCGCATTGGCTTAAATTTAGCTCCTTTAGACGTGCATCATGATCTAATCATTAGTAGCTTAGGTATAGTTCACCAAATCGTAACTCCCAAAAAGTTTCAAGGTCTCAGTGTGGCGGGTTAAATCTGCGATTGTTGCCTTAGTTTCCGCATGTCGAATATCTGCTTCTAGATCCAAAAAGAACACATAGTCGCCCATCGATCGCTTTGTCGGTCGGGATTCAATGCGGCTGAGATTGATGTGACGATCTGCAATGATCTGCAACATTTTGAGCAAGATGCCAGGTCGGTTCGTCGGCATACTGAAGGCCAGCGACGTATGTGTTCCACCCGATGCGACCTCATTGCCTAAAACCAAAAATCGGGTGCAATTCTCTGGATAATCATTAATTGGACAAGCCAAAATTGGCAAATTGTACAATTCAGCCGCACGAGTTGATGCGATCGCACCCCAAGTTGGATTGTCCCTCAACTTCGGCAAAATCTCTGTCGTCGAATTGGCGGGCTGTGTTTTGGCTAGGACAATCGTTTCGGCGATCCAATTTTGGCATTGAGCTAGAGCTTGCGGATGGGAATGCACCACAGTGATAGCTTCAGGAACACTCGCATAAGACAGCAAAGCATGACGAATGGGAATCAGCAGCGCCTGTTGAATTTGAAGATTATCCAACTGCCAGAGCGTATCCATCGTCATCGTGACACCACCTTCAACAGAGTTCTCAACCGGAACAATTGCCCGATCGACCGTGCCAGAAGCCAGGGCTTGAAGGGTTTGGGCGATCGTCGCATAGGGGACTAGACGAGGAGGCACCGCCAAAGTTTTAGCATAGGTGAGTGCCGCTAGTTCCGCGTAGGTTCCAGTCGGTCCGAGGTGGGCAATAGCGATCGTCATGGTAAATCTATCCGCAAAATCATAGAGATTTTCGTAAAATTACTGAGAAGTCTCATTCGGTTCTTCAGAATAAACTATATTGGAATTCTGCATTTAAATAGTGTATTCAGAATTTGGATTCAGCAGTTTAAGTCAAGGTGTTTTAGGGATAGGTTGGGAAATGAAGCAAATGCGATTGATGACCACCCAAACGGTCGAGTTACGGGTACCCCCTCAACGGTTTCCGATCGAAGACTATTTACGGACTCCTGATCGTTTTGTTCAAACCTTGGCTCCCGCCGATCGACTCCAACGCATTGATACGGAGCGGTATCGTCTGGAAATTCCGGCGTTTTCAATGTTGACCTTAACCATTTGTCCAATTGTAGATCTAGCGGTGTGGGTAGATGATGATCAAAAAATCCAAATCGAATCGGTTGCATTTGAGATGCGCGGAATGGAAGGACTAAAAGATCGGTTCGCTTTTAAATTAATTGGAGAACTATACCCGGTTCATACGCCTCAAGATGTTTTGATGCGAGGCAATGCGCTATTACGAATAGATTTGGATTTGCCAAGACCGTTTAGCCTAATGCCACAGTCTGTAGTGGAAAGAGCTGGAAATACGGTATTGAAGGCGTCGCTTGGGGCAGTCAAAGGCCGAATGTTGAAGGAATTAGTGCGGGATTATCAAGCTTGGGCATTGGAACAATCAGGTGCGATCGCTATGGGAACAGACTGAGGAAACAGATCGAGTTGCTCGATGACAATTCGCACAGGTGCATAGGTTTTGCGATGCCAAGGTGTGATACCAAGCGATCGAAGTCCAGACAAATGTTGTGCAGTTCCGTAGCCACGATTGCACTCCCAGCCATAACCAGGATAGCGACTAGCCAGTCGAGTCATGAATCGATCGCGTCGAACTTTTGCAACTATAGAAGCGCAGGCAATACTGTAGGAGAAAATGTCGCCTTTAATAATGGTCGTAATAGGAACGCCAAAATCAACCTTAATTTTTCGGCCATCAATTAAAGCATGATCCAACGGTTGAATTCGACCGATCGCTCGCTGCATTGCACGGTAGGACGCTTGTAAAACGTTCATTTCTTCAATCTCTGCAACCGATGCCACACCAATACCGATTGCGATCGATTGCTGCTGAATTTGTCCATAAAGTCTATTTCGCTGAAGTTCAGAGAGTTTCTTTGAATCTCGGATTCCTATAATAGGCACAAGATCCTGTGGTAGCAAAACAGCCGCAGCAATGAGCGGCCCTGCTAAACAACCTAGTCCCACCTCATCGACACCCGCAACACGAGTATGACCTTTTCCCCAGAGGTCACACTCAAAATTAAGGGTTGGAGCGATACTCGTTAATCCACTCATCGACACGATTAAGTAGCAGATGAACGGCGACGACGACGACGGGGTGCTCCATCGTCCTCAGGCTCAAGAGACTCATCCACTATAGAGTTTTCGACAATGGTTGGAACTTCAACGACTTCTGCTTCATCAACCTCCTCTGAGTCTAGCTCGACAGGTTCATCAAAATCGAATTCAGCTTGTTCATCAAACGATCGCTTAATGGGTGGAGCGACGCTGCCATCACTCCTACGATCAATCCGACCACGGGCACGGCGGGCGGGAATTGCATCACTGAATTCAGATTCATCCGGATCAAGTGAGGTAATAAACTCAGATTCGATCGCTGGAAACTCCTCTGAGTTAGGGATGTCAGTTACATCATCATCCACTACAACGGTCTCATCCGTCGGAACTTCGCCCGGAGCATAGATCCGAATAATGGCCGACCTTGGATTTTTAGGCGTTTGCTCTGAAAGTACAAGGGGAGAGATTCCCATCCAAGCATAGACATCTTGTTCATCCCCAGTCATCTCAACATTGATGATTTCAGGCGGTTCACTCGGGGTCCGCTCACGACGTCCACTTCGAGTTCGACGTTCTTCAAACCGTGATTCACGACTTTCACGCACTGCGGGCGCAGCCTCTTCCGGTTGAAGTCCTAGAACATCGGTATCGTCTTCAAGTAGCGGTAATTCATGGCGACTAGTGACCCGATCGAGAGAAATTCGTTCATTTTGGACCCGTTCCCTCGGATGACGATCGTTGGAAATACGATCGTTCGGGATTCGATCCGTGGACGGGCGATCGACGGGAGTCTCATCCCATGGAGAGGCACCCCGATCCGCTGTGGTCTCCTTCGTAAAGGGTTCACCCCGACGGCGACGGCGACGATTCCCAGCGCGTCCACGTTCTTGATAACTAGGGTGTTGAGATAAGTCTAATACGCCTTCGCTGTCAAAGCCCCCATCTTCAAACCCAGTAAATCCTTCAGGAGCATAGGATTCAGCGTATCCAGGACTTCGAGCTTCAGGCAGTCTCGCTTCAGGGCGGCCCTCTCGTCTAGCACTCCGTCTACCGATGTCGCGGGATTCTCGCCGATCGGATGGAGTATCACTATATTGAGGCGCAGGCTGTTGAGAGGCCAAGTACTGAGGTGCAGAACTGGTCGCTCCAGGCGGTGCAAAGTGATCCGGAATCTCTTCGTAATGGTGGTACTGATGCTGAGTTTGGAGAGCGCTCGGCGCTTCACCCGGAAGATTGACATGCATCCCAATTCCGCTACAGGCCGGACAAGGAACGCCAAACAATTCGTAGATATTCTTTCCTTGTCGTTTACGGGTCAATTCCACCAGCCCCAATTCAGTAAGCTGAGCAATCTGTGGCTTGGCTTTATCCGATCGCATCGCATTATTAAAATGCTCTAACACTTGAAGTTTGTCGCGTCTCGATTCCATATCGATAAAATCAACGACAATCACCCCAGCAATATTTCGCAACCGTAATTGACGGGCAATTTCAGTCGCAGATTCACAATTAGTCCAAAGCACCGTTTCACGAGCCGTCGCCGATCGGGTAAAGGAACCTGAGTTAACGTCAATGACGGTCAACGCTTCGGTCTTCTCAATAATAATGTAGCCGCCTGATGGGAGATCTACCCGAGGCTTCATTGCTTCGCGAATGGCTGCATTGACTCTGAAATATTCCAGAATCGAACCGCGTTCACGATGCTGATCGACCAATACACCTTGAGGCATCCGGCCCCCACCCCAACTGGTGAGATGCTGCTTGACGCGCTTAAGACCTTGAACTGAATCAACGACAATCCGATTGACATTATCGCAGTAAGCATCACGTAACACCCGTTGAACGAAGTCGTCATCGCGGTTTAGCAATGCAGGCGGGCGGGTTGCAGAGGCTTCCGTTAAGACCGATTCCCATTGCTTTTGGAGATTTTCGAGATCTTCAATAATGGCTTCTTCGGGCATTCCATCAGCTTCAGTCCGGATCAAAATCCCCATACCCGCTGGCTTCATCAAAATCGCGAGGGCACGCAACCGATTCCGTTCACTTTCGCTATCAATCCGGCGAGATAGGTTAACCCCACGACCGTAGGGCATCAAAACCAAATAGCGACCCGGAAGAGAAATATTTCCCGTCAGTCGTGGGCCTTTGGTTCCGGTGGGTTCCTTCATCACCTGCACCAAGACCTTCTGTTGAGGCGCGAGGAGTTCGGTGATAGATGATGCCGATCGGCGCAGTCGCAGTGGACCTAAATCGGTGACATGAATGAAACCATTTCGATCGGAATCACCGATATTCACAAACGCCGCATCAATGCCCGGAAGCACATTTTCCACAACCCCGAGATAGATATCACTGACCTGATGAGTCCCTGTGGCCACCACCAGTTCTTGAATCTGTTCAGCATCAAAAACCGCAGCAATCCGGTGCTGCTCCGCAATAACAATCTGCTTGGACATTCAGTTAATTTCCTTAAACTTGGTCTAGAGCCACGCCCTCAAATCTTGGGTACGCAGGTCTGTAATTTTTTGAATCTAGGGTCCACGGTTCAACGCTTGCCGCCTAAATTCAGAACTGTGAAACAAAATACAAAGCGGGAGCCTAACGGTGCAATAGCACGATCGTCAAGCGCACAACAAAACATTCAGGCTGAGTAAACTACGCAATCCGAAAAACTTCCACTCTCATTATAATGTAAGGGATGGTTTTTCGCAGTTGTTTCTCTTAGCTATAAATTGTAGCTTGAATTGTCAAGTCTAGGATGAGAAGTTTCTCACGGTAAATTTTTTCGCATTTATCCTCAGCTTTTGGAGCGGTGGAGTTTAAAAATAGTTGTAACCGATGGATTTTATCTAGACTTAACGGCTGCCCCGATCGGGCCTCTAACTGCGCTACCAGTTGATCGGGCCGTAGGTGAGTGCCATTATTTTGACAACTGCCGATATAGCGCAGGGTTAGAGTGCGATCATTAACCGTCTGAATTTCTAGATCAAAGAGCCGTTCTCGAATATCAATTGAAACTATTTTTCCTGAGTTGGTCTCGTGGTTAATCCAAATTTCAGGTGCTTGCATGATTTCCTGGACCCAATTTTGGGCGGTCCCGATCGTCACACTGGTTTCAAGCGAGATCTCAAGCTGATACTCTGCCCGATGCAGTGCCGTGGTTGCGGCATCATCTTTCAAGGGAATCTCTTCAATCCGAAAAACGGGTATGGCGTTGGGAAGCTGTGCGACAATCCGCTGAAGAAAAAGTTCCGGTTCAACCCGCTCGGTGAGTTCAAAGTCCATAATTTCGCCGCTGCTGGTCACGCCCAAGGAAAGTGCACTAGCGGGAATGATTCGAGGGCTAGGATGGAAGCCATTGCTGTAGGAAATAGGTAGACTTGCCCGACGAATGACCCGATCGAACAACCGTAACAAATCCAAGTGACTGGTCAAGGCCATATCGCCCTCTTTACCAAACCAAATCCGCAGACGTTGCACCCGATCGCTTTTGGGTTTGAATTGGCCTTGAAATTCAGGAATGGGCTGGGCCGGAACCACGACATTGTGACCAAAATCCAATCCACAAACGCCACAATGAGAACACCCATCAAACGAACAATCAGGAATGGCAGCCTCTGCTAAGGCCCGTTTTAAATCGTCATACAGCCAACGCTTATCAATTCCCGTGTCTAAATGGTCCCAGGGCAGCGCAAGATCCAGATTAGGCAAGCGTTGATCAGGTAATTCTTCATCTAATTTCGACGGAAAAATGTCCCATTCGCCCTCTTCTACTTGGCGATATTTCCAATCTAGATTCGCCTCTGCGATCGCCCTAGTCCAAGCACCATAAGCTTTTTCTAAACTTTCCCACCAGGCATCCATCCCTGCCCCTAATTCCCACGCCCGTCGAATCACAGTGCCCAAACGCCGATCGCCCCGCCCTACAAAGTCTTCCATTGCAGAAATTCGCACATCGGTATAGTTCACTTTCAAACCGCGCAATTGTTTGAATCCGTCTTTGAGCAATGCCTGTTTGCGCTTAAATTCAACGGTCGAAACCGCGTGCCACTGAAACGGCGTGTGGGGTTTGGGCGTGAAATTAGAAATGGTGATATTGAAATCTAGGCGCTTGCGTTTATGGCCGCTACATTCGCGCCGCAGCCATTGCACCGTATCTACAATCCCCACTACATCCGCGTCCGTTTCCCCCGGCAACCCAATCATGAAATACAGCTTGATCTTCGTCCAGCCCTGTTCCCAAGCAGTTTTGATGCCCCGCAGTAGTTCTTCGTTGGTCAGCCCTTTATTGATAATATCCCGCATTCGCTGGGTTCCAGCTTCTGGCGCAAAGGTGAGGCTTCCTTGACGAGTTCCCCCTAGAATATTGGCAATATTTTCATCAAACCGATCGACCCGCTGACTGGGTAACATCAAGGAAATGTTATCGCCCTGCAACCGATTTTTAATCTCCACGCCGACCGCTGGTAGCGCTAGATAATCCGAGCAGCTCAAGGAAAGGAGCGAAAATTCGTTATATCCCGTCGATCGCATTCCTGTTTCAATCGATTCCACCACCTCTTCCGGGGCCACATCTCGCGCTGGACGGGTCAACATTCCCGGCTGACAAAACCGACAGCCCCGCGTACAGCCCCGACGAATTTCAATGGTGAGCCGATCGTGAACCGTCTCAACATAAGGCACAAGACCAATCGAATAGGCCGGAATTGGAGTCGCCACCCGTCTCAGAATTCGCCTCGGTACATCATCACGATTTCGCGTCACAGAACCGTCAGAATTCGAGTCATAGAACATAGGCACGTAGACACCAGGAACCTGCGCCAAATCCAGTAATAAATCGACACGGGCTAATCCCGCAAGTTTCCCCTCTTCTAGCACCAGTCCAATTTCCGGCAATAGTTCTTCGCCGTCGCCCATGACAATAAAGTCCAGAAAATCGGCATAGGGTTCTGGGTTTGAGGTCGCAGTTTGGCCTCCTGCAAAAATCAACGGATAGTCGCCAGAGTTGCGATCGCGCGACATTACGGGAATTTGAGCCAAATCCAGCATTTCTAAAATATTGGTCGCCCCCAATTCATAGGACAGACTAAATCCCAAAATATCAAAGTCAGACAGCGATCGTTTTGACTCAACCGCAAAGAGTGGCGTATTTGTGTCCCGAAGTTTGATTGCAAGGTCTGCTGCTGGCAAATAGGACCGATCGCACAGTTGGCGGGGCTGGGTATTAATGATGCTGTAGAGGATGATATGCCCCAGATTTGAGGAGCCAACCTCGTAGATTTCGGGGTAAGTCAAGGCCCAGCGAACGGTTGCACTATCCCAATCTTTATGGACCGCCCCGAGTTCGTTGCCAAGGTACCGAGCCGGACGATGGATGTCTGTTGTGATTAAGTATTCAACTGCAACCGCCACGGCGACCGACCTCATTATCTATAGATCATGAATCATTAGGGTTCAGTATACAGAACGTGACGATCGGACCTCAGGCAATTTGGACTTAAAATTGTTCTACTCATCCACCAAGCATTCATCCACTAAAAAGGAGGATTCCATCGGACCTCCCTCTGAACTTACATAACTTTAATACTAAGACTGTTTGAGTTAGATTCAGACTGCCATCAAGCCCAGAGATTCTAAGCCATGTCCCCAGACGGGGCAGTTTAGAACAATAACGATACAATATTGACACAATTCATAAATCCACTAGGCTGCAACAGTTGCAAACTCATTAATCTCGAATGCACGGTCAAGCTGCGTTAATTCAAAAAGAATCCGAGCTGGAGCTGAAAGAGAACAAAGACTAAAGCGTTTGTTGAGACGCTGAGCAAGACTCAACGTAGAAACTAAGCTCATCAATGCTGCACTATCAAGGGACTCGACCTGACTCATGTCCACCATCAATGATGCGGAACCCGGAGACATCACGGCTTTCGTCAATTGATCTTGGAATGCGAAGACATTAGTCGAGTTGACGTGTCCTTGAGGACAAATCACCATATTTTCTTGAGCTTGAGTCAGAGCAGGTAGCGACTTCAAAGCTTGTGAACGATTAAGAGTGATTTGCATGGTCGAAACCTCTGAAGAAAGTTGCTTGGAAAGTCGTAACCTTCGCTAGCCTTGACAATAACTGCCCTTGATCCAGAACGGTGGGATTAGGAGATTCATTATCGAAATCTTCACTGTCCTCTTAAAGATCTTAAACTTTCCGTAAGTTACTCCTACAAGTGTGATTTAGGAGACATCGGAGAAGTTTTATCTCCCGATCGACTGAATGTTAGAGAATCAAAGTCTAGGCATTCGAGTTAATTTTAAATATGCCAGATTCTAGAATGTTCTCCATCTCCTATAAGAGTGAATTACTAGTGCTGAATGTAGGATGAGTTGCTCGTATTGAGTTGTGTTGATATTGGTAAAGCTTGACGATGGAGTATGACTATATCCAATCGCGATCGGCTTATGCGGTGTGTAGGATAGCGATTTTTTATGATTGTTAAGCGGTGATATTAATCACGATTTATGGGCTAAATGGATCACATTTAGAACGACAACAATACTAGAGGATAGTTGAGAACACCACGGATCATAACACTCTACACCTCCGGCTATTATGAAAACTGCCTTTGCCATTCGCCGTCTTGTGGAAGAAGCTCTCCATACAAAATGTTTGACTCCTGAGGTTGAACGTGCGATCAACTTTGAACTGACGCAGATGGGCTATGTTTCAGCGGTGGATTACGAAGCTCTAGAGCTGCTTATGGAAGAAATGGATGAGGGCCGGATCCGTTTAGTCGCAAGCCGTTAAAATGACTGAGTGATTAAGATGATCAATTTAATAGTGATCAAACCATTAAAATAATTATAATTCTTTGCCCAGCACCCAAATTCCCGAACAACGATATGCAGCACGGGTCCGCTTGACGCTAAACTGTTCGGTGTGAATTTCCCATGAATGACTTATAGGAACCGGGTAGCAACGATATTATGGCAAGAATTAATGACAATTATCTAAAGCTCAAAGCGGGATACTTGTTCCCAGAAATAGGACGAAGGGTCAGTACATTTGCCCAAGCTAATCCAGATGCGAAGATTATCCGGCTAGGAATTGGCGATGTGACGGAACCCTTGCCTCAAGCTTGCCGCGATGCAATGATTCTGGCGGTGCATGATATGGGCGATCGAAGCAAGTTCAAAGGCTACGGACCAGAACAGGGTTACGAATGGCTACGCGAAAAGATTGCGACCCAAGACTTTAAGGCACGCGGTTGTGATATTGATGCCTCTGAGATCTTTATTTCAGATGGTTCTAAGTGTGACTGTGGTGCGATTTTAGATATCTTAGGTTCGGATAATCGAATTGCGGTAACGGATCCGGTTTACCCAGTCTACGTTGATACGAATGTGATGGCGGGGAACACGGGCGATATGAATGATAAGGGCGAATATGACGGCCTTGTCTATTTGCCTATTACCGCTGAGAATAATTTTACGGCGGCAATTCCCACGGAAAAAGTTGATTTAATCTACCTTTGTTTCCCGAATAATCCAACGGGGGCGACAGCAACAAAAGCTCATCTAGAGGAATGGGTTGCCTATGCTCGTAAGCATGGTTCAATTATTTTGTTTGATGCGGCCTATGAAGCATTTATTCAAGATCCTGATATGCCCCATTCAATTTTTGAAATTGAGGGTGCGCGGGATTGTGCGATAGAATTCCGATCGTTTTCCAAGAACGCAGGATTCACGGGAACCCGATGTGCGATGACCATTGTGCCAAAGTCGCTGAAGGGTAAAACCAAGGACGGGCAAGAGGTTGAGCTATGGGGACTATGGAATCGTCGCCAGTCTACTAAGTTCAATGGCGTCTCGTACATTGTGCAGCGTGGTGCGGAAGCGGTGTATTCCCCGGAAGGACAAGAGCAGACAAAAGCATTAATCCAGTTCTATATGGAGAATGCGAAGATTATTCTAAATAGATTGACAGCGATCGGAATTAGTGTGTATGGCGGAACAAATGCGCCCTATGTTTGGGTGAAAACACCGCAGGGACTGTCAAGTTGGGATTTCTTCGACAAGTTGCTGACTGTGTGCAATGTTGTGGGAACGCCGGGTTCTGGTTTTGGCGCGGCGGGCGAGGGCTATTTCCGAATCTCTGCATTCAATAGCCGCGAGAATGTAAACGAGGCGATGGATCGCATTGAGGCGAAGTTTAAGGCGTAGAATTATTGTTTCCCAGTGTCGTCTCCCTCGCAACGAGATGATACTGGGAGACAAAATACTTAAAACTATTTCTGTACTGACAGACTAATCTAGTCCTGAATCTTGTTTTATATGTCGTCGTCTTACACTCCATTGCCCTTGCAAGTTGCGGCTTCGCTGAAGACCTTAAGTGGTGATGATCTTAAGGTGATGGCCGTGCTGTGTTTTCAGGCGTTTAACTGCGATCGCACAACGTTGACCCTAGAGCAAATTGAAGCCTTAGGAAATATTTCACGCCATGTCCTGAAGCCTTGTCTCAATCGGCTGATGCGACGGGCTTGGGTTATTCAGGATGGGCCACTGTATCGGCTAGCACTGCAATTACCAGAGACACAATTGCCAGCAGTTAATACAGGAGATGTAGTGGCCGTGAATTATGATCCGGCTTTGGGAATTCGGCCTCAGCGGGTTCAAGCAAATTTGTTGTATCCCGATGGGCCTTGGTTGACAGAAACGGGATTTTTATTAGAAGACTTTGTACGCGATCGGGTGGAGGTATGGCGCAAGGGCGACCATTACAATGCGCGGGCATTTGGGGCGATGGCGACGGAAGATGTGATGGGGATTGTGTGTAAACATTATGCAAAATATGAAAACCATGGCAATTTAGAAATTGATTGGCATAGTTTTTGTTTGAAGAATCAACGCTATCTACAAAATGTTAAGCAGCGCTTAGATGCGGGGATTGAAATTCAGGAAACCGAACAGGCTCAGGTCATAGCAAAATTGCCCATCTTACATCAGCAGTCTTCTGGAGTATACGCCTCAATTGAATCTGATGAGTCTCCTACAATGTCTCCTGTCCCCTCCACAGTGACGAAAACTATGGGCGCATTGACTCAGGCTCGGGCCTTTCCAACCCAAATGCTTACGCCTGTTCGAGAGGTTCGATCGTTATCTCGGCTCGATCGGTTGAATTTGTGGGTTCAGGACCCAATTCTACGACGGGAAGCGGAACGTGAGGCGAAAGCTGCGGGCTATGGAATTGAGCGTAGTGAAGCAGGGATTGCATTTCGAGTAGTGGATTTAGAGAATTGCGAGGATTTCTAAGCGATTACGGTGATGTATTTTATTTGGCCTCAATCTACTGGTGGATTAAATTGATCGCATTTAATGTTAGATAGATTATTTGCTTCTGTTATGAGTTTTCAATTTTGCCGATCGGGCCACTCCCTAATGACTAAAACACTCCAGCCAAATTCAAAAGCCTAGTAATACTACTTGGCAATTCAGAATTGAACCGCAGGGGTAAATTATCGGTCGATCGTGATTGAACATATCCTGATGTTAGGAATGGTCTGTATTGATCTCGATCGTTCATGAACTGTTTTATAAACGCTAAGCTAGTTCCGCGCACAACAGCTCGAAGATTTTCAGTATCTGATCCGATACGTTCTTTAATTAATGCTTTATCGTCATTACCCGAATTAAGCCGATCGCTTACACTTAAATGAGTTGCTCCGATTGCTGTAATCAGATACTTTGGCGAAGGTAATTGCATAAAGGGCTGTAATTGCTGATCAAATGTTGGAGTCAAGGCATCTTCAGTACTTGTTAACATCAAGGTTGGCGTTGTTATTTGCTTTAATCCTGATTTTCCAAAAATTTGACCTGCAACTGGATTTAGAGCGATAGTCCCAATGACTCGATTATCCTTTAAACTAAGGCTGCGTTGTTGAATTGATTTCCCCGAACATTGTAACCAATCCGCTGGCGATCGGGTAATTAAGCGATTACTCTGCTGACAAAATTGACGCAATTCATCAAGCTCCAGCTCCCCGCCCGCCAACGCTAGCGCATCATAGCCACCCATAGAATGTCCTAAAACTACAATTTGATTTAAATTGAGTTTAAGATTGGAGTCTTTGCCTAATTCATTCAATGCGAACTGTAAGTCCTTTGGACGATCGAGCAATTCTTGGGAAGGCAACAACTTCTCGACATCAAATGCCGATAGCTTGAATAAACTCAATACTGATGGATGTTCGACAACAATTGTATTGATGCCATAGGATGCAAAATGTCTACCTAGGTAACCGAGGAAATTTTTACTGGCTTCAAATCCCGGCGAAACCACAACCGTAGGCGATCCTTGAATCGCCGCTTCACTCAAATACAAATCTACCGGAACTTCCCGATCCTTTCGCGTCCCGTCCACCAGCTTCAAGGTCTGGCGCTGATATGCGATCGGTCCTGGGACGCTCGGATCGATCGCACTCTTAAAATTTGCGGTGTCCTCCACAAACAAACTTTTTTCAAGTAATCCGCCTAGCGCTTTGCTTTTCCAATAATTCAGATTTATTTTTGACGCGATCGCAGCGGCCTGTGACAAATCGATCGTGACTGTTTTGGTCGGAATCGTCTTCAAAACGCCGATCGCATCCACAGCGCCAAACTGAGCCGCCGCCAACGAAACCCCAACCTGCAACATTTCCGGTGTCAACCCCGGAGAGGCCGTTTGAACATTTGTCATAAGCTGCTGACCTGCGGGCGACTTGAGTAAATCTCCCACGACCCGACCCACAATTTGAGGATTCAGATCCAATTTTGTCGTAAGTCCTTTCCGGACAGATGGCGTTAAAAATGGGCTAAAAAGTTGCAAATTAGGCGACAGTTGGCCTGTTTTTGCATAGGTCTCCACTTCTTCGACTTTTACCGTTTGCTCAAATGGACCAAAGCGTAACGTGATTTCTTCAGCAGCTTGGCTACTCCCGATCGGTCCCAAAATCATCCCCAGACTGAAAACCAGAGTCCCCGCGACTTGCTTGATCACACTATGCATGAAAATTCTCCTTAAGTCGGCAACGTTTAAAGTGTAGCGACGTAATTTCATACGACGTAGTAGAGTGTTTCTAGGTTCCGCAAAAAATAGGATTTTAAATCATTTTTCTAATTCTATGATTTTAATTTCTTGATATGTGAATTCACGATCGGCATTTGGGTTTACGCAATAGAAATTCAGGTATATAAATATACTTCAGTTTTACAGAATAGATTGATTTGAAAACACTGTAGAGAATAAAATGACTATTAGTTTATATCTATGAGGTTATAAAAAACAGAATAAGTATTGATTCAAATTTAAGTAAATCACTTGATAAGATCGTGAAAGATTAGAACTATCAAAAGTTCCAACCTTTCATTTCAACCTTTCAATTGATGCTTGAATCCTTACCGCTTAAGTCGTTACAGGAGTGGCAGGCTTAAACCATTTGGTTTGATGGAATGGATATTCAATTAATGTGGGTTTATCTGGGAGATAACGATCGGGTAACAATACTTTTTTTGCCAACGTCTGCATTCGACCAATGGGCATTCCCGCAATTTGTTTTTTCAGATCTATCATCTTCCAGAATACCGCTGAAGGCTTTTTACTCTCCAAAGTCGCCGCAGGACGATGAATTGCTTTTCCTCGATATCGTCCACCCCCAGAAGCCGCTTCAACGCCCATATAAACGCCTTTCCACCATACTTCCGGATTAAGCGGCAAATCACCAGCAGCATTAGAAGCATAGATAAAGACTTCGAGAGCTTTCCCTTTGCGGGCTAACTCAACAGCAGACAAAGCTTCAAACTCTTGACTGCCATATATCAAAAACGCAGGATGAATCTCTTGTTCATACTGAGTCGCGAGGCATTCTAGACCCGATAGTAAAAAAGATTCGGGAACAGATAGTAAAACAGCCAGATTAGGGGAGGTTTCCATGAAAATTTAGCAAATGTCCTAAACAGAGCAGGTAAAAAATGATACTTAAGATCAGGTCCATAAAGCCCTAATTTTAAGCCCGTCTCACCATACTAGAGAACGCAAAACAACGCTACAGACCTGTGAATACCTAAGTTTAGTAAAATCGACTGCGATCGTTCATTTTCTGGCCTGATCGCCCCTTCAATCCAAATTACGGCCAAATCAAAATAGCTCAATTAAAATCAAGCCTAAGTCAAAATTGCGCCACCAAGAAGTCGAGTATAGCGATAGTCAAGTTCTGCCTTCATCGCCGCCCAACGATCGAGGGTTGGATCCTTATCGATCGCGTTTTGAGCCGCATCCCGTGCAATTTCCAATACTTCTTGATCTTCAACCAAACTCGCTAAGGCAAAATCTGGCAATCCAGACTGGCGCGTCCCTAAAACAGCACCGGGACCACGGAATCGTAAATCCATTTCGGATATAAAAAAGCCATCTTGAGATTGTTCCATCACTTTCAAACGTTGACGGGCCGTATCGCTTTTTGAAGTGCTGAGTAGAAGACAGAATGATTGCGCGGCGCCCCGGCCCACTCGACCGCGCAACTGGTGCAATTGTGAAAGTCCAAAACGCTCAGCATGTTCAATCAACATAATGCTGGCATTGGGGACATCAACTCCGACTTCGACAACCGTGGTGGATACTAAGATTTGGGTAGTGCGATCGCGAAAGGCTGAAATTGCCGCATTTTTCTCAGCAGATGAAAGTTTGCCATGCAACAATCCAACAACTAAATCAGGGAATACATTATCTTGCAAATCCGCATGAGCTTGAACTGCGGATTTTAGATCTAATTTTTCAGATTCTTCAACCAAAGGAAGCACCACATAAACCTGCCGACCATCCGTAATTTCGCGGCGCATTAAATCATAGGCTGCTTGTCTATCTTTTCCAGCCAAGACAGTAGTTTTGATGGCTTTTCGACCCGGAGGCAGTTCATCAATTTGACTCACATCTAAATCGCCATGCAATGTTAAGGCCAATGTCCGAGGAATGGGAGTGGCTGTCATGGTGAGAACATGAGGATTATCACCTTTTTGCTGCAATCGCGCACGCTGTTGAACTCCAAATCGATGCTGTTCATCAATTACAATTAAGCCTAGTTTTTGGAATTGAACCGGATCTTCAATTAATGCGTGAGTCCCAACGAGTAAGGGTAATTCTCCCGTTTGTAATTGAGTATGAATTTGTCTCCGTTTTGCAACACGAGTGGAGCCAGTGAGTAATTCGACAGGCAAATGTAAAAGACTAAACCATTCAACAAGTTTACGATAATGCTGCTCAGCTAATACTTCGGTCGGAGCCATGAATGCGCCTTGGTATCCGGCTTGAATGGCCGCGAGTAGGGCAATGACGGCAACAACTGTTTTCCCCGATCCGACATCGCCTTGAATCAAACGGTTCATGGGGACGGCCTTGGTCAGATCATTCTGAATCTCATTCACAACACGGGCTTGAGCTTTAGTGAGTTCAAAGGGTAGACCGTCATAGAATTCAGTGATTAGTGAGCCTTCAGGTTGCAGAATGACGCTGGTTTGTTTGGCTTGTTCGCGATATCGACGGGACAATAGTCCCAGTTGCAAATAGAAAAATTCATCAAATACCAATCGTTTTCGGGCTGCGTCGAGGGATTCACGATCGTCTGGGAAATGAATTTGTGCAATGGCTCGTTGTATTTCCGCTAAGTCATACTGCGATCGTAATCCCTCCGGCAATGTTTCAGCGAGTCTGGCCGCCGCAGGCAATCCCGATTTCATTGCACGTCGCACCAGATCTGCACCGACCCCATCGGTCAATGGATAAATCGGCAAGATCCGCCCGATCGTATCGGAATTTACTTCACCATCAAATTCTAAAATCTCGATTTGAGGATTATCGAGGGTGAGTCCATATTGGGTTTCCTTGACTAGTCCAGAAGCGGCGACGGCGGCTCCGGTTGGGTGCATTTTCTTTTGTTGCTCTTGCCAACCCCGCCCAGAAAAACGACTTCCCATAAAAAAACGACTCAATTTCATCCGGCCTGAGCTGTCTTTAATGGTCACATCAAAAATAGTGAGCTTGTTGTTTTTGACCGTGGTGAAGCAATTACAAGCCGTAATAGTGCCAACGATCGTGGCTGTTTCGCCCGCTTTGAGGTCCCGGATTTTAGCTTGACGAGCGTAGTCAATATGCTCGCGAGGATAGTAGTAGAGCAAATCTCGAACCGTGATAATGCCAAGTTTAGCTAGTTTTTCAGCACTTTTAGGCCCGACTCCAGGAAGATAAGTAACCGCTTGTTCAAGATCGGGAATTTTGCCAGCCGGAGAGGCGGAATTGCTAGGATTAGTCGTACTACGGAGGATTGTTTTTGGAGTGGAATCTTTTGTTGCTGCACCTTTCGCGGATTGCTGGATGGACTGCTGAGTCGATTGTTTAAGACTAGATTGTTTAAGACTATAAACAGTACGCCTAGTTTCCGCGACTAAGTGTTGCCGATCGGCAAATTCCAGATCCCCGTAACTAGAGTACTTTTCAGCCAGGGTTTGGAGCTTTTGCCGATCGGGCCGATCGAGGACAGAACTGGGTTCCCCTAAGGCAATTTGGAGAAATTCACTAAATCGATATTGATTGCCCTGGAGATCATTAAATCCAGCTTCAGCTTCAAAGGCGAGTGCTTTTTGGAGGCGGAGAAAGTCCATAGGGTCTTCTTGGGATGACAATTAGAGAATCTTAACAATCAGAAAATTAGAGTTTCCGCAAGAGATTATCTATGATAAATCATGGCGATACCGACGCGATCGATGACCCTGATGATCGAGGCATAACGGAACTTTTTCCAATTGTCACAAATAGAACTAGACTATTATCGTTCACAATATTTGTGGGCATACTGGTAGTCCGGGCCTAACTAAGCCTGATTCGAGACCCCTGGCTTCGATCGGTTTGGTTCATATTTCGTTAAAAAACTCTGATTGATGTTTTCACGACTGAAGGTTTCTCATGCAGGATGCGGCTTCTACCATTGCGCGTCAATTAGCCCAAGATGAACAGGCCACGCGGATCTATAAGCTTCTGACTTATGTGAGCGAAGGTACTTGGGTTGGGGACATTTCGTCGCCTAATGAAGCCATGATTTATCGGGTCTTAAGTCAGCTCTTAGAGCAATTTACCGACTTAACCTTGCTCCGATCGTACATTCACACCAGCGTCAATACCCTTAGCAAACCCGCCGAATATTCTCAAATTGCTGACCTCATTCTAGAGGCAATTTTCTCAGATCGGGGCGGCGAAGACCCTACCACAACATTCTTACGGGTCGTGTCTCCCCCTAATCCCCAAGTCAATCCCCAGACTACGCTCTACAGCACGATCGCTGCCAAACTGCCCCAGATTCCCAACCAAATCCGGCTAAAAAAGCTAGCGTTGTGTGCTGCCCGATCGATTTGGGAAGTCGATTTGGCTAGGCTAGAGGCTATAAGTTGGGTCGATTTGACCAAAATGATTCATCAACGTCATGCCACCCATCAAGAATTGAAAAAAGGGTTGCAACAAGTCGTAAGTCAGTTGAGTAAACCCGTTGAATATAGTGTGTTGGCGGAAACATTAATCGATAATCTGCAAGCTCTTTACCAAGTTCCGATCGTACAAGTTCCGATCGTAGAAGTTCCCACGAACGCAGCTCAACCAAACCTCACCCCAAGCCTCACCTCCAACCTCAATAGTAGTGAAACTGAATCGCTAGTGAATTTCGACGAAATAAGGCAAGACACCCACTTTCCTAAGCCACCCGACGTAATACCCCCGTCGCAGTGGAGTGATGACACCGGGACTAGCAGAGTGGAGACGATCGATTCTGAGATGTTTGATTTGCACTTTGACATTATGAAATTAGCAAATCCACTACGCCTCAAGCATTTATTATTAATTTTAGTAAATGGTATTGAACCTAAAGACGCGATCGAAGGGATGACCCTGCGACAACAAAGTATGATTCCATTACTCGCAACAGCATTTAGGCTACACCGAAAACCAGAAATTTTGGGGATTAAATTGCGGGAGATTGCCCGGAAATTACCAGATACCGATGAGTATGAAACGACCATCGAGGCGATAATGCGGGCTTTTAAGATGCGATCGGCTTCAACTTCAGTTAGCACCACTCCAAAACGGATGCCCTTTGATGAATCGACGATCGGGATTAGTTCTTTAAATCGTTAAACCATTGATTAGTTTTTTATTTCTTAGTTTCTTGCATTAATTTTATTTGGAATAGACCCCCCATGACTCCTGAACACCTAATCACTCAATACAAATCCGGCCATGTAGATTTTTCAGGACTCGATCTTTACCGCATTCAACTCCAAGGCTCAGACCTGATTGGAGCCAATTTTTCAGGTAGCAATCTCCAGTGCGTCAACCTAGTTTTGGCTTTCCTCAGCCGGACGAACTTCCACCAAGCGAATCTGAAAGGGAGTCTGTTGCGCGGGGCAAATTTCAGCCAAGCAGACTTGTCGAATTGTGATTTTCGAGATGCAGATCTCATGGGCTGCAACCTCAGCCGATCGGATCTGCGTTGTTCAGATCTGTCGCTCAGCACCTTACTTGATGCAAATCTTAGTGGAGCCGATTTACGCGGTGCAATTTTGAATGGTGCAGATTTGCGAAGTACTTGTCTTCGTAGTGCAAATATGCGGGAAGAAGGGCGCGGGCTGCCGGGTGCGGATCTGCGGGGTGCAAATCTTCAATATGCAGATTTAAAAGGAGCCAATCTATCTGGGGTCAATCTCCAGCGAGCTAATCTAGCGGGCGCAAATTTGACTGAAGTTAGCTTGAAAGGGGCAAATTTGACCCAGGCAATTTTAACTGGAGCAAAGCTAACCCATGCGTTTATGAGCGATGCCATTTTGATCGAGGCGAATCTGGCTGGAGCAATATTGCAAGATGCCAAAATGAATCGCGTAGATTTGACTAGGGCAATTTTGACTGATGCAGTTTTGACTGATGCGACCCTAAATGGGGCCAAACTGAACCAAGCTAATTTGCAAAATAGCAAAATGGCCCGAGTTCGCTTGAATAAGGCTGAGTTAGGTCGGACCAATTTAAAAGATGCACTACTTTTAGAAGCCAATCTAATTGAAGCATATCTAGGACGAGCGGATTTGCGGGGGGCAGATTTGCGGGGGGCAAACCTAATCCGGGCTGAAATTAGCAGTGCTTTGATGGCCGGGGCAAACTTTGCGGGGGCAACATTGCCTGATGGAAGCATCCAGGATTAGCTAATATTTATTTAATAATTATGATTCACTATTTTTCTAACGATTTAAGTAAAATGATCTGCCTGTACGATCATAGTTAAAAGTCTATTTAAATACGATCGGTTGACCAATTCATTAAACTAACTAGATTCATTTTAACTAGTAAGCATAGATAATTGCACCTAAATACAGCTAGAAACAAGTGTTGATTCCCGATAAGTTTTGGCAAATCTACAAGCACCAAAAGATAAAATTGCCATCGATCAAGCCACTGACTTTGAAAAATCGAAACAACGTTCTCAGGGTTTTCATTTCTTAGCCGTACGAACAAATCCCGATGAAGAATATTTTGCAGGATGCTAAAAGAAGTTATGTAGGCTGTAGAATAAAATACTATTAACAATTTAATATTGATTACATGAATGGTAATTGGCTATTACAGAAGGGAAATTTTCAATTTCCGATTCTTAATCTACTAATAGCGATCGCCTATGCGATCGGGGTAGAACTTAGTCGTAAATTTACAACCTTACCTGGCGAAGTTGCATCGGTTTGGTTTCCGTCAGGAATGACATTAGCGCTAGTTTATTTACTAGGAAATCGCGTACTTTTAGGAATTGCTGGTGGATCGCTTCTAGCGATTTCTTTATCTCTATTAAAAATAGATCCGCCAACATCAACTTTTAATTTTTTATTGATTAATGCAGGTTGTGCTTTAGGTAATTGTTTACAGCCATTGATTGCCAGTTATTCAATTAAGAAATTTGCAAAATACAAGAATATTTTTAGTCACGTTGATACAGTTCTTCTATATGTTGTAGCAGCAACTTTTTCGCCAATTATATCCGCGACAATTGGTATGTTCAGTATCTGTTTAGCGGGCTTAGCTTCTTGGAATAACTATGGCATCAGTTGGCTAACATGGTGGATCGCAAGTGCGCTCGCTCATTTGATTTTTACGCCAACAATTCTGCTATACAACAAATCTCGGAAAGTCGAACGTCGGCTAAACGCTTGGGAGATTGGATTAGTTCTAATCTCTCTTCTATTGGTCAGTTGGGTTGGGTTTGGGTATAGCTACCGAGTGGAGTATCTGCTGTTGCCGATCTTGATTTGGACAGTTAGTCGCTGTGGCACATTTTTTGCGAGCTTACTGGTAAGTGTAGTTTCTCTAATAGTTATTTTTGCTTCTGTTCAAGGCTATGGATTTTGTAACAAAGCTTCCCCAAATGAATCAATACTGCTAGTGCAATCTTTTATGGCAACATTTGCTTTAACTTCATTAATTCTCTCAGCAGTATTCGATGAACGAACAGAGGCGCGGTTATTGCTCATGCAATCCATCGAAAATCTTGAGAGTCAAGTAATCGAGCGAACTGCAAAATTACAACAAAGTGAAATTTATCTCAAACAAGCAAATCTGGAATTAGAAAAGCTTGTCAACATTGATGGCTTAACCCAAATTGCTAATCGACGTTGCTTTAACGATCGCCTCAGATTTGAATGGGAAAGACTGAGCCGAGAGCAGCAACCGCTATCTTTGTTATTGTTTGATGTTGATTATTTTAAATGCTATAACGACTGCTATGGACATCAAATTGGCGATGATTGTTTGAAGGCGATCGCCCAAGCTGTAGAACAGACTTTACATCGTCCTGCCGATTTTCTGGCACGCTATGGCGGCGAAGAATTTGTCGTTATTTTGCCAAATACTGAGATTAATAGCGCAATCATAGTCGCCGAGGAAATTCGCATGGCGATCGCTAATCTAGAGATTCCTCACCAAAATTCTGATATCAGCGATATAGTCACGGTTAGTGTCGGTATTACTAGTCTCATACCTAGTCCCAAGCAAAAATCAGAAATACTGATTCAGCAAGCCGATATCGCGTTATATGATGCTAAGCAGAAGGGACGCAATAGAGCTATAGTTTTCGATAAGTGATTAGTAAATTCCTCTGTTACACCCTCGTCAAAACGTGATTACAAAAGATTGGGTGTAACTGATCTAATATCCCGTAGACTAAGGACGATTGCCCGACGGTGGAAATCTTAAATCAAATAATGAATGATTTGAGAGATGCAAGAGAGTGTTTACAGCAATAATAAATCACTCCCTTTGTACGAAATGTTATCCGATCGTTGCCAAAATCCGATTCAAAGTTCCACTCGGACGCATAGCCCGATCGCATTTTTCAGCATTAGGATGGAAGTATCCTCCGAGGTCGATCGCCTTTCCCTGTGCCGCATTGAGTTCGGCTACGATCGTAGTCTCATTCGCTTTCAATTGTTCTGCTAAAGCAGCAAATTTGATACTTAAGGTAGAGTTTTGAGTTTGGGTCGCGATCGCTTCTGCCCAATACATTGCTAAGTAGAAATGACTGCCGCGATTATCAAGTTCATTCACTTTGGCAGACGGTGATTTACTATTATCGAGAAACTTACCATTTGCTTGATCTAATGTTTTTGCCAAAATTAAGGCATCAGCATTATTAGTTTTTGTCGCTAGATCTTCCAATGAAACCGACAATGCTAAAAACTCACCCAGCGAATCCCAACGTAAATGTCCTTCAGAAACAAACTGCTGAACATGTTTCGGGGCAGAACCGCCCGCCCCCGTCTCAAATAAGCCACCGCCTGCAAGCAATGGAACAATAGACAACATCTTCGCGCTCGTTCCTAATTCTAAAATCGGAAACAAATCGGTTAAATAATCTCGCAATACATTTCCAGTTACTGAAATCACATTTTTTCCGGCTTTGATTTGTGCGCAGGTGAAACGCATGGCTGCAACAGGTGACAAGATTTGAATATCTAATCCACTAGTGTCATGTTGAGGTAGATATTGATTGATCTTAGCAATCACATTCGCATCGTGGGCACGATCGGAGTCTAACCAAAATATCGTTGGAACTCCCGTGGCTCTGGCTCGATTCACTGCAAGTTTTACCCAATCTTGAATGGGTAAATCCCGCGTCTGACACATCCGCCATATATCACCTTTTTCAAGAGAATGCTCCATTAAAATTTCACCCGATTCATTCACCACACGAACGGTTCCAGGCGCAGGAATTTCAAAGGTTTTGTCATGAGAACCATATTCTTCGGCCTTCTGGGCCATCAAACCAACATTAGCAACATTCCCCATCGTCGTCACATCAAATGCGCCATTCTCTTGACAGAATTTAATGCATTCTTGATAAATAGTGGCATAGCACCGATCGGGAATCATTGCTTTTGTATCATACGCTTTGCCATCAATGCCCCACATTTGTCCAGAAGTGCGAATTGCCGCAGCCATTGAGGCATCAATAATCACATCACTCGGCACATGCAAATTCGTAATGCCTAAATCAGAGTTCACCATGGCGAGTCTTGGACGGATTACATACGTTGCTTGAATATCAGCTTCGATCGCGCTTTTTAAATCATCAGATAATGATTGAATCTTGCCATAGACATCACCCAAACCATTGTTAGGATTTACACCTAATTGAGCAAAAATTTCTGCATATTTCGCAAATACATCTTTAAAATATACCGTCACGGCATGACCAAACAAAATCGGGTCAGAAATTTTCATCATTGTTGCTTTCACATGCAATGACAATAGAATATCTTCTGCCTTTGCAGCGGTTATGGCACGTTCATAAAACGATCGTAATGCCTTCACGGACATCACGGACGCATCAATCAATTCGCCTTCGGTGACATTAGTTTTCTCTTTTAAAACAGTCACCCCCGAACTAGTCACTAATTCAATTTTGACGATTCCAGCTTGGTTTACAACTACTGATTTTTCACTGCCATAGAAATCATTAGCCTCCATATGAGCGACATGCGATCGGGAATCCTTTGTCCATGCGCCAACTCTGTGAGGATTCTTTTGGGCATATTTTTTCACAGCGACCGCGACGCGACGATCGGAATTCCCTTCACGCAAGACAGGATTCACAGCGCTTCCCAGTACTTTGGCATAGCGCATTTTGATTGCTTTTTCAACGTCATCTTTAGGTTCAGCAGGGTAGTTAGGAATGTTATAGCCTTGAGACTGAAGTTCTTGAATGACCGCCAAAAGTTGGGGCAACGATGCGCTGATGTTGGGAAGTTTGATGATATTGGCTTCTGGAGTTTTTGCGAGTTCTCCCAGTTGTTCGAGGGCATCCAGTTGGTGTTGTTCGGGAAGAAGATGATCAGAGAAGTTGGCAAGAATCCGTCCGGCGAGGGAGATATCACGGGTTTCAACCGTCACGTTAGCGGCTTTTGTGAAGGCTTGGACGATCGGTAAAAACGAGTAGGTCGCTAAGGCCGGAGCTTCGTCAGTAAAGGTATAAATAATGTCAGCGGAGTTCGTCATAACGATGCCTATAGCGAATTGCAATGGTCTATTTTTACATAGGTAGACGGCAAAAAAAGACCGTAAAAAACACTGCGTAAAAAACACTGTGAATAAACAATTCTGTTTGCTCTAATTCTCAGAATTGTTCATTAACAAATTTCCAACCACTTCAATTAAATTTTCAGGTTCTCCGATCGGTAACGGTAAAAAATATAACGGACGTAACTGCGATAATTCTTCCAAGGTCGCCCGAACCTCCTCCGTCGCTAAAATCAACAGCTTTGCCACTGGACCCGACGATCGGCCTTGGGCTTTCTCCTGCAATTGCCGCAACAGGCTCTCCCCGATCGTCCCATTCACCATCACCAACGCCGGAGTCGCCGCATCAAAATGCCCGATCGCCGTCTCACCATCCGCAATCCACGTCACCTGATAGCCCAGGGGAGTTAAGAGATCACAAACTAAATTTGCCAACTCTTCCGTCTGCTCCACCAATAAAATATGCTGCGACACGGCATACCCTTCCGCCGCTCGAATCGGACGTGAAGCGCGGGCATAATCTACCGCACTGCGAGTCTGTGATGGCAAATGAACCGTAAAGGTCGAACCCTTATCCACCGATGATTCCACATCAATAGTGCCGCCGTGTAATTCCACCAATTGTTTAGTCAGCGCTAATCCTAGCCCCGTGCCCTCATAACTGCGCCGCCGATAGAAATCTAATTGTTGAAATTTCTCAAAAATGACCGATCGGTATTCAAGCGGAATCCCAATGCCACTGTCTACCACCTGCAAAAAAATATCCGATTCATTGCCCCAAAGCCGCAACACAACATTTCCTCCCTCTGGCGTAAACTTGATGGCATTGCTGAGGAGGTTGATCAAAATCTGGCGCACCCGATAGGGATCTGCCGTAAATCCGTGGGTCGTCGTCTCGTGATAATGCAGATGGTCATCGAGAGAAAGCTGAATCTGTTTCGCTTCAGCGCTAGGTGCAAATTCCTGAAGAAGCTGCATGGCAATATCACCCATGATCAGATTGCTACAATTGAGTACGGTTTGACCACTTTCAAGCTGAGATAAATCCAATATGTCACCAATAGTTGCAAGCAATCGTTTCCCTCGATCGTGAATGGTTTCTAAATAAGCGCGTTGTTTTTCCTCCGGGATTGATCGTTCTGGTGTTTGGCGCAACAGAGTCGAAGCCATCCCAATCACGCAGGTTAAGGGCGATCGTAACTCATGACTTACTAAGGCCAAAAAATCGGACTTCGCCCGGTCTGCGGTCTGAGCCAAAAACAATGCATCCCGTAAATGTTGAGTCCGTTCTAATACTTTTTCCTCTAGACTCGATTTCTCTGCCTGCAATTCTGCATAAAGACTAGCTTGATAAATTGCGATTGCCAAATTATCTGCAATCTGCTGAAGCCCCTGACGTTCCTCATCCTGCCAAATTCGATCGCCATCACACTGATGGGCCACCAAAAATCCCCAAATCCCTGTCTGGAGACGAATGGGCAAAATTAACTCCGCAGTAATGGGAGTCCGATCGGGAGAAATAAACGAAAGGGACGGCGTATGATCAAACGGCTGAATCGTCAGCTTTCCCGCATAAATCAAATCAACCAACGACGGGATTTCAGGATTTGCTAAGGATTCGCAGACAATCCCACGGGGCACCGCAGAACCGAACCCAGTTGGAGCCATGCCGTGTTGCTGCTGATAAATCAACAACCGATCGATCGCCATGAATTGTCTAAGTTCCTGAACCGTCTGTTTTAGAATACTTGGCAAATCACGACTCTGATACACAAGCGTCGTGATGCGATTGATAAGGCGTTCCTGCTCAATCTGGTGTTGCAAATCTTCTACCGACAAGCGACGAACCATATGAGCGCCTATAAACTGCGATCGTAGCTAGATGTGATGGAACTTATCAAATTTTAAGTCAGGTGTCTCTTTAAACTAGGTGTTTCATTCTACGAGATAACCGACACTAGAGGTTAAATGTCAATATCAGATTTAATGACATCTCAATGACATCAGACCGCAATATGAGTCTGGTTTACTAAGATCTATAGAATTACTATTTCACGTTAGTTAATGATGGACTTTAATCATACAGGTATTGATTGGACTCTCGGAAGAGTTACCCGCACAATTAAAAAACGATGAAAAAACGATTTAATCATCTCTTTCAACCTCTACTAAAATTTTTGACAATAGGTTTTATTGGATTGTTTCTATTGATTATTTATGTGGAGAAGGTTGAAGTTGCCTGGATAGAGATCGTGCAGGTTCCCCTGATGTTACCTCATTTAGCTCCTGAATTAGAGGGCTACCGGATTGTTCAAATTACGGATGTTCATGCTGATGACTGGATGACCGCCGATCGCATTGCAAACATTACCCGACAAATCAATGATCAACAGCCTGACCTCATTGTGTTAACTGGAGACTTTGTAACGGGAGATGCCAATCGTTATTCTCCGGCTCTGAAAAGCTTTTCTGAACTCAAAGCGCCCAATGGTTCCATAGCAGTTTTGGGCAACCATGACGAAGCGACCGACCCACAGTTAATCACCAATGTCCTGGAATCCAGCGGCGTTCGAGTGCTACAAAACCAAGTCATGACAATCACTAGCAAAGGCGCTTTCTTAAATGTTGCTGGATTGGGCGATGCTTGGAGCGGCAAAGATGACATGGAAAAAGTTTTGCAACAGCTTCCTGCCATTGGAGCATCCATTATGCTGGTCCATGAACCCGATGTCGCCGATCGAACCGTTAAAACTGGAAAATTTGATCTTCAGCTTTCCGGCCATACCCACGGCGGACAAGTCAGTTTACCGTTTATCAAACTTTTAACGCCACCCTTAGGCCATAAATATCCGGTTGGCCAATACCAAATCGGAGATTTAATTCAATACACCAGTCGAGGAGTTGGAACATCAGGCATTCGAGTTCGGTTCAACTGTCGCCCCGAAATCACAGTCCTGACGCTCCATACCCCCACTCCTGAATCCGCTAATATTTTGTAATAAGGCTGTACTAAAAATTGTGTACTAATCTTTTTCATCAGAATCTTTATGCCGCTATCACAGCCTTCTTTTCAGACCGTAGCAATGATATTGCTTTACGCGATCGAGATCTCGAAGCAACCACCGTCTTGGATTTGATAATCCAGGATTTGACCCCATCATTATTGATCAACAAGGTGTCAAGCGGGGGAACGGTCATTGTACGTCGCCCAAACTTAAGCCGTTCGCCCACCACGTAGATTTTTAGTGTGCAACCTGTCCGATGATCCCAAAATGTACGATCGTTTTCTGGCATAGGCTTGATGCGCTGGTAAATACAAACATTTAGAAAATGTTCATAACTTCTAGCCGACATAATCAATTCAATGGATGGACCAGAAGAAGATAGATTAGCTAATGGCCCAGTAGAAGATAACGACATCAGAGAGATCGCCGATCGTCCAGTAATGGCATGATCAATGCGCATTCGAGTTAAGCTACGAGACAAGAAGGTAACGGTATTAAACACATCTCCACATTGTGAGTAGTAAAGAGGATTACTAAACCTCTTTACTAAGAGCGGCTGTAGTGACGAGAAAGCCAACTTCTGTATGTTTGGTGGGATTGCTAGATTTCGATCTACTATGCTTGCTGCGCATTTCGTTTTTGCACATTTCATTTCATAACTCATTAGAATCCCCTTTCAACTAAGCTGGCCCAATTGACCAACTGGTAAATGCGTGGTGACAACTTGATATAGAGCAAAATCAACTTACGTCTTGACATCTTGAGGGAGCGAAACGAACAATTTCGGAAATTCGATATTGAACAGAATGTTGACTACGAGCTATTGTATACCACGTTTAGCTTGGGACCTACGGCACTAATTCCTGCAATATTTATGCAAGGAATAGAAGGATATCTAATACTAAATCAGGAATTATTTTATACAAGATTCAAGCAAAACTCAAGGAGAATTTACTCAGGTCGGAGTGGTAAAGAACATATGAACATATATTGTCGGCATTCAAGACTCTCTCAATATAGAGTATCAGCTTTCAATTATGCCATCTTCCTGGATTCTTAGATGTCGTCCTCGCCACAAGATGCTATTTCCCCAGCAACCCATCAGCCATGTTAAAAAGCTTACGAAATCCCGTAGGAGGAGCCACGGGAACCAGGCCGTAAGTTGCCTTGAATCCATATTCCAGCAAGCGATCCAAGCTTGTAGGTAACGCAGTATGACCAAACCAAAACTCACTTGTTGCATCCACAATGGAATTCCAGGAATTCGCAATGAAACAACCAATAAAATCAGTGCATATACTGAGCCAAAGCAAAATAATATTGTGTAATAAGCATTGCCTTTATTAAATCGAATTGTACGTGACCATCGCAGTTCCCGTGTATACAATTGATAGAAATTTTCGTTACCCGTATCAGATTCTAGAACACTGGATAAAAATTCTATAGTTGCTCCTGTCTGGGCACAACGTTTACCGAGGTTATAATCTGAACCAATCCGATTGAGATGGAGTCCTCCCGCTTGCTTCAGAGTATCCCGATGCAATGCGATCGTCATGCCAATAGCAAACCTTAACCCGCCCTCAAGTTTACGGGCAATTAGTGCGCTAGGAATGAAGTCACAACATCGATTCAAGGATGCGATCGCGCTGCTTAGGGTTTTTGGCTGGCGGGCAATGAAGGCACAGGTGATTAAGTCGGCGTGATGATGCACTAAGGGAAACATTACCTCTCGAATGTAATGAGACGTCACTGAAATGTCGCTGTCCGCAAAGATCAGCCATTCGTGATAAGCGGCTTCGAGGAGGTAGCTCAATGTACTGTCTTTGTAGTTAGCTCCACGGGGCGGCAGGTTAATGAACAGTCGGACCCGATGAGGATAGTTCGCCTGAATTGCTTGCAGAATAGGAATGGCAGAATCTTGCGGGTCAGCTATTCCAAACAGAACTTCATACGGTCCGCAGTCAGTTTGTTGGCAGAAGGCTTCCCAGTTACGCGCTGCCCGATCGTCCAACCCGCAGATCGGCACCATTAGGGAAACCGACGCAGAGAGGACGGCGGAGTCAGGAATTGGGGTAAGCTTTTTTCGTTGCCATGGTTTAAAAAAATCTATCGTCGCCCAAATGCAGGCGAGATAAAACAATCCACAGCCTGTAAATAATATTCCTATTAAAATCTCTACAATCATTCTCTGTACCGCCGCAATACGATAAATATCATTTAGAGTGAATATTGTTTTGAGTGAACATTTATCTAAATCAATATCATTTCTAGATAATTAACCAAGAAATTAACCAAGAAATTAAGCAATACTGCCGCGCTTTCTAGCTTCTTTATAGGAAGTTCCCACGTTGCGAATCCCAGCCCGAATCATTTGTTGTTCTAATAAGGCAAAAAATCGCGATCGATCGCCCCCACGCACAACGGCCTGATTGTGGGCCTCGGCTAATGCCACTGGATACCCATAGCCCTTCGTTACCTGAGCTAAGACTAAACTCAAGGCCGAACTCAGCAAGCCATTATCGATCGCGACCCATTCTGGGACTTCCACCCGTGCCACTTCGCTGCCAACATGGACATAGCAAAAGTAAATGCATTGTTCTTCATAAAAACTCTGAATTTTTGCAGAACTTTTCCACAAGGGCGATCGTTCCCCCGGCTTTAACAATCTTCCCCACAATGCACTATCTCGCAAAGGTTCCAGCACTTGACAGGGCGCTTTGTCGGGGAGATTATTGCAGTGACTAATACAGTCGGGAGCCGTATAAGGACAGGTCTGAAACCGTAAAAAATTGAGGCTTTCACCACTACGAGATGCGCTGATATAGCCCACCATAGGCACACGGGCGCGCTGCAACGATCGCCATGCTGCCAAAATCGGTTGCAAAATTTGGTCTCGTGCTTCGCTGGGAAGTTGTTCTAAAAACCAATAAATCAACGATCCATCCACCATTGCGATCGTAGGAACGGCGATCGTGATTCCTGTTTTAGGTGTGGTGGGAGTTGGGTCGGGGTCGGCAATTAATAAAAGCTGTTGGGATGATTTTTTCAGCCGTTTCGGAGTGACGATCGGTTCTAACTCAGGTTCTTCTAACTTAGGTTCTATGGTCTCAGCCATCAGATCCAATAAAGGAAAATCTGACGGCAGATGAACGCCCCGAAGCAGTGGGTTTTGATAAAGTCTGGATTGATGGTGATGGACATGTTGGGCGAGTTCAGCCAAGACTTCGATTTCGGTAATGGTCCGACGATAACTCATCCATTCTTCAGTGCGAATACCCCATTGCCGGGATACAAATAAGTCTTCAGGTCGATAAAACACTTCTGGAAGACTATCAAGCAGGGGCTGTTTGCTTTGGCCATAATGCAAAACAATACGACCTGTATTGATTAAATAACAGTAGGCAATTTCGTGATGGCTAGGTGCAATTTGGGAACCGTCGGTGGCAATGACCGTGTGGGCTTGGGGAGCTAATGGAATTGATACGCGAGTTTCTAAGCCTTCAACCGGAATAGCGGCAGTAAAAATAAGCCGATTGCGCCAATGATCCTGCCGATCAACCAAATCTGCCTGTATAGTTTGGGCTTGAGCAATCAGAATTTCGGCATAGTCAAGTTTTTGTTTCAGAGCCGTTGACTCATTGGCCAAATGTTGACTAATGCCTTGCATTTGCCGTGCTAACTGATTAAAGTCAAGCATATGCCCTTGTTAATGATGGTGTTAACGAGATAGTTCTTGCGCACCATCATAGCGGAAGGCGCGAATAGATTATCTAACTCAGGCGTTTAGAAATTCAGGTATTTAAAAACTGAGATAATGTTACAAGCTGAATTCGATCGCTCTTTTGGGCCAGATTGTGATCTTTCGGAAGGCTGTAGCCCCAATCTGCAAACAACAATTTTACGGAATCGAGTTCCGTATGAGTCGCTATGGTTTGTAGGGTCTTAAGGCGATCTTCAATGAAAGTAATGTGGCTATAGTTAGGCAATAATTCTAGTAAGGTCTCGTATTTAGGACGCTGTCTTTCTTTACCATAAATTTGACTAGGTTCAATGGAAACACCATTACGATCGAGCAATGCTTTAATAAACCGAGCTTCTTTAGTGCTGATGATAACAAAATGATCCAGTACTTTTAAATACTCAAGTATTCCTGGATAAAAATCATGTAAAGATAGCCATTTTTCTAAATCCTTTTCAATCCAGCGATCCCGAACTTCATCCACAACTTGACCCACATCCAGCGGACTCAGCCCATGGTGATGCAATAGCTCCAATGCAATGTTCGACCAGTCACTTAGAATATTGGACTCTGTAAATCCTGATTCCAAGGCATGAATGACAATAGGCATTTCCCAGCCTGTTTCAACCACCGGGCGCAACCGAGCAAATGCATTCTCTAGTTCTCTAGAAGGCAATTCACGATCGTGCCCCCAAATCTTACTGTAAACCTCCCAAGAGGCTTGGAAATACTCACGAAGTCCATCACAGACTACGCCATCAAAGTCAAACGCTAATACATTGGGTAACGACATCTCTACTCTAAAGCCAGAAAACAAAATTATAGTCTGACAGATACGTTTTATAAAAACTTATGAGTGCTAATTGTGTAGCATTTGCTTGTATCTAAAACTGGGGCGCTAGGATTCGAACCTAGGAATGCCGAGACCAAAACCCGGTGCCTTACCACTTGGCGACGCCCCACTGCGTTCCACGTAAATGAATATAGCAGACTACCCTAGGTTACTGTCAATACTTTTTACATGTTTTATTTTCAGAGCAGCGTTTGGAATAGATCTTCTGTTTTGTCGTGTTACTTTAGGACTCTAGGAAGGATGTGATTCCTAAAAACGTGCATTTTTAAGGAGTGAGCCGCGTGAATGCAGCAGAACAAGCAAATACTCTTGAAAATGTGACTAAGATTGCGACTGTTGTCAACATTTTTAAACGATCGTTTCCGGATTCCAAATCTGACCTAAAGCCTTGGGCTACAGATTTAGACACTCGTGAGCAGGTCGATCCTGATTCGATCGATATAGGATTTCACTTCCCTAACTGGAGTCGTCGGTATCAATGTCGTAGTGTGTTGGTGCAGGTGCGATTTTACCGTGATCCAGAGTCAAAGGAACGACGTGCCATAGGGGCGGAGGCCGCTGGTTTTAATCATGTGGGGGAGCAGTGGCGGCTCTCGACGGTAAAGGATTGGTGCTTTGTTGGGGCGGCCATACCGGAGGAGGAGGCTCAGAGTGCGCTGAAGGTTTTTTGTCGTGAATTGTTAACAGTATTTAATCATCGCGAGTCGGATACATCTCCGGTTTAGCGTTCAGTGTATGGGCACATAAAAAATCAGCCATGCCTACGATCGGACATGACTGGATTTAGGGGTCTATCAATTAGCTAAGCCATCAAAATATTTACATCGCACAATAGCTCCATCATTCGGCAAGCTGCGAAATCGGCTTGAGAACTTTTTTCTCCTTAACATTGCGCTTCGTCACAACCCATTCTGTGTTACCTAGCAAATGGTCATACACAGCAATAATTGCGATCATGCTCTTGAATACGCAATAGAACGGAATGAAGAAGCAATACACGAGATACGCCCAAGATGGCTGAGGATTTTCTTTGTGGCGAACGATCCAGGCAGCGATCGCTTGGGTGGGTCCACTCAGTAAGGTCAACGCGGTTGTGATCCAAAAATAAACTGGGTCAATTTCTGGCATATTGGTTCGGCTCAAACTTAAACTGAGCAAAATTGGAAATGTTTGAAGCGCTACAAAATGGAATGTTGCACTAAATACTAGCAACATTGTCCAGTAGCCTTTCTGCCAAGGATCCAAAAATGAAGATTTCAACAATGGGATCTGATGTTCTATTGCAACTTCAGTCCAGCCCTGTGCCCACCGTTTACGCTGAGACCAAAATGACTTCAAGTCTTCCGGTGCAAGTTCAGTTGTAATAATGCGAGGATCGTGAACAATCTGGTGACCCTCTAGCATCGCTCGCAAACTAGCATCAATATCTTCCGTCAACATCTCGGGCGAAAATTTCACCTGCTTCAGACTTGAGGTTTTCCAATAGCCATTGGAACCGCAGAAAATTCCGGTATCAAATAACAATGACTTCGCCGGATGACTCGCGCCATACATGCACTCAAATTCCACCGCAATCATTTGGGTCATAAAATTGAGACCAAAATTCCGAATCACATTCCGACCCTGAACTGCCGAATAACGTCCAGTCGAGAGCCAGTTCCAAGCAATTTCAAAACTGTCAGGACTAGGACGGTGATCCGCATCCAGAATTCCCGTGATTTCGCCTTTGACCATTTTCATTGCTGCATTCAGGTTTTCCGCCTTCGATCGGCTGCCCTCAACCCGCAACAATTTCAATTCAGGATTCCGGGCGGCTAGATCTGCAAGTTCGGCTTCGATCTCGGGTAAGTCGATCGGCGTGTTGTAGGCCAGTACTAATTCAAACCCAGACTCCGGGCGCTTCATGGTGTCGAGAATGTAGTTCAGCGTTTCTAAAATAATGCTTTGCTCGTTGGGCAAATAGGCTGCAACAACCAATGAACAACTCGGAAGCGCTTCGTTTAGGTTTGAACCGACGGGCAAAAAGAAGGCGGGATTGCGGCGCCGGAGTCTCAACACGCGTTGAATTAGTCCGAGTTGGGGCCGTTTGCTGACGCGTTTTGAACTGTATGTGACGGCGGTTGCGATCGCTTCTCCCATGACAATGATGGAGGTGACAAAGTACAACACTGGAATCATCCAATGAAGTGCTAAGAGATTGCCTTGATTATGCAAAATGAAGGTGTAGACGATCGCAGGAAAGCCGATCACCACAACATGCGTAAAAATGATTTTGTCGAGAATAGTCCCGAACATTACAAAGGAAGATTTAAATGGGTTGGGGAATCGTAAGTTTCTCAACATTTGGTTTCTGGATAGACCCTTTCGCATAATAGTGTTGTCAAAAGCAAGGGGGAAATGAGTATCAATACTTAGTGTAATGCACCCTATGTAAAGCTGTATGTAGCATACTCCATGAATCCAAAAGCAGGAGCATCCCTATAGTGATCCGAGCTAACGATCGGGGTTTCCGGAAATCATGCCTAAGTTCGTCATTTGTTAATGGGTCATTACATCAACTTTAACCTGTGACTAATTTGCAAAAAATTCTACTAAAAAACCGCCAGCAATCAAATACTGACGGTTTTATCAAGTTAATTCAGATCTCAAAATCTAATTAATCAGACTCTAATGAGTTAGATACGAGCCATAACTTGTGCTTTTTCGGGAACAGTTGTGTATTCTGCAACAATCTGACGAAGTTCATCCCCTTCAATTGTTTCGCGCTCTACCAGCAAATCAACCAAGCGATCGATCACTTCGCGGTTTTCACGAACAATCTTCAGCGCCACTTCATAGCCATGTTCTGCAAGCATTCGCACTTGGGAATCAATCCGGGCTTGGATTTCTTCGGAGCATTCTGAACGGGTGGTCCAGTCGCGGCCTAAGAACACTTCGCCTTGCTGACTGCCTAGGGACACTGGACCCAAGTCCGACATGCCGTAGCGAGTCACCATTTGACGGGCTAAACCAGAAACCATCTGTAAGTCTCCACCTGCTCCTGTCGTTACTTCAGCATCACCAAAGACAACTTGTTCGGCTGCGCGTCCACCTAAAGCTCCGGCAATCCGGGCCATAAGCTGCGATCGTGACACTAGACCAGAGTCTTCACTTGGCATGAACCAGGTTAAGCCTTTCGCTTGTCCCCGAGGAATTAAGGTAACTTTCTGGACTGGATCGTGGTCTTTGACTAAGGTGCCAACGATCGCATGACCAATTTCATGGTAAGCAATCAAACGCTTGCTCTTGCTGTCGGTCAGCGGTGTGCCTTCCATTCCAGCAACGACACGATCGACCGCTGCATCGATTTCATCCATCGTGATCGCATCTTTACGACGACGGGCGGTGAGAATTGCAGCCTCGTTTAAAAGGTTGGCAAGATCGGCACCCGAGAACCCAGGAGTCCGACGAGCAATAGTATCCAGGGAAATATCATCCCCTATTTTTTTGTTGCGGGCATGAACTTGCAAGACTTCCAAGCGACCCTTGATATCGGGAACATCGACTTGCACTTGACGATCGAAACGACCGGGACGAAGCAATGCCGCATCCAAGACATCCGCTCGGTTGGTGGCCGCGACAATGATGATGCCGGAGTTTCCTTCAAAACCATCCATTTCCGTTAGGAGTTGGTTGAGGGTTTGTTCACGTTCGTCGTTTCCGCCGCCAATTCCAGCGCCACGTTGACGACCAACCGCATCAATTTCATCGATAAAGATAATGCAAGGTGCGTTTTCTTTGGCTTTTTTGAACAAGTCACGAACGCGAGATGCGCCGACTCCGACAAACATTTCAACAAATTCAGATCCAGAGATGCTGAAGAATGGTACGCCCGATTCTCCGGCGATCGCTTTGGCCAAAAGTGTTTTACCCGTTCCCGGAGGTCCGACAAGCAACACACCCTTGGGGATTTTTGCACCGATCGCACTGAATTTCTCAGGGGTTTTCAGGAAGGTCACGACTTCTTGAAGCTCTTCTTTAGCTTCTTCAATCCCGGCAACATCGTCAAACATCACGCCTGTTTTAGCATCCATTTGGAAGCGCGCCTTGGATTTACCAAAGTTCATCGCTTGTCCAGGACCACCCGGCATATTGTTCGATCGGCGGAACAAGAAAAACAAACCCGACAGCAAGATAATCGGGAACACCAAATTGCCCAAAATGCCCAAGAGAGCGCCATCGTTGCCTATGGGATGGGAATCTAATTCAACATTGGAATCGCGCAATCGGGCAATTAGATCTGGTGAACTACCGGGTAAATCGACCCGTAGCCGTTGCACCCGGTTATCCAATTCAGGATCAATCGCTTCCACAATTGCCGTCCGTCCGCCATCGTACAGATCAACGCTCTTGACGCGTTTAGCATCTAGATATTCCAGAAACCGCCCGTAGGTCATCCGAGTGCTGGCCGCATTGCGGGCGGTATTATTTGCCGGGTTCGTGGTCATGGGCATGAACGAACTCTGCCAGATAAAAAATCCGACAACAATAGTAGGTAGTGCCCACAGCAGAACAGTCTTCAGAGTTGGTTTCATAGAGTCAATACGCTCTTAAGGTTTGAATGCAACGGCTTAGAGAAAAACTTTGCCCTATTGGATGAATCCACTTTAGATTCGCAAATCTTGTGGATCCACCGTCTAATGGATAATCGTTTAATCCTGAGAACATTTGTTAACTTAATTTAACATTAATCATTAACCTTCGGGAATCAAGGTTGAGCTTCGGACTCCCGAACTAGCGACAAAGATCTGGCAGTCCCGGCTTGTGAATCTGAAAAGCGACGATCGGTCTCTACCGCGCTAAGCTAAATTCCTAAGTGGACGACTGACGTAAATACTGACGGCTGCGAATTCCGTGCGAAGGGAAAAGGTTTCATGACTGTTATTCAAGGAAATTGGCTGCTAACCATCGCTCCAGACCGTACTCCAGACCGTGGCGTACCCGATGCGAAATTCTTTCTGTGGGCCGAAGAGTGGCGGAGCGGTGTAATTGCGGAAGAATCGATCGGGAATTCAGCTAACCCTCTGTCGCATCCTCTGCATCCTTATAGTATGAGCAGCGAGAGCTTAGGGAATTGGCTGAAGCAACAAACCCTCTGTCCGCTATCGGCTCAGACTACATTCAGGAGTGAAACTTGCACTATTTCATTACCAACGGTTGACGGATTGCCGATCATTTCTGAACAAACCGATCGAGAAGCTGAGTCGATCGTGTTACAACCTTGGTCTGTTCAAGGCATTTCACTTTCTGTTTCTGAGGCTTATCACTGGTTGTCCCGTTTACCGCTGCATTGCCAAGACACTTCATGGGCGTGGATGAGCGACAGTTTGTTGTACTGGGTACATATGGTGCGGTGGAGCATGAGCTTGATGGTGCGGGGGAAATATTTGCCGCAGGTATTGGGTGAAAAGCGTTCTGTAGCTTACTGGACTGTTCTTCTCGATAGTGCAATAGATCAATCCCATTTGCAGCATTTTGTCCAAAGCTTTCCCCCGAGTTGCCGTTTTTATGGGTTGGAATCTGAGGAATTGTTGCCCCTTCAACGATCGCAGGATCTGAAAATTTACTTGATGACGGTGTTGGATACGGTGATTAACCATGCGGTGCGATCGGTTGCCCCGGTAATTACGCCGACTCCCAGTCTCAGTCCTTGGCTAAAACCAGCTGAAACTCAGGTATCGAGGACGATCGCGGCGACCTTAGCGCCCCAGCTTGAGGCTTGGTATGCGCCGTTGCAAGATGCGAGTCGGGCATTTCGGGTAGCGGTTAAGTTGAATCCTCCGCAGTATGGGGCGAGGGAATGGCAGTTGGAGTATGGGTTGCAGGCGGTGACAGATTCGCGGATTTGGATGACAGCGGCGCAGGTTTGGAAGTCCCCCGCATCTCGGTTGGAATGGTCGGGACTGCGACTGAACGATCCCCACGAGACATTTTTAGCGGGGTTAGGCAATGCCTCGAAACTGTTTCCAATATTGGAATCTAGCCTCAGAACCTCTCGGCCAATGCAGGCAATTTTGGATGCAAATCAAGCCTATGAATTCATCCGATCGGTGCGCTTTAAATTGCAAGATCATGGCATTGGGGTCGTATTGCCAGCGGGTTTGAGCGATCGTCAAGAGAATACGCGATTTGGGCTTAAGCTATCTGCCGATTTGCCTAAACTCAAAGGGGAACAGCCGCGAATAGGATTGCAAGGGCTATTGAATTTTAAATGGGATCTCGCGATCGGGAAGCAGACCATTAGTAAGGCAGAATTTGAGCGTCTGGTGGCCCTGAAAATGCCGATCGTTGAAATTAATGGCGAATGGGTTGAACTCAAACCTCAGGATATTCGGGCGGCTCAGGCATTTTTTGACCATCGCAAAGTCAATCCAACACTGACCTTGGAAGATGTGCTGAGAATTGGATCGGGCGATGGAAAAATTATTGAAAAGTTGACGGTTGTAGACTTTGAAGCGTCGGGAGTACTGCAAGAATTACTTCAAACGCTACAGAACAATCAAACGCCCGATCCCATTTCTCCCGCTGGATTGAATGGCACCTTGCGACCGTATCAAAGCCGAGGGGCTGGCTGGCTAGCCTTTCTGGAGCGCTGGGGATTGGGCGCTTGTCTTGCGGATGATATGGGATTGGGGAAAACGGTTCAGTTTTTGACCTTGATGCTGCATTTAAAAGAACAAAACGCGCTAACGGGACCAACATTATTAATTTGCCCAACCTCTGTAATGGGAAACTGGGAGCGAGAGGTGCGGAAATTTGCGCCGGGTTTGACGGTGTTGTTACATCACGGACCGGGGCGATCGCAAGGCCCAAATTTTGTGACGCGCAGCCGAAAGATCGATCTCGTAATCACTAGTTATGCTCTCGTTACTCGCGACATCAATACCCTGAAACCGATTTCTTGGCGTGGTTTAGTGCTTGACGAAGCGCAGAATATTAAAAATGCGGATTCCAAACAAACCCAGTCTGTCCGAGAACTCACAGGACAATTTCGGATTGCCTTAACCGGAACGCCTGTGGAAAACCGTCTTTCTGAACTTTGGTCCATTATGGAATTTCTGAATCCGGGCTATCTCGGATCTAAACAATTTTTCCAACGACGATTTGCGATTCCGATCGAAAAATATGGCGACACCATGTCATTACAGATGCTGCGGAGTATGGTGCAGCCGTTTCTATTACGTCGTTTGAAAACCGATCGGACTATCATTCAAGATTTGCCAGACAAACAAGAAATGACAGTGTTTTGCAATCTTGCCACAGCTCAAGCAGCTCTTTACCAAACCGTTGTCGATCAATCTTTGTCTGATATTGACGATGCGGAAGGCATTCAACGACGCGGTATGATTTTGGCATTATTAACCAAGCTCAAACAACTTTGCAATCATCCTGGACTTATTGATAAAGAGAATGAAGCTAATATTCTAACTTTAACCCATGATTCTGGCAAGCTAAAGCGATTAGTCGAGATGCTGGAGGTGGTGATGTCGGAAGGCGATCGGGTATTGATTTTCACGCAGTTTGCAGAATGGGGAAAGCAATTGCAAAAGTTGCTGGCCCATGAATTCAATGAAGAAGTATTGTTTCTGTATGGCAGTACACCACGGATTAAACGAGAGGAAATGGTCGATCGGTTTCAGCACGATCCAAATGCACCTAAGATTCTGATTTTGTCATTAAAAGCGGGCGGTGTTGGCTTGAATTTAACCCGTGCAAATCATGTGTTTCATTTCGATCGGTGGTGGAATCCGGCGGTGGAGAATCAGGCGACCGATCGGGCATTTCGGATTGGACAAACCCGTAATGTACAAGTTCACAAGTTTGTTTGTATTGGCACATTGGAGGAAAAGATTCACGACATGATCGAAAGCAAAAAGGCACTGGCCGATCAGGTCGTTGGGGCAGGAGAGTCTTGGATTACGGATCTTGATACGGATCAGCTTCGCAAACTTTTAGTCTTCGATCGAAGTTCGATGATTACGGAATAAGTCTATGTTGTTATAGTTTATTTAAATTCAGATCTTGACTAGGATTAGATATAATTCTCATACATTAGAATATCACAACACTAAAGTTGATTTCGCATTTTAAGTTGAAGATAACGATCGACTAATTGATCGGAAATTTGATTAACGGGCGCATCTAAGACTAAAACACCTTTACGCTTTAATTGTTCAAAGGCAACCCGACGTTGAGCTAATAGATCTAATGCTACCGATTGTTCGTAGGCCGCTGTCAGCCGATCGTCCCTGTCTTCGGAACTCTGTGCAATACGATCGATTTCGGGATCTCGCAATGCCACACAGAATGGTAAATAGCGCGGAGCCAATCGTCCCAAGGCAACGAGTAGTTCTGAAGATGCAGTAGTATCGATTAAATCGGTAATGACAACGACCAATGCTCGCCTCGATTGTTGACTCAAAATAGAATTAACTGAAGTCAAATAATCGGGTTCTGTTAAATCAGGTTGAATAGGCGTAAGTTTCTCTAACAACTGCTGAAAATGGGCTTCTCCTCGCTGCGGTGGAATCCAAGTATGAATGGCTCGATCAAATACCGCTACTCCCACCCGATCGCCCCGTTTAATTCCGGTTAAAGCTAAAGCCAACGCTGCATTCAAACCCCAATCAAACCGTTGTAATGATTCAACATTTGCGGTCATCAGCCGTCCACGATCGAGCATGATGATCATTGTTTGTTCTTGTTCAGGCTCCAGAACCCTTACCAAAGGACGACTTCGCCGCGCCGTCGCTTTCCAATCAATCAATCGAGGATCATCGCCTTCACCATATTCCCGAAGTTCCGCAAATTCTGTACCAATTCCAAATTTACGCCGTTGTTTGAGTGCGCCGGAGGTCTGCAATGCTAGACGAATCGTAAGCGATCGTAAGGCTAATAGATCAGGATAAACATTTACTAGTTCTGTTTCGTGAGTTTTCCAATCCATCCAAACCAAACCCCAAGGACTCAGTTGGCGCACTTGAATTTTGCCCCATTTATAAGCTCCGCGCAGGGTTGGCTTTGCAGTGTAGGTGAGCTGTTTGGTTTCGTGGGCTGCAATTTTGGTGGATAGAACAGTTTGAGAGACGGTGAAATGATCAAGGGGATAGCCATCTCGAATTTGAACGGTAGCAGGCTGATCGTCGGATTGTAAGACCAATGTGACGGGATTATCGCGGCCAATGGAAAGTTTTGACTGTGACTGACGAGTGACCCGTATTTTTTTATTGCTCCCATTCCAGAAATCTAATAATGCTAAAATTAAAATCACACTATCAAAAAGTAGCATTAGGACTAATGCAATTCCGATCGCATTTCCACTCCCACCCAATGCTGCAAAAACCGTCGCAACAAGACCACCGAGAGTGAGAAGTAGGTACGATCGAAGAGTTGGAATCATAATGGTATTAAATAGTTCTTAATCTTATTCTATACGAAATCAACTAGTCTCGATCGGCTGACCCATCAATTAAAAACTACTCCCATCGGTCGAGTTCTTCCGACCAATATTGAACCAGCGCGATCGTACTAGCTCGTCTTGATTCAAAGGTAGAAGCAATCCAAATCAAGGTTAATCCTAAGGTAATTCCCAAGGCCCAAAGTAACATCGAGTAATTGCTGATGAATACAATAAGTTGTCGTAGAACTTGAAACAAAAACAATAGTGTTCCAACATAGAGATAAGCCCTAGTTCGTAGTACTAATCCAACTGCCACCAACCCCAATCCTAACAAGATAACAAACAGTCCTAATGCCCAATTTAACTCCGCTTGAACTAATGCAGTTAATGACAAAAGACCGATCGCTAAACACCTTAGCCAGTGACGTTTTTGACGATTATTATCACCCTGAAATCCTGGATCACACTCCACTGAAAACACCATTGCCACCGACACCACACTCACATACCACAACGGATCATTCAGCCCCCAGAGATGTAGTAATCTAAATGAGGCCCACATCCCCAGCAATACACTGACATAACTGAGGCCAAACCGCTTGCTAGCGATCGCTAACCAGGCATAGAAGCTCCCGGCGAGGAGTAATCCTGGAATATTCACAATCCAGGCGGTCATAATTAATACAATTCCTGGCAGCGCAATTGCACAATGACGAATTGGATCGATCGCAGGCCAACCGAACCGAACCCACGGCACAACCGCCAAACCAAACGCAATCACAGAGGCGATCGCGACACCCCAAGGATGCAACACGGCATTTGGCAAAAATCTGGACAATACAATCTCGATCGCCACACATAATGGAATCACCGCACCATAGAGCCAATTACTACGATTACGACCTTGAACAAATCCATACAAACTCAATAGTCCAAAACACAAGGCTAAGTTCCACAATCCTGCAACACTTAAAGGTGAATTAAAACTAGAGATTGTGACAAAACTGGCAATTCCAGTCGCAATAGTCCAGTGAGTATTGGGTGAGATCTGAATGTCTTCTGCTGATAAAGCAAAGCCGCGTTTGATCACAGGTCGCAAACTTTGCATCAACCAAGCGATCGCTACCGAGGCTAAGGCAAACAAGACTAGCCGATCGTTCACACCCCAAGGCATAGCCCCAGTCATATTGATTTGATGAGTTAACAAATAGCTAACGATCCACTCCACCCCAAACCCAATTCCTAACAAACTCCAAACTTGCCCCGAACCACTACCACGGATTATCAGCCCTAACATTATCAATAAACCATCAATCAAAACCATTCCACTGGCGTACCGATCGAGCCAGGGAAATTTCATCAATTGTAAGGGAAATATCCAGCATAATATTTCAAGAATGACGGTACAACTCATACTCACCATTACAATTCCGATCGCCCATCGATCTAATGCCTCTGCATAATTAGACAACAATTGAGTTCGATTTGACGAAGTTCTAGAAACCACTCGCCCCCGCAATCCCTGCCGCAACACCCACAGCATCAGCACTACCATTCCCGGCCAAGGAGCGCTTGCAAACACCGATCGCACCATAACAGCTTGGACAAATAATAATAGGATTCCAACCGTCATGGCAGATGCAGCTAGACTCCGAATCACTCTCGTATTCAACACCATAAGCACAAACGCGATCGCACTAATAGTAATAAGACTATTAGAATTCCAATTCGTAATCGGAATCGCCGCTACGATCGCCCCAGCACTCGCGATACTAATATCACTAGCAGTTACAGGCATGGTTGTTACGGATCGTCCCCTCACTCGCGATCCTATTGTTAAAACCGCTGGAACTACCCACCACATAAGCGTCCAGCCAATATCCAATCGGCCCCAGCCAATGCCCAAGGTAGATAGTCCAGCATTGCCATAGATTCCAACTGACAGCAATGAAAACCAAGCCAGCGAGGCTAAAATCAAACCCGCAACCCAGGCACTTTTCTTCCAAATCCGATCGCGCAGTCCCAAACACAACGCCCATTCCAACGCCGCTCCCACAATACAAATCAAAGCCCAACCCACACCGCTCCACTGAAGAGTACTTAATGCGGAAATCTGCCATTCACTTAGGGAAAGCACACTCACAATAGCGACTATTTGAGTTAGATATACTAATGGTTTTGGATAATCTATATTCGGTACAGATTGCTGTTGTAATAGGTTTCCGACGGCCAGAATTACAAATAACATTAGAAAATAAATCGATCGCACCGCTGGATTAAATAACCCCGGCAATGCAAACACTCCACCGATCAAGACCGCCCAGCGTAATGCAACTAGTTCTAATTCTGGCTTGCAGGCACGTTTCAAATCATAGCTAAACCCGATCGTTGCAATTAACGACACTATAAAACTAAGCCCCAACAATTCCCAAGGTGCGTTGGCCTCAGTAAATTTCATGGCAATATTCAAGGCTGCTAATCGAAGTGATTCCGGGACCATCACCTGCATCAACCAAAAGGTCTGAACTCCGAGAACAATCAATCCCGACACCACCCACACCTCCCAACGCTGCCGTAATCGTTGCCATAACAGCGCCAAGATTAAGCCATTCACACCCAATGCAGACCATCCAGCCCCTAACGTCACCCACCACCCAATTCCGACCAACAATGCTCCACCAATTGAAACGAAATTTTCCGATCGTTCTATACGTTGCCAACACAACATAAGCCCTGAAATCGCAAACGCAAGCCCCAAATCACTTAGCAATACTTGTGCTCCAAAAACCGATCGCACTATTAATAACACTACACCGCACACCGCAATCACTAGACCAAGATTACTAGATCGATCGGGCGATGAATTACTAACTAAATTGGCCTGAGTTGAATCTGACCGTAATTGAATTAGTGCTGTCCCGATCGTTCCGGCATATACGGCAGCAATAGCAAACCCTGGAATTGCCCAACCCCAATGCAACAGACTCAACCCCATATAATTCGCTTGTAATAATCGAGATTGCGATCGTAATAACAACCTCTGCATTCCAAATAATAACAACGCCGCCACAATACCAATCACAATGCCAATGGGAGATCGCCACAACTGAAATCCATCTATCATCCAAAAATTCACTGGCACAATCAACAACGTTGCGGCTCGGAGCATTTGACTAGTCAACCGAAGATTCTCACGCCTCGCCGTCCACAGCGCCGTCCCCCCAAATGCCAAGGTATAGGACAACAAAATGACATATTGACCGATCGTTGAAACGTTATTCCATTGCAGGGAGGCCAATACTGCGGACGAGATTACAACTAAAAATACGCCCAAAAATAGCAGCCACATCACTCCCAATTCCGCCATAAACCCCGACAAAACTCTTGTGACAATAGAAGGCTCAGGAGACGCTTCAGAAGAATACTGAGGTGTTTCACCAATCCGATCGTCAGGAGGAGCAGGCACATTGTTGAGAATGAATTGCCCAGAATTTCCGGCGCTGCTGGTTTTTGCGATCGGTGTAATAGTAGTAACAGCAGTAGTCACCTCTGGCACTGTAGAGACCAAATATTGTTTAGCCCAACGCTTTACCTGACTATCCGAAATTAACCCTAGTTTTAACCAGAAATCTAGCCCATTTAGAAGTTCTGGATGATCGTCCAGGAGCATTAGCTCTAATGGAATGCGTCGATTTGGCATGTGACAAGTCTCGTGAATGAAGAGCGACCCCGTGGTCTCATAAACTTTTCTGAATCAAGAGATGAGGAAAGATATGAAGCCATCATGCAGAAATCTAAGGAACGATCGTATTCTTGTTGTGCAACTTAATGAGTTGTCTGTGATAAGCAGATTGTGGATTACGCCAATAGCATCATTAACTCATAGCAGCCATAACGCTATTTATGATGCTCTTTATGTTTATGCTCTGTGTATGCACTGATTACAAATAACTTGTGATAGATAAAGCTATAGATCAAACAAAATTCAAAGTATCGAGAGAGGGCAATGATGAGAATCCATCAACGACTGCGTGTTTCGAGTTTAGTTATTATTGGCTTAAGCTTTTTGACTGTTGCGACGGCAGCCCATGCCGCAGAATCGGGTCCATCGCGATCGCCTAGTTCAGCAGGTCAGTCTAAACCACATCCCGATCGCAAACCCGAAAGACCTCGCATTGACTTTGCAGCAGCAGCGGCCAAACTAGGAACCACAGAAGCCAAACTTAAGGCAGCTCTCGGTCTTCCAGCACATCCTCCGCAGGAAGGCAAACCATCGGGTATCCAACCCACTTCACCTCAGAATGGAAAAGCCCCGACTGGAAACGGGAAACCTGAAGCCAGAAAGCCGGAGCAAGGTCGTCCGCCTCGTCCGCGTTTAGATATCAAGGGTGCAGCAGCGAAGTTGGGCGTGACGGAACAGAAACTACTTCAAGCACTTGGACTTCCTGAAAAACCACCGATGCAGAATCAACCGGGAGCAACACAAGCCACAAAATAGGGTTTGTTTTGGCATGATGTAATTTGGCGTGATGTAATTTGGCGTGAAGGCGATTGTTTATCATACCGATCGCCTTTACATTATCCCCTTTACACTGTCGCGAGGTTATAGAAAAGCTATGGCAACACTATGGGGCATGACGGATTATTTAGGTTGCAGTGTACAAGATGGGTGCGATCGACTGAGCTACAATAATATTTTGCATCTCCACAAGAGACACTACAGTTTTTAAGTTATTGTCCCAACTCTAACTACACCTGAAGCATTATGATCGCACTAAAAAACAATAGCCCTCATTTCACTCCTGAAGAGTACTTTGCTTGGAGCGAAAAGCAGCTAGAAAAATATGAATATATTAATGGCGAAGTCTACGCAATGAGTGGTGGCAGTATCAATCATGGCCGGATTGCCATTCGATTAACGGGGCTATTCGATACCCATTTAGCCGATAGAACCTGCATAACTGGTAATTCTGACATTAGGGTTAATATTGTCGCAGCTAATAGCTACACCTATCCAGACGCTAGCGTAACCTGTGACGATCGGGATAAAATCAACACTCAATACATTACCTATCCCTGTTTAATCGTTGAAGTACTATCGAGCAGTACGGAATCCTACGACCGGGGCGGCAAATTTAGACTATATCGAAGCAATTCAAGTTTACGAGACTATCTACTCGTCAGTTCTACCACTATCGAAATGGATTTGTATCATAAAAATGATGCTGACGAATGGATCATTCTAAATTACAAAGAGGGTGATATCGTAGACCTGAAAAGTATTGATCTCAGCTTTCCGATTGAACAAGTTTATCGAAATTTGACTCTTATCCCCGAATCCAAAAACGATCGATCGTTAAACCAATAATCTTCTACAACAAACCCGATCGCACCAACGGCTCAAATACTACCCTGACAGACTCCTGAGAAACCGCTAAAGTTGGATAAGATCGATCGCCATAATTGACCCCAACCGTAAGCGGAAAAATCGGGTTCTCTTCCAACGCAACCCAACACCCACCCGCCGCCTGAACGATCGCCCAAGTCGCTGCAATATCCCAAATCTTTGGTGTCGCTTCCACACCGCCTAACGCTGCACCCATTGCTACGGTGAGTACGTTATAAGTCGAAATTCCCAACATACGAATCTTCGCGGGAATAGGATTCTTTAAAATACCAATACTTCTGGCGCAGAGATTGAAAAAATGATTACTACTGGGATTATCAGGACTAACCGCGATCGCAACACCATCACGAAAAGCACCCACGGGCATAACTAATCCCGAATCCCCTGTCCAGTAACCATAAAACGATTGTTTCAAGGTTGGCATTCTGACAAATCCAAATACCGGAGTACCGTGATAGAGAAGGCCGATCGAAATCCCCCACAGTGGAATACCGCGCGTAAAATTGGTGGTGCCATCAAGCGGATCAATCACCCAACACCAATCATTATCGGGAAATATATGAATCGTTTCTTCACTCAAGATTCCGTGATCTGGAAAGACAGATTGAATCCCCTGACGGAGTTCAGCATCAGACCATCGATCGGCGGCAGTAACTAACGAACCATCCGCTTTTTCCACGGCCTGCAAAGTTCCGAATTCCTGCAACAGACGTTCGCCTACCCGATCGCACAACTCGTCACAAATGTTTAACACCCGATCCCAGAAATCGCCATTGCACTCCATCATTGGTTTCGACCTATCGAGTTGATGAGCGCCAGTATAACGGAAGGCGATCGCCTCCTCAATCGGTTTCAACAAATTTAAAACTAATTCAACCTTAGAGATTGATTAAAGTCGCTGTCCGGCGGACAAAGTACGCACTTCGCCATTTCGACGAACGACAGCATTGCCATTGTCAACCCGAATGAAAACCCAGCCACTATTTCCAATCTTCTCGCCTTTATCGTAGTTTCTGCCTACACCATTGATCTTGAACATTGCCGCACTTTTATCACCATTCCCCAATACCCCAGACAAGATATATTCCGATTGGGGAACAGGAGCCGGAGGAGCAATCGCAGCCGGAGCAACCGCTCGAGAAGGAGCAACCGCAACAACCGGAGCATTAGTTGCGCCTGTCATCCGATCGACCAATCTGGATAATTTCGCCACCGTTTGCTCTAAGTTATTTTGGCTATTCATCGCAGGCGTCGGGGAAGTAGTCGGGGCATTAATAGTGGGAACAGTTTGGCCGATACGTGGCACAGGTTTTAAGCCATACATCCCACTCCCACCCAAAATGATTTGAGGTGATGAATTCTCGGACTTCACCGCTGGCAATACGACAGATGGCAATGCAGGAAGCGCGGCTACATTAGGCATCTCTTTTGATTTGGAATCAATAGACTCCAATGATTTGCCCATATATTCTGAAAATTTAACATCCGATGGATTGGGCGGCACAACAGCAAGAGGAGCATCTGATGTTCCACGAATTGCAGTGACCATTCGTCCGATTGTGCCCTGACTTCCTAACCAAATTATCATGGCGGCCATTGCGGATGAACAGCCCACGAAAATCAACATTTTCTCAAAGACACCATAGGATTCTTGTCGAGCTTGATTACGATCGCTTTCAGTAACAGATTTCGTAAGTTGCAATTCATCCTCTTGAGGAATAGCGATGGGAGCATCTTCACTCGGAAGACCCTCCATCAGGGTGCCTAATTCTGAAGGTGGCGTTGAAAGAAAGGCCGCAAAATCGAGACTAATCGGTGCCTTGCGTTCAGGCACAGCAGCAACTTTTACAGGTTCACTAGGCGGAATCAAGCTTCCATCTAGGATGCTATCCACTTCGCCGAAGAGTTCGTCCATTAAGCCAGTGGCATACTGACTGGACTGTTGCCCGGAAGACGCTACCATCTGGTCGATAGCGGCATCCTGAGTCAAGGCTTGAAGGTCTAATGTTGTTGAAGAGACAGTCTTATCCATGATTGATTCGGAGCCGATATGTCACAAGTGTGTGATTTATGGTATCCGAAGAATCAGAAACTGTGACACAAAATTTGAGTTATTTGAGAGCTTTAGGTTCTCCTCTCCTATAGTTAATCGCAATTAATCGCATCGTGAATCTGCTTCCAATGCCTAGCCCACTTTCCACCGCAATCTGTCCTCCATGAGCAAGAACGATCGCTTTCACAATAGATAATCCTAGCCCCACTCCTCCAGTTCGCCGAGAACGGTCTTGTTTGACCCGATAGAAACGATCGAACAGATGAATTACATCAGATTCGGCAATGCCAATTCCAGTATCCTGAATACTCACGATCGCGTGATTTTGAGAATGAGATAGCTGAATCTGAACTTGGCCTTGCGGTAATGTATATTCAATTGCATTGGTAATCAAATTACTGAATAACCGATAGATTTGGTGGCTATTGCCCAAAATATAAATAAAATTTGAGGACTCAACATGACAAATTAGATCAACTTGAGCTTTTATGGCTAAAGGAGCTAGCTCTTCTTCTAGGTCTTGGAGCAGTTCATTTAAACAAATTGAATCCAGCCTGTAATTATCTTGTTGATCAACATCTAATCGGGACAGCAATAGAAGATCCTGAGCCAATGTATTCATCCGATCGGTTTGACGTTGTAGGGCCAGAAAGGTTGAGCGGACTTCTGGATTAAGAGCATCAAGATTCACGATCGCTACTTCGAGCAATGCTTTAATAGCAGTGATAGGTGTACGAAGCTCATGGGAGGCATCTGCCGTAAACCTTTGCATCTGAGTATAGGACTTATAGATCGGACGCATAGCAATCCCTGCTAACCACCAGCTTGCAGCGCCTACTGCCGCCATTGTTAGTGGAATTCCTACAATCATTAACCAATGAAGTCCCATCATATAATGATCAAATTTTTCTACCGATCGCCCTACTTGCAGATAGCCCCAATCTTGGCCTTGGGTTGTTTTCAGCCGAATGTGGTGCAAATGATAGGCTCTACCCTGAGCGTCTTTGACCGTTTCAATGGATGCGAAGTGGGAAAGATTCGGGAATTTTCCAGGCATTTCCCCGATCGCTGCTAATGGATTACCTGAATTGTCGAGCAATTGCAAATGATAGTCTTCTCGAATTAGATTGACTAACATCAAGTCTTCCAATGCAGAACAAGGACGATCGGTTTGACAAATGCCTGGGATAATACGATCGATTTCTAATGGTAAGACATTAGGAATCACTAATGATTTTTCAAGACGAGCGTTGATTGACATCGCAAGCAGATCAATTTCACGACCGATCATTTGTGCTGAAATTCGAGACAATACGCGATGTGACGCATAGCTCAAGACTAATAGAATACTTCCGATAACGCTGGAATAAAGAATCGCCAATCGCAATCGCGGTGAATCTAGAACAGTAGGTATTTTAGGCATTAAATCTATATCCCAATCCACGCAAGGTTTCAATTAGATTTGAACCGCCCAGAGCCTCCAACTTTCGCCGCAAAAGCCGAACTTGAGCTGCGACGACGTTGCTAATGGAATTATCTTCAAATCCCCAAAGGCGCGATCGGATTTGGTCTTGACTCAAAATTTGATTAGGATGCTGCATAAAATATTCTAAAAGTTGAAACTCTTTTGCGGTCAACGATTGTTCTGATGCATTGAATCCCAAAACTGAAAACGTTTGATAATTTAAGGTCAATCCAGCAAGACTCAACAGCTCGGCTTGAATTTGACTCGGACGACGCAGCAAGGCCCGAATACGTGCCAACAGTTCTTCCATGCCGAAGGGTTTGACTAAATAATCATCGGCCCCGGCATCTAGTCCCAGTACCCGATCGATCATGCTATCCCGTGCTGTCAATATTAAAATAGGAATAGTTTGTTGCTGTTGTCTTAGGCGTTGACAGAGTTCAAAACCCGAAATTTCTGGTACCATCCAATCTAAAATCGCCAATTGATATGGATTTGCTGTTTGTAAACATTCCCAAGCCAGTTTTCCATCACTCACCCAATCCACTACATAATTCTGCGATCGTAATATCTTTTGAATCGCAATCGCCAAGTCTTCTTCATCTTCCACTAATAGTAATCTCATAATACTCTTCAGGAAGCCATGCTGAATTTCATGTTGATTTCATCTTTGCTCATTACTATAGAACCTATTTGACATTATAGGGTATGCTAAAAGCATCGTAAAAAACTCATATTCACCAGTCCTATGGCCTATTCCAGCAGTCTAACAGATAAAGAATGGGAAATTCTAGAACCGCTTCTGCTAGAAGTGCTACCTCCCAAAAAACAGACCAGACCTTCTAATTGGACCAAACGAGAACTTCTAGATGGCATTCTCTATCAACTCAAAAATGGCTGTAGTTGGGGAGACTTACCGAAAGATCTTCCTCCCTATTCAACCGTCTATTGGCACTACAAACAATGGCGCGCGGCGGGTGCTATTGAGAAACTAATGACCCTGCTCCATCAGGCAACACGTACAGAGTTAAAAAAAAGCTAAATGGGCCACCTTAATCATCGTTGACTCCCAAGCAGTCAAAAATACCTGTAGTGCGAGTGTTAAATCAAAAGGCTTTTGCCACTATAAGGCAACCAATGGAATTAAAAGACATCTAGCCGTTGATACGCTTGGATTTCCCTTTTTTACTCATTGCACTCCAGCGAATCTATCGGATGATGTTGGCCTGATAGAAATGTTCACGACTAATATTGAATACTTCAAATCAAAGCCTGTCAACATTAAAAAAATCACTATTTTGTTGGACCATGGATACCATATTGATCATTTGGTTCAAGAACTCCAAAAAGTCTATCCTCAAATTATGACGAAAATCAGATTTGAGCTTTCAAAGAAGCATTCAAAACAGGAGAAAAAAGAACAAGGAAAGTCAGGATTTATCCCAGCCATTGCCCGTTGGGTAGTGGAACGGTCGAATGCATGGGTGGAACGCTGAAAGATATTGGTAAAGAACTATGAAAGAACATTAGGAAATGCGATGACAAAAATGAATCTCTGTTTTGTCAGGCTAATGATAAAGCGACTTTCAGTCTCTGATTAGGATGTCAAATAGGTTCTATGAAAAACTCTAGGCTTGAACATTCTATTAATACCCGTTCTGATTATGATGGTTCCCCTTCCGGTAAACATTGTTCCTAACCTAGGGCTTGATGGGCTTGATTCAGAAACGGACTTAATCGGTGCACCCATTCATTCGCTTGAGCTTGACTGAATCCGAAGAGATCCCCCTGCACTGCCTGCGTTGGGTATAGGCGAAAACCAATCAAGATAACAGTAACTTATCCTTGACTTGTGTCGGCTCTGACCTCCGACCTGCACCTCAAGCCTGCTGGCGGTTTGGATTGTCCAGAGTTTTCTCCCATGCCAACTCAAAGCTTTCTAATAAAATGGAAAACTCCTGTGGATTCAAACTCGTCAGGCTTTGTAGCGTTTTTGGTTTTCCTTTTAATTCGCTGTAGCTCATTTTCATGATGTCAAAGATGATTCAACAATATCCTGAGTATACTAAATTTTATTGATTATCCTAATTTCCGATAATGTCTTATGTATATATTTGAAGAGTTTATCATTGCAGTCTATTGTTTAGTCGATGATATTTTCAAAGCTTTAACATCAAGTCTAGTCCTCCGTGCTCGTGGATTTAATTCTGGCTTAAGTGATGCCGAAGTGATTGCCATGGAAATTATCGCAGAATATCAAGGAATTGATTCAGACCAAGCCATCTGGAATTATTTTAACCGTCATTGGAGAACCTGGTTTCCTCATTTACCAGGACGAAGTAGTTTTATTCGTCATAGCGCCAATTTATGGCAGTACAAACAATTGATTCAAAAGGAATTGGCCACTCAACTCGGTGCCTTTAAGGAGGATGTTCATTTGATTGATAGTTTACCCATGCGATTATGTTGTATTACCTATGCCGCACGGTGTCAGAGCTTTCAAGGGATTGCCAGCTATGAATATTGCGCTGCCAAGGATGAGCATTTCTATGGATTTCGCAGTCATTTCAATGTCAGTCTTAGAGGCGTGATTACGGGGTTTTCTATCACCCCTGCTAATGCGGATGAACGAACGGCTCTCTGGGAAATCACGCAAGGGATAAAAGGATTACTGATTGGGGATAAAGGGTATTTAAGTTTGGATTTAAAGCGAGATCGCGTCGCCAAGAGAATTCAATTGGTGACCCCACTGCGGAGTAATATGAAAGATAATCGTTCTAAAGAACAGATCCAACTTGAACAGCGATTGCGTCGATTAATTGGAACCGTGAAATAGTCAATTGTCAGAACGATTTCATTTAGAACGAATTCGTTGTCCTGACCTCTGGCATTTGACCAGTCGGGTCCACCGTAAAGTTTTGGCTCATACCCTCTGCTGTTGGCTCAATCACAAGCTGGGCAGGGAGTTGCTGCAATTTGATGGACTCATTGCTGGATCCTAAAAAGGTTGCACATCGCCTATCTAATGTAAACTTAAGAACATAGCAATTCAATCTGTATACTTTGCTACATTTCGAAGTTGGAACTGCTGTAGCCTAGTAAATCTATTAGAGTAGTATTTTTAGTGCTACGGAATGTTCCTCGTCGTTTACACAAGAGTGTTGCAAAAGTTCTGATTTACCAATCTGATTCCATAGATTCATTCTTATGGAATATGTCATCAGTTATGAAATACCAATCAGAGTTTGCCTTCTATGCTTATTAATCCAATTCAAAAAAAAATGATTAGCACATCAGTTGCTATTTGCTTTCTATTTTCTCTGTTAATTTCTGGCTGGCTGTACCCTATTTGGGTTGATGTTTTTGATTATGGATCTCCAATCCACATTAAAGGTAATTTGACGGCTAATGAATATGTAAAAGCTTGTTGGAACAATCCAAACCAAGGACGTAAATCATGTACTAAAGTTTTTGCATATCTGGAAAAAGCACCTACTTGGGAGATTGAAATAGAAGCTTTGGGAGGTCCAAATCTTCAATCTCATCCTTCTCAAGTTTGGATACTCGACATCAGCACTTTCGATAAACAGATTAATCCAAATAATATACGCTCACTTTTCAATATCTTTGGAAATAGAGTTGATTATGCTAATAGGGTGAATTGGCAACAATCATTAGAAAGTAATTCTAAGTGGCATCTTAAAAACTGGCATCAATCACCACAAGGCAAGGCTATTCATACGGAGAATGGTGAGATCAGTATTTTTAGAACCAAAATATCTGGAGATCATCTAACTATAAAGTTCTTACGTCATGAATGGAGCGGTAGTACTAGAGTAACGGTGAATGGCCAGTCAACTGTCATTAACTTATTTGGGTTAGGTTTATCATCGGAAAACTTTTCCTTAAATAGTTCTCGTGAGCTATACCAAGGCTCTGGTCAATATGAAATAAACATAGGCGATCCATCACTTAAATATATTTCATTCTCAACAAGTGACAACTTAAGTGTCCCTATTGAAAATATTAGTAGTTCTAATAGGATTGTTAAGGCTGTTTCGACTGGTAATTTCCTCATTCCTCTCTTGGTCTGGAATAGATACTTGTCATCGTTAATAGCATCTTCTTTAACTTGTTTGATCCTATTTTTGTTTCTAAAGAGTACTTTATCAATTCTTCTCAAATCAAATTATTGCTCTAGAAACACTGACCTATTTATAATCTCATTAAGCATAATTGTATCAGTCTTTTGGATGGTAGTTTTTCGCTCCCCATCCGTAACTACAGATGCTATTGCAATGCTTGATCAGGCATCTCGTAACACATATGACACATGGATTCCTCCATTGTTCGCTATGGTATGTCATGTATATAACAGTGTATCTAGTAATCTAATCCCATTGTCAATTTTTCAAGGTCTTGTATTTTGGGTTTCTATTTTACATATCCTAAAAAATGTTATTGACAATAGAAAAGTCTTTGTATGTTTTTCCCTCTTTGTAGTGTTACTGCCTCCTTTGTGGCAATTTTCGATACGTATGATTACAGACGTGTGGTGCGCATCTAGCACCCTATTATCCGCGTCTTTTTTGATCTCCTATATCAAGCATAGACATAGAAGTAGTATTATCCTATCGCTTTTATTTTTATCTATCTCAATTTGTTTTAGACACAACGCAATTATTTTATTATTAGTCCCTGTATTCTTAATTAACTTCTTTTCTTGGAAAAGTCTTTCAATATATCGAAGAATTATATTATCAATGTTGATGATCCTAATTATTGTAATACCCTCCCAACTAATTCAGCGATTACCCAACGTCAGCAAGGTTGATATGACTGGCATTGTGTTTATAAATCAATATGTCGGAACCCTAGTTAGATCTTATCCTTCCATGGATAAACAGGAAATTAAATCTGAGCTTGAATTGATAGATGGCGAATTCGGGGAGGGTACATTTAATCGTTTACTTAATACCTACAATTGTTCAAATGGAGACCATATTGTCAATGGTAAATTCCCAATAATTAGTAGGGATTCCATAATTCAAAAATCCGATTTTATTACTTCTAGTACTTTGAGTCTCGCTGTACGTCATCCAGTAAACTATCTAAATCATAAAATTTGTAATTTCTCTTATGTTCTTCAGATTCCTTCAGTAACTAATCCTATCTATTATTCAACGTTATTGAATCCGAAATCATCTTATAATATAGACTGGCAAAATTCATTAAATCAGATAATCTGTAGAATTCTTTCGATTTCTACAGATTATGATCACTTCCTCTACAGAACTTGGATATTTTTTGGTATTTCCTTTATCATTTTCTTATTTTCTTTAAGAAATAATTCAGTAAGTCAAATTGTTATATTTTCCTTCTCTTTTATTTATACATCAAGCTTTGCATTGTCGGAGGCATTCTCTGATTGGAGATATTTACTTGTTAGTTATATATTCTCTTGGATTAGCCTTCTTAAGGCGTTTGAAGATATTCGAAACTATATATGTTCAAAAAATATTATAGCCATTCTTTACTCATTGCACTCCAGCAGATCTATCTGATGACGTTGGACTGCTAGAAATGGTCAGGAATAATATTGAATATTTCAAATCAGGTAGTCTTAAAGATGTAAGGATAGGGGTAGTCCTAAAGATATAAGGATAGGAAAGATGAAGTTACCCTAATTGAAAGATGTTGATTCCTCAACTGCCCTGCCCTGCTTGCAACTCAATTCATATCGTCAAAAATGGCAAAATCCATAATGGCAAGCAGAACTTTAAGTGCCGCGAGTGTGG
>JANXWB010000029.1 GCA_025351345.1 Synechococcales cyanobacterium GL140_1_metabat_312
GTCGAATGCCTGGATGGAACGCTGTAATATATTAGTAAAGAACATTGAGAAATGCGACGACAAAAATGAATCTCTGTTTCGTTAGGTTAATGATAAAGCGGCTTTCAGCCTCTGACTAAAATGTCAAATGGGTTCTATAAAGCTGGATAGTCGAGTACATCCGAGAAATAGATTAGAATAAAAGTATTCACGATCGGTTAGCAATTTAGTTCTGACATTGAGAGGAGTGTATAAATGGTTACAAAAGACTTCATCCTCAAAAATCTTGATGAACTTCCAGAAAGCCGCTTGCATGAGGTTCTGGACTTCATTTTGTTTTTGCGGCACAGACAAACACAAGAAGATCTTGAGGATGCTGAGGATATCGCAGATGCGAAAAAATCTCTCGCAGAACCGGACTTCATCACGCTCACTGAAATGAAACAAGAACTAGGGTTACGTTAGATGGGTTATGAGGTCATCGTTAAGCCCACAGTTCTGCGATATCTTCGCAAATTGGATAAAGATTTGCAGCAACTTATTGTAGATTCGATCGATTCCTTGAGCGATAATCCCCGCCCTGATGGATGTAAAAAGTTGAAAGGCGAAACTGATTTATACCGAATTCGGATTGCTGGAATTTATCGTGCTGTATATGAAATCAAAGATAAGCAATTAGTCGTGACGGTGACTAAAGTGGGGCATTAAAGTGGGGCATCGTAAGGATATTTATCGTTAAAATCTGATTTTTTGCTGAGAAATCGTTGAATAAAATTATTGAATAGAAGGTAAAAGCCCGATCGTAATCATCTCTTAGTCATCACACATAGTCATCACACATAGTCATCACACCGCTAGATCTGGGAACACTTAGCAGGAAATAATTAGATAGTTAGTGACAAGGACGGAATTCTGTGGAGGAACGATCGTATTGGTTGGCATGGCGCGAACTTAACGGAATTGGTGCTGTTTTGCTCCATCGACTATGGCAACATTTTGGCTCCGTTGAAACGGCATGGACTGCCAGCAGCGAAGACCTTCAGCAAGTCGAAGGCATTGGGAGACAGCGGGCCGAAAAAATTGTGGCCGATCGTCAACCCCTCAACCCCGAAAAACTGCTGGCCACCTATCAGCAATACAATCCCCACTTTATTGTCCCGAGCGATGTCGCCTATCCTGCCATGCTCAAAAGCATTCCTGATGCCCCGACTATCTTGCATTACCGAGGTGATCTAGAACTCCTGAAAACCTTAGAAACTCGCCGGGGAATTGCGATCGTGGGCACCCGAAAAGCCGGAAAATATGGCAGCACTTGGGCTGAACGGTATAGTCAGGTTTTGACACAGCAGGATTTTATTATTATTTCGGGACTGGCTGAGGGAATCGACGCTATTGCTCATGAGGCTTGCATTGCAGCGGGTGGACAGACTATAGCGGTCCTGGGGAATGGCGTAGACCAAGTTTATCCCCACAGCAATCGAGATCTCTATGAACGCATTGAACATAATGGTTTGATTTTAAGTGAATATCCTGCCGGAACTCGGCCCGATCGGAAGCATTTCCCCGCCCGTAATCGTATTGTTGCTGGGTTGAGTCATGCCACATTGGTGATGGAAGCCGGACTAAAATCGGGAGCTTTAATAACAGCAAATCTTGCTAATGAGTATGGTCGTGAAGTCTATGCGTTAGCTGGAAACTTGGATAGTCCACAAGCTGAAGGCTGTATTCACTTGATTCTGCAAGGGGCACATATTTTACCTAAGCCAGACAAATTTTTAGAGCTATTGGAAGTTATGCCAAGCCTTTGCTATGAAGAGCCAAACTCTAAAGATCTGGAAGTAAAAGTATATCCAGTCCTCCAAACATTAGAAGCATCACTACAGATGTTGATAGAAGCAATTATTCAACTCCATAACAATGCGCCGATCGATTTGATTATTGAAATCACTAAAATGAGTACGTCCGAGGTCTCAAGTGGATTACTGCAACTAGAAATGATGGATTTAATTGTCCAAAATCCAGGAATGCGTTACGCGATCGTTTAAGGGGTTTGAGGTTAATGATATTCCGTTGTGTTTAAGACACGGCATGTCCATGTCCCTACAGCCTCTGATCACGGATTCGTAGGGATATGGCTTGCCATATCCCAAACGCAACGAGATAGATTGAAGTATGATGATCCGAACATTTAATTGCACGCATCACTCCCATGGCACAGAATTACCGCATCACACTGCTTCCCGGCGATGGCATTGGACCCGAAATCATGGCGATCGCGGTTCAAGTCTTAAAACGTATTGGTGAAAAGTTTGATCTGACGTTTACCTTTACCGAAGCCCTAATTGGTGGCAGTGCGATCGACGCGACGGGCGACCCATTTCCAGCCGAAACCCTTGAAGCTTGCAAAAATAGTGATTCGATTTTATTAGCTGCGATCGGCGGTTACAAGTGGGATTCATTGCCCCGTCATCAACGTCCCGAAACCGGACTTTTGGCTCTGCGATCGAGTCTAAATTTATTTGCAAATCTGCGGCCTGCAACTATTTTGCCTCAGCTCCTTGACGCTTCGACCCTAAAACGAGAAGTTGTCGAAGGCGTAGACATTATGGTTGTGCGCGAATTGACGGGTGGATTGTACTTCGGCGAACCGCGTGGAATTTTCACTACAGAATCGGGCGAAAAACGTGGGGTCAACACTATGACCTACACCGAATCTGAAATAAATAGGATTGGTAAGGTCGCCTTCGAGACTGCGATGAAACGCGGAAAAAAACTATGTTCAGTAGATAAATCCAACGTTCTGGAAGTGTCCCAGCTGTGGCGTGACAAAATCACTGAGATGTCCGCCGACTATCCAGAGGTTGAACTGTCTCATCTCTATGTGGATAATGCTGCGATGCAACTGGTTCGATCGCCTCGGCAATTTGACACGATCGTCACGAGTAATCTGTTTGGCGATATTTTGTCAGATGCAGCCGCAATGCTCACGGGCAGTATTGGCATGTTGCCATCCGCTAGCCTCAGTCATCCTGGTCAACCCGGCGTATATGAACCAGTTCACGGATCGGCTCCTGATATTGCAGGTCAGGATAAAGCGAATCCATTGGCTCAGATTCTCAGTGCGGCGATGATGTTGCGCTATGACTTGAACCAAGCGGCGGCGGCAGATGCGATCGAGGCGGCGGTGATCACGGTTTTAGATCAAGGCTATCGGACAGGTGATATTGTGTCGGCAGGGTTTGAAGTGGTGGGTTGTAAAGCCATGGGTGATGCCTTGTTAAAAGCGTTGAGTTAATGCTTGGGCCATTCTTGATTCATAAGATCAGAAGTGGCCGATACATCTCATCGCTAGAAATGACTATTCAGAGGAGCAACTAAACGCTTGGGCACTATTGGACACCGATCGTGAGCTTTGGGTGAATCGGATTCGCGGCATCAATCCTGTCGGCTATGCAGATGTCCAAGGGAACGGATACATCGACCATTTCTTTGTCTCTGGCAACCAACCACGTCAAGGTGTGGGCAAGGCATTGATGGAGGTTATTCACACCGAAGCCAAACGATTGGACATAACAAAACTTACCTCCAACGTCAGCCAAACCGCACAGCCGTTCTTCGAGCGATTTGGATTTACTGTCGTTGAGCAAAAAACTGTTATTATTCGCGATGTTGCATTACGAAACGCTCTGATGTAAAAGGGACTACGAGATTATCACAGGGTAAAATAATAAGGCTCTGAACCAACTGGTGTGGTCTAAGTTGTCGCTAGCCTACACCAGCAATAATTTGTCCGATGGCTTGAGGAGTCGCACCTGTTGCCAACATTGCACGGATCAACAGTTCAATTGAAACCGACGGATCGCCATTTTCAGCTTTGGCAATTCGAGGTTGGCTAGAGCCAATTTTAGTGGCAAGTTCACGTTGAGTCATTGCCTTTTGCCTCTCGCTTTTCAAATTCCTGCTGAGAGCTAGCTTGATTTCAACAAAGATGATTTCTTCAGGTGTTAGATCCAAAAAGTCTGATACAGTTCCAACTTTCCAGCCTCTTGATTCCAAAAGCTCTTTTTTAATCTGTTCCATTTTCCTAGTCCTGCTGGTCAGCATCGTATTTAATCAAGCGCTTTTTACAAACCTCAATTACAGTTTTGGGTGTTGCTCTTGTTGTTTTATTAAAAACTTCAACGATCAAGATTGCATCTTCATCAATTCGATAAATAATCCTCCAATTTTTATCCACAGATCTAATACGTAGCTCATGACAGTGCGATCCAATACTTGGCATAGGGCGCGAATGTGGCAAACCAAGGGGTTCACCTTCCTGTAGTTGCCTGAGCAAGACACCTGCTTCGATCCGTGCTTCTAAACTGAAAGGTGGAGTTTTGACCTCACCGTGCAGCCAAGCCAAAAGTTTACTTTGATCACTCATGACGTATTTATATCATATATGATATAAATACGTCATGAGTGATATTTTTCTACTGTCTAACAATTCAAATCTAACAAACGGTAGAGATTTATTGGCGCTGAGTTAAAAGTTGTTTGCCGCTGCCAACTTGAGCCATTGGGCGGCTTCGATTTTCATCTGTAGCTATATTTAAAGGTGATTTGCTAAAATCCTAAAGCTCTCGTTATTGAGATTTTTCATGCAACCCGGTCTCCGCAGTGGAACGCTTACAAGATGGAAAGATGAGCGTGGATTTGGTTTTATCCAACCCGTTGATGGGAGCCAAGAAGTTTTTTTGCATATTTCTGAAGTTAAAGATGCAACCCGTCGTCCACAAGAAAATGACACGATTTATTACCACTGCGTGGCTGACTCAGATGGAAAAGTTCGCGCTTCCAACGCATTTATTTTAGGAGCAAGAAACAAATCAGCACCCTTGACTCATCGCACTAACTCTTCTGACTCAATTATTTCGTGCTTTCCCACAATTGAAGCCGTTCTGTTGTCACTTCTTCCTTTAATTGGGGCTGTTCACTTTACCTGGACAACGCGCAATCCCCTTCCACTGGTTTTTTATCCCGTAATGAGTTTAGTGACCTACGCCTCATATGCGGATGATAAATCTCGTGCAAAACGAAAGAATTGGCGAATTCCTGAGCAAACGCTACATCTGTATGAACTTGCATGTGGATGGTTGGGTGGGTTTATTGCCCAGCGGGTAATGCACCATAAAAGTCGGAAAGAGTCCTATCAAGCAGTGTTTTGGGCGATCGTGATCATTCATTACATTGCGTGGCTGTTTTGGCTATTTTTTGGAAAAACTCTATGGTTTTAGCTACGTTCCGTGACGACTCGCTCAACCTGCGATCGGTTAATCTGCTCCAGATTTTTCTCATACTTGCTGGGTTCAATTCCCAACTCTTCTAACGTCGTCCATCCCGGCAACCAGCGCCGCCTGTCGCGCAAATTTTTAGCATTCACCCAAAATCGAATAGTCCGATCGCAGGACGACTCTAGTTCAGCAAAGACATGACCTTCTTCATTTTTTCGATTCACCACGGCAAAGTGTCGCCACCCAAATGTCGCTTCGCAAGCGGTCCATTTTGAGCCGAGGAGATGGGGGAACTTTTGTTTTTTAGGCATCGTCGGGGGCTGTTGAATGAAGACTGTTGAATTGAAAATTGAGGCGTTTGCGACTTGATGAGCGTTTTAGGAACCTTACAGTACCATAGAGTACCGTTTGGTTTGGGTTCGCTATATTTGACGTTCTTCTATAATCGTTTGGAGCATCACGCCCGTGAATCATCTGCAATTCTCCTTAAATCGAAAATCAAGTCAAAAAATAAGCCGAAAATTGTTGCCTTGGACTGCACTTGCTATCGTTGTGACCAATATTGGAAGCGCTGCAAAGGCCGAAAATCTTGACCACATTCGTCAATTGTTATCCACGAAACAATGTCAGAGCTGTGATCTTCAAGGTGCCAGTCTGGTTATGGCGAATCTTCAGAGTGCGAGTCTCAGTAACGTAAATTTGCAGCAGGCCAACCTGAGCCGCGTTAACCTAATCGGCGCAGATCTTCGTAATGCAAAACTAGCTGGATCTAGCCTCAGTGGTGCGAATCTTGGCGGGGCAGATTTGACTGGAGCTGATTTGCGAAACACAGATCTACGGGGAACGGTATTTACGGGGGCAATTTTGATGGGTACATTGCTTGATGGTGCAACCCTCCAAGCTGCGATCGATTTGCCCAGTACAGTAGGCAGCGCTGAACAATATTATCAATGGGCCACCGACTCCACTCGCCAAAAACGTTACGACATTGCAATTGATCAATTTAACCAGTCTCTATTGAGAAACCCTGTTCACGCCCCGTCGTACTTCGGACGTAGTATTGCGAAGTTTGAAACAGGTGATCGTAAGGCCGCGATCGCAGATATGGGGCAAGCCAATGAGCTATTTAAAGCCCAGGGCGACAAAGCCGGATCGGAATCGAGCGATAAGATTCTGCTGGAAATGAAAAAACCAATTGAATCAAGTGAGGGCAGAGGCGGCAATGGATTAGGGATTTCCATGATGAACATTGTCGGTGGGCTGCTTAGAGTCTTCTTAATTCGTTAGACCGCGATCGCCACTTGACGAATCGATTTCACACCCGCCTTATCTAAAATCTCCGGAATCAGATCTTCTCGCTTAATGGCCATTAGATGAACGCCTTGGCAAAGACTTTGAGCCAACTTCACTTGTTCAGCCGCGATCGTTATTCCTTCTTGAAGCGGGTCGCTGGCTCGTTCTAAGCGATCGATAATATGGTCTGGAATACTGACTCCGGGAACAGCTCGATTAATAAAACGGGCATTTTTAGCCGATTTCAACAAGAAAATTCCAGCTAAAATCGGTTTACCAGCGGGTCTAGCAATTTCCGTCATAAATTTGTCGAGCCGATCGAAATCTGTAATCAACTGACTTTGAAAAAACTCTGCCCCCGCCTCCACTTTCCGCTCAAAGCGACGCTGTAAGCCCGACCAGCTCCCACACTGCGGATCCACGGCAGCACCCATACACAGATCCGCTGCCCCATCGGTTAAGGCATGATCGGTCCAGTCAAACCCAGAATTCAACTTCGTAATCATCTGCAACAGCCGAATTGATTCCAATTCAAACACCGCCCGAGACGTTGGATGGTCGCCTGCGTTTACTGGATCTCCCGTCAACGCCAATACATTCCGAATCCCTAGGGCATGGGCACCCAGCAGGTCAGCTTGTAACCCGATCGCATTCCGATCGCGGCAAGCCACCTGATAGATGGGTTCAATGCCTTCCTCCAACAACAACAAGGCCGACACCAAAGACGACATCCGCATCACCGCTCGACTACCATCCGTGATGTTCACCGAATGAACGCGCCCTTTAAGCTGTTTTGCCATCTCGATCATATGGTCCGGACGGGTTCCCTTGGGTGGAGCAACCTCAGCGGTAATCAAAAAATCTCCCTTAGTGAGGGCGGTCCGGAAGTGTGTCAGGGGCGATCGTGCCATACTAGCGAAAAAATTGTAAAAAACTATTACCCAAGCGTAATCCGAATTCGGATTCCACAAAATTGTTTAATCGAAATTTTATTGTTGGACTCTTAATCTCCCCAATTTCTCGATCGTTTAACAGGGGTTTAACAGAGGCATCATAAAATGCTTGACCCTGATGGTGGCTCTAACCCATCCCTCGAATGATCTCAACCGCCCAACCCTACTCAATCCCTAGCGCGACTACCACGATTAAGATTTCCAACGTTCTCTAAAGCCGATCGTAATTGCTAATACATTAAGCATTAGACACTCCTCTCGCAGGCAATCGGAATCTTCATTGTGCGCGACTTCCAAGCCCGATCGCTATCCTCACAAGATCGTCTGCGTGACGAAGCCAATTCGATCGCCGAAGACCTGCAACAGCAAAAGGCAGAACTCTTCGCAGAAGTGACCCTAAAAATTCGCCAATCCCTGCAACTGAAGGAAATTTTGAGTACAACCGTTTCAGAAGTTCAGCGGATTCTCAAGGCCGATCGGGTATTGATTTACCAAGTGTTGTCCGATCGTACCGGGAAAACCATTAGTGAAGCGGTATTGCCCAATGTGCAGACGATTTTAGGGTCTGAGTTTCCCGAAGAAGTCTTTCCCACAAATTATCAGACGCTTTATGCCAAGGGAAGGGTGCGGGCGATCGCAGATGTTAATGATCCAAAATCTGGCGTTGCGAGTTGTTTGGTTGATTTTGTAACGCAGTTTGGCATCAAGGCAAAATTGATTGTACCGATCGTCATTACCTTGAATCCTAATTCAGAAGATCAAAACAATAAACTCTGGGGATTGCTGATTGCGCACCATTGTCAAGCTCCCCATGACTGGAGTGAATTTGAACTCGAACTTATGCAGAAACTGGCCCATCAAATTGCGATCGCCATTTCGCAAGGAGAATTGCTAGAGCATTTAGAAGATATTGTGACCGATCGGACGGCAAAATTACGACAGGTGAACTTAGAATCGGCAAAATTGCGCCAAGTGAACTTAGAATTGCAGCAAGAGATCGCCGAGCGTAAACAAACTGAGGATGCCCTGCGTCGCAGTGAAGAACAACTACGATCGATTACCAATGCCTTACCTGTTTTAATTGCCTATGTCGATGCAAAACAAAGATACCAATTCAATAATCAAGCTTACGAAGAATGGCTAGGGAAATCTCCAGAAAGTATTCGTGGGAAACATTTGAATCAAGTTTGGGATTGTTACGATCGAATGGAAGCTTGGGTCAACAGGGCGTTGGCTGGAGAAGTTGTGATTTATGAAAATGAGATTCAATGGATTGATGGGACATCACGATCCGTCAGTGTTACCTATATCCCGCATCAAGAGGGCCAAGGAAAACAACAGAAAATTAAAGGATTCTTTGCATTGATAACGGACATTAGCGATCGAAAGGCGATCGAACGGATGAAAGATGAATTCATTTCAGTCGTGAGTCATGAACTTCGCACTCCCCTTACCTCTATTCATAGTGCCTTAAAAATTCTGGCCACTGGTCGGTTGGGACGGTTGACCAGCGACGGCCATCAAATGCTGGAGATTGCTGATGAAAATACCGATCGGCTGATGAGATTAGTCAATGGGATCTTGGATTTACAGCGTATTGAAGCGGGCGCAGTCACTATGAATCGCCAAGTTTGTAATGCAGCAGATTTGATGGTGACGGCTACAGAAGCCATTCAAGCCATGGCCCAACAGTATGATGTATTCCTTTCGACTGCACCTATCGAAGTCGAAATCTGGGCGGATGCTGACTGTATCGTGCAAGTGTTGATGAATTTGTTGAGTAATGCAATTAAATTTTCATCACGGGAAGGGCGAATTGAATTGACATTGAGCTGTCGTGCAGACCAGCTTCAATTTGAAGTGCGCGATTGGGGTCCAGGGATTCCACCCGAACAACTAGAACGCATTTTCGATCGGTTTTATCAGGTAGATTCTTCAGATTCCCGCAAAAAAGGGGGGACTGGGTTAGGGTTGACCATCTGCCGTAAAATCATTGAACAACATGGAGGGCATCTGTGGGTTGAAAGTGTCTTAGGTGAAGGGAGTCGGTTTATTTTTACCATTCCACCCTTGAATTATGGAGAATTGCAGCAATGACTGAAAAATGCATTTTGATTATTGATGATGATGAATCAATTCAAACCGTGGTGGAATTTGGATTAAAAATGACAGCGGGCTGGGAGGTGATCAGCGCAAGTTCTGGGAATGAAGGGATTTCGCGGGCACAGGCCGACCACCCGGATATGATTTTACTAGATGTAATGATGCCGGAAATGGATGGATTGGCAACCTTTCGAGCCTTGCAACTCAATGATCAAACCCGATCGATTCCAGTCATTCTCCTCACTGCAAAAGCTCAAGCCTCCGAAAAGCGCTTATTCAATGACACGGGAGTCAGTGGCGTGATTATTAAACCTTTTAATGCCTTAGAGTTGGCAGAACAAATTTGTAATGTTTTAAATTGGGCTGAATCATCAAATTGAGCGTCAAACTGAGGGTGCTATGCGGATTTTAGTCGTTGAAGATGATGAGATATTACGGACATTGCTAACGCAGCGATTAAATGCGGAATGCTATGCGATCGATGCCGCTAAGGATGGGTTAGAGGGGTGGGACTATGCTTCGACCTATGAGTATGATTTATTGATTTTGGATTTAGTGTTGCCCAAACTCAATGGTATTGCCCTCTGTCAGAAATTGCGCCATACAGGCTATACGGTGCCGATTTTGATGCTGAGTTCTCAAGATACCAGTACGGCAAAAATTATGGGATTGAATGCCGGGGCTGATGACTATATGGTCAAACCCTTTGATGAACCCGAATTAATTAGCAGGATTCGAGCGCTGCTACGGCGGGGGAGTAGCAATCCATTACCGATCGTTACTTGTGGGCCATTATCTTTGAATTCAAGCACCTATGAAGTGTTCTATGGCGAGATGGCCTTAACGTTAACGGCCAAAGAATATGTATTGCTCGAAATGATGATGCGGGATAGTCAGCATGTCTTTAGCAGTGATGAAATTTTGGAGAGTTTATGGTCATCAGAAGAATTCCCGGTGGATGCCACGGTCCGATCGCACATGCGTCGTCTTCGTAAAAAACTCACTGCTGTCGGTGCTCCGCCCGATTTGATTGCCACATCCCATGGTCGAGGCTACTATCTCAAAATACTTGATCTCTCGACTACGACGATCGCTCCAGCACGAGAAACTCCCGACATTGCACCACCAAATTTATTGATCGAACCCTCCAAATCAAATGAATTAATGCAGCAAGCCCAATATTTAGAATTGCTGAATGACACTTGGAAAAAACATCGATCGACCTGTCTAGAACGCGTAGAACTGATTCGATCCGCTCTAGACAGACTTCATTCAGCACAATTAACCTCTCCGATTCAAGCAGAAGCCTATCGAGCCGCCCATACCCTGGTAGGTACATTAGGCACCTTTGGGCTACATCAAGCCATGCAGTTGGCCCGAAATTTAGATCAAGAACTTCATCCTGATCTGTACCTAGAACCGAATCAAGCTCAGTCCTTTCGATCGTTTTTGAATCAGCTTCAGCAACAGATTGAGCAAACGCTTTATATTGAAAATTTACCCACGATGTTCGAAGACCGGGCAAAGGCGATCGAAGACCCAACGTCTAAACCATCACCGCCTGAGATTAAAGTCATGCTGGTGGATGATGATCCGTTCTTTTTAGAAACATTCCCTCACCATTTAAAATCCTATGGTTTTCAAGTATTGACCTTAAATGACCCCAGACAATTTTGGTCTGTTCTGGAGGGCAATCATCCAGATGTTGTGATTTTGGATATTCAAATGCAGCAAATTAATGGATTTGAACTTTGTCAGGAATTACGATCGGTCGATCCTTGGCAAAAGATCCCCGTGATGTTTTTGAGTGCCGATTCTAACGCTGAAACCCAACATAAAGCCTTTTCAGTCGGAGCCGATGATTATCTTTGTAAACCCATTACGGCACAATCTCTCAGCGATCGGATTCACAACCGTCTTCAACGAATTCAATCAATCGTGAACTAGATTAAGCATTCTTAGAACTTGTCCAACAGATTATGAAGATTCATTGCAGTATCGCCCTTCAAACCCAGCCTGTAACGTCTCGTAATGAACAAATGTTAATCCAAGCTAGAAAGCAAAACTATTGCAGTCATCAACGCGAAAATAACAAAACCCGGCGAATTTTAGAAAAATCCTTTGAATCAGAATGGATTGAGCGTTACATGTCTACCATGCTATTTAATTGCGCTGTCTAAATAGGGGTTAAGACATCACTAGATATTGCTAGGAATAAAATTGTGAACCTCAGGACTTCTTTACAAAACAATATAGATATTTTCAGAAATGGCACAAGATTTGCACAGACAAACTGATTCAATGCTAGTCAATGGTTAAATCAAAGTTTGAACCCTAATGCTTTACCAGCGAAGGTTTTTAACTTTTTAAATTCCCAGAATAACTCATCGTTCGATCGAATTTTAGATCAACCAGACATTACAAAACTTCATCCTTTGTCAAGGAGATTAACAGCATGTTAGATGCGTTCACTAAAGTACTTTGACTATCAATCAACTCCCTCAGCTAGGGTCTTGATCAATTGATGGGCTGCTTGGGCATTAGCGGGGATTGCATCCCAAAATCCCATTACCTCATTACGTGTTTTTTTAGTATTTAGGGCTTTTATCAGGAGCTTTTCATGATCAGTTCAATGTCTGCACGGCAGTTGGGAATTGAGCCTTATAGTTCAACCTCTCCCGTAGAATTACGATCGAATCCCAGTAGGGATGATCTACAAGTAGTGATTAATACTGCTTATCGCCAGGTTTTGGGCAATGAGTATCTCATGCAGTCCGAGCGACTCACGACCGCAGAATCGCTCTTGCGTCAAGGGGATTTGACAGTTCGGGACTTTGTTCGCGCGATCGCGATGTCAGAGTTATATCGGAAGAAATTCTTGTATGAGAACTACCAAATTCGATTTATTGAATTGAATTTTAAACATCTTTTAGGTCGCGCTCCAGCGAACCAAGCGGAAATCTCGGAACATGTCATGCTCTATATGGAGAAGGGCTATGAAGCAGAGATCAATTCCTATATAGATTCTGACGAATATAATTCTAACTTTGGTCAATGGATTGTCCCTTCTCACAAGGGATTTGGTACTCCATTAGGTCAAAAAACTGTTGGATTTAATCGTCTTTTCCAACTCTATCGGGGCTATGCTAGCAGCGATCGTGCCCAAGGCAATGGCAAAGGTCAGTTAACGTCTGAACTCGCTATGAATAGTGTAAGCCCACTGCGACCCAGCACCATGGGCCGTGAACTGATGGGGGTTCATGGTGGCAAGCGCGGTCAACTGTATCGCCTTCGTGTATCTCAGGGAGCCAGTTCCCGCACGACTCAAATTCGTCGTAGTGTCACTGAATATCTCGTATCCTATGAACAGTTGTCTGCCACAATGCAACGGCTAAATCAACGTGGCACGCGGATTTTAGAAATTACGCTCGCCTAAAGATCATCAATTAACTCAGGAGAATCCTCTGTGGCTATTACCACTGCTGCTACTCGTTTAGGAAGTGCGGCCTTTGACGATACGCAACCCCTTGAACTGCGCCCGAAGTATACGCCTGCTGAAGCGAAAACCGTGATTGATGCGGTCTATCGTCATGTTCTAGGCAATGGATATTTGTTGATGGCCGATCGGCTCACAGCGATGGAATCATTGTTCAAAAATGGTCAACTATCGGTGCGTGACTTTGTACGAGCATTGGCGAAGTCAGAATTGTACAAAGCCAAGTTCCTCTATCCCCATTTTCACACAAGGGTAATCGAGCTGAACTTTAAACATCTATTAGGACGTGCGCCCTATGATGAAGCGGAAGTGATTGAACATCTCGATCGTTATCAAAATGAAGGCTACGAGGCAGACATTGATTCCTATCTGGATTCAGCGGAATATGATGTCAGCTTTGGCGATTTTACCGTGCCTTATTACCGAGGTTTTGCGACTCAGAGGGGACAAAAAACGGTGGGCTTCCCCCGAATGTTCCAGTTGTATCGCGGCTATGCCAGCAGCGACAAGTCTCACCTTGAGGGTGCAAACTCTCACTTGGCTGGAGACTTAGCACGAGGGCGGGCATCAACTGTACGAACTATGGCGGGCAGTGGTGCACCAGGTTGGGCTTACCAAGCTTCAGCAAAAGGAACCATGCCTCAAGGGGTCTTCGCTCCGGCGATGTATGGTTCTACTCGTCAGTATCGCATCGAAGTCGCCGCCATTAGCCTTCCGCGCTATCCCAAAGTGCGTCGCAGCAATACCGAGTACATTGTTCCTTACGAGCAGCTCAACAGTACGCTCCAACGCATCAATAAGCTGGGTGGTAAAGTCGCCAGCGTCACGCTTGTGAAATAAAGATTGTGAAATAGAGAAATAGAAATCTCTCCTCACATGAATGCTAGGGCGCAAGTCTTGCGCCCTTAAAATCACCCACACCGTAAAAAATAACTCTAAGATCCAACGGAGAAGCTTGCATATGTTAGGCCGTTCTATTTTGGGATCCAATCCTTTTGGTGACAGTCGGGTCTTTGTATACGAAGTCGCAGGACTCCGTCAAACCGATCGGACTGAACAAGACAAGCATGCCATTCGTAAAAGCAGCACGGTCATGATGCCAGTGGCTTTTAATCGAATGAGCGAGTTCATGCAACAAATGAATCGTTTGGGTGGTCAGATTGTCTCCATTCATCCACTGAATGAAACCATACCCCAACCATCTGCGGCAGATTCTCAGGAAGACTAGGTTCTCCCTGATTGAACGATCGTTTTGATTGACAAGACAGATTGAATCTCCCGATAAAACGGTTGCTTACAGGAGCAGCCGTTTTTACTTAGTACGTAAGCCCAGAGGTTCACCTTAACAGCGCTAAATCACAGGTGCAAACCCGAGTGCATTTTTTACCTTAGATAGCGTCGCATTAGCCAATATCTCAGCCTTTTCCCGGCCCTCTTTCAGCACCGTATCTAAATATTCCGGTTCTGCCAGAATCTCATCATAACGATCGCGGATGGGAGAAAGCGCTGCGATCGTCGTCTCTGTCAACAACGGTTTAAACTGTCCCCAGCCCAGCTCGGCACATTCCGCTTCTACTGCTGTTTGGGTTTGTCCCGATAACAACATATACAGCGTTAAGAGATTGTTACACTCAGGCCGATCGGGATTGCCGAATTCTAATCCGCGTGTTGGATCTGTTTTGCATTTTTTGATCTTCGTTGCGATCGTATCATTTGTATCTAAAATACTGATACGACTGAGTTCTGAAGGATCAGACTTGGACATCTTGCGCGTTCCATCCGCCAAACTCATCACGCGTGCTCCTTCCTTCCGAATCAGCGGACTTGGCACCTTTAACACAGGCTGAGATTCAGTCCCAAACTTGTAATTAATGCGCTGAGCAATATCACGGGTCAGTTCTAAATGCTGTCGTTGATCTTCGCCAACGGGAACCTGATCTGGCTCATACAATAAAATATCAGCCGCTTGTAGCACGGGATAATCTAACAATCCAACACTCACATCCTCACCTTGTTTAAGGGCTTTCTCCTTAAACTGAATCATCCGTTCCAACCAATTCAGCGGTGTAACGCAGTTGAGGATCCAGGCGAGTTCCGAATGGGCAGAAATGTGAGACTGAATAAAAATAGTGGCTTGGTCTGGCTTAATTCCACAGGCGAGATATGTGGCGGCCACTCTTCGAGTCGTGCTAGCTAACACCTTTGGATCATGGGGAATTGTGATGGCATGAAGGTCCGCCATAAACAAGTAGCTATCGTACTGCTCCTGAATTTCAACCCAGTTGCGAATTGCGCCGAGATAATTCCCTAAGTGAAGGTCGCCCGTCGTCTGAATACCAGAAAGGATACGCTGCTTCGTCATTAATGAAAAACCCACCAACCTAAAAGAATCTGCAATCTAAAAGAAGCTGCAATAAGTTCTTATTCTAAGGGATGGTGGGAATCTACGTTGAAGCAAGGGGTTACTACGATAGGTTGCATCGATATTTTGCATCGGTAGTTTATTTTCCGCTGGCTCTGAATTCTCGTTCTAGACAGCGTTCAAGTAACTCGATTCGGTGCAGATATAAAAAGCGGCGAGGATTCAAAATCGGAATTGTGGTCGGGCCTTCAAAGATCGGTTGGTTGAGATAATGCCAGATAGGGAATTTAGAAAGGGGAGTAATCATGTCGGTTGCGGGGAGTGGGCTTACATCGCTACTTTTCTAAGGTGCCCTGTTCTCAGGAAAATGTCCTAGGCAAAATCCCGTAGATCTCAACCGATCGCTCCCTTCACTGGATCCGTATTTGTAGTTAGAACCAAGCAAAAACGATAACTAAGCAAAATGCCCTACATCACTGCAAGGCTTTTTTTACTTATCCTAAACTCCCCAGGCAAGATTCGAACTTGCGACCAGTCGATTAACAGTCGACCGCTCTACCACTGAGCTACTGAGGAACGCTCTCGACGTCATTTAATATAACAAGCTCTTCCAAAATTTACAACCCCTTTGTGAGAAAAGTTCTGAGAATCTCTAATAAATAATTTTTAACAAACAATTTTGCAAGTTTATTTGTTGAATCGAAGTCGATCGAGTTTAGCTTGGGCTTCAGGATCCAGGGAATTGATTAGAAAGCGCCCTGACGATTTGTTTTTGGTTTTTTGACGAAGACGGACATGAGCATTAGTCAGTTCCACTTCGCGCCAAAGTTGAGGAGCTGAGATCCATTCTGCCCCATAACCGCCCACGGTGAGTTGTTGGGCACGATCGCTTGTTGCCACAATAAGCCGCTGTTCAAATTTACGAATGTCTTGGCGAAAGTTGGCACAGGATTTCTCGATAAACGTATCAGCTGTTTCACCCTGATTCGTGTAGTGAATAGCGAGAAATTCACTAATGACCTGCTCAGTGCTGCCGCCATCTCGGTACTGTGAATCAAACACAATTTTAGAGTTGTAGGCGTTGTAGGCAGAAAATCCAGTTAGATGGTCTACTAAACGATGACGTGCTTCTTCTAGTCCGTGACGATCGCGAATTTTTTTCAAGTCAGTCCATGCCCCGACAATGTTGTAGCCGTCAATGAATAGAAGTGCCTGGGGCTTATCGGGTTTCATGGGTGCATGGTTTAGCAGATGGGAGTACGATCGTTAATATGATGACATCCCGATCTGATCTTGTCACGGTTTGCTCTCGCCACAATTTGACTAATGCTCTACTCAAAGCGCGTTTTGCTCAAATTTAAGACGGATGAGTTTCCATTTGAATCATCCGGTCCCTGAGCCTTGCCGGGTCGCCCCGATCGATGACGGTGCCTTGATGTAATAAGAGTGCGCCGTCTGCATAGTCCAGCTCGTTAAGTCGATGGGTGACCCAAAGCGCTGTAATACCGCGTTCTTTGACAAGCCGTTGAACTTGGGCCACTAATTCGAGCTGACTATCAGGATCAAGAAGAGCAGTCGGTTCGTCTAGGAGTAAAACATCACATTGGGTTGCGATCGCTCCAGCAATGGCCACCCGTTGCTTTTGTCCACCGCTGAGAGCATAGATCGGGCGACGGCTGAATTCTAGAAGATTAACTGCGGCGAGGGATTCTAAAACGCGAGATTTTACCTGGGCGGAGGTGAGTTTTTCCCGCACCAATCCAAAGGAAACATCTGCACCAACGGTCGGCATAACAAGCTGGTGGTCAGGATTTTGAAAGACAAATCCAAGTTTTTTGGAGACCTCAATGGTGCCGCTTTGACGAGGTAATAATCCCGCAATCAGCCGTAAAAGCGTAGACTTTCCGCAGCCGTTTGTTCCCAACAGCATCCAAAATTCCCCTTGCGGAATATCCAAGGAACATCCCTGAAGGACGGATTGACCTGTTTTCCACTCAAAGCTCAAATCATGAGTTGCGATCGCAGAAGCCATGATAATTTTCCTTTAAAATTCCTTATAAATAAATTATTTTTCAAAAAATTAGCCCAAAAACAAACCGCACAATCTCAGTTTGCAGTGCGTTCTCCTAAGCAAGAGTGCAGTGCAGATTGAGGCTGTGCGGCAGGTCACGATGAGTACTATGCGTTCGGGGCAAAGAACCCAGGAGCACGTCCACCAGCTCCACCGCTGGTTTTTTCATACATTTGTACGGAAACGACAGAACTTCCGAGCAGCGCAACTTTTTTATTGGTCTGATGGTCACAGGTGAGTTCAATCAGTGCATCATTGTTGCCTTTTAGGGCACTTACGAGCGTCTGAAATGCAGATTCAGCATCTGCTTGCTCCTTCTTCTGGATGCTCAGGGTGGTGGGACCCTTTAATGTAAATTCCAAAATAAACATAACCGTCAGTTCATCCCTTGGGCGTGCAATATCTATTATAAAGAGACGATCGAACGAACGAACTGTTTTTCCCGCCGCTTTTTTCAAAAATTCTGGCGGATCACCGAAGTTTACCCCTATACTATGTAAAGAAACGTAAACAATCTCTCATACACAGAACATTAGAAGTTCTAAAGTTGATGGATTGCCGTCTTTATATATTTATCCTTTGGAGATTTGTACATGACCATAGCAATGGGGCGTGCGCCAGAGCGGGGCGTATTTGACGTACTCGACGATTGGCTAAAACGCGATCGCTTTGTGTTTGTGGGCTGGTCAGGGATTTTGCTGTTTCCTTGTGCATTTTTAGCG